>JAGARO010000004.1 GCA_017622215.1 Clostridia bacterium
ACCAATGTAAATACAAACCATGCAACCGCATACTTGCGCAGCGTAGCCCGCGGAACAACTCTCGATCCCGATGCAGTATATCACAACCCTGCCGGAGCATCATTTATGATGAAAAAACAATTGAAGAATTAAACGGGGAAATTGAAGAATTAAGAGAGGAAAATAAAACTCTTAGAAAAGAAAAAGAAGAAACTGTAGTTGGTCCGCAGGATGCTGTGCAATATCAGATTCTTTTAGATTTATCGGAAATTTGGGGAAAATATAAAAATGGGGAAATTGAAAATGCGAAGAAAAGCTTTGAAAAAATTAGTACGTCAGGGTTTGATGATACAGCTCTTTCGTTCTATGAATCTTTAAGAGAAATCTTAAATAAAGGAGAATAAAAAATGAACAGAGAAAAATTTGCATCCAGACTCGGATTTATCTTAATTTCAGCAGGATGCGCAATCGGTCTCGGAAACGTCTATCGTTTTCCGATTATTACAGGTTCCTACGGCGGTGCAGCTTTCGTGCTTGTGTACCTTTTGTTCCTTGTTTTGTTGGGTATTCCGATTATGACTTGTGAACTTGCAGTAGGCCGAGGAAGTCAGAGAAGTATTGCATCATCCTTTGATGTGCTTGAAGAAAAAGGTCAGAAGTGGCATTTTATGAAGTATCTGGGCATTGCGGGAAACTATCTTCTTATGATGTTTTATACTACAATTTCAGGCTGGATGTTCATTTATTTTGGTAAATATCTTACAGGTTCAATTATGACATCCCACGGCACAGAGGCTTTAACAGGAGAATTTGTAGGAATGATTACAAACACTCCTCTTATGGTGTGGTCAACAGTTGCAGTTATCGTATTATGCTTTGCAATTTGTTCTTTAGGCCTCCAGAAAGGTGTTGAAAGGATTACAAAGGTAATGATGATTGCCCTTTTGGCGCTTATGATAGGGCTTGGAGTTTACTCCTTCACCCTTTCAAACGCAAAAGAGGGACTTTCTTTCTATCTTATTCCGTCATTTGCTAAAATGAAAGAAGCAGGGGTTTCGACTGTTATTTCAGCTGCCATGGGACAGGCGTTCTTTACGCTCAGTATCGGTATCGGCTCAATTGCAATTTTCGGTAGCTATATAAATAAGGAAAGAAGACTTTTAGGCGAGGCAA
Source organism: Clostridia bacterium (assembly GCA_017622215.1). Classification (GTDB taxonomy): domain Bacteria; phylum Bacillota; class Clostridia; order Monoglobales; family Monoglobaceae; genus RGIG8709. Next base: position 1,153 of record JAGARO010000004.1, read on the forward strand.
TTACAATTGTGAGCCTTGATACATTCGTTGCACTTATGGCGGGAATTATCGTTTTCCCTGCTTGTTTTACATACAACGGCGGGCAGACAGCTGATGCAGGCTCAGTTGGGGCGTCATTCCTCTTCACAACCCTTTCATCAGTGTTTAACGCTATGCCAGGCGGCAGAATTATAGGTGCATTATTTTTCCTGTTTATGATTTTTGCTGCACTTTCAACTGTTGTAGCAGTTTTTGAAAACATAATGTCATTCTGGCTTGAACTTACAAAGCTTAACAGAGTTAAGGTTGCAGTTATAAATATTGTTCTTGTAATTATCCTTTCTCTTCCTTGCGTTTTCAGCTTAAGCATCTGGGAAAATATTAAGGTTTTCGGCAAAACATTTATGGATTTAGAAGATTACATCGTTTCAAATCTGCTTCTTCCAATCGGCAGTCTTGTGTATGTACTGTTCTGTACAACCCGCTATGGTTGGGGCTGGAATAAATATTTAGATGAAGTAAACGGCGGAACAAAGGGTATGTCAGTTCCAAAATGGTTCAGGGCATATATGACATACGTTCTTCCTGTTGTTATAATTGCAGTTTTAATTATGTCTGTAATTTAAAATGGATACAAAAAGCACCTCAAGGAGATTCCTTGGGGTGCTTTTATTATGTAAACCTTACATAAACATACAAAGTATTATAGGAATAAAAATTGCAGGAGCATAATTTATAAGCTTAATTTTGGTGATACCAAGCATATTAAATGCAATTCCGCAGATTAAAAGTGAGCCCACACAGGTCATTTCGTTAACTACAGCTGTGGATAAAACGGGGGCAAGTGTGCCTGCAAAAAGGGTTATTAAGCCCTGATAAACTATAACTGAAATTGCTGAAAGGCAAACGCCCCAGCCCATTGTTGAGGCTAAAACCAGACCTGCAATTCCGTCAATTAAGCCCTTTGCAATCTGGGTGCTGTGGTCATTTGAGAGCCCGCTTGAAAGTGAGCCCATAATTGACATAGCGCCAACGCAAAAGAGCAGTGTTGCACTTACAAACCCACGGGACAGAGAGCCTTTTTCGCTGTTTCCACGGGAAACCTTTTCCTCTAATCTGTCGCCAAGGTTCTTGACGTGCCTGTCAATATCAATTAACTCTCCGATTAATCCGCCCACAGCCATAGAAATTATGGTTATGAGAGCATTTTCGCCCTGGAGAGCACCGTCAATCCCTATTCCGAAAACACAGAGGGCAAGACCTGTCATAACTGCGTCTCCAAGTTTTTTCGGGACATTTTTCTTGAGTATTGCACCAATTGCACCGCCGATTATAACTAAAATAGCGTTGACAATAGTGCCTGTCATTATTCCGAACATTCTTTCACCTTAAATCTCAATAATTATTTCTTCTGTCTCAGTTGTTTCGGTTTCTTCGGTTGGAATTTCTTCTACAACTTCTTCTGTTTCCTCAATTTCTTCAGGAGCATCAGGTGTTTCCGGCACTTCCTCTGCAGGTGGGACAGCTCCCTCTACATAGTCAAGAAGTGTGCCGTCGGTTGCCTCGATGTCAGCAGGGTTTACAAGCTCTTCCTTGTCTGTTGCATTGTATCTGCTTCTTGTGAGAACTTCGCGGTCAATTTCTTTTCCGTTTTTCCTTACAACTCGCACGGAGCTTACTGTGTAGCCGTCTGTGCCTTTGCTTACAACCTTTTTATAGCCCTGTGGGATAGTTTCGTCAGCTGTTCTAACGGTTTTTGACGGGAGAACGCCCGTTCTTGAGTTTATAATCTCAACTTCAATATCCTTATCTTTTACCCCGAGGATTGATACTTTCATAGTGCCGTTTGTGGCTGTGGCAATAATTTTCACAGGGTATTCTGAGGTATTTTTAAATCTGAAATCAATGTAACCTTCGGAAATTGTAGCGTCCATTCCGTCAGGCATATAGCTTACAGGAAGACTGTGGGAAACTCGCTCTACAATTTCAAAGTTTGCGTAAAGGGTTGCAGCATAAAGGGTGGATGAAACCTGACAGATTCCTCCGCCGATGCCAAGCTCCTGCTTGTTGTTTATATAAACTCCAGCCATCTTAAAGCCGTTTGCAGTAGTTCTTGAGCCGATTGTTTTGTCGTAGGAGAAAACTTCGCCAGGCATAAGTTCTATGCCGTTAATTCTTTCGGTTGCAATCTTAACATTTGTTGAACGTGAAACATTACTTTCGCTGTAACGGGAGCTGTATGTGGAAATCTCGTCTTTGAAAAGTTTTTCCTCAAGGTCTTCCTTTGTGATTTCTGCTCTTTTTGATGTAACCTTGATTTTAACCTCTTTTTCGTCGCTTTTTATAGCTGAAACAAGGTCTGCTTTGTATAAATCAACCTTTGGTTTGTCGCTGTGAACAATAATTTTTCCGTCAACCTTTTCATAGTAGGCGTCTTCAGGCTCCTTTGACAGCTCCTCAAAGATTTCGTCTGCGTCAAGGGCTGTGTTTGAGGTATCTTCAAGGATTAATTCAATTTTTTCCTCTTCCTTTGTTACAAGGGCGCGCTCGATTTCCTCCAGGGCCTTTTCTCTGTCAATCTGAAAACCAGGCTTTCCCTTTTTTATAACAAGGTATTCGCCCTGTAATTCATAGCCTGAGGCTTCGGCTTTAATTTCTTTCGGACCTGAAATTTCAGTAAGAATTTTATCAAGCTTTGCTGAATTTATCTTTAAATCGGGAGCAATATGAGTTTTTACAAAAAGACAGCGTAAAAATTCCAGAGTTTTGCCAAAAAATCCTTTATTTTTACCTGTTTCAAGGATTTTTTCTGCAGTTTCAGGTACTCTCGGCTCTGCTTCAAGCTCCTGTGCAGTAACAGTTCTGCGATTGCCCTGGCAGATTAAGATAACGCTGTCGTCCTTTAGGATGTCGCCCTCGGAGAGAGTGTCTAAAAGCTCCTGCTCGGTGTAGGAGGCAACCTTTTTGTCCCCTAAATAAATATTTGGGAATACCTTTTTTGTTGTGTTTGCATAAATCATAACTGAAAGAATTAAACACACCGCAACTGCAGGGGAAATTATGGCCCAAAGGGGAACTTTTTTCGCTTTTTTTACGGAAGTTTCTTCCTGAACAATTTTAGCTTCTTCCTCCATTATTACGCCTCCTGAAAAATAAATCTATTAAAATTATTATGTCATATTTAATATTAAAAATCAATATATTTTATGAATAAAACGGCACAAATTGTGCCGTTTTTCTTACAGTTTTAAGATGCCCTGAGCTATTAAGAAATAAAGCCAGAGAGAGATTGCGTCAACCACAGTTGTAATGAACGGGCTCGCCATAACTGCAGGGTCAACCTTAAGCTTTTTCGCAAGCATAGGGAAAATACAACCTGCAATTTTTGCAAAAACTACCGTTGCAAAAAGTGCAAGGGAAACAGTTAAAGCAATTTTAACAGGCTCCTGACTTGCGGAAACAATATCGCCGTTGTCGATTAAGTAAATCTTTATAAATGCAGCTGCACCAAGGGTGAGACCGCAGATAAGAGATACGCCGATTTCTTTCCAGAGAACCTTTAAGGTGTCGGACAAATCAATTTCGTGGAGGGACATTCCTCGGATAATTGCAACGGAAGACTGACTTCCTGAGTTACCGCCTGTACCCATAAGCATAGGAATAAAAGCTGTTAAAACAACGCAGGCAGAAAGCTTATCCTGGAAAGCACCAATAATTTTTTCGGTAAAGGTTGCAGACACCATGAGGAGCAAAAGCCATGGAATACGGCTTTTCCAGGTTTCAAAAATGCCTGTTTTAAGATATGGCTTTTCAGTAGGAGTAATCGCCGCCATCTTTTCGATATCCTCGGTGTTTTCGTCCTGAATAACGTCGATAGCGTCGTCAATTGTGATAATTCCCACAAGTCTGTTTTCCTTGTCAACAACAGGCATTGCAAGAAGGTCGTATTTATCGAAAAGCTTTGCAACAACTTCCTTATCCTCGTATGTGTCAACGGAAATAAGGTTTGTTTCCATTATGTCCTCGATTATAGCGTCAACAGGGGACAAAAGGAGAGTTTTAACTGAAACAACGCCCTCAAGCTTTCTGTTGTCATCGCGGACATAACAGGTATAGATTGTTTCCTTGTCTGTGCCTGTTCGGCGGATATAGTCAAATGCCTGACTTACAGTCCACTTCTTTTTAAGGTCAATAAGCTCAATTGTCATAATTGAGCCGGCGCTGTCGTCAGGATATTTTAAGATTTCGTTGATGTTTCGTCTTGTTTCGGGAGCAGACTGCTTAAGAATTCTCTTAACTACGTTAGCAGGCATTTCTTCGATAATATCAACTGTATCGTCAAGGTAAAGCTCTTCCAAGACTTCCTTAAGTTCGTTATCGGAGAATGCACCGATTAAAAACTCCTGCTGTTTGGAGTCTAGCTCGACAAAAACCTCTGCCGCAGCCTCTTTTGACAAAAGTCTGAAAATAATTGGCAGTTCCTTTGGAGAAAAATCCTCAAATAACAGGGCAATATCTTCGGCGTGCATTTCGTCAAGAATACTTCGGAGCTTGATAAACTTCCTGTTTTCAAGTAATTCAGCAATCTCTTCAATTAGTGTCTTATTTAATTCTTCTGTCATCTGATTTTCCTCCTTTGTTATATATTAAAAAGCATAAACTTTCATACTATTATAATATACCTCTTTCGTCAATTTGTCAATAAAAACCCTGTGTGTCAGGGTTTGAGGAAAGACAATTGTAGACAAAATTCCCAATTCCAAATAAATTTATTAAAAATACTTGAAAAATTTTCATATATGTGCTATGATGTATTAGCGTAAGTTATTATTAGGAGGAAATTTAAAAATGATTACTGCTTTAACTATTATACACCTTATTATAGCACTTGTTTTAATCGTAACTGTTCTTCTTCAGAACGGTAAACAGCAGGGCTTATCCGGTGCAATCTCCGGTGGTGCTGAAACATTCTTCGGCAAGAACAAGGGCAAGACTGTTGATGCTTTATTAAAGAAGGTTACAGCTGTTGTTGCAATTCTCTTTATTATCTCATCTGTTTCACTTGCTTATCTTGCATCAAAGCCTGCTGATACTGTTGAAACAACACAGGTTACAGAAACACAGAATGTAACACCAACACAGACAACTGCTGAATAATTTTAAATATTACCGTCCCTATGGGACGGTTTATTTTTACTCCGGAGGTGGAAACCTTGAAAAAAACGGCATTGATTACAGGTGCCACAGGTGGAATCGGAAAAGAAATCACCCTTGCGTTGTGGAAAAACGGATATGACGTTATTATAAACTATAATAATAATGAAAAACAGGCAAAGGAACTTGCGGAAATTACAGGCGGCAGGGCCTTTAAGGCTGATGTTTCGGAATTTGAAGCTGTTTCGGCTATGGTTAAGGAGATTGGCGACATTGACCTTCTTGTGAATAACGCAGGAATTGCCCTCCCACAGATGCCTTTTGATGCAGTTTCTCTTGATGAGGCAAAAAAGGTTTTTGATATAAATTTCTTTGGGGTGTTTAACTGCTCAAAGGCAGTTGCCCCTGTGTTTATAAGAAAAAAACAGGGAAAAATTATAAACATTTCTTCGGTTTGGGGAAATGTTGGTGCTTCCTGCGAGGCTGTTTACTCGGCGTCTAAGTCAGCCATAACAGGCTTCACAAAATCTCTCGCCAAGGAGCTCGGCCCCTCGGGAATAACTGTTAATCAGATATCACCAGGGTTTATAAAAACGAAAATGAACGAACATCTTGCTCAAGATATTGTTAAAGAAATAGAAAATGAAATTCCTCTTGGACGGATTGGAACTCCTGAGGACGTGGCGAAAGCAGTTTTATTCCTTGCAGACAACGACTATATAACAGGCACTGACATAGTCATTGACGGTGGCTGGACAATATAAAAAAACCTCCCGAAAGGGAGGTTTTTTGTTATTCACTTGCATCAAGGTCAAACCAGAAAGTAACACCGCCTTCGGTGTTTTCCGTTCCGCAGGATTTGTTGTGAGCTTTCATTATGGCTGAAACAATGGATAAACCAAGGCCCTGACTGTCGTTTTCGCGTTTTCGGGATTTGTCAATCATATAAAAGCTGTTCCATATTTTCTCTGAATCTTCGTCGGAAATGTGGTTGCCAGTATTAAAAACAGAAACACGGCAGGTTCCGTCTATTATCTCGGCTCTAATTTTGCAAAGTCTTTCCCCTGTGGAGTATTTCATGGCGTTTGTAAGATAGTTCAGGAGAGCCTCTTCAATGAGAAATTCATCAGCCCATACATAAATCGGTGTATTATTTTCAAACTCAACTTTAAGGTTGTTTTGCCTGAAAAGAAGTTCTTTTTGTTTTATAATCTCGGAAATCTGAGATGAAATGTCATATCTTTGTATGTCAAGACGTTCTGCCCCTGAAGTCAGGTTCATAAGGGATTGCAGCTTCCTGAAAAGAAGATTAAGCTTTTTGCTTTCGTCAATTATAACCTCACAGTAATTGTTTCTTGTATTTTCGTCAAGACTCATTTCCGACAAACCCTCGGCATATGCCTCGATAATTGAAACAGGAGTTTTTAACTCGTGGGAAACATTTGATAAAAATTCATTTTTTGAGTTAACAAGGGCCTCGTATCTGTTTACATCTTGAGCAAGATGTATGTTTGCGTTCTTCAGATCTGTAATGGATTTCTCCAGCTTGTCTGACATTTTATTCATACTTTCGCCAAGAAGTCCTACTTCATCATTGGAAGAGCCCTCATATTTCTTTTCAAACTTAAGGGAACTCATGTCATTTGCGATAGCTGAAAGTTCTTTGAGGGGTCTTGTAAGACTTCGGCTAATCCACAGTGCACATACGAGAATAATGAAGCAACACAACACTCCCAAGGTAAGAATAAATCTGTTAAAGATAACAATTCCGTTTTTAATCGGGGCAACACCTGTGAGAAGTTGCACGCTGTAACCGCTTTTGAGAATTGAAAAAAGCTCAATTGTTTCTGTATTTAAGGCAGTTAAATAATTTGTGTTTATAATATAGCTGTTATTTTCCGGGGTAACCTTAAGCAAATTCTTTCCCTTTGTATTTTTGTTGGAGCTTCTTGGGAAAACTGCGCGGTATCTTATTGCACCTTGGGGTACGGAGCTGTATGTAACTGTATTATCCGGTGAAAAGATGATAAAATCAATATTTGTGTCGTTGGAAAGTTTTTCAAGCTCAATGCTTTTATCTATAACTGAGAAGTCTTTTCTGTTTAAGATGTTGCTGACCGAATCAAGGGTAAGGGCGAGATGCTCCTGTTCTCTTTTCATATAATATTTCGGAAAGAAAAGGGCGTTGAAAAGACAAAAAACTGCAACAATCAATGCTACAGTTCCTGCGATAGATGTAAAAAGTTTAAGGCTTAAGGGTTTGAATTTTTTAATATTTTTCATCTTCAGACACCTCAAATTTGTATCCTATTCCTCGTATAGTGTGAATATAATCCCCGCAGTCCATAAGTTTAAAGCGGAGCTTTTTAACGTGAGTATCAACGGTTCTTACGTCCCCGAAATAGTCAAAATCCCAGACGTTGTTAAGGATTTTATCTCTGGACAGGGCTATTCCGCTGTTGTCTATTAAAAAATTTAGAAGCTCAAATTCCTTAAAGGAAAGGTCTATTTTATTTCCGTTTACAGTTACGGTGTGGGCAAGAAGATTTATCTCAATTTTTCCTGCAATCTTGCTCTCTCCCGTGAGGGTGCGGTTACGCTTAAGCAGTGCCTCGGCGCGAGCCACAAGTATTTTCGGGCTGAATGGCTTTGAAATATATTCATCTGCACCGAGGTTAAAGCCGTGAAGCTCGTCGTTTTCCTCACCTCTTGCGGTAAGAATTATAATTGGAACATTGGAATGTTCACGGATAAATTTACAGACCTCCCAACCTGTCATCTTCGGCATCATAATATCAAGAATTACAAGAGCAATATCCTTTTCTGTGGTGAAAAGGTCAATTGCCTCTTCTCCGTCTTCTGCTTCTATAACCTGATAGCCCTTGGCGCAGAAAAAATCCTTTACAATCTGGCGGAGTCTGTATTCGTCGTCAGCAAGAAGAATCTTAACCATATAAACACTCCTTTCATTTTAACCACAGTTTATCACTTGTTTGTGTCTTTTATGTGGCTCGGCTTGTCCATTGGTGCAACTGTCAGGGAAAAGTCCTTTCCCTCTTTTGCAGAGAGCTTGTCCATATAAGAGAGAAAACTGTTTCGTGCAATTGATGGAAGATTATTTTCGGGACTGAGATGCCCGAGAATGAATTTTTCTGTGCCCCATTCTAAAAGCTTCTGTGCAAACTGTCCTGCAAAATCGTTGGACAGATGTCCGTAGTCGCCCAGGATTCTTGCTTTGAGCTGTTGAGGGTAAATGCCGTTTTTAAGCATATTTATATCGTGATTTGACTCTAAGACAATCTCCCTGGCACTCTTAACAGCCATTGCTATTTCGGGAGTGATTGTGCCTGAATCTGTAAGGTACGCAACCTTTTCCTTGCCCTTTTCAAAGGCGTAGCCCACAGGGTTTACAGCGTCATGGGAAATGCTAAAAGGTGCAATTTCAATCTCTCCAATTGCAAATTTGCCTCTATGTACCTTGATAGACTTATCCTTTATGCCTTCCTGTGCATTATACATTCTCTGCCAGGTTTCCTTGTTGGCAAAAATGGGAATATTCGTATTTCTTGAAAGAACGCCAAGGCCTTTTGTGTGGTCGCTATGCTCATGGGTTATAACAACAGCGTCAATTTCTGCAATATCTTGCTCAAGATTGGCAAGAGACTCTTTAATTTGCTTAAAACTTACACCGCAGTCTATTAAAATTTTAGTTTTTCCGTCTGTTACAAAGCTACAGTTTCCCTTGCTTGAGCTTCGCAACGTTGTAATGGTGAGTGCCATAATATCTCCTATAAGATAAGCTGAAGAACGAAAAGAAGAATAACCCCGGGAATGCCTAAAATTCCTGCAATAAGTGAGGTTATAATGTTTATGTCAATTGTAAGACCTGCAAAGCCAATGCTGTTTATAATATAAAGGAGAAGTCCCCCTAAAATTCCGTTTACAACAAGACGGATAAGCCACTTTATTGGCTTAGTAAAAATCTTCCAGAAAACAAAAAGCACAGCAAGTCCGATTATGTAGGCTGAAATTGCACCAAAATCAAATGCCATAATATCAACTCCTTTTTATTCAATATATTCACGAAGTCTGAATTTTACGCCACAATCCTCTGCAATTTTTCTGCAGTTTTCAATCTGTTCCTTTGAAATTGTGGTGTCAACAACTGAAAAAATTACTTCAGGCACGTATTTTGCGGCCTTTTTTCCGAAATCCTGCAGGGCAAAAAATGCCTCTTCTCCAAAAATGCTTTTACAGATTTCCTGATATTCCTTTTCGTTGTCGGTGTTTAAGCTTATTGAAACAGAGTCAATAACCCCCTCCATTTCAGGTGTTACATCCCTTTTGTGAATAAGGTTTGCCTGACCGTTTGTGTTGACACGGATTTTAATTCCGTAGGTTTCCTTAAGCCATTTTCCAACAGCAATTACGTCGTCAAATCTCTCAAGAGGCTCTCCGAAACCGCAGAAAACTACGCTGTCGTATTTTTTCATATCTCTTTTTAAGAAATCAGCCTTAATTTCTTCCACAGCAGGCTCTCTGTCAAGCCAGAGATTGTCCTCGCCGTTTACATCGCTGTGATTATTTCTCAAACAGAAACAGCAGTCGTTACTGCATTTATTTGTAAGGTTCACATAAAGTGAATTTCCAAGTTCGTAAGTTATTGTCATAATGTCCTCCTTAATCAAGGCTCAGGTTTGCAACAGCGTTAAGCTCTGCATTTGCAATTTCCCCGTCTTTGTAGGCATAATATGCGGCACAGCCAATCATAGCTGCGTTGTCTGTGCACAAAATCGGCGACGGACAGTTAAATAAAAATCCGTTTTTCTTCGCCTTTTCTTCAACTCTTTCGCGGAGTGGTCTGTTTGATGCAACACCGCCTGCAAGGGCAATCTGTGTTACACCGCAGGACTTTGCACAGTCTATAAGATGACTGCTTAAAACGTCAACAACAGCCTCCTGAAAGGATGCGGCAACGTCAGCCTTGTTTATTTCTTCGCCCTTTTGTTCAGCGTTGTGAATATAGTTGATTACTGCAGTTTTAACACCGCTGAAACTGAAGTCAAAGCCCTTGTCTCCCATTTTAACTCTCGGGAAACGGATTGCTTCAGGGTTGCCCTCTTCTGCAAGCTTCTGTACCTTTGGACCGCCCGGGTAACCAAGCCCTAAAACTCTTGCAACCTTGTCAAATGCCTCCCCTGCTGCGTCGTCGCAGGTTCTTGCTAAAACTTCATATTTGTTGTAGTCCTTAACGTGAACAATGTGGCTGTGGCCACCTGAGGCTACAAGACAGATAAAGGGTGGCTTGAAATCAGGGTTCTCAATATAGTTTGCACAGATGTGTCCCTTGATGTGATGAACAGGAATAAGCGGTTTGTTTAAGGCGTAGGAAAGAGCCTTTGCCTCTGAAACGCCAACGAGGAGTGCCCCTACAAGTCCAGGCCCGTAGGTTACAGCCAAGGCGTCAATGTCCTCAAAGGTGAGGTTTGCATCGGATAATGCTTTATCCACAACATCGCTGATGTTTTCAATGTGCTTTCTTGATGCAATTTCAGGCACAACTCCTCCATATTTTTTATGTATTTCAATCTGTGTATTTATAATATTTGAAAGAACTTCTGTGCCGTTTTCCACCACTGCAGCGGCAGTTTCGTCGCAGGAACTTTCTATTGCAAGTATTTTCATAAAACCATTGCCTTTCTTAAGGTTTTTATACCCTATTATTATACAACACTACAAAAAATATTGCAATACAAATATTCTTATGTTATACTTATTGTGTATAAGGAGTTTTTATTATGGATGATAAAATTTACGGAAGAAACCCTGTGATTGAGGCACTTGCTTCAGGCAGGGAGATTGATAAAATACTAATTCAGGACGGAATTAAGCACAGTCAGATTTCTAAGATTGTGGCTATGGCAAAGGAGAGGAAAATTCCTTTCCAGTTTGTTGATAAGCACAAGCTTTCCGACCTGGTGCAGGGTGAAAACCATCAGGGCGTTGTAGCTTTCGGCGCCGCCCACGCTTACGCTGAGGTGGAGGACATTTTGGAAAAGGCAAGAGAAAAGGGTGAAGCTCCTTTTGTAGTTATTTGCGAGGGACTTACAGACCCGCATAACCTTGGCTCGATTATTCGTTCAGCCTGCGCGGCAGGTGCTCATGGCGTGATTATTCCTAAAAATCGAAGCGTGTCCCTTTCTGCAACAGTTTCAAAGGTTTCTGCGGGAGCAATTGAATATGTGCCTGTTGCAAGGGTTTCAAATATTGCACAGACCATTGAAAAGCTGAAAAAAGAGGGGCTTTGGATTGTGGGAACAGACCTTTCTGCTACCCAGACCCATTACGAGTGCGACTTAAAGGGCGCCCTTGGTATAGTTATCGGCAACGAAGGAGAGGGAATTTCAAGAATTGTAAGAGAAAGTTGTGATTTTCTCGTAAAAATTCCTATGATTGGGGAAATTGAGTCCTTAAACGCCTCAGTTTCAGCAGGCATCCTCCTTTATGAAGCCTTAAGACAGAGGTTAGGAAAATGAGTCTTTCTAAAGTAAATTCATGCGGACTTCTTGGGATTGACGGCTATATTATAAGCGTTGAAACAGATATTTCAAACGGCATTCCCTCTTTTGAAATTGTAGGACTTCCTGATACAGCTGTAAGGGAATCCAAGGAGAGAATAAGGTCGGCTGTTAAAAATTCAGGTCTTATTATGCCTGCAAAGAAGATTACAGTAAATCTTGCTCCTGCCAATATTAAAAAGGGCGGGGCATACCTTGATTTGCCCATTGCTATGGGAATTCTGCTTGCAACAAAACAGACGATTCTTGCGCAAGATGCAGTTTTCATTGGCGAGCTTGCTTTGGATGGCGCCTTGCGAGGTGCTGACGGAGTTTTACCTATGGTGATTTCTGCTGCGAAAAACGGTATAAAGAGAGCCTTTGTGCCTTTTGAAAATGCCCGTGAGGCAGGAGTTGTAAAAGGAATTGAAATTTATGGTGCAAGGTCTTTAGAGGAGATTTTGCTTCACCTTACAGGTCAGAAAGAAATTGAGCCTTATGTAACAGATACAGAGGAGCTGTTTTCCACAGCTGAAAAATATTTGTATGACTTTGCAGAGGTCAAGGGTCAGGAGCAGGTAAAACGTGCTCTTGAAATTGCTGCTGCAGGAGGACATAACATACTTATGATTGGTCCTCCTGGCTCTGGTAAAACTATGCTTGCCCAGAGAGTGCCGACGATTTTGCCTGATTTGTCTTTTGATGAGGCCCTTGAGGTTACAAAAATTCACAGTATTTCAGGAGTTCTGGAAAGTCCTCTTGTTACTGCAAGACCATTCCGCAGTCCACACCATACGATTTCTGCGGTGGGATTGTCAGGTGGCGGAACAAATCCAAAGCCTGGGGAAATTTCCCTAGCCCATAACGGAGTATTGTTTTTGGATGAACTGCCTGAATTTCACAGGGACGCCCTTGAGGTATTAAGACAGCCTCTTGAGGACCAGAAGGTAACAATCTCCCGTGCGGGAGGAACTTTTGCTTTTCCGTCAAACTTTATGCTGGTTGCAAGTACAAATCCTTGTCCTTGCGGGTTCAACGGAGACCCAAACCACGAATGTAAGTGCACACAGGCACAGATTCAGAGATATATAGGAAAGATAAGCGGACCGCTTTTAGACAGAATTGATATTCACATTGAAGTGCCTGCAGTAAAATATGAGGACCTTGAAACAAGGGGCTCGGCGGAGAAATCTGCTGATATAAAGGCGAGAGTTGATAAGGCGAGAAAGCTCCAGCTTGAAAGATATAAAGACACAGGGGTATATTCAAACAGTATGCTCACACCTGCACTGATTGAGGAACATTGTCAGCTTGACGAACAAACAAATGCTTTGCTTAAAAATGCCTTTGACAGCCTTGGACTCAGCGCCCGTGCCCATAACAGAATTTTAAAGGTTGCAAGAACCGTTGCAGATTTAGAGGGCAGGGAGAAGATTGAGGCAAAGGATATTCTGGAGGCAATCCAGTACAGAACCTTAGACAGAAAATTCAGCCTTTAAGGAGGTTTACTTTTGAGAATACATATAGTTTTGGTGGAACCTGAAATTCCATCTAATACAGGGAACATATCCCGTACCTGCTCGGTGATTGATTCGCCACTTCATCTTGTTCACCCACTTGGCTTTGATATAAGCGACAAAATGGTGAAAAGAGCAGGACTTGATTATTGGGATGAACTTGAGCTTTACGAATATAATTCCTTTGAAGAGGTAAGAGAAAAATATCCTGAGGGAGATTTTTATTACTGCACAACAAAGGGGAAAATTACATATAGCGACGCTGATTACAAAAATAACGGGGACAGGGACATTTTCCTTGTTTTTGGCAAGGAAACAAAGGGTCTTCCTGAGGATTTATTAAAGGACAATTATGATAAATGTATAAGAATTCCTATGAAAGTGAATAAAAGGTCGCTGAATCTGTCAAACTCTGTGGCGGTTATAGCCTACGAGGTTTTAAGACAGACTGAATTCGGGGAACTTCAAAGACAGGGGGAAATTAAAAATGATTAAATTTGTATGTGATGTATCAGCAGACATCCCTGCTGAAATTGCGAAAGAAAAGGGACTTAGAGTATTTCCTTTTTATGTAAACTATCCTGACGACAGCTTTCTTGCTGATATTGACTTAAGCCCAAAGGCGTTTTACGAGAAGTTTAAGTCAAGGGAGGATTTACCTTCCACAAGTCAGACTCCTCCACAGCTTGTAGAGGATACATACAGGGAGCTTGGCAAGGAAAACCAGATTATTCATATCTGTATTCCTGCCAACGGCAGCGGTACTTTCCAGACAGCGAAAAATATTGCCGACGAGCTTAATGAAGAGGGCTTTGATATTACAGTTATCGACTCAAAGTGCTATTCAATGGGTATTGGCTATCATATTTTAAAGGCTGTGGAAATGGCTGAAAATGGCAAGACAAAGGAAGAAATTGTTGATTATCTTAATCACGTTTATGAGAGAGACAGAGCGTATTTTATTGTTGACGACCTGACAACTCTCCAGAAAGGCGGAAGAATTAAGGCTACAACAATGGTTATAACAAAGCTCCTTGATATTAAGCCGATTCTCCGTACAGACAACGGTAAGGTTGAGGCTTTTGAAAAGGTTAAGGGACTTAAAAAGGCAATTTCCAAAATGGTGAATATTGCAGTTGAAAATATGGCTGACCCTGAAAACGGAGAGGTAGTTCTACTTTCAAACGAGGCTGATGATAAGCTTGAAATTGCAAAGAAAATGGTTGAAGAAAAGCTTAATCCGAAGAAAATAAGCACTTACGACGTAGGCCCGATTATTACCTGCCACGCAGGAATGGGCGTTATCGGAATATTCTTTGAACATAAGGAAACAGAGGAATAATTATGTATCTTGAAAAAGACGAGAAAAAGTTTACGATTTTGTATGCTGTGGGAAAGTATTCAACACCGATTTCCGTGGAAAGACTTTATTCAATTCTTACATGGGACAAGGAAATAATGGAATACTTTGAAATAGCTGAAATGGTTGACGAGCTTTTAAAAGACGGATATATTGAAAAAACCTTTTACAGAAACGAGGAGTGCTTTACTCTTACAACAGAGGGCGTAAATGCCAATAAGTTTTTTGCTGAAAGATGCCCGAAAAGTATAAGAGACCGTATTGATACAGAAATCGGCACAAGCCGTTTTGCTGAGGTTAAGGACCCAAATCTCGTAAAGGGTGAGGCAAGGCCCCTGAGCCACAGCGAGTATGCTGCGAAGCTGACTATCTTTGACAACAAAACTCCTATGCTTGACCTTACAGTAAACATGGGTTCAAGACCCCAGGCGGAGAGGGTTGCAAAATATTTTGAAGAAAATTCAGGGGAAATTTATCAGGAAATCTTAAAAATTCTCAATCCGGATAAATAACCCGCATAGTCCAGAGGAGCCCTAAAACTCCGCAGACAAAGTAAACCCTTGACACAAGGACTGAAAAGCCGAAAAGTGAAAAAGGGAGAGCTATAAGACAAAGAAGTGCAGACAGGATAACCCTGTCTGTCTTTTTTTCGGTTTTGATTGAATTTAAGATGCCAAAACCGCTCGATACAGCTGTGGTTATAATTGCCATAAGGAGAATCCCTCCGTACAGCTTTTCCGTAACTCCCGCTGTTAAGGCAAGAAGTGGCAGGTCTTCGTTTATTACACGGGAAAAGTTTGTGTTTATAGCAAGCCATATAATAAGTATAAGAAAACTGATTATTCCCCCTGTAATTATGGAAACAGTTTTAATTGTTTTCTCTGTCAGCCCTTTTGAAAGAGGTACAAGGACGCCTGCGGAGGTAATTGTATTAAAACTTGCGTAGCAGACTGCGGAGAAGAGACTGCCTGCAGTCGAAGATGCAAAAACCGACAGGGTGGCGGAAAATGAAACACAGATTATCCCAAAAACCATAATAGGAACGAGAAATGTGTTTGTAGCCACAAGCCCTTTTTCTCCGAAAATGAGAATTATAAAACAGATAAGGGCTGTGAGAACAGACCCAAGGGGTGCACCTGTGCCACAGAGGCGGTGAAAGGCAGAGCCTCCTCCTGACAGCATTATAAAAAAGGAAACAAACATAAAGAATTTTACAAAGAGTCTGATTAAAAAGCTCCATTTTCCGCAAAGCACAAGGGCAAAGGAGTCGAAATCAGTTATGTTGTACCGCCTTGCTTTTTTGAGGGTCTGATAAATAATTGCTCCGAAAAGTAAGGATGCGAGGATTATGGGGGTAAAATCGCTGCGGCTTTTTATGGAGAAAAATTCAAGGATTTCTCTGCCTGACGCAAAGCCTGCACCGATTATAAGACCTGTTAAAACAAAGATAATTTTAGAATTTTTTATAAATGTATTAAGCATAAATTGTGTATCACTCCAGGGAAAATACTATATGTAGTTGTCCTAAAAATTTTATTCCTGAAAATAGAAAATATTACAAAAATTTGGCGAAAAACCATTGACAAGTCTTGATTTTCGTGATACAATAATCCTACCTCTGCGAAGAGGCTTTATTTGTGTTGTAAAAATATCGAAAGGTATTGACATAGGAAAGGGTGAACAGAATGAGAGTAAAAATTACATTAGCTTGCTCTGAATGTAAGCAGAGAAACTATGACACTATGAAGAACAAGAAGAATAATCCTGATAGACTTGAAATGAACAAGTATTGTCGCTTCTGCAAGAAGCACACACTTCATAAGGAAACAAAGTAATTTACTTTGGAATAAGGAGTTATAGTTATGTTTAAAAAGATAAAAGACTGGTTTATCGATATGAAGGCTGAATTTAAAAAGGTAGTTTGGCCAAAGTTCGCTAAAGTTAGACAGAACACATTCATCGTAATTTTGTTTGTTATTATCGTTGGTGCAATAATCTGGATACTTGACTGGTTATTTAACCTTGGTTTCACAGCATTGTTGACCAAATAATCAGGAGGGGAATGGGTATATCCCAATATTATGGCAGATAAAGCTAAATGGTATGTTGCCCACACCTACTCAGGTTACGAGAACAAGGTTAAGGCTGACATAGAAAAAACCATCGAAAACAGAAATATGCAGGATGTCATTCAGGAGATAGCTGTTCCTATGGAAGAGGTTGTCGAAATTAAGGATGACAAGAAAAAGACTGTAATGCGTAAGGTTTTCCCGGGTTATGTTATCGTTAAGATGATTATGACTGACGAAAGCTGGTATGTTGTAAGAAACTGCCGTGGCGTTACAGGGTTTGTAGGACCTGGCTCAAAGCCTGTTCCGCTTACCGAAGAAGAAGTTCTTAAAATGGGTCTTGAAAAGAGAGAAATCAAGTGCGACTATAATGTGGGCGACACAATTAAAGTTAAGTACGGTCCTCTCGAAGGCTTCATAGGCGTAATCAACGAGATTCTTCTTGACAGACAGAAGATTAAGGCTACTGTTTCAATGTTCGGAAGAGATACTGAAGTTGAGCTTGAGTTTAATCAGGTTGACGCTTTAAATTAGTTTACCCACACGGCTGATGCCGTTTATATATGTCTTTGGAAAACCAAAGGCGTGTGGGAGAGAAACGCCATAAGGCGTTCTCGATAATACCACGTTTGAATAAAAGGGAGGTGCAAACGCATGCCACAGAAAATCACAGGTTATATCAAGCTTCAGATTGAAGCAGGAAAAGCTACACCGGCTCCACCGGTTGGTCCTGCTCTCGGTCAGCACGGTGTTAACATTATGGACTTCTGTAAACAGTTCAATGAAAAGACAGCTAAAGATAACGGTCTCGTTATCCCAGTTGTAATTACTGTTTACCAGGACAGATCTTTCTCATTTATTACAAAGACTCCACCGGCTGCTGTTCTTATTAAGAAGGCTTGTAAAATTCCAAGCGGTTCAGGTGTTCCTAACAAGACTAAGGTTGCACAGCTTTCAAAGGCTGACCTTCAGGCTATTGCAGAACAGAAGATGCCTGACCTTAACGCAGCATCACTTGAAGCTGCTATGTCAATGATTGCAGGTACTGCAAGAAGTATGGGCGTTACTGTTGAAGAGTAATTGCCTTTCTATAACGTGGGAGGAGCTGTGAAAGACAGTTCCATGTAACCACTATTCAGGAGGAAAATATTGTGAAAAAAGGAAAAAAGTATCAGGATAGCGTTAAGCTTCTTGAAAAATCAAAGCTCTATGATCCTGCCGAAGCTTTAGGACTTGTTTGCCAGACTGCAAAAGCAAAGTTTGACGAAACAGTTGAAATCCATGTAAAGCTCGGTGTTGACTCTAGACATGCTGACCAGCAGGTAAGAGGTGCTGTAGTTCTTCCTAACGGAACAGGTAAAGACGTAAAGGTTTTAGTTTTTGCCCGTGAAGGTAAGGCTGAAGAAGCTAAGGCTGCAGGCGCTGACTTCGTTGGTGCAGAAGACCTTGTTCAGAAGATTCAGACAGAAAACTGGTTCGACTTCGATATCGTTGTTGCAACACCAGATATGATGGGTCTTGTAGGTAGAATCGGTAAGGCTCTCGGTCCTAAGGGACTTATGCCAAACCCAAAAGCAGGTACAGTTACACCTGACGTTGCTAAGGCAATTGCTGAAATTAAGTCTGGTAAGATTGAATACAGACTTGATAAGACAAACATTATCCACTGCCCACTCGGTAAGGCATCTTTCGGTGCTGAAAAGCTTGCTGAAAACTTTAACACACTTATGGGTGCTGTTATCAAGGCTAAGCCTGCTGCTGCAAAGGGTCAGTATCTTAAATCAGTTACTGTTGCTTCAACAATGGGACCTGGTATCAAAATCAACACATCAAAGATTGATGCGTAAATTCTAAGTTGAATATGTTTCCGCAGACAGTCGGTGGCTAAGCCGTAAATCCGACCGAGGAGAACTTTTGCGAAAGTAAATCCTCTGCGTCTGCAGGGGATTTTTTCATAGACAACATGGTATTGTCAAAAGCTAATCTTTGAAAGGAGGATATACAATGCCAAGTAATGAAGTATTAGAAAGCAAAAAAGCTGTCGTTGCTGAGTTAGTTGAAAGATTTAAGGGTGCACAGGCGGGCGTTCTCGCTGACTACAGAGGTCTTACAGTTGCTCAGGACACAGAACTCCGTGCTAAGCTCCGTGAAGCGGGTGTTAAGTACACAATTGTTAAAAATAAACTTGTTAAGCGTGCAGTTGAAGAAGTTGGTCTCGAAGGACTTGAAGAAGCTCTCCACGGCCCAACAGCTCTCGCTACATCAGACAACGATTCCGTTGTTGCTGCAAAGGTTTTAGTTGACTTCGCAAAGGATAACGAAGCTCTTGAAATCAAAGCAGGTTTCGTTGATGGAAAGGTAATTTCTCTTGACGAAGTTAAGGTATACGCAAGTATCCCATCTAAAGACGTTCTTATCGCTAAGATGCTTGGAAGTCTTCAGGCTCCAATTGCTGCTCTTGCAAGAACTCTTGATGCAATCGCTAATAAAGAAGCGGCTGCTGAATAATTTAGCCTAAATAAAAATTTATAAAATAAATGGAGGATTAATAAAATGGCTGACGTAATGAAATTAGTTGAAGAAATAAAAGAATTAACTTTACTCGAAGTAAACGATTTAGTAAAGGCTCTCGAAGAAGAATTTGGTGTAACTGCTGCTGCTCCTGTAATGGTAGCTGGCGGTGCTGCTGCTGGTGCAGCTGCTGCTGACGAAAAGACAGAATTTGACGTAATCCTTGCTTCTGCTGGTGCAGAAAAGATTAAGGTAATCAAGGTTGTTCGTGAAATCACAGGTCTCGGTCTTGCTGAAGCTAAGGCTCTCGTTGATGGCGCTCCAAAGGCTGTTAAGGAAGCTGCTGCTAAGGAAGAAGCTGAAGAAATCAAGACAAAGCTTGAAGAAGTTGGCGCAACTGTTGAACTTAAGTAATTTAAGTAAAATTAAAAGGACCGTAACCACGGTCCTTTTTTATTGCTTATAATTCTCTTAGCTTGTCTAAACACTCTCTGCAGATTTTCTTTTCACAGTATTCAACAAGGCTTCCGGCTGTCTTACAAAAGAAACAGGCAGGTTCGTACTTTTTAATAACGATATAGCCGTTGTCATCTGTGTAAATCTCCATCGGGTCCTTTTCTTTAATGTCAAACTTTTTTCTGATTTCAATAGGAAGTACAATTCTTCCAAGTCTGTCAATTTCTCTAACCATTCCTGTGGCTTTCATAATAACTCCCCCTTTTGTAAATATTTTACCATAAATGTAAAATATTGTCAATAGGGGAAATAAAAATGTTTATTTTGTTAGAACTTAACGACATAAAAATACAGAATAACAGGTAAACAGCCAAGGAGGATAATAGCGAACCCCCCTTTTTTGTCGTTTGTAAAGATAGATTTCCCAAAAGATGCGGTGTAGACAAGTTGCCAGAGAGTTAAAGCCAGAAGTAAGATGCTAAAACCTTTCATATTTCCTCCAATCTTGCTCAAGATAGATTATAGCTATTTGTGTAATCAATTTTAAGTTGGTAGTGCGGACTTGCATATAAACTGTTTTCAAAGCTATCTTGCACAAGATATTCGTATTTTTGATATTTTTCTATATGAGGGTATCCGTGCTTGTTAAGATAATCTGAAAATTTTTCTTCAATTTTTTCTTTAATTTGCTTGTAATCAGTATTCACATCAAGACTTAATGCGATTTCTGCATTATTTTTATCTGTTCTTACCTTTGGTTTTTTGTTCAGAGATATTTTGTATTCCTTGTTGTCAATATTAATATAATATGCGTCCGTACTTCCGCTTAAAATATTGTAAATTGTGCATTCTTCGGGAGTTCCAACTTTTATAATCCGATAATCCTTAAGAAAAACCATACCGCGAAATTCAGTATCTGTGCCAACCGGGAGAACAGTTGTCCCCTTCGGGATTTCATTTAAAAATTCACGGATTGTTTTTTTGACTGAAAAGTTGTTGTTATAACTTTCGTTGGTGAGCTCGTAGTATTTAGCTGTGCTCATTTCAAGCTCAGGCTTTAATTTTACAAGAAAAGTCTGAGGATTTTCAGCCACAGCTAAATTTGTATTTGGACGTATCTCCCGTTGATTTTGTAAAAATTCAATATATTCACTTATGCCGTTTTGCGCCACATACTTTGAGAATACAACTATTTTTAGGTGAGATAAGTCTACCTTTTTAGAGAGCCTGTTATTAAGAATTGCAAGTGCTTCATAGATGTTTTCGGATTTCACAGAAAGATTGACAACAGTTGAATTTTCGCCCTTTATTACATATATATCCTTGTCCTTTGGTGGCTCAGCACTACTTTCCTCGTTATTGTCGCCGCCCTCAAGCATCTTAAGAGGAGATGCAAGCTGAAAGGTGTAAAGTCCGTTGTTAATTCCCAAAGCAATCACATAACCTGTTTCATCAATCTCCTTTGAGTCATAGCAACCTGTAAAAATAAGAGGCACAAAAAGTGTAAAAATTAAAAAAACCGCATTTTTTTTCATTTTATACCTCCAATCAGTAACACAAGATAAAGGACAATAAGTGAAAGGGAAAAGGTGTAGGGCCTGCTGACCTTGGTTTTAAGCATCTTTCCTAATAATTTTGTTGTTAAAAATAGTCCAAAAGATACATATAACATTCCGCAAAGAGTTAAAAACAGCACGTAAATTGTGTCAGGCCTTAAGATTGTGCCACCTGAACGAAGAAGCTGGTAGAAAGGAAATCTGATTGATGCAGAAAAGGGATAACTTGCTGTCAGGTTAAGGAAGAGCAGGGTCAGAATATTTAAAATTGAGCCTGTTAAAACGGCTTTTCTGCCTGATGCACCAAAATTTTCTCCCACAAAAAACTCCTTTATGCCGAAAAGTAGAAAAGCGTCAAGGTATATCCATATATAACTTAATGATTTTAGAAAACCGCCTGCGCCATTGCCAAAAACGGGAAAAAGGTTGGTAATATCAGCATTTTTTATATTAACCGCATATAAAATTACAAGGAGCAAAACCATAATGGGTATAATTATAATGTGCCCTCTTATGATGGATTCCATTCCTTTTGTAACTGCAAAAGCACATCCTCCCAGAAAAAGTAAAATTATAAAGATTTTGGGAGCTGTGGGAAAGGAAAAATAGGAAATAAACCTCGTAAATTCAAGAAGAGCATAGGAGGTTGAGGCAATTATATAAATTATAAACAGGGGATAAAGCTTTTCAAAACTATATCTTGAGCAAGATTTTGAAAATACATAAAAAATTATAAGAAATAAAAGTGTACAAAGGGTAAAAGACAGTGCTTGTGCAGAGCCTGAACTTTCAGCAAAGAACTGTGGCATGGCAGTAAATGCCTTAAAAATGCACAAATTTATCCCTAAAAAATACACTCCCCATTTATCAATTTCATATTTTTTCTGCAATTATTCCACCCACTTTCGGCTGATTTTAGGTTGCATATCCGGGTTTTGCGTTTTGAGTTCAGGCGGACGCTTTTCCTTTTTCCAGATTGGATTTATAAATAAGGAACGAAGAACGGAGCTTTCCTTTGGGGCAAGTGGCGCAAGATATGGCACACCCACAGAAGTTCTGCCTGAAAGGGCAATTATTCCTATAAATATTCCAAGGGCAATTCCGAGAAATCCTGCAAAAGCGGACAGGAAAATAAAGATAATCTGCAAAAGGGAAATGGCCCTTGACATAGACAGGGATGGCACGGAAAACGCCCCCAAGCCTGCGATTGACACTACAATTATAAGCATAGGGCTGACTAAATTTGCGCTGACAGCTGCCTGACCTAAAATAAGACCGCCTACAATTCCTAAGGTTGAGCCGATTGGGTCAGGAATCCTTATGCTTGCCTCCTTGATAAGCTCAAAGGCAAGAACCATAAAAATCATTTCCAGTGCAAGAGGAAAAGGCACAACCTCTCTTGTTGCCTCTATGGCAAAAAGCAGGTCCGAGGGAATGCTCTCGTGGTGATAAAGGCACAAGGCAAGAAATCCACAAGGAGTAAAAATCGCAAGAAGTATACCAAAAATTCGGACAAGGCGCATATAATTTGCCTCTTCAACACGAACATAGTTGTCCTCTGATGCCTCAATCAAATCACCTAAATTTACAGGCACAACAAGGGCAAATGGACTGCCCTGGACAACAATTACCGCCTTGCCCATGGACAACATAGCTGCAGCTCTGTCGGGACGTTCGGTTTTTAAGACCTGAGGGAGAGGAAAAAAGGTGCTTTCCTCAATCATCATTTCAATGTCGGAGGAGGAGAAAACATAGTCAAGTTTTATGTTTTTTAGGCGACGCCTCACCTCCGCTACAAGAGATTTATTTGTAATTCCCTTAATATACATCAGGGCGCAAGGAGTTTTACTTCGTCTGCCAATGGTCATTTTTTCCGCTACAACGTTGGAGTCCTTGAGGATTTTTCTGATAAGCCCCAGGTTTGTCATAATTTTTTCGCAAAATGCTTCTTGTGGCCCTGAAAGTACAGCCTCTGTTATAGGAGTCCCCACATCTCTTCCGCTTAAATTTTTTACGTCAGCCACAAAAGCACATTCGCAACCGTCGATAAAAACTGCACAGTTGCCAAACTCAATAAGTTCAATAACCTGTCGGATATCATAAAATCTCGTTTGTGGTGCCTGGGTAATTGCATTGTTGTAAATGTTGTCCTCGGTGCAGACAGCCTTGCTTTTGTCTGTGCCGTAGCTTAAAAGCGGTCTTAAAATATCTCGGTTTATTCGGTCAGCGTTAGACATTCCGTCATAAAACACAAGAAAACCTTTGACTTTTCCGTCAGTGAAATTTATTGTAAATTCACGGAGCATAAAGTCAAGGTTAACCCCGAATGTAAAGGTATCCTTTATAAAAGAAAGGTTTTTTTCAATATCTTTATCAACCTTTCCCTCCCTGTATGGTGCACAGTCCTTATCTTTAATTTTGCTTTTAATGTATTCGTTTTTCTTGTTATTGATCAGGGTTTTCTCTGATTCTTTAAGGTAAAAATCCTCCCCGTAATTTACCTCTTTATATAGAAACAAATCCCTTAATTTCATAAACTCACCTCTTAGGTTAGTATTACAAAATTGCATAAAAAAATACCTCCGTAAATACGGAGGTATTAAATTAAATTTTAGGATAAATCCTGAACATAAATTGTCTTTACTTCGCTTACAGGTTCTTCCTTTTTATCTCTTGTTTCAAAGAACTTTGATGCAACCTGTGGGAATAAAGCGTAGCTTAAAACGTCTTCCTCGTTTTTAGCCATACCCTTTGTTTCTTCCCTGTACTTTTCAAGCTCAGGTGCGATAAGGTCAGCTGGACGGCATGTGATTACTTCATCCTCGCCGATAGCAAGCTTTCTTACTTCCTCGTTAACTTCGCCAGGAAGCTTACCGTATTCACCTCTTAAAAGGCCCTTTGATTCTTTTGAAATCATCTTGTATCTGCCCATAAGAACGTTAAGAACAGCCTGAGTACCAACAATCTGGCTTGTAGGAGTAACAAGTGGCGGATAACCGAAGTCAGCCCTTACTCTTGGAACTTCAGCAAGCACTTCATAGTACTTGTCTTCAGCGTTCTGCTGTTTGAGCTGTGAAATAAGGTTTGAAAGCATACCGCCTGGTACCTGATATAAAAGTGCGTTAGGGTCAACGTTAAGAACCTTAGGGTCAAGGCTTCCCTGTTCCTTAAGCTTCTTTGCAATTCCGATAAAGTGCTCAGCAGCCTTAGCTAAAAGACCAAGGTCGAGGCCTGTATCTCTTTCTGTGCCCTTGAGTGTAGCAACCATAGCTTCAGTTGATGGGTTTGATGTACCGTTTGCAAGTGGAGATAAAGCACAGTCAACGATATCAACCCCTGCCTGAACAGCCATAAGGTTTGTCATATCACCTGTTCCTGCAGTATTGTGGGTATGGAGGTGAATTGGAACACCAACATTTTCCTTAAGCTTCTTTACGAGGCTGTATGCATCGTAAGGAAGAAGAAGGTTTGCCATATCCTTGATACAGATTGTGTCTGCACCCATTTTTTCAAGCTCCATAGCAAGCTTTACAAAGTAATCTTCGTTGTGAACAGGGCTTGTTGTGTAGCTGATAGCAGCCTCACACATACCGCCGTATTCCTTAACGAACTTAATAGCAGCCTCAAGGTTTCTAGGGTCGTTAAGAGCGTCAAAAACTCTTACAACATCAATACCGTTTTCGATAGACTTCTTACAGAATGCCTGAACAACGTCGTCTGCGTAGTGCTTGTAGCCGAGGATATTCTGACCACGGAAAAGCATCTGGAGCTTTGTGTTAGGCATAGCCTTTTTAAGAGCGCGAAGTCTTTCCCATGGGTCTTCGTTTAAGAATCTCATACAGGAGTCAAAAGTAGCTCCGCCCCAACACTCCAGAGACCAGTAGCCAACTTTATCAAGAATTTCACAGGCAGGAAGCATATCTTCGATACGCATACGGGTTGCAGCCTGGGACTGATGAGCATCTCTTAAGATTGTATCAGTAATATATAACTTTGACATAATATCTGCCTTTCTGCTGTATTAACAGCGATTTAAGATTATCAGGGGGAAAATCCCCCTGTTACAGTTTAGTGAGGAATCATTGCAAGGAGTGCGCCGGCAGCGATAGCTGAACCGATAACGCCTGCAACGTTAGGTCCCATAGCGTGCATAAGGAGGAAGTTCTTTGGATTTTCTTCCTGACCAACCTTCTGTGAAACTCTTGCAGCCATAGGAACAGCAGAAACGCCTGCTGAACCGATAAGCGGATTGATTTTCTTCTTTAAGAAGAGGTTCATAAACTTTGCAAGGAGAAGACCGCCTGCTGTACCCATTGCAAATGCGATAACGCCCATAACAATAATCTTGATTGTCTCAAGGCTTAAGAATGTGCTTGCAGTAGCAGTAGCACCAACTGAAATTCCAAGGAATATTGTTACAATATTCATAAGCTCGTTCTGAACAGTTTTTGAAAGTCTTTCACAAACGCCACTTTCTTTAATAAGGTTACCTAGCATAAGACAACCAACAAGCGGAGCAGCTGACGGAACGAGAAGTGCTACGAAAATTGTAACAACGATAGGGAATATAATCTTCTCTGTCTTTGAAACAGGTCTGAGCTCAGTCATAACAATCTGTCTTTCAGCTTTAGTTGTAAGTGCTCTCATAATTGGTGGCTGAATTACAGGAACAAGAGCCATGTATGAGTAAGCGGCAACAGCAATAGGTCCTAAAAGATGAGGAGCAAGCTGTGTTGTAGTGAAAATGGCTGTAGGGCCGTCAGCTCCGCCGATAATACCGATTGAACCTGCTTCAGCAGCAGTAAATCCAAGAGCACGAGCGCCTAAGAATGTTGCAAAAATACCAAGCTGTGCAGCAGCACCTAAAAGTAAGCTCTTTGGGTTTGCGATAAGTGGACCGAAGTCTGTCATAGCGCCAACGCCTACGAAGATAAGACAAGGATAAATTCCAAGCTTAACCCCAAGGTATAAATAGTCGATAAGACCAGGGGTAACAGCACCGCCTGCAGAAAATAAATTCCAGTGAACGTGGCCGTCTGCGAAAAGCTCCTCGTGGTACATATCAGCACCAATAAGGTTTGTAAGGAGCATACCAAAGGCGATTGGAAGAAGGAGAAGCGGTTCAAACTTCTTAACAATTGCAAGGTATAAAAGTACGCAGGCAATTAAAATCATAACAAGTGAATTCCAGTTTCCCTCTGCAAAAATCTTGTAAAAACCTGTTTCCTTAAGGAAGTTCATTACAGCGTTTTCAGGAGCCTGATTTAAGATGTTTTCCTTTGTGATTTCAAACTGCTCAGGTGTTTCGCCAATGTTAATATCATTTCCTGAAGCAAAAACGTAAGCCACAGAGCAGTTGATTACAGGGAGATTTTTTTTGTCAAAGCTCTTTGTAACGATTGGAGCGCTGACTTTGATTGATTCTCCCGCTTTAACTTCGTATAAATATGTGCCATAGGCAGTGATAAATTCAACATCACCCTTTGGTGCTTCAAAAACGATAGCTGAATTTTCAATGTCCTTGTGGCTTGTGTTAACAACAGTAACCTCTAAGAGACTGCCGTCTTCGTTTATAGTAGCTGACTTAATAGTCAGAGCCTCTGCATCCTCTGCCCCGAAGCATGTGATGAAACATGAGAAAACGAGGATTACGGAAAGCAGAAGGGCAAAAATTCTTTTACTCATCCGAATTTCCTCCAATTATTTTATTGTGCAAAGAGGTGTTCCGTTTTCAACAGACTGTCCCTTTGTAACGCCTACTGATGTAACTGTGCCGTCGCAACCTGCCATGATTTCATTTTCCATCTTCATAGCTTCTAAAATCATAAGAACCTGACCTGCCTTAACAGTGTCTCCAACCTTAACCTTAACGTCAAGGATTGTGCCAGGCATAGGGCTGTTTACAGCTTCACCTTCGCCACTTGCAGCAGGTGCAGGAGCAGCCGCTGGAGCTGGAGCCGCAGCAGGAGCAGAAGCCTTTGCTTCTTCCTCTGAAATAAGTTCGATTGAAACTACATATTCTGTTCCGTTAACATTTACTTTATAATTTTTCATGATTGTGATTCTCCTTTTAAATTAAACTTTTTTTACAGATACAATTCGGATTCCCGAAATGTCTGTGCCTAAATCCTCTGCAATAGCAGCGGAAACTGCAGCGATAAATTCGCCTTTGTTTGGAATAACTGTGTCCTGTGGAACTACGGCCTGCTTAACCTCTTCAGTTGGTTTTTCTTTCTGAAATGCTTTTACAATAGCGCCCATAAGGTATAAAATAAAGATTATACTGATAAGGCCTGCGAAAACGATTGAAACACCAAGTCCTACAACCAGACCTGTTGAAACCTCAGCCATAAAATATCCTCCTTTCGAAATTTGTTTATGCCAAGGGCTAATTATAATTCAAGTTTATTGGAAAGCCGAAAAAACCCCAACTTTCCTCATTTTAAGTTTACCACTTTTTACCGATTTTAACAAGTGTTTTTTGAAAAAATTTACACAAAAAAGGGGCTTTAAGCCCCTTTTTTATAATATTCCTTTGTTTATTGCAGATTCTACGAATTCTGCGAAAAGTGAGTTAGACCAGCTAAACCAAGGTCTTGTGAAAACTGTAGGGTCGTTGGCCAAAAATCCCTCGTGCATAAAGCCTGTGTCTGCGTCTGTATTTTCAAGCATATCAAGGATTTCAAGAATTTCCTCCTTGCTTTCAGATGTAAGTCCCTGCATTGAAAGAGCAATATGCCAGATGTAATTTTCAGGTGTGTGAGGACTGCCGATGCCCTTTGCAAATTTTCCTTCATAATAATATGGATTTTCAGGGCTTAAAATAAGCTTTCTTGTGTTCTTGTAAACGTCGTCGTTTTTGTAGCCTAAATATGGAATTGAAAGAAGACTTGGAACATTTGCATCGTCAAAAAGGAGATGGTTGCCCATTCCGTCAGTTTCACAGGCATAAACCTTGCCGTATTTTTCGTGGTCAATAATGCCGAACTTGTTAATGCCATCTTCAATCTGTTCCTTAAGAAGAGTTACCTCGTCAATAAGAGTTTTATCATAGCCAATAGCTTCAAGCATTTCGGCAATGTAGCCTAAAACTACAACTGCAAAAATGTTTGACGGAATAAGATAACCGTAGGTGCACTGGTCGTCGGAGGGTCTGAAACCGCTCCAGGTCATACCTGTGTAGGCAACAGGGTTGCCCTTGCCGTTATTGTGAAGACAAGGCGGGGTGTCTGTTGGACGGATAAAGATGTATGGAGATTTTTCCATGTGTTCCTGCTCGGTTTTCCATAAGGAAATAACAGTTTTAACTGTTTTGACAAATTCCTGGTCTAAAAGGGAGTTGTCGTTCGTTTCTTTCCAATATAAATAGAGAAGACGGAACGGATAACAGAGGGAGTCAACCTCGTATTTTCTCTCCCAAACCCAAGGGTCGTTGGCTGGAATATCCTCTTCATAGTGGTTGTTGTTTGCCTCCTCGTTAAAGGAGTTTGAGTATGGCTCAATTGCGATATACATAAACTGACGCTTGATTACGCCCTTTATGATGTTTTTAACCTCCTCGTCGTAACAGAGAGGTATGTAGTGTGAAACCTCAGCTGTGGAGTCTCTGAGCCACATAGCAGGAATGTCCCCTGTTAAAACGAAGTATGAACCGTCTTTTTGCGGAACTAACGCTGTTTCAATTGTGTTAGGATAACAGTTTTTGTAAAGCTCCGCAAGCTTCGGACGGGACTTCTTTATTATTTCATAGTTTTTTTCAATATGTTCTTTTACAATCTTTGGAATTTCCATAGTTTTTCCTTTCTGTTTATAAAAAAGGTGCGTTCCCCGCACCTTAATCTATATTTGCATCGTAAATTGCCTGAACTTTTTCCTTTGTAATCGGACTTAAAAAGCTGAATGGTTTGTGAAGAGCTGTGTCAAAGAGGCTTAAAGCTTTTTCTTTTTCGCCCTTATTTAAGAGAAGCATACCGTAGCCAAAGTAAGCATCAGGGAAAGCTGGCTTTCTTTCCATAAGCTCCTCATAAAGAGCCTCTGCCTTTTCAGTTTCCCCGTTTAAGATGTATGCCTCTGCGAGATTGTCAACAATAACGTTGTCGTCGCTGTTGTAGTCATAGGCCTCAAGACAGAATTCAAGTGCCTTTTCCTTTGATGGACCTAAAAGATACATAAGCCCCAGGCTTTGATATATAAGAGAGTTTTTGTAGGTTGTAAAAACTTCCTCAAGCATCTCTGTAGCCCTTTTTAAGTCTCCGCTTTTCCATTCCACAAGGGCAAGCTGGGACTTAATAACAATCTTTTCGTCTTTTTTAGCTTTTTTGGAAAGTGAGGCGAAGTTGTAGGTTGTTCTTGCCTCATCTAAAAATCCGCTTTTTAAAAGTGTGTAGGCAAAGTTAATCTGATTTGTAACAGCCATTTTCCCTGTCTTTTCAGCTTTCCTGAAAATTCTGATAGCCTCAGCGTTTTTGCCCTCTTTGAAAAGGCGGAGTGCCTTTCCTGCCAGGAGGTCGCCTCTGTGGGAATAGGTGTACCATACGCCGTACAATAAAAGTGCCAGAGTAATCCAGAATATCATAATATCACCTTAACCGAGATTGTTAACAGTTCTTGGGTATGGAAGTACGTCGCGGATATTGCCGATACCTGTAAGGTACATAACAGCTCTTTCAAAGCCAAGACCGAAGCCTGCGTGCTTTGTACCGCCGAAACGTCTTAAATCGAGATAGTGTCCGTAGTCTTCTTCCTTTAATCCAAGCTCTTTCATTCTTTCTAAAAGCACGTCAAGACGCTCTTCTCTCTGGCTTCCGCCGATGATTTCGCCGATTCCAGGAACAAGACAGTCCATAGCTGCAACAGTCTTTCCGTCGTCGTTTAATCTCATATAGAAAGCCTTGATTTCCTTTGGATAGTCAGTAACGAAGATAGGCTTTTTGAAAACCTCTTCTGTAAGATATCTTTCGTGTTCAGTCTGAAGGTCTGTGCCCCATTCAACAGGGAATTCAAAGTCCTTACCGCTGTTTTTAAGTATGTCGATAGCCTCTGTGTAAGTAACTCTGCCGAAGTCGTTGTTTACAATAGAATTAAGTCTTTCAAGGAGGCCCTTGTCAACAAAATTGTTAAAGAATTCAATTTCTTCAGGTGCATTTTCCAAAACATAGGAAATAACGAATTTAAGCATATCTTCTGCAAGAGCCATATCGTCTTCCAGGTCAGCAAATGCAATTTCAGGCTCAATCATCCAGAATTCAGCGGCATGGCGTGTTGTGTTTGAGTTTTCAGCTCTGAATGTTGGCCCGAATGTGTAGATGTCGCCGAATGCCATAGAGAATGTTTCGCCCTCTAACTGACCGCTAACTGTAAGGGAAGTTTCTCTGCCGAAGAAGTCTTCGCTAAAATCAACCTTGCCCTCGTCATTCATAGGGATGTTGTTAAGGTCAAGAGTTGTTACCTTAAACATTTCGCCTGCACCTTCACAGTCGCTTCCTGTGATAAGAGGAGTGTGAACATAAACAAAGCCACGTTCGTTAAAGAACTTGTGAATTGCATAAGCGATAAGCGAACGAACACGGAATACTGCTGAGAATGTGTTTGTTCTAGGTCTTAAATGTGGAATTGTTCTTAAAAATTCAAGGCTGTGGCGTTTTTTCTGGAGAGGGTAGTCAGGTGTGGATTTTCCCTCAATAAGAATTTCTGTTGCCTTGATTTCAAAAGGCTGTTTAGCGTCAGGAGTAGCAACAAGTGTGCCTTTTACTCTGATTGCTGAGCCTACATTAAGCTTTGAAATTTCATTGAAATCGTATGAATTGCCCTCTTCAAAAACAACCTGAATATTTTTGAAGAAAGAACCGTCGTTTACTTCAATAAAACCAAAAGTTTTAGAAGAACGGAGAGTTCTTATCCAGCCGTTAACGGCGATTTCCTTGCCGTCAAGGTCTGCAAATACGGAATAAAGCTCTTTAATTTTCATATTACCCAATCCTTTCATTCTATAAGCAAAGGCGGAACTTGTCCGCCTTAAGTTATGCAGTTTTGCTTTTTCTTGCAGGAGTAGTATCGTCTGTACTGCGTCTTGCAATCTGTGCTCCGAGGTTTCTTAATTTTTCTTCAAATTTTTCGTAGCCTCGGTCAATATATTTAAGATTATAAACTTCTGTAACGCCCTGTGCAGCAAGGCCTGCGAGAACCATAGCTGCTCCGGCACGAAGGTCAGTTGAGGAAACAGGAGCTCCCGAAAGCTTTTCAACCCCCTCGATAACAGCAGTTCTGCCGTCAACACGGATGTTTGTCCCCATTTTTGTAAGCTCGTCAATATATTTAAATCTGTTGTCCCAGACATTTTCTGTAACAATGCTTGTTCCCTCGCCTAAAGCAAGAAGTGTAACCATCTGAGGTTGCATATCTGTTGGGAAACCAGGGTGTGGCATAGTTTTAACGTTTGCTCTTGTAACTCGGTCTGTGCCGATAACCCTTACGGAATCGTCGTATTCTTCAACTGTAACGCCAATTTCCATAAGCTTTGCAGAAATTGAGTCAAGATGCTTTGGAATAACGTTTTTAATTAAAACGTTGCCCTTTGTAATTGCGGCAGCCACCATAAATGTGCCTGCTTCAATCTGGTCAGGGATAACGGAGTATGTTCCGCCGTGAAGTGATTCAACACCCTTGATTTTAATAACGTCAGTACCTGCACCCTTGATGTTTGCACCCATTGAGTTTAAGAAGTTAGCAACATCAACAATGTGAGGTTCTTTCGCCGCATTTTCAATTATAGTAGTTCCCTCTGAAAGTGCGCCTGCAAGCATAATATTTATTGTTGCACCAACAGAAACAGTATCCATATAAACGGATGCTCCTGCAAGATTTTCAGCCTGAATATCTACAACGCCATTCTCAATAGAGTGTGAAGCTCCAAGTCTTGAAAAACCTTTAAGGTGGAGGTCGATTGGTCTTACACCGAAATCACAGCCCCCCGGAAGAGCAACTCTTGCGTGGTGGAAACGTCCTAAAAGTGCCCCCATAAAGTATGAAGATGCACGGATTTTTCCAACAGTTTCAAAGGAAGCCTCGAAATTGTCGAGGTTTGTGCAGTCAATAGTTGCAACTCCCCTGTCGGAGAGCTCTGCCTTTCCTCCAAGCTGGTTAATTATGTCGCAAAGCACGTAGGTATCGGATACCAGAGGAACATTTTCAATTTTACATACGCCTTTTACCATAACAGACGCTACAATTAAAGCAACTGCAGAGTTTTTAGCTCCGCTGATGTCAACTTCCCCCTCAAGTCTTGCACCGCCCAAAATTACGTATTTTTCCACGAAAACACCTACTTTGGATAAGTTTTACCCATTTTCTTTTCAAGAAAACAGTATATCATTCTTTTTGATAAAATCAATAGAAAAACAGAAATTTAATCTTATTGTAAACTAATCTTCAAAATCGAACATATCTGCATTTCTCTCCTTAAAGAGTTCGTATGCAGTTTCAAGGAGTGAATTGTCTTCCTCAAAGATAAGCTCAAGCTCGCCCTCAGCGTTCTTAACCATCTTAAGAATTACAACTTCATCAACCTGGTCATAGTTTTCTTCGTCTTCAACGTGAGGGATACAGATTACATAGTCATTTCCCTTAACCTGAACTGTGTCAAGGTGAACAAATGTCTGCATATTTCCGTCCTCGTCAAATAAATCTACTAAAAATTCGTCTTCAGGATTAACATTTTCGTTTTTGATTTCTTCGCTCATGGTAATTCTCCTTATCTTTTATTGTCCAGATAGGACTGGAGGATAAAGGCGGCGGCAACCTGGTCCACCGTATCCTTTCTCTTTTGTCCGCGGACATTAGTTTCATTCATTAAATTGTGTGCAGAAACAGTGGTAAGCCTCTCGTCCCAGAGGATAACAGGCTTCCCTGTAAGCTCCTTGAGAGTTTTAGCCATTCTCTGACTTTTCTTACCTCTGTCGCCGATTGTCCCGTTCATATTTTTAGGAAAGCCAAGAACAATGGTGTCAATATTTTTTTCAGCAACAATTGTGGCTGTATGCTCTGCAACCTTATTAAAATTTTTCTCGTGAAATACCTCGAGAGTGTGTGCCATAAGCTCTAAAGAGTCTGAAATGGCATAGCCTGTACGGCTGTCTCCGAAGTCAACACCAAGTACCATATTTTTTCCTCTCTTTTCCACACCTTGAAGTTTTATTCAAGTTATGCTTATGTGGAAATTTTATGAAATTATGGGGTTTTCAGGGCTTTTCCCTGTGGAAAACTCTGTGGATAATGTGTATTACAAGATATTTTCGACAGGTTTCTCCAAAATAAATTATTTTTCGAGAGCCATAATTTTGTCAACACGTGTCTGGTGTCTGTCCCCTAAAAATTCAGCGCCTAAAAATTCTTTTACAATGTCAAGAGCTAAATCACAGCCCGTAATTCTCTCGCCGAGACAAAGGATGTGGGCGTTGTTGTGCTGTCTTGACATTCTTGCACTGTATGTATCAGTGCAGTGTGCGGCTCTTATGCCGTCAATTTTGTTTGCGGCAATGCTCATACCGATACCTGTACCACAGACTAAAATTCCCTTGTCGCAGGAGCTGTCAAGAATTGAGTTGCAAACAGCCTCCGCAATGTCAGGATAGTCGCAGGAAACAGGCTCAAAAGTTCCGCAATCCAAAAATTCAATATTGTTTTCTTCAAAATATTTTATAATCATCTGTTTGTGGTTAAAACCACCGTGGTCACAGCCAATAGCTATCATAAATTTGTCTCCTTCACCAATTACTCATATATGGATTATTATACCAAACTTTACGCAATATATCAATACAAATTTACAATTTTTCTACAATATATTGTATTTTTTTACAAAATTGTCTTAATTAAAGCTACTATTTCATTGTCAGGCAACTCCGGAAACTCTGAAAGGGACAAAATTTTTCCTGAAATAGCACCGTAAACGTCTTTTCTTTCATTTTCAAAAGGCTTTAGAAAATTTTCACAGCGTCTTAAAAGCTCCCCTTTATAACCGAGCTTTTTAAGGGCAAAAACCACAATTGCAGTGGTGGTAATATCAATAAACTTACCGCTTTTTGACTGCAAAATAGCAAGCTTTTTAATTACAGCCTCAATATCCTTTTCCATCAGAGGCACAGCGTTTTCAAGAAGAGAGATTTTTTCGCCTGTATAGTATCCCGACGGAACAGATAAGACAACCTCTCCGTAAGGGATTGAATTTTCCATAGCAATATCCTGAATTAAATCCTTTATGGAAAGAATTTCGTCGGCAGTTTTATCCCCAAGACTGCTTTCAAGAAGTTTTATTTCAAAATATGAGTAAATTTTATTGAAAAAATCATTGTTTCCGTAGATTTCACCTGTGGCAAATTCAAAGGTTTTGCCGTTTATATCAAACTTTTTCGGGAAATCAAAAAGATATTTTACAAGGAGCATATTTCCTTTTTTGTAGCTTTCAATAATCTGCCCGTCAAGGGGAGTAAAATCTTCCCCGGTAAAAATGTATAAGGCATAGCGCCTGTCAAGGTAGATATGATTTTTCTGTGGCAAGGGCAGGATATCTTCGTATAAATCCCTGCATTCCTCTCCGTTTACAAAAAATTCCCCCTCAAGCTCAATCCTGATGGTTCTTCCTAAAGAGAAAAATGAAATCATAATCGTTGCATCTTCCCGTGGCAGAAGATTTTCTACTTTAAATTCAAAAACATTGTCATTTCGTAACAATGCCGATTCGGCATCTTCAAGAAACACAGCCTCGCTGTCTGTTGCAACGCCGTTCCTTATAATTTTCATACCTGAAAATATAAGATTTTCGGGAACAGGAAACTGAAAATAAACATCGGCAGGAAGCTCGCCCATGTTTTCGGGAGTAAAAAGATATGTAATTTTAGAAAACCCGTCCATAGCAGACAGCTTAACCTCTTTTTTCACAGCAATCCCTCCCATAAATAAATTTTAACCTAAGGAAAAAGAAAATTCAAGAAAATTTTGTAACATAGTGGTTGACCGTTCCATAGTATGCATTAGAAAAGCGAAAGGAGGGTATTAAAATGGGATGTGGAAATAACAGCTGTCTCTTTATAATTCTTATCCTTATTCTCATCTGTTGTTGTGGCGGAAATGAGAGAGGTAATAACTGTGGATGTAACAATGGATGTAATTGCGGTAACGCAAGGAACAACACAGGCTGTGGCACAAACACTTGCGGTTGTGCCCGTGATAACTCAATCACTACCTGTCCTATCAACAGTTGCGGATGCTGATACTTATTACAGCATAGACTGAAAGGAGTGACTGAAATGGGATGCTTCGGATGCGGAAACAACAACTGTAGTTGTATCTGGATTATACTTATAATCCTCGTTATCTGTTGCTGTTGCGGCGGCGGTAACGACTGTGGCTGCGGTGGCGGTTGCGGCGGCTGTGGTTGCGGTTGCTAAAAGAAAAGGGTGGTCAGCGTTATTTTACGCTGACCACTTTACATATTTATTTTTTTGTGTTATAATTCATTATTATTTGTAAAAAGGAGGCAGGGAAATGTTTACAGCTGAAAGCTATGATGTTGCAGTTATAGGCGCCGGACATGCAGGTATCGAGGCGGCCTTTGCTTCAGCGCGTCTTGGAATGAAAACCTGTCTTTTTACCATAACCCTTGACCAGATTGCAAATATGCCCTGTAACCCAAGTATCGGCGGAACTGCAAAAGGTCATCTTGTAAGGGAAATTGATGCTCTGGGCGGAGAAATGGGAAAGGTTGCTGACCTTACCTTTCTTCAGTCAAGGATTCTCAACAAGGGAAAAGGACCTGCTGTTTATTCTTTAAGAGCACAGATTGACAGAAATAAGTATAAGGCTGAAATGAAGCACAGACTTGAAAATCAGGAAAATCTCCATGTAAGACAGGCTGAAATTGTTGATGTTCAGGTTGACGAAAATAATAATGTCTGCGCAGTTGTGTCAAGAACAGGTGCAATCTACCCTTGCCGTGCAGCGATTTTATCCACAGGAACATACTTAAAATCAAGAATTATAATCGGCGAATTTACTCAGGAAAGCGGACCTGACGGAGTTTTCCCTGCTAATGAGCTTTCTGTAAATCTGGAGAAAATCGGTGTCGAATTAAGACGATTTAAAACAGGAACTCCGCCGAGAGTTAACAGAAACACAATTGATTTTACTGACCTTGAGGTGCAGTACGGGGACGAGGATATTACCCCATTTTCTTTTGAAACAACTGAAACAGGCGAAAATCAGGTTGTTTGCCACGTTACTTATACAACTGAAGAAACCCACGAGATTATTATGGAAAACCTTGACCGTTCCCCGATTTACGGCGGAGAGGGACTTATCAAGGGCATAGGCCCGAGATATTGTCCGTCAATTGAAGATAAGGTTATGCGTTTTCGTGATAAGGACAGGCACCAGCTCTTTATCGAGCCTCTTGGAATTGACACAGAAGAAATGTATATTCAGGGTTTTTCAAGCAGTATGCCTGAAGAGGTACAGCTTAAAATGCTGAAGAGTCTCCCTGGATTTAAGAATGCACAGGTTATGCGAAATGCTTACGCAATCGAATATGATTGCTGTAATCCTCTTGAGCTTTATCCGACTCTTGAATTTAAGAAAATCGGCGGTTTATACGGTGCAGGTCAGTTCAACGGCACCTCGGGCTACGAAGAGGCTGCAGGACAGGGACTTGTTGCAGGGGTGAATGCTGCAAGAAAGTTGCAGGGCAAAGAACCGTTTATTCTTGACAGAAGTGAAGCCTATATCGGAACTTTAATTGATGATTTAGTTACAAAGGGCACAAATGAGCCATATAGAATGATGACCTCACGCTCCGAGTACAGACTCCTTTTAAGACAGGACAATGCAGATTTAAGACTTACTGAAAAGGGCTATGAAATCGGACTTATTTCAGAGGAAAGATATAATAAATTCCTTGAGAAAAAGGCGAAGATTGAGGAGGAAGTTGAAAGACTTCGTCATCTCACATTCCCGCCGTCAAAAGAGGTGCTTTCATATCTTGAAAGAGTGGGAAGTACACCGATTTCCACAGGTGTAAAAGCAGCAGAAATGCTTAAAAGACCTGAGGTTGACTACTTCTCAATGGGTGAAATTGATAAGGACAGACCGATGCTCTCTAAAGACGTTGCCGAGCAGGTTGAAATTACCTTAAAATATGAGGGCTATATTTCAAGACAGATGGTACAGGCAAGACAGTTCAGAAAGCTTGAAACAAAGAAAATCCCTGAAGATATAAATTATGATGAGATTGAGGGACTTCGTCTTGAGGCAAGACAGAAGCTTGGAAAAATCCGCCCTGCATCAATCGGACAGGCGTCGAGAATTTCAGGGGTTTCCCCTGCTGATATAGCAGTTTTAATTGTTTATATGAAGGGGAAATAGGTATTGACATTTAAGGAAAAAAGATTTATAATGTGATAAACTTAATACAGGGGAGCTTTTATCGGCTGAGAGGAAACTTTGTTTCGACCCATAACCTGATCCGGATAATGCCGGCGTAGGAAGATATAGGTGAAATCTATCGGTATGCTCATTTTGCATACCGATTTTTCTGTATTAGGGCAAAAACTATAGGAGGTGTTTTCGATATGAAAACAAAAAAACTTGTAACCTCAGCAGTTTTAATTGCTCTGGCTACAATATTATCACTTGTGAAGCTTTTTGAGCTTCCATTCGGAGGAACTGTAACGGTTGCGTCAATGGTTCCTATAATCTACATAAGCTATGAATACGGCTTGAAGTGGGGTCTTTTCTCCGCTTTTGTAAACAGTATTCTCCAGCTTATCTGCGGAATTGGTACAGGCATAGTGTCAAGAATGTTCCTGCCTGGAGATGAACAGATGCTTTTATGGCAGGCGCTTTCAATCTGCTTCCTTGACTATATTCTGGCATATTTTGTAATTGGTTTTGGCGGAATTTTCAAGGGGAAATTTAAAAGCCAGACAGGAGAAATTGTTTTAGGAACAGTTTTCGCTCTGTTTCTTCGCTGGGTTGCCCACCTGATTTCAGGTTATATTTTCTACGGCGCCTGGGCAGAATGGTTTTTCACAGATGTAACAGGCCTCTACGGAGTAGGCTTTATGAAAGGCTTTTGTGATTGGGTTATGGCTCATTTTTCAGGTCAGGGCCTTGCCTTTTTATACTCAGCGGTTTATAACGCAGGCTATATGATTCCTGAAACAATTATTTCAGCAATTTTAGCTCCGGTTATCTTCCGTTTTCTCCATAAAACGAAATAATTCTCTTAAAAACGCGTCTTTGACGCGTTTTTATTTTACAAAAAATGAAAATTGTTTTTGAGTAAAAGAGAGTAAAAGCGAGAAAAACAAAGAAAACGGGAGATTGTAAATTGCTAAATTAAAATTTTGAAAAAAAGTGTTGACAAACCTTAAAAACCGTATTATAATGAACGAGCGTGTGAAAATGCGCGAAGAAAAAGACTGTGAGCGAATGCACACCGGGGGTGTCCGTTCTCTCATAGTCTGAGAAAAAATTAGGAGGTAGTTTCAATGTCAACATTTATGGCAAAAGCAAACGAAGTTGAAAAGAAATGGTATATCATTGATGCTGCTGGTAAGCCACTCGGTAGAGTTGCTGCAGCTGCTGCTACAATCTTAAGAGGTAAGCATCGTCCTGAATTTACACCAAACGTAGATTGCGGCGAACACGTTATTATCATTAACGCAAAAGACGCTGTTTTAACAGGTAACAAGCTTATCCAGAAAAAATGGTATCGCCACACAGGTTACATCGGTAACATGAAGGAAGTTTCATACAAGGAATTGATGGAAAATCGTCCTGAAAAGGCTATGGAGCTTGCTGTATGGGGTATGCTCCCACACACAACACTTGGAAGAAAAGCTTTCAAAAATCTTAAAATCTATGCAGGTGCTGAGCATGAACAGCAGGCTCAGAACCCAGTAGCATGGACACAGGAAATATAGGATAGGGGGATTGAAAAATGGCAAACGCAATTCAGTACTACGGCACAGGTAGAAGAAAAGAATCTGTTGCAAGAGTAAGACTTGTTCCTGGTAATGGTAAAATTACTATTAACAAGAGAGATATTGACGAATATTTTGGACTTGAAACATTAAAAACAATCCTTCGCCAGCCACTCGCACTCACAGGCACAGAAGGAAAGTTCGACGTTTTAGTTAACGTACAGGGCGGCGGCTTCACAGGTCAGGCTGGTGCTATCCGTCACGGTATCGCAAGAGCACTTCTCGAAGTAGATGCAGAAGCTTATAGAGCTACTCTTAAGGCTGCTGGCTACCTCACAAGAGACCCAAGAATGAAGGAAAGAAAGAAGTACGGTCTCAAGGCTGCTCGTCGTGCACCACAGTTCTCAAAGAGATAATTTATTATCGCTTATCAAAATCCCACAACGAAAGTTGTGGGATTTTTTACAAGAGCAATTTATTAAAGGTGGAGAAAAATGAACAAGCAGGAAGTTTATGAATATCTTAAAAATAAAAATGTGTGGCACGAAATAACAGAACATGGGGCTGTGTTCAGTATGTCCGAGCTTGATGAAACACCGCTTCCGTACCCTGAATATGATGCGAAAAATCTTTTTGTAAGGGACGACAAGAGAAGAAATTTCTATCTCATAACAGTCCGTGGTGATAAGCGTGTAAACCTTAAGGAGTTCAGGAAAAAGTACGAAACAAGGGTGCTGTCCTTTGCCTATCCTGAGGAGCTTGAAGAGAAAACAGGTCTCCTCCCGGGCTCAGTCTCCCCTTTCGGACTTCTGAATAATAAGGACGCTGACGTTATTTTCTGTCTGGACAGGGAATTTATGGATGACAGGGCAATAATCGGCATACATCCAAACGAAAACACAGCTACAGTGTGGCTTAAAACTGAGGATTTAGTTGAAATGATAAAAAATCACGGCAACGAAGTTCGCCTTGTAGAGTTATAAACAACAAAAAAGGATTCCTTTCGGAATCCTTTTTAATTAGTTGCCCAAGGTGAACTTTTTACACAAAGGCTCCTGGTCGGAGTTCCACACAAAGGCAGCCTGATTAGAAGAAAGCTCACAAATTTCTTCGCTTAAGCCTACAGGAATTGGGTATTTACTGAGGCTTACAAGTTGCATATCGTTGTATGTTGCAACGTAAAGTGTTCCGGCAACGGTTGAAGAAACAGAAATTTTTCCTGTCTTATCGTTGTAGGAAATAGAAGCAGGATAGATAACCTGTTCAACTTCGCCGACAAGTTCTGTGTCAGAATATGCAAGGGCAAAGGTTGAGAATTTGTCAATCTCGAAAGTTACGGTATTAGGGTCATCGTCTAAATCAACAAGGGTGACAGCCTCACCTTTGTGCATATGAATAAATGAATAGTGAGTATGGCCTCTGTATTCTTCAGGAATTTCCATTGTGATACGGAGTTTACCGTTTGTTTCAGTCTGTTTCTGAATATTGGAAATATTTTCTCCGTCCTTGGTGAAGGTTATGTCATAATATTTCGCAATATTCTTATTTTTTCCTTTTTTATCCTTGATTTTTTCTGTTTCATATTCCTCTTCAGAGTTAATTCCGTCTTCTCCAGCATTGGATGGAGAGGTTTCTGTAACAGTAAGAGTAAATTCTACTGTTTCTTCTATTTCATCCGTTGAAATTACACTTTCAAGATTTTCTACTGTTACGCCTTCGGTTGTTTCGATAGTAGAGTTTGTAACTAAAGCAACCAGTTTAAATAATTTCTCAATCCATTCTTCGGAAAGCTGTTTTCTCTCCTTGTCGGATAAGCTGTCGTAGAAGGCTTTTTCGCTGTGAATTGCTTCTATGTATAGAATGGCTTCAGCTTTTGTGTTACAGTCAGGAATGCTCAAGAGAGTAGCCTCTCTCTTGGAGATTTTATCAGCTTTAGCAACCTTAATATCTGTATTTCCGTGAACAGCTCCATCCTTAATAGTGATAACTGTAAATCCCATACCGTCAACCTTTGTGATAGCGGTAATACAGTACATTCCGTCAGGAATATTTATGAAGTTGTATTTACCGTTATTATCAGTTACAAACACAGCAACCTGGTCTCCGTTTTCATTGGTAAGAATAACCTGACAGTCCTGTGTAGAACCGTTGGCAGTTACCTTGCCTGATACAGAGGTTATATTAATTTTATCTTCTCTTAGAACTATTGTATCTATAATATATTCTGTGAATTCTACTATTTCAATATGTCCGTAGCCCTTAAGCTCGTGGCTCTTGTCGAAACCGCCGATAATGTCAGGTCGCATTTCGTTAGTAGTAGCAACAATATTGTAGCTTCCTGCAGGCACATTATTAAATGTATATCTGCCTTCTTCATCAGTTGTAGTATGTGCCACCACATTGCCGTTTGCATCAATCAAGTCAATTTTAATCCAGACCTTTGCTGTGAATGAGCCATCACGGTTTTCGATTTTTGTATCACCTGAAATTGTTGCAGACTGCGCCTTGATTTCAAGAATGATACCTGAAACATCCTCGTTGGATACATAAATCTCGGTTGTAGTACTGCCGTTTCCGTTTTCAGCCTTAACAATATATGAGCCTCTTGGAATGTCTGTAAATGTGAATGTTCCGTCTGTTGTTTCAATAGTTTTAATAATGTTGCCCATTGTGTCGCTTAAAGTAATTTTAGCAAGCTCAGGGAAAACTGTACCTGATACGCTATAGCTCTGCTTAAGGATAAGGTCAGTTTCTCCCGCAATGTATACGTCAAATACGTTCATTCTCTTAACAGATACAATTTCACTTGCAGTGTTTCCGTTGCTGTCTGTTGCACGGATTGTGTATCGTCCAACCTCAGCGTAAGTGAATGTGTAGTTTCCGTTATTGTCGGCAACAACGCTTTCCTTTAATGTTCCGTCGTCGTAAAGGATTTCAATCGTAGCCCCTGCCACAGCTTCTCCTTTGGTATTTTTAACTGTGCCTGTTATTCCCTTTCCAAATGAAATTTCAGGGTTTTCTGTTTTGTGAATTATAAAATATAACAAATTATTTTCTGTCGCAAAGGTGTGTGCGTAGGAGTCTTTTTCTACAATCCAGATTGTTGTGCTAGGAAAGCTATTGTATGATAACGATAGCACGCTTGAGGGTATTCTTATTTTTGATACCTTAGCAGAGGATGCAAAAGCATATGGTGAAATGCTTTGCAAATTATCAGGAAGTACCACTCGTCTAATGCCAGTACACCCAGCAAAAGTTTGATTTTTAATATTAGCTATGCTATCAGGGATTATAATTTCTGTTAGGTTAGAACATCCCATAAAAGCTCTTTCGCCTATTGATGTTACACTTGCTGGAATTGTGAAATTTGAAAGCATTGAGCAATTTTTAAAAGCCTCGTTGCCTATTGTTGTTACTCCTTCACACATAACTAGTTTATTAAGTTGTGTACAAGGAGCAAAAGCATTGTCGCCTATTACTTTTACATTT
The DNA here is from genome assembly GCA_017622215.1 of Clostridia bacterium. Lineage (GTDB taxonomy): Bacteria > Bacillota > Clostridia > Monoglobales > Monoglobaceae > RGIG8709. The sequence goes on from JAGARO010000004.1 coordinate 43,776, forward strand.
CCGGGAATCGTTAATTTCCTAAGGCTATTACAATTTACAAATGTAGAACTTGAAATTGTGCTTAACCCGGCTCCGATTTCTATGCTTGAGATGCTACTGCAGTATCCAAAAGCGTCAGGTCCTATGTACACCACGCTATCAGGAATTACCAGATTTTCAAGTCTGCGGCAATAGTGAAATGCATTTGTGCCTATTGTTTCAACATTATCAGGCAGATTTAATTCCGCGAGGTTTTCACATGAAGAAAATGCATAATCTCCAATAGTTCTCACGTTTTCGGGAATTGTTATATTAACGAGACTTCTACAAGCATGGAACATAGATGCTGGTATTGCTGTCATATTGCTCGGCAGGGTTACATTTTTAAGCTTAGTGCAATTATATAGCACACTCGTTCCTAACGATGTTACACTGTCAGGAAACGTGATACTTATAAGATTATCACACCACTCAAATGCACAGTACCCTATCTCTGTTACGCTATCCGGGATGATTACTTTAATAAGGCTATCACAGTCTCTGAAGGCGTAAGGTTCAATTTTTGTTACACTGTTGGGTATGTTTATATTCGAAAGACTTGAGCACCCATCAAAGGCACTGTTTCCTATTCGGGTAACACTATTGGGTATGGATATAGTCGTAAGGCTGGTGCAATCGCTAAACGCAAGCCTCTTGATTTCGGTTATAGTTTCAGGCAAAGTTATGCTTACGATAGCACTTTCTCGAAATACTACTCCAATATCTGTTACCGGATATCCTTGCACTGATGGTAAAATTGTTAAATCAGTTACAGAGTTATTATATGATAAAACGATGGCGCTATTGTCTTTAATATAATAAGTGACACCATCTATAGTATAAAGTTCGGGATCAGCACCTTCGGCAACAATAAAATACAAATAATTATTGTTCACCGCAAAGGTATGTGCATACGAATTTTCATATACCAATAACATAACCGTTGAGGGGATAGCGTCTGAGTCTATGTACTTTACGGTTGATGGTATTTTTAGCTGTGCCAATCTTAGGCAACCACGAAAAGCAACAGAACCGATGCTTGTTACGCTTGATGGGATTGTAACATTGATAAGGTTTGTGCAACCTTCAAAAGCCCAGTTACTGATTGACTTCAACTTACTAGGAAGAACTACGCTTTCAAGGTTGGTACAGCCTTGAAAAGCTCCTTTTGAAATTATGGTTATAGTATCTGGAATAGTTATAGTTTTAAGACTGGTGCATAGTTCAAATGCCAATTCTCCAATTGTCGTTATGTTATCAGAAAAAAATATCTCCGTAAGTTTTGCACAACTACTAAACATCCGGAGTGGCATAGTTATTTTTCCCAGAAGACTTACCTTTACAAGACCATTACAATATGAAAAAGCAGATTGTCCAACTGAAGTTACATTGGCGGGGATAACTAATTCTGTAATACTACCACATGAATGAAATGCACATTTTTCTATTGTTTTGACGTTTTGGGGAATTACCAAATCTCTAAGGGCAGTACATCTGTAAAAAGCATATTCGCATATTGTGGTTACGTTGTTTCCTAGTGTTAAATTTCTTAATCCGGAACAATATGCAAAGGCATAATCACATATTGTGATAACTCCGTTTCCGGTTGTTACGCTTTCAAGACTGTCACACTCATAAAAAGCATATTCACCTATTTCCGTTACGCTATCCGGAATAGCTATACTTTTAAGGCTTCCGCACCAGTAAAAAGCTCTATAACCTATTGCTGATATTCCTTCTGAAATTGTTATGGTTGTAAGATGGCTGCAATAAGCAAAGGCGGAGCTTTTTATTATTTTTATTGTTTCAGGCAAAACTATAGACGTGATACTGGTATATGCAAAAACAGACCTAATATCTGTTACCGGATATCCCCCTACGCTTGACGGTATGATTAAACTTTTTACCACTCCATCATAAGATAAAACTACTGCTTCGGCATCTTTAATAAAATAAGTAACCCCTTCTACAGTATAGAATTCAGGTTCTGCCCCATCGATAACAACAAAATGCAAACAATTATTGTTTACCGCAAAGGTATGCGCGTATGAATTATGGTCTACCATAAGAACTATATTACTTGAAAAAGAGGTTGTGTACATCGTGGTTACACTTGACGGAATTTTTATTTTTATAAATCCTTCGCAGTCATAAAAAGCTTTGCCTTTTATTGTCTCTAATCCTTCAGCAAGAGTTATACTCGTAATTTTATAACAATATCCAAAAGCAGAGCTTCCTATTACATTTACGCCTTTTCCTACTATAACAGTTTCAAGGTTGCTACAAGTTTCAAACGCCTTATCACCTATCTCTTCTACGCCATCAGGTATAGTTATGCTTGTAAGCCCATCACAATTATAAAACGCTGAATTTCCTATTGCTTTGATACTGTTTGGAATGGTTATGCTTTTAAGATTTATACAGTTATAAAAAGCTGAATCCTTAATGGATAGTATTGTTTCGGGCAAAACTATGCTTTTAATGTTGCTTTCTTTGAAAACATTATTAATATCTTTTACTGGGTAGCCATTTATATTTGACGGAATTACAAGGTCCGTTAAACTCCCGTTAAATGATGTGGCATATGCATAGCCGTTTTGTATATAGTATTCCACACCGTTTAGAGTTATAATTTCAGGCTCGGCATTAGAATTTAATATTTTAAAAGATATATTATTTTCGGTTGCATAAGTATATGATGCGGTAGTTTCATTACAATAAATAGTCAGCTTCCCGCATCCTGCAAAAGCATTTTCCCCAATGCTTGTAACTGTATCATATAAAATGATAGAGTTGAAGTTTGTACAGCCGGAGAAAGCCTTGCCGCCAATTGTTGTAAGGCTTTCGTTGGTTACAATACACACTAAATTAGTGGCATCCTCGAAAGCTGACGCCCCAATTTCAGTTATACCTTCACCAAGAGTTACACTGTTAAGGGCTGTATTACCCTTAAATAACTCATTCCCAAGCTTAATTACAGAATACTCTGTATCTCCCTTGGTTAATTTTGAAGGAACATAAACGTCAGTCTGTGTGCCCTTGTATGCTGTAACTTCCACACCTGTGCTATAGGGCTGGAATTCCCACAAATTGCTGTCGTCAATTTCCACAGCAAACACAGATGTACAGCACAATAATATTGTGATTAAAATGCTACAAAACAAAAGTGCCTTTTTCATAGTAACAAAACCCCTTTTTGAAAATATGTATATTAATGTAATAATACCATATAATGCTATAAAAATCAACATATTTAGAAATCATAAGCAAACAAAAAAGGGTTTCCAATTGGAAACCCTTTAATTTTTTAATTAGTCAGCGCTGTATGGAAGTAAAGCAATGTATCTTGCTCTCTTGATAGCAACTGTGAGCTGTCTCTGGTGCTTTGCGCAACAGCCTGTGATTCTTCTAGGGAAAATCTTAGCTCTTTCAGTAACATATCTTCTGAGTTTAGCAACATCTTTATAATCAATGTGGTCAACTTTGTCCACACAGAAAGCACATGCTTTTTTCTTAGGTCTTCTCATACGGCTTCTGTCCATTTTTTCTTTTTCAGCCATAATAAAGCTCCTCCTTATCAAATATTAGAACGGCAAATCGTCGTCTGTACCAAGTGGTGAAAAGCCGTCGTCTGCAGGCATTTCAGCCATAGGTGCAGGGCTCTCGAATGAGCCGGCGCCTGAACCGTTTGAGCTTCCCTTAGCTTCGCCAAAGGAAACTTCATTTGCAATAACTTCAGTTACATAATTCTTCTTTCCGTCCTGACCTTCCCAAGTTCTTGTGGAAATACGGCCGATGACAATAATCATTCTGCCCTTGCTGAAGTAGTTTGAAACAAATTCAGCAGTCTTGTTCCAAGCAACAACGTTGATAAAATCAGTTGTACGGTTTTCGCCGTAACCGTTATCAATTGCAATAGAAAAACTACAAACAGGTGTACCCGAATTAGTATGTCTGAGTTCAGGGTCCCTTGTAAGTCTTCCCATTAAAATCGCCTTGTTAATCATAGAAAAACCTCCAATTATTCTTCGATTTTCTTAATTGTGATTTCTCTTAAGATGCCGTCTGTAATTCCGAATACACGTTCGAGTTCAGCAATAAAATCAGGCTTTGAAGAAAAATTAACCAAAACATAGTAACCTTCGGTAGCATAGTTGATTTCGTAAGCAAGCTTTCTCTTACCCCACTCCTCAACTGATTCAATTGTACCGTTGGCTTCTATTAATGATTTGAACTTCTCAACGAGAGCAGCAATTTCTTCATCAGTTTTTCTCGCGTCGATTACGAAAATGTTTTCGTACTTGTTGATGTTTTCAACCATTAAATTCACCTCCTCCTGGACTTTTGACCTTCGCAACAAGCGAAAGCAAGGATTGTTATTATTCTTATAACCAAACCATTTTATTACATTTTTCTCTTTTTGTCAAGTCTAATTGAAAATTTTCCTAATATAATGAAGAAAGAGGTGTTGCCAATGAAAAAAGTTCTTAAATTCTGCACTTTTGCAGTGATTTTGTTCTTTCTTCCAATGATAGTTGCTCTCCCTTTCGGTTTTATAGAGGGGATTGCCTTTGAGGATGAGGAAATTGATATATGGAAAAGGGAAAAAGTAATTGTAACAGTGCTGGACAAGGGTGAATACATAGAAAAAGATGTGGAGGAGCATCTTTTGGGGGTGCTTATAGGAGAAATGCCTGTATCCTATGAAATGGAAGCCCTTAAGGCACAGGCTGTTGCGGGGAGAACATACATCTACCGCAAAATCGGAACAAACCCTGTATCTCACCCCGAGGCAGACCTTTGCACAAATCCCTCATGCTGTATGGCATATACAGATGTGGAAAGTGTTGATGAGAAAAGCCTTGAAAAAATCAGGCGGGCAGTTGATGAGACAGCGGGAGAATACCTTGTTTATGAAAATGAGATTGCATCAGCATTTTTCTATGCCTGCTCCTCGGGGAAAACTGAAAATTCAGAGGACGTCTGGGGAGAGGAAGTGCCCTATCTTCGCTCAGTTGAAAGTCAGGGAGATAATAATAACCCAAAGCTTATAGAGGAAAAAACCTATACGCCTCAACAACTTAAAAGTGCTTTGGGGGTAAACAGCATTGAAATCGGCGGAATTACATATACAGAGGGCGGGTCTGTTAAAAATATAAAGATAGGTGGAAAAACCTTTAAAGGAACTGAAATCCGAAGTCTTTTAGGGCTTCGTTCAGCCTGTTTTACCATTTCGAAAAATAACAAAAACTACATAATTATAACCAAAGGCAACGGCCACGGTGTTGGAATGAGTCAGTTCGGTGCAAATGAAATGGCAAAGACAGGAAGCAACTATGAGGAAATTCTGCATCACTACTTTAGTGGGTGCATTCTCGACAAAAATCTATAAAAATTTACAAAATTTTGTATTTTTCTATTTACAAATAACACTATATATGGTATAATCACCCCATAAGCATTTAAAAATGTTGTGGGGTGAAAAGATGGATAATAAAGTTGAAATTCAGAGAATAAAGACTGACCTTGAGTCAAATCTCGGAAATAAGATTAAGTTTGCATCTAAGAGGGGCAGAAAGAAAAAGGTTGTCAGGTCCGGAGTTATCGAAGGAATCTATCCTAATATTTTTGTAATTAAAGTTGACCCTGCTATTGAGGACGAAGAAATGGTTGAACAGAGAGTGTCATACAGATATTCTGATATTATTACAAGAACTGTTGAACTTGCTCTTTGCGAGGAATAATGCTAGGTTGAGAGCAACAAGGAAGAAATAAAGAGGTCTTTGGGGAAAGACCTCTTTTTATTTATTAAGAAGTAAATAAACCGTAAAAACGGACAAAATAATTCCTGTAAAATCCGCTGTGAGCGCTGATTTAAGCGTATGGCGGGTTTTTTTAATTCCAATACAACCAAAGTAAACAGCCAAAGTGTAAAATGTAGTTTCCGTGCTTCCCATCATAACTGAGGCAATCCTGCCTACAAGGGAGTCGGGACCGTATTTGTTTAAGATATCTGTAACGATAGCGATTGATCCGCTTCCCGAAATGGGGCGGAGAATTGCAAGAGGAAAAATTTCCTTTGGAATACGGAGGAAATTTAATACGGGTGAAAAAAGCTCGGAGATAATTTCCATAGCACCTGAGGCACGGAACATTGAGATTCCAACCATAAGACCCACAAGAGAGGGCATAATTTTAACTGTGCACTGTAGTCCTTCCTTTGCCCCCTCTGTAAAGGCGTCAAAAACCTTGACTTTTCTTATAATGCCTGACAGGACAAAAACAAAAATCATAAGAGGAACAGCGTATGCAGAGATAAAACTCATAATTTTGACCTCTTTTCAAGTATTTTTGAAACAGTTACCCCCGCAACCAGGGCGAGAATACTGCATATCCATACGGGAAGAATAATTTCTCCGGGATTTTGTGAGCCGTACATCTGCCGAAGGGAGATAATTGTGGAGGGGATAAGCTGGATTGAGGCTGTGTTTATAACAGCAAAGGTGCACATTTCGTCCGAGGCTGTGTCGCGGAAGTTGTTGAGTTTGTTAAGTTCTTCCATAGCTTTAAGCCCAAGGGGTGTGGCTGCATTTCCCATCCCAAGAAGATTTGCAGTCATATTCATTGAAATTGCAGTCATAGCAGGGGAGTTTTTGGGGAGCTTGGGAAAAAGCCTGTGAGTTAAAGGACGCAGGGCAGTTTCGAAAAAGGAGGTAAGCCCCGACTTCTCTGCAATTTTATTAAGTCCTGTCCAGAAACACATAATACCAAGGAGGTTAATTATTGTGGTAACAGCCTCCTTAGCTCCGTCGATTGATGCGGCGGTAACGTCCGATACGTTGCCGTTTATAGCTGAAATAACAAAGGAAATAACAATCATAAATCCCCAGATATAGTTCATCATAATAATCACCCAGAAAATTATATGGGACAAAAACGAGAATATGTCCAAAAATTTTGTAATAATGGGGGACAAACTGGGACAAAGGGAAGAAATAAATAAAAAAAGGAGAAAAGATAGAAAAATTTGCATATGAAAAGCCTTTGAAATAGAAAAATTATTGTGTTACTGTAATTTTAGAAAGGCTGGTGGAACAATGCTTGCTAAAATTTCAAATGAAAGAAACAGAATAATTTTAACCAGGACTGAGGAAAAAGAAGAAGGAAAAATTTTAAATATCAGGACAGACGAAATAAGGACAAACCCCTGTCAGCCAAGAAAAGATTTTGACGAGGGTGCAATAGAAGAACTTGCAAATTCAATAAAAATGCATGGACTTATACAGCCTATAGCGGTAAGGCGTATCGGCGAAAAATTATATGAGCTTATAGCAGGTGAGCGAAGACTTCGTGCCTGTAAATCTTTAAATATGGAGGAAATTCCCGCAATAGTAGTTGACGCAACGGCTACGGACAGCGCAATTCTTGCTCTTATCGAGAATATCCAGCGTGAAAATTTAGGATACATAGAAGAGGCCAACGCCTATCTGTCCCTTGTGTCAGAGCACGGAATAACACAGGAGGAGCTTGCCGAAAGATTAGGAAAAAGTCAGTCCACAGTTGCAAACAAAATAAGAATTTTAAGGCTTTCCTCCCAGGTAAGACAACTTCTTGCGGAGAACAATTTAAGTGAAAGACACGCCAGAGCCTTACTTAAACTGAATACAGACAAGGACAGGCTCAGGGCTCTTGATATTGTAATAAAAAGAGGTCTTAATGTCCAGAAAACAGAGGAGCTTATAGCAGGGATGCTGGAAGAAAAAGCAGAAATTGAAAAGCCGAAAAACATCAGGATTTTCAAGGATATACGCATTTTTTCAAATACAATAAGACAAGCCCTTGATATTATGAAGAAGTCAGGAATAAATGCAGAGTCAAGGACTCGTGAAGACGAAAATTACATAGAATATCTAATAAAAATTCCAAAAGTATAGAAAAGAGGTATAATTTTCAGTAAAAAGGGAGACACTTTCAATATCGGAGGTGTAGAGTATGAAAAATACAAAAAAGGCAACAAAAGGAAAGAAGATAAATGTAAAGCTGGGCAGGTATGCCACAACAGCTACGGCTGTTCTTGTGGTTGTGTGTGCCCTGGCCATAAACAACTCTGCAAGGGATAAAAAAGTTAAGGAGTTTAAGGAAGATGCCTGGACAGAGGCAGTTTCCAAGGTTGAAAAAAAGGTGGAACCCCCTGCTGTAAGGCAGGAATATGAGCCTGAAGAAAAGGTGGTAGCAACCTCTGCAAAGGTTATGACTGAAGAAGAAATTATTGAGGAAATAGGAATGATAAATCCAACCTCAGGAGCAATTTTAAAGCCATTTTCCGAGGGTGAGCTTGTCTATTCAAAAACTACAGACGACTGGCGTACTCATAACGGAGCTGACCTTGCCGCTACTGAAAACGGAGAGGTTAAGGCTGCAGCTGACGGAGTGATTTCCAAGGCGTATGAGGATAAGCTTTTAGGCTTTGTAATAGAAATTGTGCATACAGGCGGAGTAACAACCCGCTACGGAAACCTTAGTGGCATAGATATGGTACAGCCCGAGGCGGAAGTAAAAAAAGGTGATGTAATAGGAAATGTAGGTACGTCCTCTGTTTTAGAAGCAGGGGAAGAGACTCATCTCCACTTTGAAGTGCTGAAAGACAGCACAAGACAAAACCCTGAGCGTTATATAAGGAATTAGTTTTGTGCTGTTTTCCATAATTGTCCCCCACCCCAAAAGCCCGAAAGGGCAAAGAAAAACCCTGCGACCAGCCATCGCAGGGTTTTTTATTATGCTTTCTTTACAGCATTTAATAATCTTATAATAATCGGACAGAACACAACGTTTATAACGACTTCCAGAACAAAGTTTGCTCCAACGAAGCTTACAAACATATATGGAAGAACGGCCGAGCCGGCTGCCGCTGCCCATTCGCCGATAAGTGGCATAAAGAAAAGTCCGCAACCGATTAAGAAAATTCCTGTGTTTACGATTGGACAAACTAGAGATGCCACGAAAACAGCGAAAGTAACGCTGATTTTCTTAAGGGCGTTATAGCAAATTCCTGCAACGAGTCCGCAGGCAATACCCTTTGCCAGAACAGTTAAAACTGTGCCCCATACGGAAACTGCAAGAAACAGTCCTGCGTCCCTCATAAGTACGATTATACCAAAAACGAAACCAAGCCAGCCTGCAGATTTTGTTCCGCAAAGTGCAGAGCCCAAAACGATAGGCATAAGTACAAGTGAAATGGAGAATGGTCCGAATTTGATAAATGAGCCAAGTAACTGAAGAATAATTACCATGGCTGTGAGTATGGCAGTAGTTACCATATTCTTTGTGTTTTTCATTAAAATTCCTCCTTGCTGTCATCTGCAAAAGCAGTACAACGCAAATATTTTATTTTAATTTTATTTATTTTTCACATAGATTGAGTAAAGACCGTCTAAAATCAGGTCGTTATCGATTGAAATTTCATGACGGCAGTTTGGTATAATTGTTTCGGAAAGGCCTCCTGTTGCAACAAGAGTAAGCTTTTCGCCAAATTCCTCTTCAATTCTGTCAATCATACCGTCAATCATAGAAGCACTGCCGAAAACAATTCCCGAGCGCATACATTCAACGGTATTTTTAGCAATAACCTTTGATGGCGCTTCAAGGCTTATGCCCGGAAGCTGTGCAGTGCCCCCTGTAAGAGCCTTTAAGGAAAGCTCCACGCCGGGAGCAATTGAAACCCCGCGAAAAACTCCGTTTTCGTCAACAATTGTAAATTTTGTAGCAGTTCCCATATCAATAATGAGAACCTTGCCCTCATATTTCTGATGAGCGCCTACGCAACCGCAGATAAGGTCGGAGCCAACCTGTGAGGGATTGTCAACCTGAAGATTTATCCCTGTTTTAACCCCAGGCCCAACCAAAAGGGCATCAACTCCGTAAACCATTTTAATGGCGCGAAGTAGAACGTGGTTAAGATTTGGCACAACAGAAGAAATAATCGCTCCCTTAAGACTGTGGGAATCAACGTCGTTAAGAGATAAAATACTCCTTATTTTTGTTGCATATTCGGAATCAGTTTTATGGACGTTGGTGGAAAGTCTTGACACAAATGCAAGTTTTTCCTCTTTGTAAACGCCTAAAACAATGTTTGTATTTCCTACATCAACCGTAAGAATCATAAAATCAACTCACTTTTTATTAACCGATACGAGCACCGCTCTGAATATCGTCTTTAACAGTTGTAACAACAAGCTTGTCGCCGTGAACTGCGCTTAAAATCATACCATTTGAGTCATAGCCCATCATTTTTCTTGGTGGGAGGTTTGCGATAAAGAGGAGATTTTTGCCGATTAAGTCTTCAGGCTTATAGTATTTTGCAATGCCTGATAAAATCTGTCTCTTTTCGTTGCCTACTTCAAGGATAAAGCGGAGGAGCTTGCTTGATTTTGGAACAGCCTCACACTCAATAACCTTGCCCACACGAATGTCCATTTTGCAGAAATCGTCGATTGTAACATCTTCTTCGTATGGTTCAATCTCAATTGCAGGAGCTGGGGCAGGCATTTCAGCTTCAATTTCCTTGATTTTCTTTTCTGCGTCAATTCTTACGAAAAGCGGAGTAGCTTCTCCTACTTTTACACCTGATTTGAGTGTGCCAAATTCCTTAATTGCCTCAAGGGAGATATCGTCAAATGAGAGCTGTCCCTTGATTTTTTCAGCAGTTTCAGGAAGGAATGGGCTGAGGAGTGATGCAATAAAGCGGATAGCCTCGGCTAAGTTGTGCATAACTGTGCCAAGCTCTGCCTTTTTGCTTTCGTCTTTTGCAAGAACCCAAGGCATTGTTTCGTCGATATATTTGTTTGCACGGTTAGCAATCTTCATAACTTCCCCAAGAGCATCAGCCACATGGTAGTCCTGCATAAGTTCAACGAGTCTGTCCCTTGAATTTTCGCAAGTAGCCTTAAGGTCTTCGTCAAATTCAAATTTATATGTTGCTTCAGGAATAACACCGTCAAAATATTTGTTAATCATAGCAACTGTACGGTTAACAAGGTTGCCCATTGTGTTTGCAAGGTCAGTGTTAAATGAAGTAATAACTTTTTCGTATGTGATTGTACCGTCCTGTGCGAATGGAATTTCGCGGAGGAGATAATAACGTACAGCGTCAACGCCAAAATGACGAACAAGGTCGTCGGCGTAAATTACGTTGCCTAAAGATTTACTCATCTTTTCTTCGCCGTTTAAGAGCCAAGGATGACCGAAAACCTGCTTTGGAAGTGGCAAATCAAGAGCCATAAGCATAATAGGCCAGTAAATTGTGTGGAAACGGAGAATGTCCTTTCCGATAATGTGCACGTCAGCAGGCCAGTTCTTGTTAAAGAGTTCGCTGTCCTTGTCAGGAGCGTAGCCTAAAGCTGTGATGTAGTTTGTAAGGGCGTCAAGCCAAACGTAAACTACGTGCTTTGGGTCAAAGTCAACAGGAATACCCCAGTCAAAGCTTGTTCTCGAAACGCAAAGGTCCTGAATACCAGGCTTAATGAAGTTGTTAACCATTTCCTTTTTGCGTGATTCAGGCTGAATAAACTGTGGGTTTTCTTCGATGTGCTTCATAAGGCGGTCCTGATAGTTGCTCATCTTGAAGAAATAAGCCTCTTCGTTTTCCTTGTGAACATCTCTGCCACAGTCAGGGCATTTTCCCTCAACAAGCTGTGTTTCTGTCCAGAAAGATTCGCAAGGAGTACAGTACCAGCCCTCATAGCAGGACTTGTAGATGTCCCCTTTGTCATATAGCTTCTTGAAAATCTTCTGCACAGCGTCAACGTGATAATCGTCAGTTGTACGGATAAATTTGTCATAGCTTGAATTCATAAGGTCCCAGATATCTCTTATCTGTCCTGCAACCCCGTCAACATATTCCTGAGGAGAGATGTTTGATTCCTTTGCAAGCTCCTGAATTTTCTGTCCGTGTTCGTCTGTGCCTGTTAAGAAATAAACATCATAGCCCTCGTATCTTTTGAAACGGGCAATAGCATCGGAAAGTACGATTTCGTAAGTGTTTCCGATGTGCGGTTTTCTGGATGTATATGCAATAGCAGTTGTTAAATAAAATTTTCCTTTACTCATTATTTTCTCCTTCGTCCCACATGGTTATATTGAAGTTTTCTTCCTTTTTGCCGAAAGGAATACCGAAATGCTCGTAGGCGAGCTTTGTAACAGTTCTTCCTTTTGGTGTACGGTTAAGAAAACCGATTTGCATAAGATATGGCTCGTAAACGTCCTCCACAGTGGTACTTTCCTCACCAATTGTAGCGGCAAGTGTATCAAGACCCACTGGCCCGCCGTTATAGTTATTTATAACTGTAAGTAGCATTCGCCTGTCGGAGGCGTCAAGCCCCAGCTTGTCAACTTCAAGGCTCTTTAGTGCCTCGTCGGCAGAGCTTTTGTCAATTACGCCGTTATATTTAATCTGTGCAAAGTCGCGGACTCTCTTTAAGAGTCGGTTTGCAATTCTCGGTGTACCTCTTGAACGGCTTGCAATTTCTCCTGCGCCCTCTTCGGTAATGTCAATGCCAAGAATTCCTGCGGAACGCTTGACAATTTCCTTAAGTTCGTCAGGTGTGTAAATTTCAAGCCTGCTGATTACGCCGAATCTGTCGCGGAGAGGAGCTGTAAGAGCCCCTGCCCTTGTAGTTGCACCAATAAGAGTGAACTTCGGCAGGTCAAGGCGGATTGAACGGGCTGATGGCCTTTGCCGATTATAATGTCTAGGGCAAAGTCCTCCATAGCAGGATATAAAACTTCCTCTACTGAGCGGTTAAGACGGTGGATTTCGTCCACAAAAAGAATGTCGTTTTCGCTTAAATTGGTAAGAAGTGCCGCTAAATCTCCCTGCTTTTCAATGGCAGGCCCCGAAGTGATTCTTAAGTTGACGCCCATTTCATTTGCAATAATTGTGGAAAGGGTAGTTTTTCCAAGTCCCGGAGGTCCGTATAAAAGGACGTGGTCAAGGGAATCCCCTCTCTGCTTCGCAGCGTCAATAAATATGCGAAGATTTTCTTTTGCCTTTGTCTGACCGATATATTCGTCAAAGGTTTTCGGTCTTAAGCTGTATTCATTTTCTTTATCACCGTCAGTTTCGGCGGTGGTTATAATTCTTGTTTCTTCGTCCATATTTTACCCTTTCATAAGGTTTTTAAGACCAAATTTTATTTTATCTTCAAGAGTGCCCGTAGCACCCTTTAATGCGTTTTTAGCCTCAACAGCAGAGTATCCTAGAACAACTAATGCTGAAACAGCCTCTGCGTTGTCGTCACTGTTTGATACAGAAGCAAAATCCTGTGCAGGCATTTCGTTGAGTTCAACGCCCTTGAACTTGTCGCGGAGCTCTAAAACAAGACGCTCTGCACCTTTTTTGCCAAGTCCGTGAGTGTTGTCGGAAATGTATTTTGAATCCCCTGAAATTACGCAAAGTGCAAATTTTGACGGAGAAATATTTGATAAAAGGGAAATGGCAGTTTTAGTGCCGATTCCGTTTACGCTTATAATCATTTCAAAGAGGTTAAGCTCCTCCATAGTGTAAAAACCGTAGATGTCCAGAATGTCAGAGGTGGTTTTAAGGTTCACATAGGTGTAGAGCTTTGCATCTGCTCCGATGTCCCCGAGACTGTTAAGAGTAGCTGTGCTTGAATAGATTTTGAAACCTATTCCCTTTGCGTCAATAACAGCAAAATTTTCGCTCTTGTGAGCCAGCTTTCCTGAAATATAGTAAAACATTTTCTCCCTCCTTTGCATATATAGTAAATTATACCACCTTATAAAGAAAAAAACAAGTGATTTTTCAATATAGTAAAATAAAAAAGAATGTAAAAGTTATTTATAGAACGGAAAAAATAAACCTCCCCCACAGCTATCCCCACAGCTATCCCCACAGCTATATAAAGACATTGACATAATTTAAAGCTTATGGTATGATTATTCATACCAATCATACAAAGGGGAGATAAAAATGAATACAAGTAACGGAAAGTTTGCCTGGATGGTTAAAATAGGAGAAAAAGGACAGTTTGTTATTCCAAAGGAAGCAAGGGAAATGTTTAATCTGCAACCCGGAGAGGAAATTTTAGTTCTTGGGGATAAGGAAAAGGGAATTGCAATTCTTCCGAAAGAAAAACAGCAGGAGTTTATTAAAAATATTTTTAATCAGATAGAAGATTAAAGGCGGTTGACATTATGAGTAAAATAGTTTTCTTTTGTATTCCTGCCCACGGCCACACCAATCCAACCCTTGAGGTTGTAAGGGAGCTGATTTCACGTGGGAATGAGGTCTGGTATTATTCCTATAATGAGTTCCGTGATAAAATCGAATCCACAGGAGCAAAATTCATATCCTGCGACGATTATGATATGGAAAAGAAATTAAGCGCCAAGGATTCAACCCGTGTAGGAAAGGATTTGGCGTTTTCTACCAAGTTATTAGTTGACACAACCCTCGCACTTGATGAAAAGGTCTGCAGTGAAATGGAAGAGATTAAGCCTGACTGTATAGTTGCTGATTCTATGGCGTTATGGGGAAAGGCAGTTGCGTTAAAGCTGGGAATTCCTTTTGTTTCTTCAACCACAACCTTTGCTTTTAATCAGTACTCGGCAAGAATTATGAAACAGGGTTTTGGAGAGTTAATTAAGATGCTTTTGTCAATGCCAAAAACCTCGAAGCAGGTCAAAAGGCTTAAGGATAAGGGGTATCCAGTCAATAGCATTATTGATATAATCGGGAATGATGATAATACTCATACAATCGTCTATACCTCCCCTGAGTTTCAGCCATGCTCGGAAACTTTTTCCGAAAAGTATGCCTTTGTAGGACCCTCAATCCGTCCTGCAACAGAGGAAATTGAGAAGAAAAAAGAAAAATTGATTTATATTTCCATGGGAACAGTAAATAATGATATGATGCCTTTTTACAGGTCCTGCATTTCTGCCTTAAAAGGGACTGATTATCAGGTTATAATGTCAGTGGGCAACCTTGTGTCAGTTGAAGATTTTGGGGAAATTCCTGAAAACATTTCGGTTTATTCTTATATCGACCAAATTGCAGTTTTGGAAAAAGCAGATATTTTTGTATCTCATTGCGGAATGAACAGTGTAAGCGAAAGCCTGTATTTCGGAGTTCCGATTGTTATGCTCCCTCAAACCTCGGAGCAAAGAGGTGTAGCGGAACGTGTAAGGCAGCTTGGCGCAGGAATTAAAGTTGACAAGAAAAAGGGCACGGCGGTCTTAAGCGCCATAAAGGAAATATGGGATAATGAAAATTATAAGAAAAATGCAGTAAAAATTGCAGAAGATTTCAGGAAATGCACAGGCGCAAAAGGTGCTGCAGAGAAAATTTTAAAGGTTTGTGAAGAAAAATAAAAAAGACATCCGTTAGGATGTCTTTTTCTGGTGGAGGAGGGTGGATTACGGTCCGCGCTCCTACAAAACAGTCCCCCGGACTGTTTTATTTGCCCTTGGCAACCGTCGCTGTCCTCATCTCACCCTGCTTAGCCACAAACAAAAAACAACCCATCGAAATACGACAGGTTGTTTTGTTTGGTGGAGGAGGGTGGATTCGGACCACCGAAGCGAAACGCAACAGATTTACAGTCTGCCCCCTTTGGCCACTCGGGAACTCCTCCATAAAAAATTGGAGCTGGTGATGGGACTCGAACCCGCGACCTGCTGATTACAAATCAGCTGCTCTACCAATTGAGCTACACCAGCTTACCAAGACGAGCCTTTTTCGACCCGCAATCGATATGATATCACAGGTCGAGGCTTTTGTCAACACTTTTTTTAAAAATTTTTGAAAAAAGTTAGAATTGTAATTTTTCTATGGTTTCAAGTCCCTTTTCAGCCACAGAAACAGTATTTTTATGACAGGTGAAGAACAGTATCTGTCTTGCCTTTGCGTAATCCTTTAAAAATGTAAAGGCAGTTGCCTGACGGACATCGTCGTACTGGAGGAAAATGTCGTCAAGAACTAATGGCAGTGCAAATTCTCCTCCGATAAGTTCGCCGATTGCAAGACGGAGGGACAGGTACGCCTGGTCAAGAGTTCCTGCGGAGAGGTTTGTGTATGGGATAATGCCCTTGATTCCGCCAAAATCAATTTTAAGTCCGAAATCTTTGGAAACAATTATATTTTTCACAGGCTCCCCTGTAAACTTTTCAAAAATTTCACAGGTCTTTCTGTTTAACTTGTCGCCGAAGGTGGAGTTGATTTCGTCCAATGAGGAGTTAAAAACTTCCTCAGCAGTTTTAAGTGCATTATAATAGGCAGTTTCACGAGCCAACTCATTTTCAATTTCGCAAATTCTGTGGGACAGACTTGCTTCGCTGTTTTCAGGAACAATAAGCCGTCTGCTCTTTTCCTCAATTTCATTGTGGAGAGATAATGCTCTTTCGCTTAATCTGCGGATTTCCTCGTTAACTGCTTCAACATCAAAGGAAAGTCCATCTGTAATTTCAGCAATCTTCTTTTTCTCGAAAATCAGCTCCTCAAGGGAAAGACTGATTTCGAAAGCCTTTCTTAAGGCTGTAAGGTTAGATGAAAGCTGGTCATATTTCTTAAGATTTTCTTCTGTTCTTAAAATAACATTTTCTGCACTTTCGATATTCTGCACAGGAACATAAGAATTAACAAGAGAAATGTATTTCTCACAAAGAAGATTGTATTTTTCTGTCTGTTCGTTGTAGGATTTAAGCTTGTCAGAATAAAGAATACTGTTTCTGTATAAATTTTCGAGGCCGTCCTCTGTTTCACAACCAAAATCATTTAATTTTTCTTTAATATCAGCACAGATTTTTGTTAAATCCGAAGAGTATTCCGAAAGGAGCCTTGTAAAGTCTGTGTTTTTGTCGGCTGAGATTCCAAATTCTGCGAGAGAGCTGATTTTTGCAAGGTATAACCGGTCGTCCGTCTTTTTTGGATAGGAAGAAATTATAAGTAAAATTCCTGCAATAACTCCAAAGAGCATAGGTTTTAAGAAGATTCCTGCAACAAGAAAAATAAGTGATACAAAAACTCCTGATAAAAATAATGATAAGGAAAATCTATTTCTTTTCGGAGTTAGTTCAATTATTTCCTCAAGCCTTGACTTGATTAACAAAAAGCGACTTTCTTTATCAAGACTGGATTTTAAATGTTTGTATTCTTCGTCAGTTATGGTTTTTTCGGGAACATCAGGCTTTTCAAAAACTGAAACTGAAAGTTTATTTTTAATTTCTTTTCCCTCTGCTACAAGGTTTTTTAGTTCATCAATATCAAAGCTATCGGTAACAACTGCATTTTTAATAGAAAGAAGCTCTTTTTCCTTTTCAATGATTTCTCCGATTGCTTTTCCTCTTTTAATAAGCCCTGATTTTTCAAGCTGTTCGTTTAATTCTTTAATTTTTTCCTGACAGCTCTCATAATTTTTCTTATCTTGCTCAAGATTAGAAGAAAGCTCCTGCTGTGAGGCAGAAATGTTTATAATTTCCTGACGCTGATTTATAAGATTTTCAAGCTCAGCTTTAAGTTCAGGGATAAGTCCCTTTTTTTCGCTTTTGGAAATAAGCTTTTCCTTTGCTGAAACAAGATTTTTAAGGACCTGCGCCCCTGAAATTCCCTCGTCTCCGCTGGAGATTATGTTGGAAAGCTTCTCCATAAGGTCGGCGCCTGCCTCTTCTCCCTGAAAACCGCCCAGCTTTCCCGCGTAGGCACTTTTCAAAAAGCCCATGGCGTCAATGCCGAAAAAGTGCTTTCCTATTTCTTCGTTTGGGGCAAGAGAAACAACGCTTCCTGTTGATAAATCAGTAAGAGTTGTTTTGTCGGTCTTAAAACTTTTTCTGAAATTTTTTTCAATAAGATAAGGGGTTTCCCCTACCTGAATTTCCATAGCTCCGCTCATAGGACTGCCGTCAAGAGGCAGGTATTTGTTTCGAATATCCTTTTTTAAATCTCCGTAGAGCATAAGGAGGATAAATGCCATAATGGTAGATTTACCGCCCTCGTTTTTGCTGTAGATAATGTTGTGAGCCTCTGAAAAATCAAGAGAAAAGTTTTTGAATTTACCAAAAGAAGTAAGAGTTACGCTTTTAATTTTCATAATCCACCTCCGACGAAAAGGCTTTAAGCCCCAGTTTTAGGGCATTTATGTTTGTATCGGAGTTGTCCTCGCGGATTTTCTCCAGCATATTTTTAACAAAAAATCCTTTAAGAGATTTTTCATCTGCGATTCTTTCAATATCCTCCATAGACAGGGTTGTTCTGTCCTCAAACTTTATAAAGTGTGCCTGTGAGGAGAGAATTGCGGAAAGGGAGTCGGTGTTAAGACTGAAATCTGATGGAATTTCTCCCTTTAAGATTATCTTATAGAAGTGGTCTTGCTCAAGATACGGAGAAATCTTCTGTGAAACCTCCTGAAGGCTTGATAAACCTGTAATGTCAACAGCAATTTCTCTGAATTCTCTGCCACAGATTTTCATAAATTCAAGGTTGCATTTCCCTATATCAACAGTCCCGTGATATACGCCCTTTTCCCCTGTTTCGTCAAAGCCCTGTCCCTGTGGACAGCCAGGGTAGGCGTAGGAAGTATTGCCCTCTTTCAGAATATCACTACGCTTGTGGATGTGCCCCAGTGCCACATAGTCCATTTTTGATGAGGAAAGTGCACTCTGGGAAATAGGGTTGTATTCCCCTGAAACGCCAATATCGCCGTGGATTACGCAGATATTAATCATATCTTCTTCTGCTTCAGGTGAAAATAATGTTTCAGGCTCATAAATATTTGAAAAGCCTGCACCGTGAATACAGGTATTTTTCTCACGAATGATGAATTTTTCCATAGCCCCTGTAAAAAGAATTACGTTTTCAGGCCATTTTGAATTGTAAGGCGACTGACCGCTGAAATAATCGTGGTTACCGCTGCATATAACAACTGTGGCGGGAGTTTCCGAAAGCTTTGCCTTGATGATTTCAACAGTTTCACGGTCTGCAACAGGGTTGTCGAATAAATCCCCTGAAACAAGGAGAAAATCATAGTTTTTGGATATATCAATTATACGCAAAAATGCGGATAAAACATCGTTTTTCATTTTCGGATTTGCGCCGAGATGAACGTCGGCACAGTGGATTATTTTAACGCTCATATTTTTCACCTCACTATTATTTTAACATTTTGATTAAAAAAATCAACAGGAAGTGGACAATTTATTTTTTTTGTGATAAAATATAGGAAGTATAAAGGAAAGGGGAAGTGGAAATGCGTGTACTTATGGCAACCATGCAGCTCGGTATCGGTGGAGCTGAAACACATATAGTTGAACTTTCCAAGGCTCTTAAAAAGCGAGGGATAGAGGTTTTTGTAGCCTCCCAGGGGGGAGAATATGTAAGCGAGCTTGAAACTGCAGGAATAAAGCATTTTAAGCTTCCGCTTAACAAAAAGACAATCCCTGCCATGAGAAAATCTCTTAAGGGACTTAAGGAAATAATTGAAGAATATAAGATTGACGTAGTTCACTCCCATGCGAGAATTCCGGGGTTTATTCTTGCGAATTTGAGAAAGAGTGTAAATTTCCGCCTTGTATCCACAGCCCATTGGGTTTTCAAGACGGGTTTTCCATATAACTACCTGACAAACTGGGGCGACAGAAGCCTTTCTGTCAGCGACGATATAAAGAAATATCTTATGGATAATTATGGAATTGACGAAGAAAATATAAGAATAACCATAAACGGAATTGATACAGAAAAATTTTCAAAGGACACAGACTTTTCTGACATAAAAAATGAATTTGACCTTAAAGATGGAAAAAGAATTGTTTATGTAAGCCGAATGGATGAGGACAGAAGCCTTGCAGCGAAAAGACTTATTGAATGTGCAGGGGACATAAAAAAGGAATTCCCTGATATTGAAATAGTCATAGTCGGCGGAGGAAATGACCTTGAAAATGTCAGGGCTATGGCTGAAAAGGAAAACGCCAAGGCAGGAGAAAATTATATTAAAATAACAGGCGGAAGAACTGACATAAATAAGTTTGTGGCGTCAGGGGATATTTTTGTGGGCGTAAGCCGAGCTGCCCTTGAGGCTATGGCAGCGGAAAAGCCTTGCATAATCGCAGGTAACGAGGGCTACATCGGAATTTTTGATGAGGACAAGCTTGAAATTTCAAGGCTCACAAATTTCTGTTGCCGAGGCTGCGAAGAAACTACAGCTGAAAAACTTAAAGAGGATGTAATAAATCTCCTTAAGAACGAAGATAAAGAAGCTCTGGGCAGATACGGTAAGGCTGTTGTTGAAAAATATTATTCAATTGAAACAATGGCTGATGATGCTCTGAAAATGTATGTTTCAGTGATAAAGGGCACAAAAATCAATGAGGTTGCCCCTGAAGAATTTGCTGATATTGATAAGTACACAGTAACCCATACAAAGAAAAAAGATGTACTTATTTCAGGCTATTACGGATATAAAAACAGTGGCGATGATTCTGTTCTTAAGGGAATTGTTGAGGGTCTTAAGAGAAACTATCCGGCAGTTAATATAACTGTTCTCTCCCGTGCACCAAAGGAAACCAGAGAAGTTTACGGAGTTGAGGCAATAAGCAGATTTGATTTTGTTAAAATATATAAGGCAATGAAAAATACAAAACTGTTTATAAGCGGTGGCGGAAGCCTTCTTCAGGATGTAACAAGCCGAAAATCCCTTGCGTATTATGTTGCCCTTATAAATATGGCGAAGAAGTGCAAAACTAAAACAATGGTTTACGCTAACGGCATAGGTCCTGTGAATTATGAAAGCAGTAAGAAAAAGACAAAAGAGGCACTTAGAGGAGTGGATATAATTACACTTCGTGAAAATTCTTCTTTTGAGGAGCTTAAAAATTTGGGCATTGAAGATAAAAATGTAACAGTTACAGCCGACCCGGTATTTCTTCTTGAACCAAGGGAGGATATAGATGAAAAGCTTAAATCTGTGGGACTTGAGGGTAAAAAATTCTTCTGTATTTCGGTGAGAAACTGGAAGAAGCTTCCTGATGATTTTGCAGACAGGATTGGCGGGTTTGCCAACAAAATTTCGGAGAGGTACGGGCTTGTGCCTGTGTTTATACCAATGCAGATTTCTGTTGACGGAGAGCTTACAAAGGAAATTATGAGTAAAGTAAAGGGACAAAAGGCAGTTATACTGTCCTCCTGCGGACCTGAAATGCTTATGGGAATTTTGAAAAAAGCAGAGTTCGTTCTCGGTATGCGACTACATATTTTAATATACTCAGCTAAAGCGGGAACCCCTGTTATCGGCCTTGATTATGACCCTAAGGTAAGGGCGACAATGGAATATCTTGGACAAGATTATATTGAAAATGTTGAAGAGACAAATGTTAAGAGGCTTGAACTTTTTGCGGAAAAGGTTATGGAAGATACAG
Source organism: Clostridia bacterium (assembly GCA_017622215.1). Classification (GTDB taxonomy): domain Bacteria; phylum Bacillota; class Clostridia; order Monoglobales; family Monoglobaceae; genus RGIG8709. Next base: position 65,217 of record JAGARO010000004.1, read on the forward strand.
CCGGCATAAGAGAAAACCTTATGGAAAACAGTGATAAATTTAAAAAACTGGCAGAGAAAAATGCTGAACTGGCAATAAAACTTTTAAGGGAGTAGAGAATATGACAAAGATAAATATTATTTCAGGCTTTTTAGGAGCAGGCAAAACAACTTTTATTAAGAAACTTCTTAAAGAGGTTTATAATGATGAACAGGTAGTTTTAATTGAAAATGAATTTGGGGAAATTGGAATTGACAGCGGTTTCTTAAAGGATGCGGGAATTGAAATCAAGGAAATGAACTCAGGCTGTATCTGTTGTTCTCTCGTTGGTGATTTCAGCAAGTCTTTAATGGAAATTCTTGAAAAGTTCAGTCCCGACAGAATTATTATTGAGCCAACAGGCGTAGGTAAGCTTTCCGATGTTGTAGAAGCTGTGAAGAATGTTGAAGCTGACCTTGAAATTGATACCTGTATAACAGTTTGCGATGCAACAAAGTGCAAGATGTATATGAAGAACTTCGGGGAGTTTTATAATAATCAGGTAAAGTCAGCAGGCTGTATTTTACTTAGCCGAATGGATAAAATTGATGAGGAAAAACTCCATAGCTGTATTGAAATGCTGAGAGAAGTTAACCCTGATTGTGCCATAATCACAACCCCTCTTGATAAGCTCACAAAGGCAGATATTTTAAGTGCCTTTGCCCATGAGGATATTTTAGAGGGTCTTGAGCAAGATAGCCATGAGCATCACCATCGCCACCACGACCACGATTGCGACTGCGGATGCCACGACCATGAACATCACCATCATCACCATGACGAAGATTGCGACTGCGGATGCCACGACCATGAACATCACCACCATCACCATGACGAAGATTGCGATTGTGGATGCCATGACCATGAACATCACCACCATCACCACGACCACGATTGCGATTGTGGATGCCATGACCATGACCATGAACATCATAACCATCATCACCATGCAGACGAAACCTTTACTTCCTGGGGAGTGGAAACACCTGTGAAGTTTACAAAGGAGAAGCTTGAAACAATTCTTTCTGCAATCGGCAACGGTGATTATGGTACAATTCTCCGCGGAAAAGGTATGGTAGCAGGTTTAGACGGAGAATGGATTTATTTTGATATGGTACCTGAAGAATACGAAATCCGTGAGGGCAGTCCTCAGTACACAGGAAAAATCTGCGTAATCGGTGCTGACCTTAAGGAAGACAAGCTTAAGGAATTATTCGGAGTATAAGGAGGCGGACAAAATGTTCGGAAAGAACCCTGTTCCCGTATTTATAATAAACGGCTTTTTAGAGGCAGGAAAATCAACATTCATAAATGAAGCAATCCTCTCTGACCCTGATGTGCAGAAGTCAAAGACTCTGTGCCTTGTGTGTGAAGAGGGAGAGGTTGAATATAAGGAAGCTAAAAACTTAACAGTTATTTATGTTGAAAATAAAGAGGATATGACTGAAGAATTTTTAGCAGGTCTTAAGAAAAAGTATAACCCCGACAGAGTTATAATTGAATTTAACGGAATGTGGGGAATGGATACATTTTTCGATTTGAAAATCCCTGCACCATGGCGATATGCAGAGGCAATGACAATTATAGACGGCTCAACCTTTGATACCTACTATAATAATATGAGAAGTATATTTACAGATATGTTCAAAAGTTCTGTTTCTGTAATGGTTAACCGCTGCAACAGAGAAAAAACAGCCTTTGCGGAAATAAGAAGAAACATCAGGGCTGTAAATCCAAGGATTGAGGTTATGTTCACCGACGAAAAGGGTATGATTGATATGATTTTCGAGGACGAACTGCCATACAGTCTTGATGACGAGGTTATCGAACTTAAAGAGGATAACGAATATCTTATCTGGTATATGGATATGATGGATAACGCTGACAGATATAAGGGCAAGACAGTTATCTTTGAGGGTCTTGCTGCCAAGCCAAAGGGTTTCCGCCCAGACTATTTCGTTCCCGGCAGACAGATTATGACCTGCTGTGAGGACGATATGTCCTTCTTGGGTTATGTTTGTAACTGGGAGGGTGCAAGGGACTTAAAGGACTACGATAAAATTAAGGTAACAGCGAAAATTGACAACAGATTTTGCTCAGAATACGGAGAAAAAGGTCCTGTTCTTTACGCAGAAAAAGTTGAAAAGTTATAAAAATAACCCGTAATACGAAAAGTATTACGGGCTTTTTTTAATTTAATTTTGAACTGTGATTTGAGGCACGGTTAAGCTTGCCTTCAAATTTTTTGATTGTAACTGTGTAGCCGTCCTTTGTATAGTCAAAGTTTACGGAAATAATTTTCCCTGAATCCTTGCTTTCCATAGCAATTTCCGATGTGCCTTTTTCAGTATTTTCTAAAGCACGGGTAACAATTCCTCCACAGTTTTCAATAAGATAATTCATATATTCATAGATGTCTGTGTTGCCGTCTTCACTGCCTGAATAAACAAGAATTTTCTGGGTTGGATTTTCTTCATTGTCCATTTCATAGGATTCCAAAGTTCTGTCCCCTACAACGTAAGTAATTGAGGGAAAGGAATCTGCTCCCATATCGTAGGTGTCAGGGGCTTTCTTCCCACAGCCTGTAAAGATAATGCAAAGGGATAATATTAAAGATAAAAATATAGTTTTTTTCATTGTAATTCCTCCTTGATACAATATATTCGGAGGAGATATAATTATGCTTTAATATCCGAGAGTGCCCTCTAAAGATTCGTCGTTTTCAATCCATTCTGACACATTAACAACAGTATATTTATCAGGAGTATTGCGGATAATAACCTTTTCTATGCCTGCGTTTATAATCATACGCTTGCACATAGCACAGCTTGAAGCAGACTCCACTAGCTCCTTAGTTTTGGCATCACGGCCAACAAGGTAGAGGGTTGAGCCAATCATATCACGGCGTGATGCTGAAATAATACAGTTAGCCTCTGCGTGAACTGAACGGCAGAGCTCGTAGCGTTCTCCGCGAGGGATGTTAAGCTTTTCACGAAGACAGAACCCAAGGTCGCTGCAGTTTTTTCTGCCTCTTGGCGCACCTGTATAGCCTGTGGAAACAATCTCGTCGTTTTTAACGATAATTGCCCCGAAATTCCGTCTTAAACAGGTTCCTCTTTCAATAACTGTTTCAGCAATATCAAGATAATAATTATTTTTATCTACTCTTTCCATAATAATCACCTCATACAAAAAATATATCATAAAATAAATTTTTTTGCAATAGGAATTGACTTTGAGAGCACGTAAAGTTACAATATAATTGGAGGAAGATTATGAAGATTTATGATAGTTTTTCGGAAAATGATACAAGAGAAATAGCGAAAGAGTTATCGAAGCAACTGAAAGAGGGGGATGTTATTGCCCTTGCAGGAGAGCTCGGCGCAGGTAAAACAGCCTTTGTTAAGGGGCTTCACAGCGCTCTTGACTGCGACGGAGAGGTTACAAGCCCTACATTTACTCTGGTTAACCAGTATGACGGAGAAAAGACTCTTTATCACTTTGATGTATACCGTTTAGAGAATATAAGTATAGATGATTGCGACTGGATTGACGATTATATTTTCGGGGACGGAATCTGCATAATCGAATGGGCAGACAATATTAAAGATATTTTGCCTGAGGAACATATAAGAATTGAAATAAGAAAGGATTACTCAAAGGGAGAATCCTACAGGGAGATAAAAATATGTTAGTTTTCGGAATTGATACCTGTTGTGCCTCGGCAACAGCAGGGGTGGTATCTGAAGAAAAAATGGTGCTTCAGACTGTGGTGTGCAACAAGAAAACCCATTCCCAGAAAATGATGCCACAGATTGTGAATATGCTTGAAAACGGAAATATAGCTCTTGAGGAAATTGACGCCTTTGCAGCTGCCGTTGGCCCCGGCTCTTTTACGGGAGTTAGAATCGGCGTGGCTACTGTAAAGGGCTTTGCACAGGCTTTAAATAAGCCTTGCGTTGAAGTTTCAACTTTAGAGGCCCTTGCCCTTGGCTGTGCAAACTTCGACGGAATAATCTGTCCAATACTTGATGCAAGACGAGGTCAGGTCTATAACGCCAAGTTCAGAGGACGGGAAAGACTTTGCGAAGACAGAGCCCTCTCGATAGATGAACTCCTAGAAGAACTTAAGGGCGAAAAGGTTATCTTTATGGGGGACGGAGTTTTCGTCCACAGAGAAAAAATTGAGGAAGTTTTAGGAAATGATGCCCATTTCGCACCGAAAATCCTCCTTATGAATTTAGGGGGAGCTGTGGCGGAGATAGGCATGGAAAAGCTGTTAAAAGGCGAGACAACAGAGTATAAAGATTTAGTTCCAAGCTATGTAAGACTTTCACAGGCAGAACAGACTGCACAGGAGGAAAGCCTATGAAAAGAATAATTTCTTTAATTTTAGTTTTTGTGATTGCTTTTTCAACAATAAGCGTTTTCGCAAGTCCAATTGAATACGGACAGGCTGGAATTTTAATTGATAAAAAGACAGGGAATATTCTCTGGGAAAAGAATTCCACAAAGAAAATGTACCCTGCAAGTACCACAAAGATTATGACTGCCACAGTGATTTTAGATGCTGTGGACACAGGGGAAATTACTTTGGATGATACTCTTACATATACCTATGAGCTTCAGGAAAGATTAGACCTTGACGGCACACATATTGAGCTTAAAGTCGGAGAAGAAATGACAGTTTTAAGGCTCCTTGAGGGATTGCTTATTGCGTCGGGAAATGACTGTGCAATGCTTTTATCTACAATTTTCAGCGGAAATGAAGCAGAGTTCATTAAACGAATGAACGATAAGGCTGCCGCTTTAGGTCTTACAGGTACACATTTTACAAACCCATCGGGACTTCCTGATAAAAATCATTATACAACAGCCCGTGATTTAGCGAAACTTGCATATCACGCGATGAAGAATAAAACCTTTGCAAAAATCGTGGGAATGCCTGAACTTTATATGGACCCGACAAATAAGACTGAAAAGCAGAGATATTTTATAAATACAAATAATCTCATGTCCTATAAAAGATTTTCCCAGTATTATTACCCAAAGGCAACAGGTATTAAAACAGGCTACACAGATGACGCGGGAGCCTGCCTTGTGGCATCAGCCAAGGACGGAGACAGGGAGCTTATCGCTGTAATCTTAAAGGCGGGCCATTCGGGAGAATCCCACATTGACGCGAAAAACTTGCTTGAATACGGTTTTAATAACTATTCCTCAGTGAAAATTGCTTCTGAGGGTGAGGTTTTTGACGAGATAGCTTTGAGGTATGCAAGTGATGGCACAGACCACGTTATGGCTGTGGCAGAGAGCAATTTCTATGGTCTTTTGCCAAAGGGAATTGATGCAGGTAAGGTTGAAAAAACAGTTTCTTTTGATGCTGAATATATGAGAGCGCCAATAAAGGCGGGGGATAAGGTGGGAAGTGTAACCTTTACCTATAACGGAAATGTTTTGGGGAAAGTAAACCTTGTTTCCGACTCCACAGTCAAAGGAAAATTCTATCGTCATATTTTGATTGCAAGGGACTATATCTGGAGCTTTTTAATAGTGAAGATAATAGTTTATGGCGCACTTTTGTGGCTTGTTTTATACATAGCATATTTCATCTATGCAGTAAATCAGGCAATAAAACGCAAGAAAGAAAGAGAACGTCGCAGAAGACGGGAAGAATAAAAAACACCCCGCGGGGTGTTTTTTATTTTGTATCTGCCACAGGCAATATAACTGCGAAGCAATATCACTTGCCGAAGACGAATAAAACTGTGGGGAATCCCACTAAGTGCACCATATTTTAAACATCTTAAGAAACAGCGTTGAAAATCCAATCCTCGGCACATCTTCCCCTGCCACAAGATTCCGTCGTGCAAGCTCCTGACCGTCAAGAGAAAAGATAATTTCTCCGATTTCCTCCCCTTTTTTAAGGGGCGCGCCCAACTTTTCAGGCAGGGAAATTTCATACTGGATTTTATCCTGATTTCCTTTTTTTACAATAAAATTCATATCAGGTGCGGAAACTGTTACGGTAGCCGATTTTCCTCCCACAACCGGGATTTCAGGAAAGGTCAGCCCCAAGGTTTCAGCCGACACAATGGAATAGTTTGCAAAGCCGTAGTCTAAAAGACGGCTGGCAGAGTTAAAACGGTCTTTTGTGGTTGGCGCTCCAAGAACAACAGCCACAAGCTGCATATTATTTCGTTTTGCAGATGCCGACAGACAGTATTTTGCCGCGGAGGTTGACCCTGTTTTAAGGCCTGTTGCTCCGTCGTAGAAACGGATAAGCTTGTTGGTGTTGGAGAGACCGAACTCTCCGTTTCTGAGAGAGTCCATCCAGATTGTAGTGAACTTGGTTATGTCGGGATACTTTAAAAGCTCGCAGGAAATAAGGGCAACGTCCCTTGCTGTGCTGTAATGCTCCTCAGTTTCGTCAAGACCGTTACAGTTTATAAAATGGGTGTTTTTTGCACCGATTGATAAGGCTTTCTCGTTCATTTTTTCAACGAATGCCGACTCTGTCCCTGAAATAAATTCAGCCATAGCTACCGAGGCGTCGTTCCCTGATGCAACGGCAATGGCTTTTAACATATCTTCAACGGTCATCTGTTCTCCTGTTTCCAAAAAGACCTGTGAACCGCCCATAGAAGAAGCGTATTCGGAGGTGGTTACCATATCGGTATATTTTATTTTCCCCTGTGCCAGAGCCTCCATTATAAGAAGAAGTGTCATGGTTTTTGTAACAGATGCAATGTGCATTTTTTCGTCAGCGTTAAGCTCGTAGAGTACCTGCCCGGAGGATTGCTCCATGAGGATTGCAGAGGGTGCAGACACAATCTCCGCCGACACGTCTGTATCAACCTGCATTGAGAGATTTGCAAAGCAAGTTCCCGAAAGTATAGAAAATATTAAAAAAAGACATAAAAATTTCCGCATAAAAAGACTCCTTTCATAAGGAATTTTTATGCGGAAAAACTTTGTCCTATTCTTTAATCTGTAAATTCAATGTTGTCAAGCTGTGCCTTAAGACTTGCACGGAAGTTCTTTATGTATTCCTCGCGGAGTGATTTCTGTTCAGCTTTTTCAGCCTCTGTAAGACCTTTTTCTCTTGCTTTTTTAGCGAGAAAATTTATTCTGTCAAGTTTACTTTGTTCCATATTTTAAATCCTCTGTGGTGTTATTTTTGATTTTTTCAAGGTAAGTTTTTGCCTCGGTTTTAGCCAGGTCAACACTTAAATTTTTATAGTTGCCACATTCAATTTCGCTGTTGCCCGGCATTTCGCCGTTGTACTTTGAAATGTCAGAAAGTATCTTTTTTATAATTTCAAGAACGACCTCGTCGTCGGCATTTCTTATAAGAAGATAAAAGCCTGTCTGACAGCCCATAGGCCCGAAATAGATAACATCCTTTGAAATTTCGGAGTTTCTTACAAAGGTTGCAAAAAGATGCTCGAGAGAGTGCATAGTGGCGTTGTCCATAAGACAGTCTGTGTTTGGCTTTCTTGTGCGGAGGTCGTAGGTTGTGATGTCTCCGTCAATTCTGGAAATGTAAACCCCCTCGTTTATAAAGCGGTGGTCAACATTAAAGCTTGCAATCCTCTCCATTATTCAATCCTTATCCTTTCGATAATTTCTTCTACAAGATAGTCGAATTTGTCTGCAATCATTTCCCCGATTTTGTTTACTTCGTTGTGGTCAATGGCCTCGTTGTCCACGCCCGCAGCCATATTTGTAATGCAGGAAATAGCAAGAACCTTCATGCCTGTGTATGCCGCAACGATAACTTCGGGAACAGTTGACATGCCTACAAGGTCTGCTCCGACTTTGTAAAGCATACGGATTTCAGCAGGAGTTTCAAACTGTGGACCGCCCATAAAGGCGTAAACGCCCTCGTCTAAGGAAATGTCCATACCGAAAGCTACTTCCTTTGCAACTTCGATAAGCTCAGGGGTGTAGGCACGGCTCATATCGTTAAAGCGTTCCCCGAATTCCGAGTCCAAAACCCCGCGGAGGGGACTGTCAAGGGACAGCTTTATGTGGTCAGTTATAACACAGAAATCTCCCGGAGAGAGTTCTTCGTTAATAGCCCCTGCAGCGTTTGTTAAAATAAGGTTTTTAATTCCCATAGCACGGAAAACCCAGATTGGAAAGGTAATTTCCTCCATTGAGTAGCCCTCGTAGTAGTGGAATCTGCCCTGCATAACCATAACATATTTCTCACGGAGCTTGCCGAAGACCAAAACGCTTTCGTGTCCCTCAACGGAACAGGTCGAAAACCCTGGGATTTCTGAGTAAGGAATTTCAATTTTCTCCTCAATTTTTTCTGCAAATGCCCCAAGTCCGCTGCCTAAAACAACGGCAATGCTTGGAATAACTTTAATCTGATTTGTGATATATTCCGCACTTTCGCGGATTTTTGTAAAGTCCATATTATCCTCCGATTTTTAATGTAATTCCATATTTTTCCTTGAAATATATGTAGTTGCACTTTTTATGTCCAATTACTTTTGAAACCTCCCTTGGACTGGAGTTTATAATAAGCTCACAATCCCTGAGGTTGGTCTTCATAATGTTATTTTCAATTTTATTCCGCCAGATACGGTTTTCTGCAAGCTCTCCGAAAGCGGGGTGATAAGGCCCTGCAATAACTGTGTCCGAGTTTAGCCCCTCTTCGCTGTGAAGTCCGATTCTTAAAACGGTAATGTTATTTTCTCTGAATTTTGAAAGAATTGTGGCTGAAACCTCGACGGCAGTTTCCATATCGTAAGGTATATAATCTCCTGATAAATAAAACTTCTCAAGGGCAGTCCCCTTAAGCGTAAGTGTTGGGTAAATCCTTGTGGAGTCAGGCTTTAAAGCGATTATATCCTCTGCAGTTTTAACATCTTTTTCAGGGCTTGAGCCATACATTCCAACCATCATCTGAAGTCCAAGGCGAATTCCAAAGCTTTTGATAAGCCTTGAGGCTGAAATCGTGTGAGAAAAAAGATGCCCGCGGTTGTTGAGGTTTAAAACCGTATCATCGGAGCTTTGTGCTCCAAGCTCAATTTCTGTTACGTTGTATTTTTTAAGTAAAGCTAAAATTTCCTCGTTTATTGCGTCAGGCCTTGTTGAAACCCTTATTCCGCAGATTCTGTCTGAAAATTTTGCCGCAACCTTCAAAAAGTTTTCCTGAATTTCAAGAGGAATTGCAGTAAAACTGCCTCCAAAAAAGGCAATTTCCACCATAGAATCCTTGTCAGCAATTGTAGAAAAAAAGGTTTCTATGCGATTTTCAACATATTCAGGAGTAATTTCTGTGTCAACCCCAGTGATTTTACGCTGGTTACAGAATGCGCAATCGTGGGGACAGCCTAAATGGGGAATGAAAATGGGAAGATTATACTTTCTCATCTTAAATCCTCGAGGGCGTGCTTTGCGGCGTCCTGTTCAGCTTTTTTAAGGCTTGTTCCTGTGCCTTTTGCGAGAGGGGTTTCGTTGTGCATAGCCTCTACCGTAAAGGTTGGAGCATGGTCAGGTCCGTCCTGGCTTACAAGACGATAGGTAACAGTTCCCCGCTCCTTTTCTCTTTTCTGGAAGTAGTCCTGAAGCTCGGATTTGTAGTCCATAAGGTCCTGATTTTTAACAGCTGTAAACTCATCGCCATATTGCTCTAAAATCCACTTTTTAGCACAGTCAAAACCGCCGTCTAAATATATTGCGCCAATAAGAGCCTCGAAACAGTCAGCTATAATTGAAGCCTTAAGGTTACCCTTACATTTCAGTTCTGTTTTTGCAAAGCGCATCTTGTTTCCAAGGTCAAGCTTTGTGCCAAGTCTGTGGAGAGACTTCTCGCAAACAAGGTACGCCCTCATTTTTGTAAGGTCGCCCTCGGCAAGCTCAGGATAAAGCTCAAAGAGTCTTTCTCCTACAATAAAATCCAAAAGCCCGTCGCCTATAAATTCAAGACGCTGATTGCTTTCAGCTCCCATTTCCTTGGCATAGGAAATGTGGGTAAAAGCACAGTCATAAAGTTTCTTATTTTTAAAGTTGTAACCAATTTCCATAATATTCCTCGAAAAAAGAAAGACGGAAAAAATCCGTCTTAGCCTTCAATAGCGTTTTCGATGTATTCTATTGCGTCTTTAACAGTCTTAATGTTTTCGCTTTCTTCTTCGTCGAGATCAATACCAAATTCTTCTTCTAAAGCGATAAGAATTTCGAGAAGAGCAAGAGAGTCAGCGTGCAAATCAGTTGTAAAGTTAGATGTTTCAAGAATTGAATCCTCGTCAATGTCAAGTTGTTCAGCAACTGTTTTCTTGATTTTTTCAAAAATTTCGTTGTTCATATAAACCTCCGATGAAAATTTTATTTGACGCCTTAAATCATACCATATTGATACAATTTCGTCAATAGTTTATTTAAAAGTAAGAAGGTCCCAGCTCTTAGCCACATAGTCGATTCCTGACACAAGAGTGAGAATTACGTTGAGGTATACAAGTATTTCCTCGAAAATCAAGATAAATGCGCTGTAAGCAAAGGAGGTTGGAAGAACTCTTATAAGTAGAAATAGGATAATTGTAACCATCTGGAGAATAGTTTTTGACTTTCCCCACCAGCTTGCAGCAATAACCTTATCATTTGTCAAAGCAAGCTGTCTTATACCTGTTATAATAAGTTCTCTTGAAATAATTAAAATTACAGCCCATGCAGGGAAGTATGAAAGTTCGATAAAACAGATGAAAGCTGAAAGTGTAAGAATTTTGTCTGCAAGGGGATCCATAAGCTTTCCAAAGGTTGTAACTTCGTTGTTTTTTCTTGCAAGATAGCCGTCAAGCCAGTCTGTAGCTGATGCCACAACAAAGATTAAAAGAGCCATAATGCCTGAAAAAGTTCCCTCAAGCATAAGGAATGCAACAAAAAACGGTATTAAAATAACCCTGATAAGAGTAAGTTTATTAGGTGTGTTCATTATATTTCCTCCCCGAATAAATCATATTCTAAACTTTCATTTATTAATACAGAAACAAGGTCTCCCTCGTTTAATTTGTTCTCAGACTTAAAGAAAACCTTTCCGTCAATGTCAATGGAGTCGCCGTAGGTTCTTCCGAAATAGCTTTTGATTATTTCATCCCTGCCCTCAACTAAAACCTCAAGGGTCTGTCCGATTTTCTTTCGGTTAAGCTCTTCGGAAATTTCCGCCTGAAGAAGCATAACCCCTTCCTGTCGGGCAATTTTTTCTTCATCGTCAACCTGATTGTCAAGCTTCGCAGCAGGTGTGCCCTCCTCCTGTGAGTAGGCAAAAACCCCAAGCCTGTCAAACTTTGCATATTTCACAAAGTCTAAAAGGTCCTCAAAATCCTCTTCAGTTTCCCCAGGGAAGCCTGTAATTAAGGATGTACGGATAATTGCGTCAGGGATTTCAGTTCTTATAAGCTCAAGCATCTTAACAAGTTGCTCACGATTGGTTCTTCTGCCCATTCGCTTTAAGATTTTGTCGCTGGAGTGCTGAATAGGAATATCGAAGTAGTTACATATCTTTTCTTCTTCCTTGAATGTGCGGACAAGGTCCTCATCCACAAGCTCAGGATAGCAGTAATGTACCCTTACCCACTTAAGCTTTTCAATTTTGCAAAGTTCACGGAGTAATTCTGAAAGTTTGTATTCTCCGTAAATGTCCATACCGTAGCGTGTTGTGTCCTGGGCAATAACGATAAGCTCTTTTGTTCCGTCCTCTGCAAGTTTTTCGGCCTCAGCCACAATATCCTCAATTTTACGGCTTCTGTACTTTCCGCGGATTGACGGAATTGCACAGTAGGTACACTTATTGTCGCAACCATCAGCAATTTTTATGTAGGCTGTGTAGGCAGGAGTTGTAACCATACGGGGAAGTCCCTCAATGTTTCTTTCCTCTCCGCTACAAAGCACAACCTTTTCCTCACAGAGATTTTCAATAACCTCTGCAATTTTATGGAAGTCGTTTGTGCCCACAACAGCGTCAACCTCAGGGATTTCAGAGAGAATATCCTCCTTGTAGCGCTGTGCCATACAGCCTGTAACGATAAGCTTTTTATGGCTGTCCTTCTTTTTCTGGGAGATAAGCTCGAAAATACAGTCTAAAGACTCACGGATAGCTGACTCGATAAATGCACAGGTGTTAACCACCATAACATCAGCGTCCTCTTCGTTCTCCATAATTTCCCAACCTTTTTCGTTGATAATGCCAAGCATCTGCTCGGCGTCAACAAGGTTTTTGGAACAACCTAAAGATGCCAGTGAAATTTTCAAAATTCCTCACTCCAGTTTGCCCTGATTTCAAGCTCTTCAAGGCATTTTTTTATTTCAGAGGCAGAGTAGCCTCTTCGTATAAGATGTGCCTTTACCTTTTCAAACTCCTTTGGAGAAAGGCTTTTGTTTTCTCCGAAACGGATTCTTGCGTATTCAAGAAGAGGGGAGGCTGTGTCAAAGTTATTTTCTGCTACAACCCTGTCCACAATATCCCCTTTTATTCCTTTTCGGATAAGCTCCTGCTTTACACGGAATAATCCCTTTGACTTTAAGGTAATATTGTCATGGAGATATGCAAAGGCATAGTCATAGTCGTTTATAATTCCATTGTCTTCCATAGAACCTATTGCCTCAAGGATAATCTCTTCAGGATAGTTCTTGTTTTTAAGCTTATCCGAAAGCTCCTTTTTAGTATACATTCTGTTGGAAAGACAGTATAAAATATAATTCTTTGCAGAATTTAAGTCAAGGTTTTTCATTATTTCTTCTTTGCAGGCTTAGGAATTGCATTTACGCCCTCATCCTCAGGCTTCTGCGGAATTGAAAGACCTGCAGTTTCCCTGATTTTGTTCTCGATTTCAAGACAAAGTTCTGTATTTTCGGCAAGAAGAGCCTTAACAGCCTCTCTGCCCTGACCCAACTTGTCGCCGTTGTAGGAGAACCATGCGCCAGATTTCTGGATAATGTCTAAATCTACGCCTACGTCAATGATATTGCCTTCCTTTGAGATGCCTTCGCCGTACATAATATCGAATTCAGCTTCTTTGAAAGGAGGAGCAACCTTATTCTTAACAACCTTAACTCTTGTGCGGTTACCTGTCATCTGTCCGTCGCTCTTTAAGGTTTCAATACGTCTTACATCAAGACGAACTGATGCATAGAACTTAAGAGCACGTCCACCAGGTGTAGTTTCAGGGTTGCCGAAAAGAACGCCAACCTTTTCACGAAGCTGGTTAATAAAGATTGCAGTTGTGTTTGATTTTGCGATAACACCTGCAAGCTTTCTGAGTGCCTGGGACATAAGTCTTGCCTGAAGACCTACGTGGGAGTCCCCCATAAGACCTTCAATTTCCTGCTTTGGAACGAGAGCTGCAACAGAGTCGATTACGATAACATCGATAGCGCCAGAACGAACAAGCTGTTCAGTAATTTCAAGGGCCTGTTCACCTGTGTCAGGCTGTGAAACGATAAGATTGTCGATATCTACTCCAAGCTTTTCTGCGTAAACAGGGTCTAAAGCGTGTTCCGCGTCGATAAACGCAGCCTCTCCCCCAAGCTTCTGTACTTCAGCTGCCACGTGAAGAGCGACAGTTGTTTTACCTGAGGATTCAGGCCCGTAGATTTCAATTATTCTGCCTCTTGGAATACCGCCGATTCCGAGGGCAATGTCAAGGGACAAAGCGCCTGTAGGAATAGCCTCTACATCAACATGAGTTTTTTCGCCAAGTCGCATAACAGCCCCTGCGCCGTACTGTTTTTCAATCTGTCCGAATACGCTCTCAAGAGCCTTTCTTTTTTCATCATTCATAAGAGTTACCTCCTTAAATTTATCTGTTATTTACAATATCTACGGATTGCAGATATATTTCGTCCAATGCTTTTTGAACGGTTTTGCTCCGTATTTCATCTCTTGTGCCTGATAACATAAGCTTAATTGCTATATGGGTTCGTTTTGTTTTAATTCCAAGATATACAAGTCCCACAGGCTTTTCTTCCGTGCCACCGCCCGGGCCTGCAATGCCTGTTATTGAAACTGCAATGTCGGATTTAAACTTTTTATATGCACCAAGGCACATTTCCATAGCAGTTTCGGGAGAAACTGCGCCATATTTTCTAAGGGTTGAGCTTTTAACCTTTAATTCCCTGTGCTTTACAGAGTTTGCATAGGAAACTATGCTTCCGTCAAAGCAGGCAGAAGAGCCTGGCACGGCTGTAATTGTCGATGCCAAAAGTCCTCCTGTACAGCTTTCTGCACAGGTAACTGTAAGATGGTTTTCAATTAAATATGAAACTACTTCGTTGTTATTCACAGACAACAACCTCATCTCTTGCTATTGCATCGTCAAGCATAGCCTCGATGTCGCCTAAAAGGAGCTCTGCCTCTTCAATTTCCGCAAGGGTAGGCTTTGTTTTAGGATGCTTTGGTACGAATATTGTGCAACAATCCTCAAATGGTTGGATTGAAGTTTCAAATGCACCGATTTTCTTTGAAATTGTAACGATTTCTTCCTTGTCCATACCGATACAAGGACGGAAAACAGGGAGACTCACAGCGCTGTCGGTACAAACAAGACTTTCCATAGTCTGACTTGCAACCTGTCCGATGCTTTCCCCTGTAATAAGTGCCTGTGCATTATTTGCCACAGCAATTTTTTCTGCAATTCTCATCATAAGGCGTCTCATAATAACTGTAAGGTAATTTTCAGGACATTTTTCAATAATTGCAAGCTGAATTTCGGTAAATGGCACAACGTGAACATTTATTCTGCCACAGTATTTTGCCATAATTCTTGCAAGGTCTAAAACCTTGTCCCTTGCTCTGTCGCTGGTGTATGGATGACTGTGGAAATGCACAGCCTCAAGGCATACCCCTCGTTTACAAATCATCCAGCCTGCAACAGGGCTGTCAATACCGCCGGAGAGGAGAATGGCTGCCTTTCCGTTACTTCCAAGTGGCATACCTCCTGCTCCACGGATTTTTCTTGTGTAAACATATGCCTTGTCCCTTATTTCTACATTAACCATAATTTCAGGGTTGTGAACATCAACCTTTAAGTCGTTAATATTTTTAAGGATTCTTCCGCCCATTTCACGGGATAACTGCGGGGAGTTAAGAGGGAAGCTCTTATCTTCCCTCTTTGACTCAACCTTAAATGTTTTTTGTGTTGTACGATACTCTCTTATAAGCTCTACGGCTGTTTTTTCAATTTCATCAAGATCCTTTTCGCATTTAACAACAGGACAGATATTTGCAATTCCGAATATCTTTGACAAAACTGAAAGAACTTCTTCTGTATCAATTTCGCAAAGAGGTTCAACGTAAATTGTAGACTGTGAACAGCGTACAGAGAAGTTGCCAAGCTTTGAAAGGCGTCGTTTAATTGTGTTTAAGAGTTTTTTCTCAAAGGCTGGTTTGTTAAGACCCTTGAGAGCAAGCTCACCGTATTTTAATAAGAATAAATCAGTTTTCATAAGTGTCTCCTATTTGAATTTCATAAGCTTTCGAAGAGATGAAACAGCCACTTTAAGCCTGTCTAAAGTATAGTTGATTTCCTCTTCTGTGTTAAATTCCGAAAGGCTGAAGCGGAGTGTTCCGTCGATTAACTGCGGGTCAAGACCGATAGCAGTCATAACATAGCTTGGGCCTTTCTTGTGGCTTGAACAGGCACTTCCTGAGGATACATAAATTCCGTCATTTTCAAGGGTGTGAAGAAGAACCTCGGAGCGTGTGCCGCGGAATGAAACATTTAGAATATGGGGAGCGGAGTTTTCAGGTGTGTTAACCGAAACATCCGAAATCTCTCTTAAAATTCCGTCTTTAAGGCTGTTTCTTAAAAAGCGTACCTTATTCATTTTTTCACAAAGGTTATCAGTCGCCATTTTGGTTGCAATTCCAAAACCATAGATTCCCTGCACATTTTCAGTTCCCGGACGGAGATTTTTCTGCTGTCCGCCTCCGAAAAGGATAGGGGAAATCCTTGTACCTTTTCTTACATAGAGTCCACCAACGCCCTTTGGCCCGTGAATTTTGTGAGAACTAAAGGAAATCATATCAGCTCCCGTAGAGGAAACTGTAAATGGAATTTTTCCCAGAGCCTGAACAGCGTCAATGTGAAACACGGCATTTGGATTAACAGATTTTAATAATCTGCACATTTCTTCTACTGGTTGAATTGAGCCTGTTTCGTTGTTTACAAGCATAGCTGTAACTAAGATTGTGTCGTTTCTTAAAAGCTTTTTATATCTTTCTATATCAACCTCACCGTTTTTATTAACAGGGGCATATTCAATAATAAACCCGGAGTTCTTAAGACTTTCCAGAGTATTAAGCACAGCAGGGTGTTCCACCTGTGTACTTATTATATGTCTTCCGCGGTTAGCTGCCGCAGCACCTCTTAAAGCGAGGTTGTCGGACTCAGTTCCACCGGAGGTAAAGAAGATTTCTTCCGGGTCGGCTTTAATTGCCTCTGCCAAAGCAATTTGAGCAGATTTTATAAGCTTTTCAGCCTCAATGCCTTTTCTGTGAAGTGAGGAAGGGTTTCCGAAATTGTTATACATTGCGTCCGCCATAGCATCCACAACTTCCTTGTAAGGACGGGTTGTAGAGCTGTTATCCAGATACACTTCCATTGGGATTACCTCCTACTTATACATATACAAGTTTATTATACTATAAAAATCTCCAGATTTCAATTAAAAAATATAATAAACCTAATATTATTTTATGAGAAATAATATGGAAAAGTTACGGAATTTTCAAAATAAAAAACGCATCGTAAAGATGCGTTTTAAATTACTGTATTTTTCTTTCAGAGTTGTTTGTTCTTATTACCCTGATTGGAATTTTCTTGATAACTTCCTTGAAAGGCTCAACAGGTGAAGCTTTCTTGTTTTCTTCAATTGTAGAGTCCACGTAGGATGTTTCTCCTGAAAGCTGTGTTTCAAAGGATGAAAGATTTTCTTCAAACTTTTTAATAGCGTCTAAAGACTGCTTGCGGATAGCATAGATTTCCCCTCTTAGGTTGTTGATTTTTTGTGCTTCCTGTGCATAGTAGTTTCTTATTTCGCGACGCTTAATTTCGATTTCCTTATTAGCTCTTGATTTAAGCTCCTCAATTTCTTCAGCAGCCTCAGCTCTCATTCTTGACGCATCCGATTTCGCATCGTTAACAATGCGATTAGCGGATTTCTGTGCATTTTCAAGGACATCGAGAATCATTTCGCGGTTAGCCTGAAGCTTGTCATGTTCAATAGTAATGTTACGGAGCTTTGTTTCTAAGTTTTCAATTTTCTCGTCTTTTTCCTGTAATTTTGCAGAAAATTCGCTGTCAAGTCTCTCGATATAGTTGTTTACGCCGGATTTTGAGTATCCGAATAAAGCTTTTCTGAATAACTTGCCACTCATATTGTAACCTCCGCTTAACAGAATTTTAACATAAATATAATATCATATTTTTAGGACACAGTCAACATTTTTGTAATTTTATTTGAAAAAAGAAAAAAATTGTGGTAAAATGAGCACAAGGAGAGTGAAAATATGATTAAAAAATCTCTTATAGAATTTATTTTTGAAGCAAGCTCCATTGAAAGATGGAATGACCATATAAGACCCTCAAGGGGTTTTACAGAGCTTGACAAACAGGCTCACAAGATGCAGTACGCCTATGTTCTCGGCAATTTGGCGGAGAATATTGATAAAAGAAAGCTGATTGAGGGAGGGATTTTTGAGCTTCTCCACAGACTTGTGCTGACAGATATTAAACCTCCTGTTTTTCATCAGCTTACCGAGGAAAAAGGTGCCCAGATAAATAAGTGGGTTTTAGATGTTGTTAAGAATGATATTGAGACTCTGCCGGGAGATTTTATGGGAAAATTCAGGGAATATTTTATGAATCCTGAATATGCGAGGGAGGAGAAAAAAGTCCTTGAGGCAGCCCACTACCTTGCCACAAAATGGGAGTTTGACATAATTTACGGAATGTGCACAACATATTACGGAATTGAAGACACAAAGCTTGAAATTATGAGGAAGATTGACTCCTTTAAGGATTTCGACTTTTTCAAAAAATACAGGGACGATAAAAATCTTGAAGCCTTTACAAACCTTATCGGCGAGCTCCGATTTCAGCAGAGATGGTCAAGATGCCCGAGAATTCCTGCTACATCAGTTATGGGACATACAATTATTGTTGCAATAATGGCATATTTTTGCTCCATTGAAATGGGTGCGGGAGATATAAGAACTGTAAACAACTTCTTTGGCGGACTTTTTCACGATATGCCTGAAGTTTTAACAAGGGATATTGTATCCCCTGTCAAAAGGTCGGTTGAGGGACTTGACGAACTTATTAAGGAAATTGAAGATAACCAGATGAAAAAAACCATTTATCCGCTTTTACCTGCAAGCTGGCATAAGGATGTATATTATTATACGATTGATGAATTCAGGAGCAAAATCCGAATTGAGGGAAAAACAGAATTTACTACAACTGAGGAAATTTCGGCAAAATATAACGCTGATAAATTTGATGCTATTGACGGAGAGATTTTAAAGGGATGTGATGAATTTGGTGCATATATCGAAACTTATTTTTCACATATTACAGGGATAACCTCCCATACCTTAAGAGATGCAAACCGCGATCTATACGAAAAATATAAGCATAAAATCATAGGCGGAATTGATTTTGGTTTACTTTTTGACTATTTCAGAATATAAAAAAAGAGAGGTAACAACCTCTCTTTTTTAGTTCCATAAATGAATTGTACCGCTTTTGTTCAGGGCAATTAAGATGTTTGTGAAAATCGGAAGGAGTATCATTCCGAAAACGCCCATCCATAAAAAGCCGATGTAGATTGCGATAAGTGTAACAACAGGGTGTTGTCCAAGCTGTGCGCCAACAATTCTTGGCTCGATAATCTGTCTTATCAAAAGCACTGCAACATAGATGATTGCAAGTCCGATTCCGCGGAATATGTTTCCCTGAATAAGTGAGATAATTGCCCAGGGGATAACAACCGTTCCCGTTCCCAGAATAGGGAAAATATCTATAAGCGCAATAAGAATTGCAAGAACGATTGCGTTGTTTATTCCAAGGATTGTAAAGCCGATAAACAGCTCGATTGAAGTAATAAGTATTAAAATTCCGTAGGCTCTTAAATATGAACCAACAGCGGAAATTATGGTTAAGCGGATGTCGCTTATTGTTCCCCTGTACTTTTCAGGAACCTGTTTTTTAATAAAACCCTTTACCTTGTCATAATCAGATGAAATAAAGATTGATGAAAGGATTGTGAATATAAAGGATATGAGGATTAAAGGGAGATTTGACGAAATCCCTGCAATTTTACCCACAGCTGTAGTTGAAATCTTAACAACATTTCCTCCAAGGGTAGAAATAAGGCTCTTTGACATATTTTCAATCTCCCCTAAAACTTCAGGAGAAATCTGTCTTGAAAGGTCAGTAAACCAGTTGACTATATCCATAATAAGAGGATAAATGTTGAATTTATAGAAATCAGGAAGCCCTGAAAACAGTCCTATAAGCGAAGTGATAAGTTTTGCACCCAAAATCCAGATAAGGAAAAATAAAAGGGCATAAAACAGGAGCAAAACAAAAACAGAAACAATTTTTCTGTGTATTTTGCATTTTACAGATATAAAATCTACAACAGGCTTTACAATTCTTGCAAAAGCAAAACCTAAGATGAAAGGTATAAGCCATTTAAAAGCATATTTAAAACCAAAAAAGGCAAGAGTTAAAATCAACGCAAAATAGAATATGTTGATAATAAACTTTCTTCTTGATTCAACCTTTTCCATATAATCACTTCCTTTCCTTATAGTATCACACATTTGGCGAATTCTGTCAAGGAGTTATTTTTTCAATAAGTTCAAGGATTTTAAAACGAAATTCCACAGGCAAAGTGTCTTCGGATGCAATCAATTCATACTCAAAAGGGGAAAGGGAGGATTTTAGGGTTTCCTTTCCTGACCTGACAGTGGCCTCGTCCACAAAACACAAAGGGGGATACATAACGCACCACCAGTTTTTCCCTGCTCCCTCGCCGATTAGGATTTTGACTGCGTCATAGTCCCCTGCGGGAAGAACTATGTTTTGGTATCTTTTAACAGGAAATTTTTCCCTTTCTACAACAGCTTTCACAGGGTAGGAAAACCCGAGTCGGGCAATTTCTTTTTCTGCAATTTCTTCAATAGCTGAAAGATTTTCCTCTGCGATATCAAGGGTTTCCTGACGGGATTTTGCATCTTCAAAGAGGTGGGCACAGTCCCTTAAAACTGCATTACGGACAGAAATTTTAAGACTCTGGTCAGCTTCTGAATCGCTGTTTGCAATAATGTGTAGGCGGAGCAGGGAATTTTCGATACTTTTCTTTGCTGAAACGGAATATGTAAAGCAAGAAACAAATACTATAAAGATAAGGGTTAAAGCTAAAAAACGGGGTTTGTTAATCATAGTTTTACCTCACAGTTTAAATTTGTGTTACAAATTGATTATAGACAGAAAAAAATAGTTTATACATATTGATTTTTCGCTTAAAAAGGAGTAAAATATAATGGATAAAGTGGGTAATTATGTTTTGGAGGTGAACAGAATGGATAAACTTAAGGTTTGCGTTATTTTCGGAGGAGCTTCTTCCGAGCATGATGTATCAAGGGTATCTGTTAAAACTGTTCTTAATAATATAGACAGAGAAAAGTACGATGTGATTACAATCGGAATTACAAAGGACGGACAGTGGCTTCTTTATGAGGGGGATATTGAAACAATCTCCGAAGATAACTGGCTTGACTTTGCAAAGACACAGGCTATTGTTTCTCCTGACAGAAACGATAAGGCAATAATTGTTTTGGGCGAAAAAACTGAAAAAATAAAGATTGATGTTGCATACCCTGTTCTTCACGGCAAGAACGGAGAGGACGGTACAATTCAGGGACTTTTTGCTTTGGCTGGTATCCCTTGTGCAGGTGGCGGAGTTATCGGCTCTGCAGTTTGTATGGATAAATGTATGGCAAAAATCCTCTTTGAAAAAGCAGGAATTCCACAGGCAGACTGGGTTGAAGTCAAGTGCTGTGATGAGCCTGACTTTGAGCTTATGGAGAAAAAGCTCGGCTATCCTATGTTTGTAAAACCGTCGTCGGCAGGCTCATCTGTTGGCGTTACAAAGGCAAATAACAGAGAAGAATTAAAGAGCGGTATTGCACTTGCACTCCAGCACGACTATAAGGTGCTTGTTGAGGAATGTGTAAACTGCCGTGAGATTGAAAGCGCAGTTATGGGCAATCACAACCCTGTTGTGTCTGAAAACTTGGGTGAAATTATGCCTGCAAAGGAATTTTACGATTTTGATGCAAAATATAATGACGAAAATTCAAAGACAAAAATCCCTGCAGACTTGCCAACAGAAACAGTTGAAAAAATAAAGGAATATGCGAAGAAGGCATATAAGATTACAGAGTGCAGAGGCTACTCAAGAGTTGACTTTTTTGTTGACAGGGAAACAGGTGAAATTAAATTAAATGAAATAAATACAATTCCCGGCTATACACCAATAAGTATGTATCCAAAGCTTTGGATGGACTGCGGTGTAGATATAAAAGAACAGATAAATAAACATATTGAATATGCTTTGGAGGAGTCAAATGGATAATCGTCCTATCGGAATATTTGATTCAGGCCTAGGCGGACTGACCTGTGTTAAAGAGGTTATGAAGATTATGCCAAATGAGGATATAATCTACTTTGGGGACACAGGAAGAGTTCCATACGGAACACGAAGCCGTGATACTGTGATTAAATATGTAAAACAAGATATAAATTTTCTTGAAACCTTCGACATAAAATACATAATTATTGCCTGTGGAACAGCCAGCAGCGCTGCTCTCCCATTTATTGAGGAGGAGTATGATGCAAAGATTTCAGGGGTGCTTTACCCTGCTGCAAGAGGGGCTGTCAGGGCAACAAAAAATAAAAAAATCGGCGTAATCGGAACTTCGGGAACAGTAAAATCCGGCAAGTACATCGAGGCAATCCACGAGCTTTTGCCTGACGCACAGGTTTTCCAGAAAGCTTGTCCTCTTTTTGTGCCCCTTGTTGAAAACGGAATGACAGAGGGTGAGGCTACAAGGCTTATTGCCGAGGGATATTTAAAGGAGCTCCGTGATGCAGAGGTTGATACAATAATTTTGGGCTGTACCCACTATCCACTTTTGACTGATGTTATAAGAGAAATTGTGGGAGAGGGCGTGGCTTTAATCGACAGCGGTGCTGCTGCTGCGGACTTTGCAAGAGAGGATATGGAAAGACTTGGTCTCCTTTCAGACAAAAACGAAAAGGGAACGGCGAAATTTTTTGTAAGCGACAGCACGGAGAACTTTTCAGAGCTTGGAAGTATGTTCCTCCAGAAAGAAATTGACGGAGACGTGTTTTTTACAGATATAGAAAAATATTGAGGTGGAGCCTTTGAAGGCAATGATAAACATAACGACCATACAGGAGCTTGACGGACGGCAGGAAAAAATGGAGCTTGAGTCTGTTGGAACCTACGGTTTTTTGAATAACGCATATCATATTATATATAAGGAAACTGAAATGACAGGCTTCCCTGATACAACAACCACGATAAAGGCTGAGGCGGACAAGGTTACTGTAAAGAGAAAAGGTAAATTTTCTTCCACAATGGAATTTATTCTGGGAGAAAAAAGGCTTTGTAATTATCCGACGCCCTTTGGCAGTTTCCCTGTGGCTGTTTATCCCACAAAAATTGAAAAAAGGCTTACCGATAAAGGCGGAGAGCTTGAAATAGATTATATTTTAGACATTGACAACGAAGAATTTGCGAGAAATGTTTTAAGACTTAAAATTAGTGAAGCGAGAGGTTAGAAAATGAGCATTATTGAGAACTTAAAGAAAGAAATCGGACAGGCAGTTGAAAATGCCGTAAATACTGCAATGAAAAAGGGTGAACTCCCTGAAACTGAGGTAAATGTAAAGGAACTTATGCACCTTGAAGTGCCAAAGGACCAGACACACGGGGACTTTGCCTGCAATATAGCTATGCTTCTTGCAAAGGCTATGAGGTCAAATCCAAGAAATATTGCAGTTGCAATCGAAAGCAACCTTGAAAAGCTTGATATTATTGAAAAAACAGAGGTTGCAGGTGCAGGCTTTATAAACTTCTATCTTTCTGATAACTGGCTCTATCCTGTGCTTAAGGAAATTGAGGAACAGGGCGAAAGCTATGGTAAAATTGACCTGGGCAAGGGCAAAAAGGCTATGATTGAGTTTGTATCTGCAAACCCAACAGGCCCTATGCATATGGGAAATGCCCGTGGCGGAGCTCTTGGCGACTGCCTTGCATCAGTTTTAGAGTATGCAGGCTACGACGTTACAAGAGAATTTTATATTAACGATGCGGGAAACCAGATTGAAAAGTTTGGTAAGTCCTTAAATGCCAGATTTATTCAGAAAGTTAAGGGCGAGGACGCAATTGAGTTCCCTGAAGACGGTTATCAGGGCGAAGATATTAAGGACAGAGTAAATGAATTTATTGAACTTAACGGCACAGATTTAATTGATGCTGACGAGGATACAAGAAAGAAAGAGCTTATCGCTTATGCCCTTGAGAAGAATGTAGATGGACTTAAAACTGACCTTGGAACATATAGAATTTTCTATGATATCTGGTTCAGGGAAAGTGAACTCCATAATTCAGGTGCAGTAGCAAAGACAATAGAAAGACTTACAGAAAACGGCTATACCTATGAAGAAGAGGGTGCTCTGTGGCTTAACTGTGAGAAGATGGGACTTGAAAAGAATGAGGTTTTAATCCGTGCAAACGGTATCCCAACTTATTTTGCAGCAGATATTGCTTATCATATTAATAAAATTGAAACAAGAGGTTATGACCTTGTTATAAATGTCTGGGGCGCAGACCACCACGGCCACGTAGCAAGAATGAAGAGAGCTATGGAGGCTGTTGGTCTTGACTCGGACAAGCTTGAAGTAGTTTTAATGCAGCTCGTTCGTCTTATGCAGGACGGAGAGGTTGTAAGAATGTCCAAGAGAACAGGGAAAGCAATTACTCTTAAGGACCTTTTGGAAGATGTTTCTATTGATGTAGCAAGATTTTTCTTTAATATGAGAGCTGCGGGAAGCCATCTTGACTTTGACCTTGACTTAGCTGTTGAACAGAGCAACGATAACCCTGTTTATTATGTGCAGTACGCTCACGCAAGAATCTGCAGTATTATTAAGCTCCTTAAGGATGAAGGAATTGAAGTTCCGAAGTTTGAGGATATGAAGCCTGAATTACTTAAAGAAGAAGCTGAAATTGCACTTCTTAAGAAGCTTTGCGAATTCCCGGAAGAAATCAGGGCGGCTGCAATTTCAAGAGAGCCTTCCAAGATTACAAGATACGTAATCGACCTTGCCACAGCCTTCCATTCATTCTATAATGCTTGTCATGTAAGAGTTGAGGATAAGGAGCTCCAGGGTGCAAGACTTAAGCTTATCGACAGCGTAAGACAGGTTATAAGCGGAATCTTAAAGATGCTTAAGATTGATGCTCCTGAAAAAATGTAAGAGGGGATAAAATTGAAAAGGATAATTTCGATTTTAATAACAATAATAATATTGACGGTGCAGGGCTTTGCATTCTCTGAAAGAGATTTTATAGTGGATTTGTGCTGGGCTGAGGGAGAGGTTTATATAACTAATCCAAACGCCGGTACAGTTGTCCTTAAAAACCTTAAAACCACAGAGTTTGGCCAGACCCACGAGCTTGCCGTAAAAAGCTGTGAATACACAGAGGTGAGAGCGGCAGGAGGCGTTGCCTTTGACGAAAGCAGGAATATGATTTCTTTGGATAAAGTTAATGAAAACCTGCTTGATAAAAAGGTGAGAGTGTTGATAAGCCGTTCCTTAAATGGTTATAATATAATTTATATGCGTTTTTTACCTGAGGAGGTTAAGGAATGAAGAGAATAATAGGCTTAGCTATTGCTTTTTGTATATTGCTGACAAATGTATATGCTCTTGAGGTGAACACTTCCCAGCAGGCACAGGTGTTCTTTGAAGCAGTAGAAGCTAATATAAAGCAAAATGTAAGATATGAGGACTTGACCTCTGAAGAAATGT
The DNA here is from genome assembly GCA_017622215.1 of Clostridia bacterium. Lineage (GTDB taxonomy): Bacteria > Bacillota > Clostridia > Monoglobales > Monoglobaceae > RGIG8709. The sequence goes on from JAGARO010000004.1 coordinate 90,380, forward strand.
ACAAAGGGGCAATCCTTAAGGTTCTGGAAGAAAATCCACAGATGTATAAGACTGTGCTATCGGGAATGCTTGAGTCAATTGACGAATATTCAAACTATTTTGATGTGGCACAGTCCGAAACCTTTTTCACAACCCTTGAAGATACAACCTTAGTGGGAATAGGCATTCAGTTCGTTATGATGAACGGCTGTGCAACAGTAGAAATGGTTCTTGAAAATTCTCCTGCAGAAAAATGTGGGGTTAAGCCTGGGGATATTATTCGTTTTGTAGACGGAAAAGATATAACAGGGATGGATATTGAGGCTGTTTCTTCACTTATCAAGGGAGTAAAGGGAACAACTGTTACTCTTAAGGTAAGCCGTTCGGGATTCAGTAACTTTATTGAAATTCCGATTGTCCGTGATGTTGTTTCCACAAGTTCTGTTTCCTATGAGATTATGGAGAATGAAAAGGGTGTCAAGGTTGGATATGTAAGAATTTCACAGTTTACAGACACCTCTGCACAGAAAACAGCAGAAGTTCTTGAAAAGGTTGAAAAGGAAACTAAAAATATAATTATTGACTTAAGAGGTAATACAGGCGGTTATCTTGACCAGGCGATTGCTATGAGTGAAATCTTCCTTAGGGGAGGAAAGCTTATTGTTTCCGAGGACTATAAGGGTAAGGAGTTTGATATAAATTATTATGCAACAGGTGAGGGCAAGGATTATAAGCCTGTTATTCTGGTTAATAAGTCAAGTGCCAGTGCTTCTGAGGTGTTTACGGCAGCCCTTAAGGAAAACAATATGACAAAGGCTGTGGTGGGAGAGAAAACCTACGGCAAGGGCACAGTGCAAAGTGCTTTCCAGCTTTTAGACGGCGGAACAATCAAATATACTGTGGCATTTTACCTGACCCCGAAAGGCAATAATCTTGAAAAGAACGGTATTAAGCCTGATGTTGAAGTATTTAACCACTACGAAAAGTTTACAGACCGCTATACAGAGGACTTTTCCTATTCGAGAAAGTATAAGCTTGGAGATGTGGGAAGAGATGTAAGACTTGCGAAAAAATATCTTGAGTATCTTGGAATTTTCTATGGAGAAATCAATGAGATTTACGATGAAAATTTAAAGAATGCAGTCTATATGTTCCAGAAATCTGCGGGACTTTACCCTTATGGTGAGTTTGATGTAACAACCCAGCTTGAGCTTCTTAAGGTGCTTTTAGACACCGAGGAGCTTGTGGATGTTCAGCTTGAAACAGCTTTGGAATTATTTTAAAACATAAAAAGACCGTAACTTTTGTTACGGTCTTTTTTAATGCAAATTATTTCTTTAAGAAAATGTTTTTCTTCTCAAGGCGAGCGATAATGCTGTCCACATTCACCATAACTTCATCCTTTGTAAGAGTGCGTTCAGGGTGTGAGAAGAGGATTTTAACTGTAATTGACTTTCCGTTTTCGTCAAAGTAAGTGTCGGAAAGCTTAAGTCCCTTGATAAGCGGTGAGTTTTCTTCGTTGACAGCCTCTCTGATTGGAGCAAATGTGTCAGAAACGAAAGTTACGTCAATATCAATTTCAGGGAACTTTGATGGTTCAGCGTATGAAATGCTGTCGTTTGTGAGGTTTGCAAAAGTGTTAATGTCAATTTCAGCAAATACTATGTTTGCCTTTTTGTCAATCTTCTTTGAAACCACAGGGTGAACTACGCCGATTTCCCCAAGCTCTACGCCGTCGCAGAAAATCTTGTTAAGATTCTTCGGATGCTTGTAGGAGTGAACTGCTTCAGTCTTTACAAAGCTGAGCTCCTTGTGCTTTATATCGTCAGCAATAACAGAGAGAATGTCGCGGAGTGCGAAATAAATCTCTTCACAGGACTTTGTCTTTGAGTAAACTGTGATTGCGAGCTTCTTCTTTTCGTCGCAGAGCCCGTCAGCCTTAAGTCCGTCAACAATGCGTCCCACTTCAAATACAGCCATATCGGAAAAGGCTGATGTATTTGTCTTAATCTGACAAAGCTGAGTCGGGATAATTGACTTTCTTATTGTTTCGATGTTAGGGTTTGTAGCGTTAACAAGCTTAATGTTGTCTTCGATTTCGATGCCAAGGTTCTTGTATTCGTCATAATACTGCCAAATATAAGAATGGAGCTCATGCATTGAATATCTCTTAACAAGAATGTCCTTAATCTTGTCTTCCACGCTCTTTTCGATACCTGCACGAACAGGGTAAAGCGGAGCGAGAGCAGTGTTAATATCAAAGTTGTCATAGCCGTATATTCTTGTGATTTCTTCTACGATATCAGCCTTAATTGTAACGTCCTTTGTAGCTCTCCAGCTTGGAACCTGAACCTTAAAATCGTCAACCTTGTTTTCAACACCGAACCCAAGGGCAGTAAGAGTTTTAACAATTGTTTCGTTGGAAATTTCAATACCTGTGTAACGGTTGATGAAATCCTTGTTAAATTCAAGGTTAACTGTGTCATAGTGGAATGCGTATTCGTCTGTGAGAGAAGAAATTACCTCTGCACCACAGTCGAAATCCTGCATAAGCTTTACAAATCTTGCTATAGCAGGAACTGTCAATTCAGGGTCAAGACACTTTTCGTATCTCATTGAAGCGTCAGTTCTGTGAGCTAAACGAACAGTTGACTTTCTGATTGAAACAGCGTCAAAAGTAGCCGATTCAAGAGTAAGACAGGTTGTATCATCAACAATTTCGGAGTCAAGACCGCCCATAATACCTGCGATTGCAACAGGAGTATTGTCGTTGCAAATCATAAGTGTATTTTCGTCAATGTCTCTGTCAATTCCGTCAAGAGTTTTGAAAGTAAATGGCTTGTCGAAACGCTTGATACGGATTTTTTCAATCTTTCTTGAGTCGAAAGCGTGCATAGGCTGTCCCATTTCAAGCATTAAATAGTTTGTAAGGTCAGCGAGAAAGTTAATTGCTCTCATACCACAGTAGTAAAGACGGATTCTCATATTAACAGGAGAAACCTTTCTTGTGATATTCTTAACCTGGAGACAGGAATATCTCTGACAAAGAGGGTCTTCAATCTTCATATCAATTGAAGGGAGTGAGGCATATTTCATAAGGTCAGCTGTTTCAAGAGCCTTAAGAGGTCTGCCGGCGAGAGCAGCAAATTCTCTTGCGATGCCGTAATGACTCCAAAGGTCAGGTCTGTTTGTTAAGGACTTGTTGTCAACCTCGAAAATAATATCGTCGATTGAGTAAATTTCCTTAAGGTCAGTACCGTTTGGAACATCATCTGTGATTTCCATAATACCTTCGTGGCTGTCAGAAATTCCGAGTTCCTTTTCTGAACAACACATACCGTAGGATGTAAAGCCTGCCAAATCTCTTGGAGTAATGTCAATTTCGCCAATTTTTGCTCCAACCTTAGCAAAGGCAGTTTTCATACCAACTCTGACGTTTGGCGCACCGCAGACAACATCTGTGAGACCGCCGTCCCCTGCATCAACCTTAAGAAGATGGAGCTTTTTAGACTCTGGGTGGTCATTTACTTCTTTAATTTCAGCAACAACGATGTTCTTGAGGTCGATTCCTTTAAAGAAAATGTCGTTTTCAACCTCCGCTGTGGAGAGTGAGAACTGATTTATAAGTTTAACTTTATCCAGACCGCTTAAATCAACAAAGTCTGAAATCCAATTCATAGATAAAAACATATTTTCGCACCTCCATTATTCGTCGTCTGTGAACTGGGAAAGACTCTTTAAGTTTCCGCTGTTCAAATCACGAATATCCTTTACGCCGTATTTCATCATAGCAAGTCTTGTAAGGCCGAGACCGAAGGCAAAGCCTGTGTATTCCTCAGGGTCGATTTCTCCTGCTTTTAATACTTCAGGGTGAATCATACCGCAAGGACAAAGCTCGAGCCAACCGCTGTGCTTACAGGACGGACAGCCTTCACCACCACAGATAAGACAGCTTATGTCAAGTTCGAAACCTGGTTCTACGAATGGGAAGAAGCCGGGACGGAGACGAACCTTAATGTCCTTCTGGAAAACTTCAGAAAGCATTGTCTTCATAAAAAAGATAAGGTTTGAAATAGAGATGTTCTTGTCAACCATAACACCTTCCATCTGGAAGAATGTATTTTCGTGGCAGGCGTCTGTAGCTTCGTTTCTGAAACATCTTCCAGGGAAGATTGCCTTGATTGGAACACCGTTATTTATAAGGTTATCCTTGTATTTTTTGTAAATTGCATTCTGTGCAGCAGATGTCTGAGACTTTAAAAGCTGACCGTTTTCAAGATAGTATGTATCCTGCATATCACGGGCAGGGTGATGTTTTGGAATGTTAAGAGATTCAAAGCATTCATAGTCAGTAACAACTTCGCTGTATTCCTCCACAGTAAAGCCCATGGACTTAAAGATTGTTTCACACTGTCTCTGTACGAGAGTGATAGGGTGATAAGAACCCCTTTCTGTGTTGGCAGGAGTAGAAATGTCAAAATCCTGCATCTTGTTGATTTCTTCGAGAATAGCCCGTGTTTTAAGCTCCTCAGTTTTTTCTCCGATAATTTCGGAAACTTCGTTTTTGAGGACATTTACAGCCTGTCCAAAGGATTTTTTCTCCTCAGGTGTGAGGGATTTCATATCCTTCATAAGTTCTGTAATAAGACCGTTCTTTCCTAAATACTTAACTTTAATGGCTTCAAGCTCTGAGATTTCGTTAACAGTGCTAAGCTCTGCCATAAAACTCTGCTTGATTTCTGATGTTTTATCAGCCACAAAAATCAATCCTTTCATATAAAATAAAAAACCCGTCCCTAATCTAGGGACGAGCATAGTTTACTAAACCCGCGGTACCACCCGACTTCAGAGGGAAAATCCTCTGCACTTAAAACAAGAATTGCGCCCTTGTACGCCCGACTTAATCCAGGTTTTCGTCGGATACTCCAATGCTGAAATTCACGAAAAGGTTCTTATGGTTGCTCCCAGCCGTCGACAACCACTCTCTTTAAGAATTGGCTTTACGCTACTTACACATCTTCACAGTATGCAAAATGAATTATATAACATTTTATAAATTTTGTCAACACCCATTACAGAAGGTCTGCAAAGTGAGGGCGTGTCTTTTTAAATAAATACTTTCCTATAAATAATAAAACAAGTGTAATTGCCCAGAAGTAAATTAAAAGATGCCATCTTTCCCAGAAATAAATTCCGAAAGCAAAAGTGTCGCGGTAGCCCTGAACAACATAGAATATAGGGTTAAGTTTAAAGATTATCGTAAGGCTCTGTGGAATATCTGAGATGTTCCAGAAAATCGGTGTAATCCAGAATCCCATCTGTACGATAACTCCGACAATGTTGGCTGTGTCCTTTAAGAATGCGTTAAGCACAGCACAAATCTGTCCTAAGGCATAGGAAATTGCAAAGGCACAGACCATATAATACAGAATCTGTATGTGAATGAAGTGAGGGAAAACCCCACAGGCAATACTTACTATAAATGTAAGAAGAACGAAGAAAAGATGCACTCCGAAAGCAGAGATAATTCTCACCATAGGCAGAATTTCCACAGGGAACACAACCTTTTTAACAAGGTAGGAATAGTCTGTGAGCACCCCTGTTGCACCGCCCCAGGACTCTGAAATAAAGAACCATGGGATAATTCCTGACACAAGCCAGAGAACATATGGCACATTTCCAACGTCGCCGTTGCCGAAAGCAACCTGAAATACAAACCAGTAGATTAAAACTGTAATCACAGGGTTAATAAATGCCCAGATTGTGCCAAGGGCTGAACCTGCGTATTTTGCCTTAAAATCGTTTTTTGCAAGTGATAAAAGCATAATTTATTCCTCCAAAAGCTTCCAGTCCTCAAGTCCTGTCTGGATAGCGTTCATCATACGGCTTTTGAAAAATTTGTCGTCCTTTGATTTTTCGTTAATAAAATCCTTCATATCCTGTCTTTTTGAAACTCCGTCCATAGGACAGAGGTTTTTGACTACGGGAAGCTCGCTCCGTCTTGCATAGCCTCTTATGTCAGCCTCCTCCACATAAATAAATGGACGGATTACATAAAGGTCAGCACGGGAGAGATATGTAACAGGGGAAAAACTGCTTAATCTTCCCTCATAGAATAATGAAAGAAAAAATGTTTCTATAACATCTTCGTTGTGATGCCCCAGGGCAACACGACTGCACCCAAGTTCTTTTGCCAGGTCGTTAAGAGCTCCTCTTCTCATCCTTGCACAAAGGGAACAAGGGTTCTTTTCTTCCCTTATTTTGAGAATTTCCGATATTTCAGTTTTCTTTATATGATATTCGACGCCGATTTCTTCGCAAAGCTTCTTGACAGGGCCAAAATCCATTCCCTCAAAGCCCATATCAATAGTGATTCCTATGATGTCAAAGCTTACATCGGAAAATTTTCTGTAATTTGCAAGAGCACAGAGCAGTGCAAGGGAATCCTTGCCTCCTGATATGCCCACAGCAATTTTATCTCCCTCTGCAATCATATTGTAGTCCTGAACTCCGCGTCTCATAGCACTGAGAATTTTTTTCATAGAGAAAGCTCCTCTGCCATTTTCTTAAGAGCATTAAAGCGGTGGCTTAAGGAGTTTTTGATTTCTCCGTCAAGCTCAGCCATAGTGGCATTATGTTCTTCGATAAAGAATACAGGGTCATATCCAAAACCGTTGGCACCCTGTCTTTCTGTGAGGATTCTGCCCTTTACTTCTCCGCGAAATTTTTTAACAGTTCCCTCAGGAAAAGCTACTGCTATAACAGCCACAAAGGTTGCGCCTCTTTTTTCGGAAGGTACGCCCTGAAGATTTGCTAAAAGCTTGTCAATATTTTCGTCGTTTGTGGCATTTTCCCCTGCATAGCGGGCTGTGTAGATACCGGGTGCACCGCCAAGAGCGTCAACGCAAAGACCGCTGTCGTCAGCGATAGTAGGAAGCCCTGTGATTTTCATAATTTCAACGGCTTTCTTTTCGGCATTTTCTTCGAAAGTTGTGCCGTCCTCGATGACCTCGTGGCCTTTTGCTACAGTATCATTCATAGATATAATTTCAAATGAATTTCCAAGTATATTTCGAATTTCGGAAAGCTTGTGAGCATTTCCGCTTGCGAGAACAAATTTCATAGATTTCACTCCTCTATACCTATTTTTATAACACAAAAAGGGGAAAAAGTAAATATTTTATTGCAAAATATACAAATGGATATAAAAATATGGGCATTTTCAGTTAAATTTTTAACAAAATGAAAGAAAAGACTTGTATATTTTTCCAAAATGGTGTAGAATAAGGAAGATAAAATAAAAATATAAAAATATTTGGAGGTAAATTATTATGGCAGTTAAAGTTGCTATCAATGGTTTCGGCCGTATCGGTCGTCTCGCATTCAGACAGATGTTCGGTGCAGAAGGATATGAGGTTGTTGCAATCAACGACTTAACAGATCCAAAGATGCTCGCTCACCTTTTAAAGTATGACTCATCACAGGGTAGATATGATGGTCACACAGTTGTTGCAGGTGCAGACAGCATTACTGTAGACGGAAAAGAAATTAAGATTTATGCAATCAAGGACGCTAAGGAATGTCCTTGGGGTGAACTCGGCGTAGATGTTGTACTCGAATGTACAGGTTTCTACTGCTCAAAGGAAAAGTCACAGGCTCATATTGATGCAGGTGCAAAGAAGGTTGTTATTTCTGCTCCAGCAGGCAATGACTTAAAGACAATCGTATTCTCAGTAAACGAAAACACATTAACAGCTGAAGATACAATCATCTCTGCTGCTTCATGTACAACAAACTGTCTTGCTCCTATGGCAAAGGCTCTTAACGATTTTGCTCCTATCCAGTCAGGTATCATGGCTACAATCCATGCTTACACAGGCGACCAGATGATTCTCGATGGTCCACACAGAAAGGGCGACTTAAGAAGAGCTAGAGCTGGTGCGGTTAACATCGTTCCTAACTCAACAGGTGCTGCAAAGGCTATCGGTCTTGTAATTCCTGAACTCAACGGCAAGCTCATCGGTGCTGCACAGAGAGTTCCTGTTCCAACAGGTTCAACAACAATCCTTACAGCTGTTGTTAAGGGCAAGGATATCACAAAGGAAGGCATCAATGCTGCAATGAAGGCTGCTTCTTCTGCATCATTCGGTTACAACGAAGATGAAATCGTATCTTCAGATATCGTTGGTATCACATATGGTTCACTCTTCGATGCTACACAGACAATGGTAGCTCCTATCGCTGATGACCTTTACGAAGTACAGGTTGTTTCATGGTATGATAACGAAAACTCATACACAAGCCAGATGGTAAGAACAATCAAGTATTTCGCAGAATTAGGTTAATATTATGGCGTAGTGTCCTGATGGACGCTACGCCAGTTTTATTCGCTTTACAAGCGAGTTATATTGCTTCGCAGTGATATTTGCTATGCAAGTGGTATTGTGCTTCGCACAGTTTATTGCGAATAAAATACCACTAAAACGATAGTTTTAATATCACTTTTGATTTATCAAAAATATCACTCTGTACGAAGTACAGAATATCACTTAAAAAGTCGTAATGATTAAAGAGGTATAATATGGCTGACAGTGTTTTAAGAAATAGTTCGAAAACATTTGCCAGAGAAATGGTTTTTTTATGTAGAGAGATTAAAGCTAACTACAAAGAAGCGGTGCTGGTAAATCAACTGCTTCGTTCTGCAACTTCAATAGGTGCAAATATCCATGAGGCGCAATATGCTCAAAGTAAAAAAGATTTCATATCAAAACTTGAAATTGCACAAAAAGAGTGTTATGAAACAGAATATTGGTTGGAATTGCTTTTTGAAACAGATTGTATCGAAGAAGAAAAATATAAGAAAATGCAAAATGAATGCGGAGCTATTCGCAGGATGCTGATTTCATCGCTGAAAACAATTAAATCTAAATAATAAAAGCCTGAAACATATATTATTGTTTTAGGCTTTTATTATATATTGATTTTTGGAAATCGGTATGGTAAAATAAAAGATGGTGATATATGTGAAAAATATTGTCGAAGTAAGAGATATTAACAAAGTTTATAAACTGTATGACAAGCCGTCAGACAGGCTTAAGGAAGCTGTCTTTTCCAAAAGCAAGAAGAAGCACTCCATGGAGTTTTATGCTCTTGACGGGGTTTCTTTTGGTATAAAAAAGGGAGAGGCTGTAGGAATTATAGGAAAGAATGGTTCAGGCAAATCCACACTTCTTAAAATTCTTGCAGGAGTAGTAACTCCAACCAAGGGTGAAGTGGTTGTTGACGGCAGAGTTTCTGCCCTTTTAGAGCTGGGCGCAGGGTTTAACCCTGAATACACAGGCATAGAAAATATTTACTTAAACGGTACAATTATGGGGATTCCCCAGGAAAAAATAAAGGAAAATATTGATACAATTGTAGAGTTTGCAGACATCGGCGACTTTATAAACCAGCCTGTTAAAACCTACTCAAGCGGTATGTTTGTGCGACTTGCCTTTGCAGTTGCAATAAATGTGGACCCTGATGTGCTTATTGTTGACGAGGCGCTGGCTGTTGGGGACTACAGGTTCCAGTCCAAGTGCTATGCAAAGTTTGACGAACTTAAAAATATGGGAAAAACAATTCTTTTTGTAACCCATGATGTTGACGCTGTAAGACGATTCTGCACAAGGGCTATATGGATAAATGAGGGAAAGCTCATTCTTGACGCAGATGTAAATACTGTTACATCAAAGTATATGGAATTTATCACAAACGGAGAGGTTATCCGTCCTGAAAATAACCCGGATAGAACAAGAGTAACAGAAAACGTTGAGGAAGAACCGATTAACCGTTTCGGTATGAAGGTTGGGACAATCAAATCCGCTGACCTTTATGACGAAAACGGAGAGGTTAAGCACTGTTTTGAAATTGGAGAAGAGGTTGTGCTGAAGATGACAGCAGACATTCCTGAGGATGCTGACCTTGACAATGTGGGACTTGCAGTTTCAATGAAGGATAAACGAGGTCTTGACCTGTTTGTAATTTGCTCCTTTGATAAGGATATGAAGTTTGAAAAAACAGGGGAGACCCATATAGAAGTAAGGTTTAAGAATTATCTTAACTGTGGCGAATATTCTCTTAGTGTAGCAATCGAGGACAGAAGCACCCACCCAATCGGTTATTACGACTATATTGAGGGTGCAGTTTATGTTAAGGTTATGACTGACAGAGAATATTTCGGACTTATGCAGATACCTGGAGAAATTAAGATTACACAGGAGTAAAAGGCTATGGAAAATTCCTTTGAAACCCTTGAAGAGAAAGTTTTAAGACTTGAGAAAGAAATCAAGGAACGTAACGAAAAAATTGAAGAGGATAAAAACGCCATAAGACAGATACAGTTTGAGGCAAACCAGAATAAGCTGGCTACTCTTGACGCCAAGGAAACTTATGTCTGGAGAACAGGTCTTAAAATGGAAAAGCTTATGCAGAAAACGGGAATTGCATTTTTGCGTTCTCTTCTTGAGCTGTCCGATTTTAAGAAGATTGGACTCTGGCTTGCACTCCGCAAGGGCTTTAATGAGCTTTTAAATAAGGATAATTTCGAAAAAAGCAAGAAGCTTAAGCTGAAGCTCTGCAGAAAGAAATTCAGACGCTTTAAGGATGCCAGAGAAAAGATGGCAAGCCTTAACTTAAGCGAGATTTCTGCACCCTTTGAAAAGGATTTGGTGTCAGTAATTCTCCCTGTTTATAACGGAGAAAACAGAATCCGCCAGGCAATAGACAGTATCCTTAAACAGACCTACAAAAACTTTGAGCTTATTATTGTAAACGACGGTTCTGCAGACGGAACAAGGGAAATTGTTGAAAGCTATACTGATAAGAGAATTAAAATCATAAATCAGGAAAATAAAAAGCTCCCAAGGGCTCTCTCCGAGGGCTTCAGACAGGCAAAAGGCGAGTTTTACACCTGGACCTCCGATGACAATATCTTAATGGAAAACTGTCTTGAGGTGCTTGTAAATGAACTTAAGGCAAAGCCTGATACAGCTATGGTTTACGGCAATTTAAGACTTATAAACGGCAAGGGGAAGATTAAAAGAGGACAGTGGTGGTTTGAAAAACCTCTTTTAAGCGGAAATGTAATTCTCCCTGAGGATGCAGAGGCTATAAATACTTATGCTAATAACACTATTGGCGCAGCCTTTATGTACCGTGCCACAGCAGGTCAAATTTTAGGGGATTATTCTGCTTATAAGAATACTTTAGAGGATTATGACTACTGGATGCGAATGAATTCTCTCTTTAAGATTCAGCATACAGAGGAGAAAAAACCGATTTATTATTACAGATTCCATAAGGATTCCTTAACTGCCCACGATAAAGAGCTTGGAATCACAAGAAATCGTTATAAACTTATGGTTTTAGACGATTACAGACGCGATTATTATCTCTCATCTCTTATATGGGTTGCAGAAACTGATGATGAAAACAACGAGGTTTATAGAGCGTTTAAGGAAAAAGCCCTTGATGCAGGACAGTATTTCTATACTCTTGATGAGCTTGATAAAATCAACACGGCAGAAGTTTATTCAGGAATAAATTATATTTATTTCGGAGAAAACTTTGACAAAGAACGTGTTGCAAAATTAAAGGAAAAGTATAAAACAGTTCTTGTCTGCGACGGAGTGAATAAAGAAAAGGAAAGTCTTTTCGATTTATGTATAACAACCAAAAACGAAAAACTTGAGAAACTTGATGATTACAGAGGCTGGTTCTATGCAAAAACGGGAGAAGCTGTTTTTGCACTTTGCGATACAAAGATAAAGAACGCAGTCCTTTATGAAAGCGAGGGCATGATTGAATCTGCCCCTGAATATAAGAAAAAGTTGTCGGTAATTATCTGTACCTATAAGAGAGGGGAAAAGCTGATTGACGCTCTCTGGTCGGTATTCAGACAGTCCTTTAATAAAAAGGAATATGAAATTATTGTAGTGGATAATGACCCATTCAATTCGGATATTGAGAACCAGCTCAAAAAGTTCCAGGAAAGATTTTCCGAATTTGATGGATTTATAAGATATATCGCAGTTCCCCAGAAAGGTCTCTCCTACGCAAGGAATGCGGGAATGTGGAATGCAACAGGAAAATATTTGCTTTTCCTTGATGATGACGTTTTGGCGGACTATTATTTAATTGAAGAAATTTTTACAGCCTTTATGTATCACCCTGACCTTGGGGTTTTAGGGGGACAGATTATTTTAGATGTGCCGTTCCCGAGACCGAATGTGGTGAGAAAGGGCTGGGAAAATTTATGGAGTCAGTTTAAAATTTCAGACTCCACCTTCCGTTACGCCTCCCAGCAGTTTGAAATTCCTTATGGTGCAAACTACGCTGTAAGCCGTGAGGCTGTGTGGCGAGTTGGTGGCTTTGCAATGAGCTACGGAAGAGTTGGAAACGACTTTGCAGGGGGAGAGGAAATTGCTCTGGCGCTCCGCCTTATGCAGATAGGTTATGCTATGGGACTTCAGCCTGCGGCAAAGGTGCTTCATAGAGTTGACCACGACAGATTCTCTAAAGAGCACGTCAGAAAGACAATCAAAGCGGGAATTGTAACCTCTCAGAGATTTTACGATGACCTGTACCTGCCAATCGGCTGGACTAAGAAATATGTTAAGAAACAGATTGATATAACTGAAAAAGAAATTAAGCGTTTTGTAAGGCGCGGAGAGGACAGAATGGAAATTTTCAATAAGAAATGTACTCTTGATGCCTGGAGGGAGATGCTGGACAATGTTTAAGTGGTTTAAGAAAGACAAAAAAGAGGTAATGAACCTATACCAGTATAAGTTTGTAAGATATAAAAGGGAAAGGGACGGGAAATTTCCTCTTGATTTAGGTAAAGTCCATGCACCTTTTGAAAAAGACCTTGTAACAGTAATTCTCCCTGTGTATAACGGTGCAGATGTTATAAGGGAATCCATTGAATCGGTTTTAAGACAAACCTATGCGAACTTTGAGTTTATAATTATAAATGACGGCTCAAAGGATAATACTCTTGAAATTGTGCAGGAATATGCAAAGAAAGATGCAAGAATAGTTGTTGTTGACCAGGAAAACAGGAAGATTCCAAGAACTCTTTCAAGGGGTTTTGCCATGGCAAAGGGTGAATTTTATACCTGGACATCGGCTGATAATATTATGACTGACAGCTACCTTGAAAAGATGGTTAATGACCTTAAGAAATCCGAAAAAACAGGTATGATTGTGGGAAATATGAGGCTCATTAATGAAAAGGGCAAAATATACAAGAATCACTATTGGTTTGAAAAACCTGTGGGTTCAGGAAATGTAATTTTCCCAGAGCATACAAGAGAACTTAATACTTACCCTAACAATACAGTAGGCGCAGCCTTTATGTATAGAGCGAAAACTGTATCTGTTCTTGATTGTTATTCTTCATATAAGCATACTTTAGAGGATTATGACTACTGGATGAGAATGAATAATCTCTTTGAAATTAAACATACAGAATTCAAAGAGCCTGTTTATTATTATCGCTGGCACAGCGGTTCTTTAACAGCCAAAGATGCTGAGCTTGGAATTACAAAAAACCGTTATAAGCTTATGGTTTTGGATGATTTCAGACGCGATTTTAACCTTACAAGCCTTGTATGGATTGTTGACGGAGAAAATGAAGAATGGATGAACTGCCTTAGTAAAGCAGGGCAGATTGTTATTGATAAGGAGGATTTGGCAGACCTTTCTTTAGGCAAGGAAAGCGTAAATCTTTGTTATATCAATTTCGGAGAGGATGTTGAAATCAGCCTCCCTGAAAGCGCAGTCAAGATTTTCTGCGGAAATAAGGAAAATGCCCCTGATGGCTATGATTTCTACATAGGAGACACAGCTGAAATTATTGGAGACAGAAAATGGTTTGCCTTTGACGATACAGAAACAATGTTCGGCTACACAGACGCATTCTGCAGAAATAAGCTCCTTTATCATCTTGAGGGAATTATTGAGGGGGAGAAGAATTATAATAAGAAACTTTCTGTAATTCTCTGCACAAATAAGAACGGAGAAACAGTTGATAAAGCTGTGGAGTCACTTCTTAATCAGACTGCAGATAAAGAGGACTATGAGATAATCCTTGTAAATAATAACTATAAAAATAAGGAACTTAGAGAAAAGTACGGCAAGAGAGAGGATGTAAAATATCTCACAGCGGTAGTATCAGGCCTTTCCCATGCAAGAAACTACGGTCTGTGGAATGCAGAGGGCGAGTTTGTGCTTTATGTGGATGACGATGCTGTTGCAGATGAAAATCTTGCTTGCGAAACAATAAAGGCCTTTGAAGAAAATGAGGACTTTGGTGTAATCGGCGGAAATGTAATTTTAAGAGCCGGCGAACACGATGTTTTATGCGAAGAAACAAGACCTCTCTGGAGTGAGCTTGTTATAAATTCGAAGAAATTTAAAGAAAGCAAGGACTACGGAGAGTTCCCTTATGGCGCAAACTTCGGCGTAAGAAAGAGCGCCCTTATGCAGATTGGCGGTTTCCGTGCAAGCTACGGCAGAGTGGGAGAAAACTTCGCAGGAGGAGAAGAAACCCTTGTTTGCTTTATGATGAGTGATTTGAGCCTTAAGGTTGGACTTAACCCGAAAGCCACAGTTTACCATGAGGTTGACGAAAGCAGATTTACAAAGGAGCACATTTCAAGAACAGCCTACGAGGGTATTATCGCACAGTACAGATTAAGACGAGATTTATATGCTCCACAGGACTGGACAGATTTTTATGTAAACGAAAGGGCGAAAAAGGAAAAGACAATTGCTCTTAAATTCCCTGAAAACAGCCCTGAAAGACTTTATCACGAGGCACTTCAGCGTGGATTTGAGGACGTACTTAAATTCAGGCAGAGAGATTATGAAGAATTGAAATTGAACTAAGGAAAGGAGAGAGGATAGATGTTCCGAAGATTACAATGGAAACTTGTGGCAATGTTTGCCGCCGCTGTAATGATAATAATGACAGTTGTAGGGACATTTATGCTCGGCTCTGTAATTTCCAATAACCAGGACTCCTTTCTCGACAGAATGGAAAGGGTTGTGGCGGGAGACTTTTCCGATACATTAAAGGACACTCTTGTGTCTGGAACGGCAACCCCGCAGGAGCTTGGAAAAATAATTGATGTATATTCAGGTCAGCTTGGCCTTGGCACAGACAGAAAGTGTTATATTCTGTCGGCGGAGGGAAAGGTTGTTTCTGCTGAAAATGTAGGAGTTGAAAAAACGCCTAATATTATTTCAGCCATGAGCGGACAGACAGGAACAAAGTTCCAGATAAATGCAGGATATATGGATTATGCCTATCTTCTCAATGTAGGTAACAGAAAATATATTATTTATATAAGGGATTCGGGAAGAGCTTTAAATGAGCTTGTAAGAAGTATGGTGGATATTGTACTTAAAGCAATCCTTTTTGCAATCCTTGCTTCAATCTTCCTTTGTTATTTCCTTGCAAGAACAATAACTTCACCCCTTTCAGTGCTGACTGAAAAAGCAGAGGATTTTGCGTCAGGTAAGTTTGATTCAAACCTTGAGCATACTTCCGACGATGAAATCGGCACTCTTATTGAAACCTTTAATTATATGGGTGGAGTAATGAGAAATGCCCTGAGTGAAATTGAGGGCGAAAAGCATAAAATTGAGGTTATTCTTGAACAGGTTTCAAGCGGTATTGTTGCCTTTAACGATGAACAGAAGATTATTCATATAAACAGGGCAGGAAAGAACCTGCTGAAGATAAGAGATACAGAAAAGGTGTCCTTTGACGAGTTCTTTAAGAAGCTTGGCCTTGACGTTACAATGGCAGAGTTTATGTACCTTAAGAAGAACAGAACTGAACACAGGGAGCTTGAACTGAATAAGAAAAAGCTGAATTTAACCTTTGCGCCATTTAGGATTGATGAAGAAAAGGTAAAGGGCGTAGTCTGTGTCCTTGAAGACAGAACGGAAGAATTCCGCCTTGAAGAATCAAGAAGAAAGTTTGTTGCGGAGGTTTCCCATGAGCTTAAAACTCCGCTTACAACAATTTCTACTTATACAGAAACAATCCTTGACGGCGACGACGATATGGATACGGTAAAGAGCCTTGTGGGCACAGTCCATAAGGAAGCTGAGAAGATGACAAACCTTGTTAAAAATCTTCTTACCCTTTCTAAATATGATGCGAAGGCTGTAGATTTGGAACTTGAATTGTTCTATCTTGACGAGCTTGCAAGGGACGTTGTAAAGACATATAAAATTGAGGCAGAAAAGAAAAATATTGATATAATCTTTAATCTTACCTCCGATAGCCCAAGGGTGAACGCTGACCGCTTTATGATTGAGCGAGTTATAAGGAATATTATTTCAAATGCTGTAAAATACACAAACGAGGGCGGTACAATCAAGGTTTACGCAGGTTATATCTATAACGAGGCGTACATTAAGGTAGAGGATAACGGAATCGGTATTCCTGAGGAAGATGTAAAGCATATTTTCGACAGGTTTTACCGTGTTGATAAGGCAAGGTCAAGAGCCCTTGGCGGAACAGGGCTCGGTCTTTCTATTGCAAAGGAAATTATGGAACGCCACGGCGGAAGCATAACAGCGGAAAGTAAAGTGGGCGAATTTACAAGAATGACAATAAAAATTCCTATGAATATAGAGGGAAAAGAAGAATAAAATCTCATAAAAATGGAAAAACTCTCCTTGAGAAAGGGGAGTTTTTTATGTTTGGAATAATAATGAGCGCGGTAGCGGGAGCCTCAATGAGCGTCCAGGGAGTGCTTAATACAAGACTTGGCGAAAAAATCGGCATATTTGAATCCAATGTGCTGTGTCAGGGAATAGCTTTTTTTCTTGCAGTAATAGTTATGCTGTTTTTCGGCAAAGGAAATTTAGGGGGACTTACGGAGGTAAATAAAACATATCTTTTAGGCGGAGTTTTAGGGATTATAATAACAGTTACAGTTATGCTTGGCATAAATAAATTAAGCCCTACCTATGCGATATCGGTGATTTTAATAACCCAGCTTCTTGTTGCAGCCCTAATCGATTTTTTCGGACTGTTCGGCACGGAAAAGGTTGCCTTCGGAATAACAAAAGTTGCAGGTCTTGCCCTTATGATTGGCGGAATACTCTTAATAAAAAAATAAAAGATGCCTTGTGGCATCTTTTTATTTTAACTTGTTTTTTGTAAATCTATAGACAACTAATGAAACAATTACGCTGGACAGAACCTGAACGAAAGAGGTGAGAATTGAGAAAAGCCCTGCTTCAATGCTGAAATATATGCTTTCAAATATGAAATAGCCTGTAATAACAATCAAAATCCCCAAAGGCATAGATATGTATTTGTTTTTAATTTTACCTATAGCGTATCCGAACAGCCCTTTTATAAGTAAAGTTGGAATAGCGTAAATTGCATAGACTGAAATTATGTCAGCCATGGCGTGGCCGATTCCGCCGACCAGCATAGCATCAACAGGTCCGAGAAAAAAGGCGGAAAGAATAATAATTGAATCCCCTAAATGAATGTAGCCTGTGGGGGTGAGAATTTTCGGGAAAAATGTAAGGGCAATGGACATTGCCATAAATATAGAAATCTTTGTAATTCTTTTTGTATCCAAATTTCTCGCCTTCCTGTTGCAAAATTTTTTGTTAAGTGTTAAAATGTTATTAAGAGTATAACACAGTGAAAAAATTTGTCAAGTTTTTTATGGTGAGGATATGAATTCAGAGATAGAAAAAATACTTTTTTCAATGGGAGAGGAAAAGTACAGGGATTTTAGCACAAAGCTGATGCCTACAGTAGATAAAAATACAGTAATCGGAATTCGTACGCCTCTATTAAGAAAATATGCAAAGAGTATTGAAAATTATGAGGAGTTTTTAAGGGAACTGCCCCATAAATATTTTGAAGAAAATAATCTCCATGCTTTTTTGATTGAAAGAGAAAAGGATTTTAACAGATGCATAGAAAAGCTTGATGAATTTTTACCTTATGTAGATAACTGGGCGACTTGTGATAGTATGAAACCAAAGGTGCTGAAAAAAGAGCCTGAAAAGCTTTTGAGGCATATAAAAAGGTGGATTAAATCGGGGAATACATATGCCGTAAGATATGGAATAAACCTGCTTATGAGCTTTTACCTTGAGGAATACTTTGATGAAAAGCACCTTGAAATTGTTGCTAAGATAAAATCAAAGGAGTATTATATAAATATGATGAGAGCCTGGTATTTCGCCACAGCTCTCGCCAAACAGTACGAAAAAACTGTGGTTTTATTAGAGAAAAATGTCCTTGATGAGTGGACCCATAATAAAACAATCCAGAAAGCTGTTGAGAGCTTTAGGATTACAAAAGAGCAGAAAGAATATTTAAGAACATTGAAAAGGAAATAGAATATGATAGTTTTAGGAATTGACCCGGGATTTGCGATAGTAGGCTACGGGTTTGTGGAATACAAGGGAAATAAGTTTACTCCTCTGGAGTACGGTGCAATCACAACGGAAGCCCATACGCCCATGATGGAGAGGTTTAAGAAGCTTTACGACGGAATGTGCGAGATTTTAGACAGAATCCGCCCTGACGCAGTGGCAATCGAAGAGCTGTTTTTTAATAGTAACCAAAAAACAGCAATCGCTGTTGCACAGGCAAGAGGTATTTTGCTTATTGCAGCCATAAATAAGGGAATTCCTGTTTATGAATACACGCCTCTGCAGGTAAAACAGGCTGTGGTAGGCTACGGCAGAGCCGAAAAGGTACAGATTCAGCAGATGGTTAAGATTATGTTAAACCTTGAAAAAGTTCCAAAGCCTGACGATACAGCCGATGCCCTTGCAATTGCAATCTGCCACGCCCACAGTAACCACGGAAATAAATTGCTTGGATTACAGTAAAAAACCTCCCGAAAGGCATCTTCGTTTAGGGATTAGCCAACTTGAAACCTTGCATTTATGGCGTTGTACTACGGAAAAAGCCTCGTTAATCCATACAGGATTAACTTCGTTTTTTGCCTTGTCCACCATCCAAAATGCTTTGTTTCAAGCAATAAATTGTTTGGATAAATAATAAAACCCTTACAATACTTAGTATTGTAAGGGTTTTTGTAATATTGAAATCCAAATTGACTTCTCCCTAAGCGAAGACGCCTAAGGGAGGTTTTATTTTATATTTTTTCTTATAAGTGAAACTAAATCGTAGGTGGCATTAGGCTTTCCGAGGAGCTGAACAGACTGTCTTATAAGAGATGGCTTTTTTGAATCGTGGAAGAACTGGGAAACAGCCTCCTCCACAGGAAAAGTCTTGCTGACTTTCATTCCGACACCGTTGTTTACAAGGAATTCTACGTTCCTTTCCTCGTGCCCCGGTATTGGCTTTGTAAAAATCATAGGAAGTCCCTTTGCCAGAGCCTCACTTGTGGTAAGTCCACCCGGTTTTGTAATAATACAGTCCGAGGCGTCCATCATAATATCAATGTTGTCTGCAAACCCAAAAAGATGCACTTTTTTATTAAAATCAGCTTTAGACAACTTTTTGTAAAGACGCTTGTTGTTACCGCAGACAATAATCATCTGAAAATCTGTGTCAAGCTCGTCAAGGGCAAGAATAGTTTTTTCCATTTTCCCATAGCCCATACTTCCGCCCATAATAAGGAGAGTTCTTGTATCAGGAATATTTAAGATGTGTCTTGCAGATGTAGGGTGGTGCTTAACGGCAAACTGTGTGCGAATTGGAATGCCGATAGGATAGATTTTATC
The DNA here is from genome assembly GCA_017622215.1 of Clostridia bacterium. Taxonomy (GTDB): domain Bacteria; phylum Bacillota; class Clostridia; order Monoglobales; family Monoglobaceae; genus RGIG8709. Next base: position 110,153 of record JAGARO010000004.1, read on the forward strand.
CTCAGGAATTCCCTTTTTGACAATTTGGCTTGTTAAAAGCTCGTGTGGAGTAATGTATGCGTCAATATCAGTAAATTCCCAAAAAGGGTGCAAGGTAAAGTCTGTTACAATTCCCGCTGTAAAGATGTTATGGTCAAAGCTTGTTTTAAGCTGTGTTAAAAACAGCGCAGGAAAAACGTGAGTACAGATTATAGCGTCAGGCTGTTCTTTTTCGATACAGGAAATAAAGGCTTTTGCCATAAGATATTTTGAAATGGAGAGGAAAATCCCCTCTTTTTGCTCGGCATAGTTTTTATCAAGTCTGCCATATACTTTTCCGTAAAGCTTTGGAAGATGCTTTGTGGATAAAAGGTAGCCTTTATCTACAGTTTTACTGATAATCGGGTCTATATATTCAAGTGTGTCAATAACTTTGGACTCAAAACCGTTATTTGATAAAATTTCTCCAAGGGCGCTGGCCACCTGATTGTGGCCCTGGCCTGCAGATACGGTTAAAATTAAAACTTTCATAAAAATCTCCTTATATTTCTACGAATTCATCACAGTTTAAGAAGTAGATATATCTTTCGCTGACTATCTTGCTCAAGATAACTGAAAGAGCGTCAGAATAGCAGTCGAGCTGTACTTTATAGCTCTTTGCTTTCTCCTTTGCATCCTCTTTTTTGATGTTGTCAGTCTTAAAATCTATTAAAACTATCTTATCGTTTTCCATAAAGAAACAGTCCACAGTTCCCATTGTAAGAATTTTTTTGCCCTGAGCCTCAGGGTTTACAATTGAAGCGTCAATTTCGGCGTGGAAGTTAAATTCCCGTTTTACAAATGAGGATGCGAGAAGTCTTTTGCCGATTTCTGATGTAAAGAAAGAGTGAATTTTTTCAGGGATTATAACCTCTGCCTGTTTCTCGGTTATAACTTTATTTATCACCATATTTTCAATCTGCCTTTTGATTTCTGCAGGCGTACCAACGTTTTTCAGGTCAAGGGCCTGAAGAACAAAGTGGGTGATTGTTCCCTTGTCGGCAGAGCTGATTGGCGAAAGCCCAAGAAAATGCATGCTGTCAATTCCTGAAAGGGATGGTATATATTCCTGCTCCTCAATCCGTCCTTTTATTTCCGTAACGGAAAGCTTTGCAGGAAGATTTTTAGATATTTTGTCCGGATATTCGTAATTTAATACAGAGATGATATCCTCGGAAACGGAAATTTCATCTGTTTTTTTTGTATCTTGCTCAAGATAGGAAAAAATTTCCTCGTTGCCTATCTTATAGTCTCGGACTATAAGAGAAAAGTCCTCGCTGAAAACAGTTTCCGACCCTGACAGACTTCTTAAAAGGTCGGCGTCCTTGTGGCACATAAGGGCGGAAACTATCCAGTTTCTGTAGGTTTTATGTGCATTCAGGAATGACGGAGAAACAGCTTTACCCTTGTACACAGGGATGTGGAATGCAGTCTGGCTTGAACCCACCTTATATGGACAGGTGATAATAAGTTTCTCTTTTGCTCTTGTAAGAGCAACATAAAGAAGTCTCATAAGCTCCGAATTTGTTTTCTCAGAAAGCGTATTTTTAATAAGTGTGTGAGGGAGTGATGGACAAATAATCCTTTCCTCAGTTTTCACGTGCTTTATGCCAATTCCAAGACTATAATCCCAGAGGATTTTTTCGCTCTGGTCCCTGTCGGTAAGTGGTGCGTTTGTATCCCCTAAAATAACAATCGGGAATTCAAGCCCCTTTGATTTGTGAATAGACATAATTCTTACGACATTTTCGTTTTCCCCGAAGATTTTAGCAGGGTCAAGGTCCTTTTCGGAATTCACAAGAGAATTTATGTAGTTCACAAAACTGAAAAGTCCGCTCATATTTGTTTTTTCAAAGTCCGTAGCGTGCTCAAAGAACAGTCGTAGGTTTGCTCTTACAAGCTCGGCGTTTGAACCCTTGCAGGCAAGGGCCTCATAGTGAAAATCAGTATAAATTTTTTGTATGAGGGAGTCAACTCCCATATATTCTGCACAGCCTCTTAGGGCTTTCAGCTCCCGAATAAACTCTATACAGTGCGGGTCTTCGGAGGCAGAAACTGCATCGTAAAAACAGCCCTTTTTGCTGTTCACTCTTATTTTTGCAAGCTCATCGGAGGTAAAACCGAAAAGGGGTGAACGCATAACAGCGATAAGAGGAATGTCCTGTTTTGGGTTGTCAATAATGGTTAAAAATGCGAGAATAGTCTGTATTTCCTTTGAAAGAAGATACTTCTTTCCAAAAGGAGAATAGAGAGGAATGCCAACCATACTAAAGGCATCTTCGTAATAGATACTTTTATTTCTTGGAGTTCGAAGAAGAATTACAATATCCTTGTACATAACAGGTCGCATAAGCCCTGTTTCCTTATCTTTGACAAGCATACCCGATGCCATAAGCTCCCTGACTTTTTGTGCTATAACTAAAGCGTCGTGCTCTGCAGATTCGAGAGGGGAGTTGCTTCGGTCATATAAAAGGAGCTCTGTAACATTATCAGGCAGGTCAGGTTCATAGTCTGCACTTTGAACCAGTTTTTCGTCCCCTGTATAGTCCACGTCGCCAAGGGTTGGGGACATAGTTTTTTCGAATACAGCGTTAATTGTATCTACGACAGTGGCTCTGCTTCGGAAATTGTTGGAAAGGGATATGAGAGTTCCGCCATTTTCCTCTTTGTAGAGGGAATAGTAGCCTCTGAACAGGTCAGGAGCAGCGTTTCTGAAACGGTAGATACTCTGCTTAAGGTCGCCAACCATAAAAAGATTTCCGCCATCTGAAATAAGCTCAAAAATTTTATCCTGAATATAGCTTGTATCCTGATATTCATCAATTAAAATTTCCTTAAATTTATTTTTATAGCCCTCTGCAATATCGGGATTTTCTAAAAGCAATAACGCATCTTGCTCAAGATCCGAAAAGTCAAGATAATTATTTTCCAGTTTAAGCTTTCTGTAGGTTCTGTCAAGAGTTAAAATGATGTTTTTTAGTGTTCGGAGAACAGAGTATGAGTCTTTACACTGTGGAATAAGCCTGTCTTTAAGTGTATAAAATCCCTGTATTTCCAATACAATTTCTTTTGCAAGACCTCGACAGGTCTTAATTCTTTCCTGTACAGGAGGATTTTTAAGAGCTCCTCTTTCGGCAGGAAGATTTTGAAATTTCATTTCATAAAGATTAGTCTTTATGTCTTCATATTCAGCTCTTAAAAAGCCCACATACTTGTGTGCAGGGTCAAGCTCTTCGCATATTTCAAAGATTGAGGAATATAAAGATTCAACCTCTGAAACTTTTGAATTTACAAGGGAAGAAAGGCTGTTTTCCCACTCTTTAAATTCAACAGAATTCACATCATATTTTCTTACGGCCCTGTTTATCCATTCTGATGGATAAGGCAGACTGCGATAGAAATTGTAAAGGGAAAGAATTATATTGCGTAGGTCGGCATCATCCTTAACTCCGCCGTAGTCTGAAACAAGGGTATAAAAAGCGGGATGAATGTCGATGTAGCTGTAATATTTCTCTAACACAGAGCTGAGGGCGCTATCCATCATCATTTTGCCCTCGTTTTCGCTTATAATCGAGAATCCTACGGGGATATCGGTAAGATGCTGATTTTCGCGGATTAAATGCATACAAAATGCGTGGATTGTGGAGATGTTGGCGGAGTGAATGAGGAGTTTCTGCTTGCGTAGATGCTGGTTGTCAGGGAAATCTGCAATTTTATTTTCGATTGCATCTGCAATTTTTTTCTTCATCTCCGCTGCTGCCGCCTCTGTAAAGGTCAAAACAAGAAGTTCATTTATGTTTACGGGATTTTTTTCGTCTAAAATTTTATTTATGACACGCTGAACCAACACAGCAGTTTTTCCTGAACCTGCTGCGGCAGAGAGAAGCACATTTTTTGGCTCTGAATATTCAAATGCACGTTGTTGGTTAGGTGTCCAGTTCATAAATTATCCTTTCTTTACAGGCAATTCGATGGTTTTTCCTGCAAGATTGTCGATTACAGTTCCGTCAGGCTCAAAATCAAAGTGAATTTTGTATGAAATAAGGTCCTGGAAACTGTTTTTGTTATTTTTCTTTGCGCCGTATTTTACGTCTCCCACAAGCGGATGCCCGATTTTTGCAAAGGATGCACGAATCTGGTGGGTTCTGCCTGTAATAAGTTCAGCCTCAATATAGCCATTTCCTAAAACCCGATAAAAAGTTATGGCTTCCTTTGCTCCGTCAGCATCAGGACTGCAGAAATAAACCTTGTTTTCCTGCTCATTTTTTCTAATGTAGCCCTTGATTTCGCCTTGTTTAGGAGATATTTCTCCCTCTGCACGAAGAAGATAGAATTTTCTGATTTTGCCCTCGCTTATTTTTTCGTTAACAGCTCTCAGTCCCTTTGCAGTTTTGCCGATTATAACAAGTCCCGAGGTGTTTCTGTCAATACGGTTGCAAAGTGCAGGCGAAAAAGAATTTTCCGACAGCGGATTATATGCACCGCTTTTTATAAGGTAGCTTTTTGCCCTGTCGATAAGGGTGTCGGAGTTTTTTCCTCCGCTGTGGCAGGATAGTCCTGACGGTTTGTTGACAATAAGAATGTTGTCGTCCTCATAGACTATGTCAATGTCAGAATTTCCTGTAATAACAGGAGTTTTCTCCTGGAAAAATTCGTCGTTGATGTAAAGGTCAAGCTTGTCATTTTCCCGAAGAATGTAGTCAATAGGAACGTGTTTTCCGTTGACACGGACACGTTTTTTCCTGAGCCATTTGTGGATTGTTCCCTGGGGGATGCCTTTAAAATATTTAATTAAAAACTTGTCAAGTCTCTGCCCTGCGTCGTTGACGCCGGAGAAAACAGTTTTCATATAATCACCTTAAAAATTTTCTTACATATATTATAGGTTTAAAAAATTCATTTGTCAATTTGAAATAAAAAAAGCACCTGCAAAATGCAAGTGCTTTTCTGGTCAAATTAAACCACAAAGGTTTTTAATTTAAGTAATATTCCATCTTTGATGGAGTGATATTTTTGATAAATCAAAAGTGATATTGAAACCTAACGGTTTCAGTGATATTATATTTGTCTTTGAACTGTGCAAAGCACAATATCACTCAGCACAAGCTGAATATAACTGCGTTGCAATATAACTTGCTGTAGGCAAATATAACTGAAAAACGACTTGCTTCAGCAAGTCGTTTTTTCTGGTCGAGGTTACAGGATTCGAACCTGTGGCACCCTGGTCCCAAACCAGGTGCGCTACCAAACTGCGCTAAACCTCGAAATGTTTTGTCCCTTAAGACCTGCTTATTATAGTTGAAAAAAACAGTTTTGTCAACCCTTTTTTGAAAATTTCTCAAAAAAGTAGAAAAACCCTGTGAAATACAGCAAAAGTAATAGGGGAATCAAAAAAGTTTTGGTGGAATTATACATATTTTATATAAAAAAATTATATGGAATTGACAAAAGTACAAATTAAATATGGAAAAATTGCGTAAAACTCTTGAAAAACTGAAAAAAGGGTGTATAATGTGTAACATAAAAGAAATTTTTAAATCAGGAGGAGATATAAATGAAGAAGATTATTGCTTTAGTTCTTGTTGCTGTATTAACAGTATGCTGCCTCGCAGGCTGCGGAAACAAGACAGAAAACAAACAGCCTAAGGAATTCCAGACAAAGGAACTCGTTATGGCAACAAACGCTACATTCCCACCATACGAATACTACGAAAATGATAAAATCGTAGGTATCGATGCTGAAATTGCACAGGCAATTGCTGACAAGCTCGGCTACACACTTAAGATTGAAGATATGGAATTTGATTCAATCCTCGCTGCTGTTCAGTCAGGCAAGGTTACAATGGGTATGGCTGGTATGACAGTAACAGAAGACAGAAAAGCTATCGTTGACTTCTCAAATACATACGCTACAGCTGTTCAGTCAGTAATCGTTAAGGCTGACGGAGACATCAAGACTCTTGATGATGTAGCTGGCAAGAAGATTGGTGTTCAGACATCTACAACAGGTGATATCTACGCAACTGACGATTACGGCGAAGAAAATATTGAACGTTACTCAAAGGGCACAGACGCTGTTGCAGCTCTCGTTGCAGGCAAGATTGACTGTGTAATTATTGATAATGAACCTGCAAAGGCTTATGTTGCTGCAAACGAAGGACTTACAATTCTTGATACAGCTTATGCTGAAGAACAGTATGCAATCGCATTTGCAAAGACAAATCCGCTTGTTAAGGATGCTGTAAACGGCGCTCTCGTTGAACTTATCAACGACGGAACTATCAAGAAGATTATTGAAAAGTACATTCCTGCTGAGGAAGTACCTGCAGAATAATTTCAGACAATAGCTTAATTAAGGGCATGGTCTTCCATGCCCTTTTAGGATTTTAGAGGGGGTAATACTATGCAGGAATGGATGACTTCCATGAAAGCAAGGTTTTTCCTTAATTTAGTTAAGGATAACAGGTGGAAATACCTGGCAGACGGCCTTGTTGTTACATTGAAGGTTACATTTTTTGCAGTTTTGCTTGGAATTTTAATAGGTATGGTTGTGGCGTCAATCAGAGCCACAAGGGATAAGACAAAGGAAACAATGCGTCCGGGAATTGGCAAGGCTATTCTTGCGTTTCTGGACTGGCTCTGCCGTGCTTATCTTACAGTAATCCGCGGAACACCGGTTGTTGTTCAGCTTATGATTTCCTATTATCTTATTTTTGCGTCCTCAAATAATAAGGTGCTTATTGCAATTTTGTCCTTTGGTATAAATTCAGGTGCTTATGTTGCTGAAATTATGCGTTCGGGAATTATGTCTATTGACGAAGGTCAGACCGAGGCAGGCCGTTCTTTAGGGCTTAACTATGTTCAGACAATGGTATTTATTGTTCTGCCACAGGCTTTCAAGAATATTCTCCCTGCTCTTGCAAATGAGTTTATTGTTTTACTTAAGGAAACATCGGTATCAGGCTATGTTGCCCTGCAGGATTTAACAAAGGGCGGAGATATTATACGAGGCAGAACCTATGATGCCTTTTTCCCGCTTCTTGCAGTTGCGGCAATCTACCTTGTGCTAGTAATGTTCTTTTCGTGGCTTGTAAGTCTGCTTGAGAGGAGGCTGCGTAAGAGTGAAAGATAATGTTATTATTGAAACAAAAGACCTTTGTAAATATTACCTTGGCGGAAAGCTTAAGGCTCTGGACGGCGTTAATGCAACAATTGACAAAGGCGAGGTTGTAGTTGTAATCGGCCCGTCGGGTTCGGGTAAATCTACATTCTTAAGGTCTCTTAATATGCTTGAAATCCCTACAAAGGGTGCAATTTACTATAATGGAAATCAGGTTAACAGCAAGAAAACCAATATAAATCTTCACAGACAGAAGATGGGAATGGTTTTTCAGCATTTTAATCTCTTCCCGCATATGACAATCTTGAGGAATATGACAATTGGTCCCATGAAGCTTCTTAAGAAGTCAAAGGCTGAGGCTGAAGCTAAAGCTATGGAACTCCTTGAAAGAGTAGGCCTTGCTGACCGTGCAAACGCTTATCCATCACAGCTTTCGGGCGGTCAGAAACAGAGAGTTGCCATAGTCCGTGCGCTTTGTATGGAGCCTGAAGTAATGCTTTTTGACGAACCTACATCTGCTCTCGACCCTGAAATGGTAGGAGAAGTTCTTGATGTAATGAAAACCCTTGCGAAAGAGGGTATGACAATGGTTTGTGTAACTCACGAAATGGGTTTTGCAAAGGAAGTTGCAGACAGAATTATCTTTATGGCTGACGGACAGATTGTTGAGGAGGGAACACCTGAAAAGATGTTTGAAGCTCCTGAAAATCCAAGAACAAAACAGTTCTTGCAGTGCATATTATAAAAGGAATAATTTGAGCCCCGGGGGGCGTGTTGTTAAAGCACGCTTCGGGGCTCTTTTTATATGCAAAAATAGTCCGTTATGTTAAAGTTGTGTTACAAAAACGTTAAAAATGGGTAATTTTAGCCCGAAAACACTTGATAAGAAGAAAAAAAGACAAAAAACCTTGTTTTTGTTGAATATGAATAAAAAACAGCCCAAATATGAGTAAATAAGACAAGGGAAATATATGTGAAAAAGGAACATATTGAAATACAGAAAAGCCTTGATAATAAAGGAGAAGCGGGTTATGTAAACTATTAAAAAACGCTAAAAAACAGCGCTAAAAAGGGGACGTGATTTTTTGTGCAACTTTACCATAGCGAGGGGTACTAATAGATATTTTTAAATCGCCAACCACAATATTTAGTGGTGGACAAAACAGAATGCACAAAAATGCAAAAAAGTCCAATTCTGTGGGCTTTTTCCGTTGACTTTGTCCCCCTCTGATGCTATAATTATTATGCTAAGGTAGAGTGGGATTAGTCTGCCCATTCTACATTTTGCATACATTTTTTAATTTTTTTAGTAAAAAAAATAAAATAAATAAATATTTTTCTTAAAAGGAGGAAAAAAGTATGATGAAAACAAAGTTTTCGTCACGTGTAATTGCACTTATTCTTACACTTGGAATGTTGATTACTTGCTTCCCAACATTCACATTTGCTGAAGATGCAGTTGCACAGACAGATAGTGGAGTCTCACCTGATGTAGATGTTACTATCGAGAAGATTGCTGACCTTGAACAGTATCTTATTGACTGGTCAAAACAGCTTTATATCGATATTAAGACTACTTCGTTGGCTCCTAATTCTGATACGGTTAACGAAAGTCAGAACCGTGTGAATGCATACAATGCATACAGCAAGTATGGTATCTTCCAGACTACAACAAGACCAAATCGAGTTGTACTTGATGATGAGAACCAGATGGTTGCTTTCGATGAAACCGGATTACAGGCATATCTTGACAATGTAGCTGGTTACAGCGCATACAAGATGCGTTCCGAATTATCCAACTACGGTGAACTGTACAATGACTTCGTAGTAGACACGGGGACATGGCTTAACAGTTCAAGAAAGCTTATGGGATGGGAGACATCTCTCTATTTCGGATCTATTGCCGAACAGGAGAAGATCATTCCTGTTTGGCCTGAAACCTATTCAATGGTTACATATAACCCATTCGTTAAGGAAGGTCTTAGTGTAATCTGTCAGACAGAATCCAATTCACTCACAAGATGGACAGGATTCTCGTACCAGGCAAAAATGATAGATCCTAGTGATAGTATGGATAATATAGGTCTCAACTATCATTATCCTCTTGCAAAGTATCCTGCAGGAACAACTTCAGGTGATTTCAGAGATTCTGTAACAGAACCTATTGTTGTTGAATATCTCTTCTATACAAAGACAGACGATTTCGGCGCTCAGGTTATATCTAACATTGGTTTTGACGCATATGAATATAACGAATCTACAGGAGATATTGACTATGTCGGCGAAGAATACCGTGCACATTATGTAAGAGGCGGTTACAGACTTGAGGATGTAGTACCTCGTCCTGAACTTAACTTAAGCATAAACGGTGTTGAAGACTTCTATTACAATTCAAGCGATAATGAATTCGCTACAAACGGTTGGTATCCACCAAGAACATCATATGAATTCTTTGATGCAAACGGTGAATCCATTGTTTGGGGCGAGGTAAGAGACGGATATAAGCTTACAGGAAATTATCCTGCTTCCGTAGCTCCTACATCTGCAATGCTTGAAGATGAAGAATATACATACACCTTCAAGGGCTGGGTAGCTGCTGATAACTATAAATATGATGCATCTTTTGCGGCAGCTAATCTTATTAATGGCCCGGTTGTAGATTTTGGTAAATTCGAATTTATAGCAGATTCCTATGCATTCGTATTCTACCCAACATTTACAAAGCAGAAGAAAGCTTCAGGCGACCTCGGCGACGATACAAAGCCTGAAACACAGTCTAACATTGAAACATTTGAAAACGGAATTTACGGTATTGTAGACGGCGTAATTGAATATGCTCCTGAGGGCTTTACATCCGCTACAATTACTGCAACAGATATGAATAAGTACAACCAGTACACAGCAGGTGTAAACAACAATGCTTATGCTGAACTCGCTGGCGCTGGTAATAACGCATTTACAATTGCAAAGGGAATGGAAGCAAGCTTTGACTTTGCATCAAAATCTGTTGTAAATAACGATATTGTTAAATTCTCATTTGACTACTACTACCCAGGTGGCAATATGGCCAACGCGGTAGAAGCAGACATTTTCAAGATTTACAATAAGGAAACAGGTAAGGTTGCTGCCAGACTTTACGCTTCAAGGGGCGCAAACAAGGCAAACTTCCTTATGATTGCTGATGGCTTAAACTATGATGATGACTATACTGCAAACGAAGTTACTAACGAGAGAGCAATGGGCTTCCCATTCAATACTCAGGGTACACAGACTGCAAACTATAAGGCATCATACTACATCAGAAATTCTGCCGGTAACTATACAAACTTCGGTATTGACCGTGCTAACATCACAGGATGGAGAATGGATCAGGCGAAGTGGCAGCATTTCGATATCTACCTCGACACAATAAACGGTGTTTATTATGTAATGGTAGACGGAAAGCTTTTAGCTAAGGCTAACTTTGTTGATGCTGACGTAAATAGCGTTGATGCTATCAATATGGCTGCAGGTACAGTTTATGAATCTGCTGCATACGATAACATTGCTATTTCTGAACTCGGCTATCACACAGCTTTCCCAACTTCAGATATTACAGTTAAAGACGCTGCAACAGGCGACACACTCGTTACTGTTCAGGACGCTGAATTCGGAAGAATTGTAGCTCTCCCTGAAATCAACGGCGAAGGACGTCTTACAGGCGTTTATAAGGATGCAGAAGCTTCAGCTTATGCAGACCGTGCATACAATAAGAATGGTAATAACTCATACTACGGCGGATACATTGTAGAACCTGTAGTAGGTGATGTTACACTTTATGCAACATTTGATAATACAGTATCTTCTGATGCTGAATATACACTTGATGCATCAGGCGATGCAGTTATCACTCGTAACAAGATTACAAGTGGTACAAACATGAACTATATCAGATCAGGTAACCCACAGGGTATCAACTTTGCTGACCGTAACTGGTCATACACAGCTACAGGCGATGAAATCGGTGGCTTTGCTAAGATTTCAGGTTCATGGGAAGCTGGTACAGTAGACCTTAGTTTGGAAGCTTACGCTGATGCTAATAATATCGGTGCACCTGACGAAAACAACGAAGCTAAGTTCCCACTTATCAGTGCAACTGATGCAGCAGATAAGGCACATAGCTTTGTATACTTCCTCAACCCAATCACAGAAAACAGAAACGCTAACGACTTAGTTCTCGAAATGGCTGACACAGCTACACTCGGTGCTGGTAATAAGATTAGAATGTCTTATGACGTTAAGCTTGGTTACCTTGCTGAAGCTACTTACTCAGATGTTCCTGCAACAGTTAAGTTCGGTTCTGTAATGGGTGCAGTTGCTAAGAATGCACAGGGAACAACTCTTGAACAGAATATCCCTGTACTTTCAATGACTGCTGATGAAAGATTCGGTCTTGCTGTATATGACGGAAGCGGTTTCAAACCTCTTGTTGCTGCAAACGCTGTAACAGGCAAGTGGCTCACAATCGTTTACGATTTTGATACAGTATTAAAGAAGACAGTTATTACTGTTAAGGAAGGCGCTACAGTTCTCGCAACACAGACTGTAAACTTCCTCGATAATAACGGTAAACAGGCTGACAGAATCACATCATTCGTATGGGGTGCTAACAACAGCACTCATGTCTCAACTGCATACCTTGATAACTTCAAGGTTGAAGAAAACCCAGTAGACAATGCTGCTGCAGTTGTAGAACCTACATATCTTAATAAGGTTATTTTCCACCACAACGGTAATAACTTGAATGACTGGTCTGTAAGATACGTTGCTGACGGTGCAACAGCTACAACTGTTGGCATGACAGCAAACCCAACAAAGAACCCAGATACAAACTACTCATATAACTTCCAGGGTTGGAGCACTGGTGAAGAAGACCAGGCTGATGCTTATTACACAGGTATTACTAATGTAACTAAGGATTTAGAAGTTGCTCCAATGTGGGAAAAGAGTACACAGAAGTACACAGTTACTATTGTAGATAGTGCAGAACAGACTCTCTCAACACAGGAAGTTCAGGCATATACTGCCCCAACATATCCTGGTGATCAGACAAAGGCTGCTACAGCTACAACTGAATATGTATTCAAGGGCTGGTTTGCAAAGGCTGGTTCCCATATCGGAAACAAGCTCTTAAATGCAGACGGCACAACACTCTTTGTTGATTTCACAGATGCTACTGAAGAAGAATTAGCTACTATCGGTACAACTGTTGAAGTTAACAACATTAAGTACACAATTGCTGACTTTGCTGCAATGCAGGTAACAGGTGATTCTACACTTAAGCCATTGTTCGAAGAAACATATGCAGATGCTATCACAGTTAACTTCTATAACGAAGCTGGTACACAGGTATATGCTACAAGAACAACAGGCCGTGGAATGACAATCCTCAATATGCCTGCTAACCCAACAAAGGCTAACAATAACGATGGTACATTCACATGGGCTAACACATTCGATGGCTGGTACACAGGTACATATCCAAACGGTGAAAAGGTTACCCCAACAGACGTTAATGACGCAACAAAGTATTTCACAGAAAATGAAGTAAGTCTCTATCCACACTTCTCACAGACAAAGACTGCTGTAAGAGTTATACTTTACAATGATGATAATACAAAGCTCTTCGATGGTTATGTAGGTGCTGGTAACAAGCCAAACTACACAGCTATCCCTAAGAAGACTTCTACATCAGACGAAGCATACACATTCAACGGCTGGAAGGCTTGTGATGTTGACGGTGTTGTTGCAGGAGATGCTACATTATATGAATATGCAGCTCCAATGACAAAGTCTAACGAAGCTCTCCCTGCTACAGTTGTTGCTACAGCTGAAAATGTATATTACTATAAGGCAAGCTACGCAAGTGGCGAAAAGCAGTATGTAATTACATTCTATGACAATGCAGGCGCAGTACTCGGTACATCAACAGTTGCATACGGCGATATCGCTGGTGTAGCAGTTCCTGAAGTTCCAACTGCAGCTGCAAATGCACAGTACACATACTCAGACGGTGCTTGGCCATACGTGGCAAACAATGCACTTGTTCCTGAAGAAGTTGCTGCTGCAAAGGCATACATCAACGCTGAAGGTAACTTCGTAGTTGATATCTATGCTGAATACGTAAAGACACCGGTTGCAAATATTCCAGATACAATGGAAACATTTGAAGATGTTGAAATTACACTTCTTCCAAATACAAACATTTTTGCAATCAACAATTCTAAGCTTATCACAAAGCTTGGTAACAACGGTAACACAGCTACATACGCTAGAAACCAGGGCGATGGCCTTGCTCATAACGTATTTGGTATCGTTGGAGAACCTGGCAATGCTACAAATAATGTAGTAAAGATTTACAATGCTAAGACAAACCAGGGCGTTGGCACAGTATTCTACTTTGACCCTGCTACTGCTGACTCAATCAATGGTGCAACAGTAACATATAAGTTCAAGGTTAAGAATGTATATGAAACTGGATTCCCTACAAGATTCGCTCTTGGTCTCCAGGGTCAGACAACTGCTGGTGCTAACAGAACAATTACAAATATTGCTACAGACGGTACAACAGGTAACCTCGTTCTTACAAATGGTGCAGGCGTTCCTAAGTATATGGATAACCCATCAATCGGTTATAGCGTAGATACTATGGAATCTGCTGGTAAGAACACATGGTTTGACGTTGCCTTCACATTCAATTTTGCTACAAACTCATATAAGCTTGCTATCGGCGAAGTTGAATCTGAATGGATTACAGCTGCTGAAACTGTAACAAATATTGATAGACTTGTTGTAACAACAGGTACATCAGCACAGAACTTAGATTACACAATGTATATCGATGACCTTGCAATCGAAGGTCTTAAGGAAACATCTAAGTCACAGTTCACAGTTTCTTACCTCTCAGACGATGGTAACGCTAATTCTCCTGTAAGAGGCACAGAAGTTGTAGCTATGGGCGAAGACGCTCCTACACTTATCGATTACGATAGATCAAGTAAGGGTTACAGACTTAACGGTTGGACACTTGACGGTGAAACAGTTCACACAAAGGCTAACCCAATCACTAATGTAACTGCAAACCTCAACCCATACGCTGTATGGTCAACACTCAAGTCATACGAAGTTAACTTCTATGAAAAGGGTGCGCTTCTTGCATCACTCCCTGAAGTTTACGGTGGATACTCCATCAACTCAAAGTGGAGCTCAAGCGTTCCTGCAACACCTGTTCGTGAAAATATCTCAAGAACAGTTACACTCACAGACGAATATGCTGAATCTGATGAGTTCTACGGCTTCGAAGCTGGTACAGTAATTCCACAGAGACAGATATTCAAGGGCTGGGCTATTACTGAAGACGGTGAAAACCCACTCCTCGACGGAGAAGGAAATGTACAGATTCTCGACCTCGATGAAGACCTCGTTGAAGGTAACTTAAAGCTTATGGCATACTTCGATGTAGAAGATGTTACATATAGCGTTAAGTACACACTTTCAAACGGTGATCTTTACGAAGAAAGAATCGTATATCCTGGTTACACTGTAACAGTAGGCTATGGCGACATCCCTGCTGGTCCTGCAAGAGCTAACGATGCTCTCTTCGCTTACACATTCGATAAGTGGAGCACAGACCTCACAGGCGTAGCTATCAATGAAGATATGGTTGTATACCCAGAATACTCAAGAGAATTCTTCGCAGGTACACCATATGTATATGAAGACTTTACAAATGCTAAGGGTGATTACATCACATATATTGATGCAAACGGCAACGAAAAGAACGCAAACTTTGCAAATGTACAGTCATCATTCATTACTAAGTCCTACGGTAAGGTTGTAGAAGACTATAAGGCTCCTGCAAACGACCCATATAATAAGATTGGTACAAACAATAACTACTGGTTTGAACCACTCGATATGTCTAAGGCTGAAAACCAGAATATCAAGATTCAGGTTAAGGTTAGAGCAAGAGAAAACCTCTCTAACTGGAACGCATCTGATATTAAGATTAAGTATGAAGGCCTTGGCGCAGGTTCAAGAGCCGACTTTACACTCGGTAAGACAATCGAAACAAGACCACAGGTATTCGATTGGATTACATACCTCGCTGAACTCAACTATGCTGACAGAACTTATGTTCTTTATGCAGACGGCGTTGAAATCGCAACAGGCGAACTCCCTGATATGAAGGCTATCCACGGTGTTAACATCGGCGGTAACTTCAATAACTGGGGACAGATTTATATTGAAGAACTCATTGTTACAAGACCAAATGCAACTGAATTAGAACTCGACGAAAGAGAATACACAGTTACATATATGGATGCTGACGGCGTACTCTTAAATGTTGTTAAGGTTCCTTACGGCGGAACAACTCCAGAATACACAGGTATCACACCTGGTTATAAGGCTGGCGTTGAATTCACAGGCTGGAGACTTGGCAGAGAAGAAATCGCTAAGGACGGCATCGTATCTGGCGTAACAAAGAACATTACTCTTGTTGCTAAGTATGCTGAAAAGGCAGACGGTGAATTTGTTCAGGTTAATACAAACATCTCAGGCTGGACAGCTAACACACTTGAAAATCACCAGATTAACAGAACATACTACGTAGGTCAGGAAGTTAACGTTCCAAGACTTAACGTAAAACAGTACGGTGTAAGCTACACACCTAAATCAACAAGCTACGGCGGAACTGTTCAGGAAGATACTACAAAGACAGTTATCGTTGAAGCTGGTAAGGGCTTCCAGATTAACTGGGAAGTTACAAAGATTGATATCACTGCAAACTATCTCTCAGCTAGCGGTGAAAAGACAGGTACAGGTTCAGTTAACGAAGGTAGCGGTGTTAACTTAGGACACTTCAGCCATGTAACTGACTTTATCTACAACGGCTATGCTCATAAGGCTATCGGCTGGTACACAGAAGCTCCTACATACGATTATGTAAACGGCACATGTACACCAAACGGTAAGAAGATTACAGCTTACTCAATCGAATACCCTGTACTCTACGCAGCTTATGAATTAACAGCTGTAGAAGAAGGTAAGATTGCAATCCTTGATGGTACACAGTGGAAGTACTACACAGCCGGCGATGAAGTTACATTCTTAGAAGGCTATGATATTGTTGACCCTAACAACAACTATAGACTCAGACGTGGAGACGTTAGAATTTATAACGCTGCAGGTACACAGATTGCTACAGTTGGAGTTAACAAGGAAGCTGGCGCTGCTAACTTCACACGTAACACAATCGTTGTTACTGAAGAAATGAACGGCGGTAAGATTTCTGTTCCGGGCTTTGACCATGTGGCTGTAAATATTGATTGGGCTATGATGGAAGTTAAGGGTGGAAACATTGTTGATAAGACAGGTAGAACAACAACATACCTCAACTCAGCAGATAACACATACAAGTACCTCAACTTCAATACTGTAGGTACAAACCTTGATGGTACATACTCTGATGCAACATTCAAGGGCTGGATGTACACTAACCTCCTTGATGAAAACGATCCTAACAACTATGATGAAGCAAAGGGTAACTACTTCGTTACTAAGACATTTATGCCAACAGGCTACTCTGTTGACGAACTCTTAGCAAAGGATATCAACCCATTTGCTGATAAGAACACAATTACTATCGTAGCTGATTACGACTTAACAGAAGAAGATTTCGTTACAATCAACTTCGTTGACGGTAACGGTGAAGTTGCACAGACAGTTAAGTGGTACGAAGAAGCTGGACAGACAGAGCCAACATTTAGCGGTAACGCTACACAGCTCGTTAAGAAGGCTGACCTCGTAGAAGAAAACACAACAACTAAGTACACATTCGCTTCTTGGAGCGAAGGCGTAAGAGAAGAAGGCGTGGGTGCAAACGGCGAAGACGTAATCACATACACAGCTACATTCACAGAAAAAGTTTACGCAACAATTACATTTAATATTGACGGCGTTGAAACTGCAACAGACTTCGTTGTAGGCACAAATATCACAGCGGCAACACCTGTAAAGGAAAACCCTGCTGCTGATAAGGTATATGTATTTACAGGTTGGTCAGAAACAGAAGGTGGCGAAATCGTTGCTCTTCCTGTTGCTTCTGTACATGCTACATATTATGCAAACTTCGAAGAAGTTGACGCAATAATCATCACATTTATGGACGGCGAAGATGTACTCGGTACATTAAAGCTTGCTCCTGGCACACTTATCACACCTGCTGCTGCTCCTGCTAAGTCAGGCATGGTATTCACAGGTTGGTCTGCTGACGGTGGCGAAACAAAGATTACAAGTTCTGAACTTGCTAAGCTTGGCGCTACTGAAACAGTAACATACGTTGCACAGTACATGGAAGTTAATATTACAGGCGACTATGTATTCGTTGCAGGTTCCGGCTCAGATGCTAACGACGGTTTAACTGTTGATACACCTGTTGCTACAGTTAAGAAGGCTTATGAAGTTGCAGTTGCAGAAGGCCTCGATACAATCTATGTATTAACTGACTCTAACATCGGTGCTGACTTCACAATAACACAGAGCGTTAAGTACTATGCTCCGTACGGTGCAGCAATCGTTATGGAACATTCACCAACACACGGTATGACAATTAACAACAATGCCGTTGTAGAATTCAATAATGTAACATTTAAGTACACAGGTACAGATAAGGGTACATTATTCACAACTAATGGTGGATCAACACTCAGACTCTTCGACGTAACATTCGTTGATGGTAACTCTAAGTGGTCTGCTATTAAGTTAAATGCTAACGCTAAGGTTGAATGGGAAAATGTAACTGCTGATGGCTTCAACATGAAGCTTATCGATGCTGCTAATGCCCTCGCTGAAGGCTCTTATGTAAATAATCTTACATATACAAACAACGATAAGGTTACAGCCCTCCCAGGCGGTCACACAGTAATCGACGGTCTTGTTGTTAAGGATAATACAACAACAGGTCAGACATTACTCACAATAAACGGCGGTACACTTAAGAATGTAGTTATGACAAATAACACATTCGCAGGATACGGTTTATATTCATCTAACGGTTCTGCAACAACAACTATCCAGAACATTGTTGCATACGGTAACACATCAACATCAACAAACGGTTGGTCAATCTTCCAGGGTCAGAATGCAAGTTCAATCGTATTCGACGGTAAGACAATCGCTTACACAGACGATGCAACTGTGTACCAGAATGGCAACGCTATGGCAAAGGGTCAGGCAACTGAAAACTTTGTAGGTCTCTTGACTGCTCGTTATAACGCAACTCAGCCAATCTTCAAGAATGGCTTTGCTGCAACAGATGAACAGATCGCTTCTGTACACTCTTCAAGCTACGCTACAGGTTCAGGTGTATTAGCTTATAATAAGGAAACATCTGCCTTTGGCTTAACAAAGTCATTCTACACACCGGCATATAGTGCAAACAACGCTGAATACGGTACAGTATTCGGTGGTACAACTGTTGATTCTGCATTCGGTAAGGTTAACGTTGTTGTTATTCCTGCTGACGGATACGAACTCACAGGCTTCACAGATGCTGAAGGAAATGAACTTGAATACACATTAGTTGAAACTGCTGACGAAGCTCTCGTAGGCGAAGAAATCTACACAGTAACATTAACAGGTGATGTAGACGTAGTTGCAGTATTCAACGGCGAAATCGTTGAAGAACCAACAAAGTACACAATCACATTCGTAGTTGACGGCGAAACATTCGGAACAGTTGAAGTTGTTGAAAACGAAGAAATCGTTTACACAGCAACACCAACTAAGGACGGACACGAATTTGCAGGTTGGGCACTCGCAGAAGACGGCGAAGTTGTTGATAGCCTCGGCGTAGCTGATGAAGCTAAGACATTCTACGCAATCTTCAATGAAATTCTTCCTGAAACATTCGAAATCAACTTTGAAGTTGACGATGTAGTTGTTAAGACTGTAACAGTAGAAGCTGGCGAAACACCTGTATTTGGTGAAGATCCTGTTAAGGAAGGCTACACATTCACAGGCTGGACACCAGAACTCGCTCCTGCTACAGAAGACGCAACATATGTTGCTACATTCGAAATCAAGACATACACAATTACATTCGTAGTTGAAGGTCTTGAAGACACAGTACTCACAGTTAACCACGGTGTAGTTCCTGAAATTGCTGACCCAGTAGTTGACGGATACACATTCGTAGGTTGGGATCCTGAAATCGTAGCTGCAACAGAAGATGCAACATACGAAGCAATCCTCGAAAAGGTAATTGTTAAGTACACAATCACATTCGTAGTTGAAGGTCAGGACAACGTTGAAATTGAAGTTGTTGAAGGCGAACTCCCTGCATTCCCTGGTGAAACACCATCTAAGGAAGGATTCGAATTCAAGGGCTGGACACCTGAAATCGTAGAAGCTTACGAAAACGCAACTTACACAGCTGTATTCGAAGAAATTTCAACTGGCGACGACTTCCCATTTGCTTGGGGTGACGTAAACCTTGACGGAAAAGTTAACGTTATGGATGGTGCTACAATTGTTAACTACGTACAGAAAGGTGCGTTATCAATCACAAGTGGCGACATAACATTACAGCTTGGTGAAGCATTTGCGGTAGGAAGCGACCTCCTCTGGGGTGATGTTAACGGTGATGGAAAAGTTAACGTTATGGACGGTGCTACAATTGTTAACTACGTACAGAAGGGTACTTTAACAATTACTACATCAGGCGGAGAAACAAAAGAAGTAGGAAAAACTTACACAGTTACTCTTAAATAAGACATAACAAAAGTTTTTTGGGGGAATTCCAAAATTCCCCCAAAAAAAGACTTGACAAGTTTATAGAATCGTGATATGATAGGTGGGTACGAATATGTAAATCTATTAAACTTATTCTATAAACAAATAAAAATGGAGGAAGAAAAAATGAAAAGAATTTTATCGATTTTATTGTCGGTAGCTCTCGTTGCGTCCATGCTTGTTTCTATGTCTGCTACTTCTTTTGCTAGAGCAGTTAGTGATATAGATAAAGAAACAGCGGATATTGAAACAACAGTTACTTCAATAACAGCAGACGAATACAAAACTTTGACAGGAAAGACATTACCTTCAGGTAAGTTCCCTATGGTTATTGAAACCATTGTCACACCATTGGAAGATTATCAGTTAAATGTAAGATATGGTGTTGATGAAAGTGGTGAAGAAGGTTATTTGGGACGTGTAATTACTGCTATGTCTATTATGTATGCATTTGATAGCAATGTAGTATATGTTAAGAACCCTAGTCCAGGATGCTGTGCGTATATAGAGGAAGCGCCAGTTCCCCTTGTAACTTCTCTTGGTACAAAGACTACAAGCAAGATTGGTTTTGCGGTTCTTGCAACATCTATGGAAGAAATGTTCCCATATAGTGAAATAACAGATCCTGACAATTATGACTGGGAAAACGGTGTGCTTTATGAAGATCTTACTACTAAAATTTGTATAGCAGCTACTACTGATACATTTGTTATGGATGTAGAAGAAGTTGTAGGTCTTTCTAAACTAAGTCTTGATGGTATTGGTACAGTGGAAGAACCTATGCCTACATATACTGAAAAGATTTATGTTAAGGCAGGCGTTCAGGTAACAGAAGATGAATACTATGGCTCAAGTGAAACAACATACAACATCACATTCGTAGTTGACGGTCAGGAAGATGTTGTAGTTGAAGTTGCTGAAAACGAACTCCCTGAATATCCAAATGGCACACCATCTAAGGATGGCTACACATTCGAAGGCTGGGATAAGACTATCGTAGAAGCTACAGAAGATGCAACTTACACAGCTGTATTCAAAGAAATCGAAATCCCAGCAGCCGACGTTGTAACAATGGGCACACCTGTATATGTTACAACAAATGTACTCCCTGGTAACGCTGACGTAGTAACAACTAACCCATTTGGTGAAGAAGTTACAGTTAAGCTTGCTGAAACATTAAGAGTACACACAACATTCGATTACGCTCCTACTGAAGACAACGAACTTAAAGAAATGGGTATGCTCTTTGTTCCAAAGGCAGTAGTTGAAGAAGCTGGCCTTTCAACAGATGAAGAAATCAGAGGCATTGCTAAGGATGCTTGCTGTGATGTTACTACAAGAATAACATCTGGCGCAGGCACAAATATCGTATTCAAGGCTGGTCTTCTCGGAATTCCTGTAAAGGGTATCGATATTTATGCAATTCCATATTACACACTTTCCGATGGTGTAAGAATGTATCAGACAATGCAGACAATTTCATTCGAATAATTGAGTGAAATTATCATTGATATAGAAAAACACTAAAAAATATTGAAAAGGAAAGGTGAATAATATGAGAAAGTATGAAAATCCAACAGCTGAACTCGTAATGTTTAATGTAGATGATATTATAACAGTTAGCACACTTGATTTTACAGATAATAGTGTTATGACTACTCTTGACTTACATGCTGCTACAACATGGGATTCAAGCTGGGATAATGCCGTTACAGGCACAGATATTTAATAAAATTAAAAGCCCGACTTATGTCGGGCTTTTTTTTGTTTTTAAAAATCTGTTGTTTTTCGCCACACACCTCTGCCACCACCCTCCTGACACACCACACTTCACCCCCCCCTGCACCGCATGCCTTCCCGACGTGCCACACACCGGCTGACGCATACGCCGTAAACCTTTTGCAAAAATTTTGATATTTTTCATAAAAATGCCTCCCTTTTGGGAGGCTTTAAAATTAATATTCAATTTCCTCTGCAAGAGGCTTTTCTAAAAGTTCAGGATTCTCTAAAAGCTTTTTAAGAAGTCTGACAGTTTTTGAGAAATAATATCCGTCAGCAATTCTTTCGTCAACTGTAAGCCCCAGGTCAAGACTGTCTTTCATTGTTATGTTGCCATCCTCGTCAAAGAAAGGACGAACTTTCTTCTCGCCAACAATAATAAAAATCGAAGTTGTGCCCCAGTTTGTAAGATGATGATAGCCCGACTTAAGCTTGATTGAACCAAGATTTGTAAGAATAACCGAGGAATAGTACGGGTCAGTTGCAATAAATGACTGCGGAACCTTGCCGTGTCGGTCAAGCATACAAACAAAGTTTATAATAGCCTTTGAAAACCAGCGTGGGAGCTTGTTGAAAAAGTCCATAACACCTGTGGTGCTGTCCTTTTTGCCGGGAGTTCTGACACGGGTAACCTGCCTGTAAATCTCGTCATGAATTGAATCGATGTTGTCGTCTTCCTTTGCGTAGATAAATGCCATACCCTCTTCGCTCTTGTCGTTAAATTCCTTTTTGATAATAAAAGAGGCAGAAACCTTATTTCGCTGATAGGTGTTTTTGTTTGCAATGAAACGGTTAAGTTTCGGTCTCAAGTAGATACATTTTAAAATTGCAGTAACAATAATCTGAAAAAGCTTGTAACTGTAGTCAGGGTTATCTGCATTTTTCTTTTCTAAATATTCGTTTATTTTTGTGAGGTCAATGCGCTCTGAAATAAATGCCTCGTTGTCAGCACGATTCGGATAAATCACAGGCATAATAAAATGCATTGAATCAAGATTGCGGATAAGCTTTCCGTCTTTTCTGTCCCCAATTTTTCTTTTTTCAGCCATAAAAAACTCCTTTAAGTTTGATAAAATAATTTTAACATTATTGATTCCTAATGTCAAACATAAAAAGTTGTTGAATAAAGAAAAAATGTGTAGTATAATTATTTCAGGAATGATTTGAAATCGCATGAAATGGCGATAGGCTTGCTTAAATATGACACAATACAGGGAGAAATTTTTATGATGGATTTATATTCAAAAGTAAGATATGTAAGAAATAATCATATAGGAAATTATAACTGGCTTGGCAACCTCAGGTGGTATGCCCGTGAAAGCGAAAATTTCGGTGAATACAGCTTTGAAACTATTGCGGCTTATGAATTCCAGACACATCAGGAATGCGAAGCAAGAAAAATGACTTTAAAGCTCTTTGATGTGAAATTTGATGTGAGTGGCAGTTCGGACATCGAATATGGCGCAGACTATATTAAAACAAAAACCTTTAATATAGTTATGCCTTTTTATGAATATGGCTGTATATTAAACGGAAAAGCAGTGATTAAAGCAGAGGCAGAACTTACAGAAAATTGCCTTTTGATTTTTAATGAGGGCTGTTATGTGTGCATAAAATCCGACAGCATCAAGGAAGCAGAAGATGGGTTTGTTGTGGAGGGAAAAACAGTTGCAGCCTTTAATATATCAAAAGAAAAGGCAATTTCCGACTGCGACAGAATTTTTGATAACAGTCAGCAGATAATTGAGAAAAACAGAAATTTCTGGAATGAATATTTTAATTCCTGCCCGACAGTTCAGGTAGAAGAAGATTTTGATTACTTCAATGAATTTTCAGGAAACAGCTATCATTTCAAAAAGGAAGACATACACATTCGTCAGCTGTGGCATTGGTGGTGCGTCCTTATGAATGTAAACGAAGTGGAATTTAATAAAGCTCCGCTTTATATGGCCCCTGATAAAATTGAGTGGAAAGGCTCATGGAGTAATGATGCCCTGCAGAGTATGGCGGCGTTATCTCTTACAAATCAGAGTAATATTGCAAAAAGACTGATTGTAAGCTATATGAAAAGCTCGATAAATTCCGACGGCGTGTTTTCCTGGTACACCCATAGCGACGGCACAGGCTGTTACGGTACAGTTGGCGATGTAGGAAGATTTTCACATGGTGCACCATACTGGTTACATACAGTTATGTATTACATAAAAAATACAGGGGATAAAACCATTTTAGAAGAAGATGCAGGCGGAATGACAGTATATGAAAAGCTGAAAAAGTTTGCAAAGACTCTGATTGATGTTCGTATGAATAAAGAATACAATATGATTGAGTGGGCAAACCTCTGGGAAACAGGCTGGGATGATAAGGGAGGCTGTTTCTTTGATGATGGTTCTTTAGATGACTGGATGGCAGTTGTTTCAAAGGGCACTGATGAAGAGATAAAGGAATGGTACAAGAATAAGCAAAGACCTGTTCTCCCGATAGTTGAACAGATTATAACTCTCTGGTCGTTAAATGCGGGCAAAGACCTGGGTGAAATTAAGGAAGACAATAAATTCAGTGAATTCTGCGGAAAATACTATGACCTTATCAAAGACAGCATCTACAATAATTGTTGGAGTGATGAAGATAATTTCTATCACGATATTGATGTTAAAAATAAGGTGCAGTCAAAGGTTAAAAACGCAGATATATTCTATTGGCTGTATTTTGAAGAAAATCAGGACCGCAGAGAGAAGATATTTGAGCATATTTTATCAAAGGATGAGTTTAACTGTTGCCAGCTTCCAATGTTAAGTAAGGACAGTAAAGGCTTTAATGAACACGGCTATTGGAGTGGCGGACACTGGTCAAGAGAAATGTCCATGGTAGGTATGGGGCTTTGCGAAAGCGGATTTTATGAAAAAGCCCGTGAGATTATCATAAGAGCAATTATGGTAGCAGAGGGAAATATTATAACAGAGGTTATAAATCCGCTCACAGGAAAGCAGAGTACAGGCATTACAAAAATGGCTTGCTCAATAATGAACGTATTAGGCTTTTTACATATTGAAAATAAAGTTAGGTGGTAAACAAAATGTTTTTTGGAGAAAGAAAAGTCGGCTCAAGATTTTATGAGTTTATCTTCAGGGGCTACAGATGTCTCCTGGTTGAGAATGATTGCATAAGAACAGTATTTTTACTAGACAAGGGTGCAGATATCATATCCTTTGTTGATAAGAAAACAGATACAGAGTTTGTGTGGACAAATCCTATGGGAATATCCTGCCTTGATAAAATAAAGAATTCGAAGATGGACGATGAATGTTTTTCTGATAACTATGTAGGCGGTTGGTTTGAAATTCTGCCAAATGTAGGCGCAGATTGTGAGGTGCTGGGGAAGCGTTTCTTCAGACACGCAGAGGTTGCCTATATGCCATGGGACTATACAGTATTAAAAGACAGCGAAGAAGAAATTGAGCTACTTTTTATAACAAGGCTGTCTAAATTTCCTTTAGAAGTAAGAAAAACTTTGACGCTGAAAAGAGACGATAAAGCCCTGAACTTCAGGGAAGAAATCATAAATCTTTCAAAGGAAACAATTCCGTTTAACTGGGGTTTCCATCCAAATATCGGAAAGCCGTTTTTAGACGAAAACTGTATTGTAGAGCTTGAGGGCAACAGCTTTGAAATGCCTGAATGCGGAAGTAATAAGGGAATGCTAGAGATTTTTAATGATATAAAAAATCCTTATGCCTGCATTTATAATAAAAGGAATGGAACAGGCCTTGAAATAAAGTGGGACAGCGAGAAGATAAATAACTGCTGGCTGTGGATAAGTGCCGGATTTGACCAGGGACACCACCATCATAACGGAACTTATGTCTGCTGTATTTTGCCAACATCTGCAAGGGATGATAACGGCTTGGCTGAAGCTGAAAAAAATAACAGCTGTATGTTTGTCAGCGGAGAAAAGGCATGCGAAATTAAATACAGCATAGGCGTTATAAATAAGGCTGTATAAAACTTAAAGAAACTGAACCGAAAAGGTGATAATATGAAACTGAAATCAGAGCTTTTAGATGAAATGGGATTCCAACGGATGTTGGGAAGAATGGCACACCAGATAATTGAAAAAACGGTGGAAGACAAAGATGTAATTCTCGTGGGGATACGGAGCAGGGGTGTGCCTATGGCACAACGACTGTCGGCGAAAATTGAAGAATTTGAGGGAGTTAAGATTCCTGTTGAGGTTCTTGATATAACTTTGTATAGAGACGACCTTTCCACTATTGGGGACAGCCCTATCGTTACACAAAAAACAGATTCTTTTGATGTAACAGGCAAGACTGTGATTTTGGTGGATGATGTAATCTACACGGGAAGAACCACAAGGGCAGCAATGGATGCCATAACAGCTATGGGAAGACCTGCAAAGATTATGCTGGCGGCATTGGCTGACCGTGGCCACAGGGAACTTCCTATTTGTGCAAACTTTGTAGGAAAAAATTTCCCTACCTCCAGAAGCGAGGTTATCGAGGTGCATTTTAAGGAAATTGACGGAAAAGATAACATAGAGCTTTATGAGAAATAATATACTGTAACAGATTGGAGGAAAAGCTTATGAATATTTGTGTTTACGGAGCATCAAGCAACGAAATTGATAAGAGATTTTTAGACGCAACAGAGCTTTTGGGAGAGGAAATAGGAAAAAGAGGCCATAACCTTGTATTCGGTGGAGGTGCCAGCGGAGTAATGGGTGCTGCTGCAAGGGGTACAAAAAGAGAAAATGGCGGAATTTACGGAATTTCCCCTCACTTTTTCAATGTTGACGGAATTCTTTATCAGGAATGTACGGAGCTTATCTATACAGAAACAATGCGGGAGAGAAAGAAAATTTTATCTGATATGTCTGACGGCTTTGTAATTGCTCCCGGTGGAGTTGGCACTCTTGACGAATTCTTTGAGGTTCTTACCTTAAAACAGCTCCAGCGTCATAATAAGCCAATCGTAATTTTGAATACTCTTGGTTTTTATGATGATATGATAAATATGCTTGATAAAATGGCGGAAATGAACTTTATGAAAACAGCCACAACAAAGCTGTTTAAGGTTACGGACGATATAAGCGAAGCAATTTCATACATAGAAAATTATGATGAAGAACAAGTGGAGATAAATAAGCTTAAAAATATATGAAAATGAATGAATTAAGCCTTGCATTCACCTTCGCAGGCTGTTTTCTAGGGGCAGGCTACGTGTCGGGACAGGAGATTTTCCAGTTCTTCGGCGCTTTTGGAAAACAGGGCATCTTGGGTTTGTGCATAGCAATTTTAATTATGATTCTGTTCGGCGTTTTTCTGATTAAGCTGACAAAGACAACTGGAATAAAGGAAATGGACAGAATTGTGGCAGGGGACCGCTTCCCTAAACTTAATTTAATAGTAGGCTTTATCGAAACATTTTTTATGTTCGGTATTTTTGTTATAATGACAGCAGGTGCCTCGGCTCTTCTTGACGAGCTGTTCGGAATTCCCCTTATTCTTGCCTCGGCAATTTTCTGCACGGTAATTCTCTGCCTGTCATTTTTTGGCACAGGAGGAATGATAACAGTTTTCTCCGCTTTTGTGCCTGTGCTTTCAGTGGCGCTTGTGATAATCTGCGGAAAAGAACTGGTGTCGGGGAAAGAAGTGGTTTTTGTACATACAAATGAAAACCCTCTCCTTGGAGGCTGGTTTGTATCGGCTTTAATTTTCACAGCCTATAATATTTTCTCTTCAATCGGCATAATAACTCCCATTGCGGAGAGGATTGAGGATAAAAAGGTGGTAAAAGGAATAGCCTTAGGGGGAATATTCCTCCTTGTAATTGCCCTTTCAGTATTGCTCTTAACCCTTATGAACAACGGTGCAGAAAAAACTGAGCTCCCTGTTTTAACTGTGGCAGAAAGCTACGGACAAGGGGTTAAAATAGCTTTCGCTCTGCTTCTTTTAGGTGCAATGCTGGGCACATCTTTGTCCTGCACAGTTGCAGTTACAAAGTTTCTGACCATTAAAAACGAAAAGCTCAGTGAAAAAATATTAAATGGCGTAATGTGTTTTTCTGCGTTGATTTTCAGCCTTATGGGCTTTGGAAATCTCATTTCAGTTGTGTATCCAATCTGCGGATACTTTGGCGCCGTAGCCATCTTTTTAATCTTTATTCGATATATTAAAAAAAGGAAGTCATAACTTCCTTTTTTTGTTGTAAATTGTCAGAATTTGTGTTATGATTTCTCTGGAGGGATTTTATGAAACTTCTGAAAAATAATAAATTCAATATGTTTTTATATATATCCGCAGTGGCATTTTTGTGCTACTACGCCCTTGAGGTTAGCTGTTCAAACTACCTTTTTAACGGCTGGCTTTATACCCCTGTAAACATAATTTGTATGGGTGCAATGATAGCTCTTGTATATCTATTTGTAAGACGCTGGTGGATAGCCTCGTCAGTAACCTCTGTAATCACAGTTGTACTGTCATTTATAAATTATTATACAGTAAAATTCAAGGGACAGCCTGTATCAACACAGGATATACATAACGCAGGAACAGCCTTAAATGTCCTTGACAGCTATAAATTTGAAATTGGAATTCCTGTTATAGTAGTATTTGTAATAGGCTTTCTTTTACTGTTGTTAATTCTTAAAATGAGAAAGACAGAGAAAAAGAAAAAGCTTGTTCCTGAGCTTATTAAAACAGCTGTAATACCTGCCTTGGTGTTTCTTTTTGCTTTTGGAATGTTCTTTAGCGAAAACTCAGTAAAACCAAAGTTGACAATCGTCTGGTCATGGAAAGAAGCTTATCAGAAGTATGGCTTTATTCCTGAAACAATTGAAATAATGCAAAGCTCAATGAACCCTGTAACAGAGCCTGAGGGTTATAGCGACGAAAAGGTGAATAACCTTAAAATTGAGAATATAAAAACGGAAAACGAAACTCCGGATATAATTTTTATTCTTAATGAAACCCTTTATGATGTTAGTACGATAATGGATATAGAAACTGACATTGACTATATGCCAAACATTCGGAATATGGAAAATACAGTTAAAGGAAGCGTAATCGTTCCGGGGCTTGGCGGAGGCACAAACCGAAGTGAATTTGAGTTTTTAACAGGAAATTCAAATCAGCTCACCCAGGGTATAACCCCTTTTAATTCCCTGAATTTCAATAATTCTAACACAGCTGTAAGCCACCTTGAAGCCTTAGGCTATAAAACCTGGTCGGCACATCCTGCAGAGGGAATGAACTACTCAAGACAGAGGGCGTATCCCGCTATGGGCTTTGATGAGGTGAGGTTTACAGAGGACTTTGCAGAAAAGGATTTTTACGGCAAGAGGCCCTATCTCACAGACAAAATGGCGTATAAAAAACTCCTTGAGGACTATGAAAAAATGGGCGACGCCCCAAGATTTATGTATCTTCTTACAATACAGAACCACGGAAACTGGGACATACTTGAGGAGGAAGATTATCTTGTAAAAACAAAGACAGATTTGGGCGAAAACACAAATGATATGAATGAATTTCTGTCCTGTATGTACCTGTCTGATATGGCTTTTAAGGAGCTGACAGATAAGCTGTCTGAAACAGACCGAAAGGTAATTGTCTGTATGGCAGGGGACCATTGTCCGTCGTTCCTGTCGGATATGTTAACTAACGAAAATTCAGAGGAAATGGCACTTAAAAAGAGGTCAACACCTTTTGTAATCTGGGCAAACTTCCCGATAGAAGAGTGCAATAAGGATATGATTAGCCTGAATTTTTTGCTTCCTCTCGCTCTTAAAACAGCGAACGTAACACTTTCCCCATATTATAGCTATATGGTAAATATGATGGAGGAAGTTCCCGTTACAACAGCCTTCAATGTTTATGTTGATAGAGAGGGCAACTCTCATGGCTATGGGGAGAAAAATGAATACTTTGACCTTGTGAATAATTATTTGTACCTTGAGTATAACAACATAGGCTCAAAAGCAGAAAGGAAACAGGTTTTCTTTGAACCGACAGAATAATGATACTTGCAATTTTCATTTCAGCCTGCATTTTAATGGTGCTTTGCGTGCTGAAATTTCCAACAGTAAAAATTAAAAAGAAAGAGATTGATACATACTGGATTCCTCCCCTTGTCGGTGCAATACTTGCCCTTATAATAAGCGGAGAAAACAGAGGAGAAATACTTTCGGGACTGGTCGCAGACACCTCTGTAAACCCTGTTAAGATTCTTGTTTTGTTTATTTCTATGACAGGCCTTTCAATTTTTCTTGACGAAACAGGCTTCTTTTCCTATGTAGCAGGGGAAACAGTAAAGCGTGCAAACTGTAGCCAGAAAAGGATTTTCTTTTATCTTTATATAACGGTATCAGTCCTGACAGTTTTCACTTCAAACGATATAATTATACTTACATTTACTCCTTTTATATGCTGTTTTGCAAAGCGTATGAGGATAAATCCAATGCCCTATCTTTTTGCAGAGTTTGCAGGGGCAAACACCTGGAGCATTTTCCTGATTATCGGAAATCCTACGAATATTTATATTGCATCTTTAGGCGGAATTGACTTTGCAGAGTATATAAAGCTTATGTGGTTGCCTGCAGTTGTTGCAGGGCTGACGGCTTTCGCTGTAACATTCCTTATGTTCAGGAAAGACCTTGAAAAGCCTATGTCCCCTAAAGAGTTTGAATTTAGCAGGATAAAGGATAAGGTGCTTTTGGGAACAGGACTATTCTTTTTGTCCGTGTGCATAATTCTTCTTGCAGTTTCTTCGTACATAAGCCTTGAAATGTGGATTATAACCCTTGGAATAATGGCACTTGAGTTTATAACAGTCCTTATTTACTGTGCTTTTAAAAGACGAAGACCGAAAGAGCTTGTAAGATGTATAAAAAGAATGACATATCTTTTAATTCCCTTTGTTTTGTCAATGTTTATACTTGTAGAGGCACTATCGGAGAAGAACATAACAGCCCTTATGGGACAAGCCTTAAATAGTTTGGGACATAGCGGAATAGTATATGGTTTTGCATCGGCACTTATGGCAAACTTCGTGAATAATATTCCTATGAGTGTTTTGTTTGAGTCTGTGATAAGCTCCTCGGGAGCAGGCAAAGAAGCTCTCCTTGGCACAATTGTAGGCTCAAATATCGGCGCTTTGATTACCCCTGTGGGAGCTCTGGCAGGAATAATGTGGTCAGGGATACTGAAAAGCTATGAGGTTAAGTTTTCTGTGGCAGATTTTATTAAATATGGCGGAACAATAGCCCTGTGTTCGTTGATTTTTTCTACAATAATTTTGTAATAAAGAAAACCCCCTGAAGTTTCAGGGGGTTATTTTTATGAAATTATTTGGTTTATTGCATCAGGAATTGAAGAAACGGTGTCTCCTGAGGTCATACTGACAGACCCCGATTTCTTCTCGGCAAGCTCACCTGCAAGTCCGTTGATGTAGGCACTTGATGCCACAGCCAACAGCGTGTCGCTTTCGTATCCGCACACCCCTGCGCAGATTCCCGAAAGCACGTCTCCGCTCCCTGCAGTAGCCATACCTCCGCAACCTCTGTCTGAAAGATAGACTGTTTCCCCGTCAGTAATAACTGAACAAGGCCCCTTAAGAAGAATAATTGAGCCTGTTTCTTTTGCGAAATTTTTCGCATATTCCACGGGATTTTCCAGAATTTCAGGAATAGAAAGACCTGAAAGCCTTGAAAATTCCTTAAGATGAGGGGTTAAAACAACCCTCGGTGCAGAGTTTTTAATTGAAATTCCGAATTGGGAAATAGCGTTAAGCCCGTCAGCGTCAATAATTAAAACTCCTGCGTAGTTTTTTAAAAGGTAGGAAATGATGTCTGAAATGTCCTCGGATACACCGATTCCCATGCCAACTGCAATTGCTTTAGTGCCCTTAATAAGCTCTGAAATTTCAGCCTCATTAAGAACAATGTTACCCTCGTTGGAAGATAACGGAAACAGGGTGCTTTCCAAAATGTATGGCATAACAGAGTGCGAAATTTCCTCAGGAACGGCTAATTTTACAACTCCTGCCCCTGCTCTGAGTGCCGATAAAGCAAGGTTTGAAAGCTTAACAGCCCCGCTGTATTTTGCCGAGCCTCCGATTAAAGCAACATAGCCGAAATCTCCCTTGTTTGAGAAGTTTTTCCGTGGCGCAAAAATATTCTTTAAATCATTTTTCTCTAAAAGGAAATATGGCGGAAAAACAGCCTCAATCCCAATGGGACAGTTGATTTTCTCTTTCATAACGTCCTTTGCCATATTGAGAAAATGCCCGGGCTTAAAACTGCCGATAGACACAGTCAGGTCGGATTTCACAATAACTTCACCCATACCGCTGTCCCCATTCAGACCGCTGTTAATATCGGCGGAAACCACGAAGGCGGAGCTTTCGTTTATCTTGTTAATTGCAACTTCGTAAATTCCTTTTGGAACTCCCTTAAAGCCTGTTCCGAAGATGCAATCAACAATAGTGCCAAAGCCTGAAAAGTGTGTTTCAGGGGTAAAAAAGGAATAGGCTACGCCCTTTTCCTTTGCGAGATTAAAGTAATACTCTCCGTCGGGAGAAAATTTATCCTCGAGTAGAAAAATATGTGGTAAAATTCCTTTATCCATAAGACATAATGCTACGACAAATCCGTCCCCTGCGTTGTTACCTGTTCCGCAGACTATTGCAACCTCCCCACGTGGAGAAAAGGCACGGGAAATTGCTTCCCCTGCCTTTTTCATAAGCTCCTTTGAACCAACATTTTCAATTGTAGCTGTGTCGCTTTCGCGCATATTTTTAACAGATAAAACTTCAATCATATTTATTTAGCTCTTTTTGCCGCTGTAACAGTATTTTTCATAAGCATAGAAATTGTCATAGGACCAACGCCCCCTGGTACAGGAGTGATTGCACCTGCAACCTTTTCTACATTTTCAAAGTCTACATCACCAACAAGGCGTCCGTCCTCAAGTCTGTTCATACCCACGTCGATAACAACAGCACCCTCTTTAACCATATCAGCGGTAACAAAATTTGCTCTGCCCACAGCAGCCACAAGAATGTCTGCCTGCTTTGTGATTTCGGAGAGGTTTTTAGTACGGGAGTGGCAGGTTGTAACAGTGCCGTTTTTGTGGAGAAGAAGCATAGACATAGGCTTTCCCACAATATTTGAACGACCGATTACTACACAGCTCTTGCCCTCAGGCTCAACTCCGCTTTCAGCGATAAGCTCCATAATTCCTGCAGGAGTACAAGGCACAAAGTCAAAGTCCCCAATCATAATTTTTCCCACGTTAACAGGGTGAAAAGCGTCAACATCCTTTTCGGGACTGATTGAGTTTATAACAATTTTTTCGTCCAAGTGCTTTGGAAGAGGAAGCTGACATAAAATTCCGTGAATTTCTTTTTTGTTGTTAAGCTTGTCGATGAGGGCTAAAAGCTCCTCCTGAGTTGTGTCTTCAGGGAGTGCATACTTTTCGGAATACATTCCAAGTTCGTTGCACATAGCCTCTTTTCTTCCAACATAAACCTTTGACGCAGGGTCTTCCCCTACGATTATAACTGCAAGACCGGGAGTTTTACCCACGCTTTTTAATTCTTCGATTTCCGTTTTGAGAGCTTCCTTTATCTTTGTGGAAACTTCCTTTCCGCTTAATAACTTTGCCATTTTTGTTTTCTCCTTTCGGTTTTATAAGACATTCCCCGCCGTATCCTATAAGGTCAGTGCGTTTTGCCTCTGTGAGTGCCCTGAATACAAGGTCGTAATTTTCAGGACTTCTGTATTGGAGCAGAGCCCTTTGCATCTGCTTTTCCTTAAATGTTTTAGGAACAAAGACTTTTTCCATTGTACGAGGGTCAATCCCTGTATAATACATTGTAGTAGCCAAACTGCCGGGCGTAGGATAAAAATCCTGAACCTGCTGGGGCTGAATATTTTTGTCCCTTAAAAATTCAGCCAAAGCTATGGCGTCTTTTAAGGTGCTTCCCGGATGTGAGGACATAAGATAAGGCACAGCATACTGCTGAAGTCCCAGGGACTTGTTAACCGCCTCAAACTTTTTCATAAATCTGTCGTAAACCTCTTTTTTCGGTTTACCCATATATTTTAAGACGTTGTCCGAAATGTGCTCGGGAGCAATGCGAAGCTGTCCGCTTATGTGGTGTTTGCAAAGCTCATAGAGAAATTCGTCGTTTTTGTCGGCAAGAAGATAATCGTATCTTACACCGCTTCGGATAAATACTTTTTTAACGCCTTTAATCTTCCTCAAAGAGCGAAGAACGTCTATGTAGTCACTGTGGTCAGCCTCCAGGTTTCTGCATGGGTAAGGGTAAAGACATTGCCTGTCCTTACATACCCCGTGAGAGAGCTGTTTCTCGCAGGAGGCCTTGCGGAAGTTTGCTGTTGGCCCGCCAACATCGTGAATATAGCCCTTAAAGTTTGGACTTTCTGTCATTTTCGTAGCCTCTCGCACAAGACTTTCTTTGCTTCGTGCAGTAACAGTTCTTCCCTGATGGAAGGTGAGAGAACAGAATGTGCAGGCTCCAAAACAGCCACGGCAGGAGGTAAGACTGAACTCAACCTCTTTTATAGCAGGCACACCACCCAGCTTGTCATACATAGGGTGAGCCTTGTTTTCGTATGGTAATTCGTAAACCCAGTCAAGCTCCTCTGTGGTAAGAGGTGGAGATGGTGGATTTTGCACAACATATTTTTTTGCATCAAACTGAACAAGAGTTTTGCCTCTTACAGCGTCCTGCTCTGCATATTCAAGCTTTGAGGATAAGGCATATTTTTCTTTGTCAGTGGAAACTTCCTCAAAGGATGGAAGAAGAATGTGTCCCTCGGGGAGGTTGTCTTTGTCAGTAAGATATGAAGTTCCTTTTATAAAGGTAATGTCCGAAACAGAAAGTCCCGAATCAAGACAGTCTGCAATTTCAACAATCTGGTGTTCCCCCATACCGTAGATAAGGAGGTCAGCCCCGCTGTCTATGAGGATACTGCGACGGACCTTGTCAGACCAGTAATCGTAGTGGGCGAAGCGCCTGAGACTTGCCTCAATTCCACCGATAATAATTGGATATTTCTTGCCAAAGGCCTCGCGTATACGGTTTGCATAGACGATTGTAGCCCTGTCAGGACGATGCCCTGCCTCGCCTCCCGGGGAATACATATCCTCGGAGCGTGGCTTTTTGTTAACAGTGTAGTGGTTAACCATGGAGTCCATGTTGCCGGCTGAAACAAGGAACCCAAGACGAGGCTCGCTAAGAGCCTTAAAGTCCTCCGCTGAGTGCCAGTCAGGCTGGGATATGATTGCCACGGTATAGCCCTTTGCCTGAAGCACACGGGAAATGATTGCAGGTCCAAAGCCTGAATGGTCAACATAAGCATCGCCGATGACGTAAATAAAGTCAGGTTTTTCGATTCCAAGGGCGTCAAGATCCCTACGGGAAACAGGCATAAACAAAGCAATCACCTCCATAATAAATATAGGATATTATACCATTTTGGGGCAGTAATTACAATAAAAAAATGAAAAAAAGTGACAAGACAGGGGCAAATTGAATAAAATAAGGATAAAAAGGGAAGAAAATACTTGACAAGAAAAATAGAATGTGATATTATATAAAGGCTGTATGAATGATTCGCCGGAGTGGCGGAACTGGCAGACGCCCAGGACTTAAAATCCTGTGGGATTAATTTCCCGTACCGGTTCGATTCCGGTCTCCGGCACCATATAGTTTTATATGGAAATCATCTACAGATATATCGCAGGGTAGAGCAGCTTGGTAGCTCGTCGGGCTCATAACCCGGAGGTCGTCGGTTCAAATCCGGCCCCTGCACCCAAACAAAAAGGGACACCGTATTGGTGTCCCTTTTTGTTTTGTGTATAGTGCCCGACTTAAACAGATATTCTCGGGTTATGAGTCCGACGAGCGTGGCTCGTTGGGTTAGCGAACCAAAAACAATCCTGTGAATTGTTTTTGGAAGCGGTGTCGCTCAAAGCAGGAGTTTTCGAGAGCGAGAGCGAGGAAAACGACATGCGACAGCGACCGGCACGAAGTGATAACCCGGTGTTTTTAGCTTATTATTGATGAAAAAAAGCACCCGAAAGGGTGCTTTTAATATATAAATTATTTTACAGCTTTCGCCTGATACTTTGGTTCACAGGTTAAGTTTACTCCAAGTCGTCTGAAAACGTTTTCGTCAACAGATGAAAGAATAACAGAGGAGTGAACCTCACAGCCACGGAGTTTGCTGAGCTGTTCCATAGCAAGCTCGGCGTTGGTGTCTGTGTGGGCACAGATTGAAAGTGCGATAAGAACCTCGTTGGTGTGAAGTCTTGGGTTTCTGTTGCCTAAATGGTCAGTCTTAAGGTGCTGGATTGGTTCGATAATTTCAGGTGAAATAAGTTCAACTTCGTCGTCAATCCCTGCAAGAGCCTTAAGTGCGTTAAGCAGGAGTGCGGTAGATGCGCCGAGAAGGTCGCTGGTTTTACCTGTAACAATTCTCCCGTCAGGAAGCTCAATAGCCGCCGCAGGAGCACCGCTGTCCTCTGCCTTTTTAAGAGCAGGAGCGATAACAGCTCTGTCTTCAGGTGTGATGCCTGCCTTCTTCATAAGAAGTTCAAGCTTTAAAACGACGTCGTCTGCGGAGAGAACGCCTTTTCTCTGGTCGCAGAGAGCTGTATAATATCGTCTTATAATTTCCTGCTTTGAGGCGTTTCGTGTAGCCTCGTCGTCAACAATACAGTTACCTGCCATGTTAACGCCCATATCAGTCGGAGATTTGTAAGGACATTCTCCAAGGATTTTTTCTAGCATAGCTGTAACAACAGGGAAAATTTCCACGTCTCTGTTGTAGTTTACAGTAGTTTCCCCGTAGGCTTCCAGATGGAACGGGTCAATCATATTTACGTCATTGAGGTCAGCTGTAGCCGCCTCGTACGCAAGGTTAACAGGGTGAGTTAAAGGGAGATTCCAGATAGGAAATGTTTCAAATTTAGCATAGCCTGACTGAATTCCTCTTTTGTGCTCGTGATAGAGCTGTGAAAGACAGGTAGCCATCTTTCCGCTGCCCGGACCTGGAGCAGTAACCACAATAAGTTCCTTTGTAGTTTCAATATAATCGTTTTTACCGTAACCCTCGTCGCTTACAATTTTAGCAATGTCCGATGGGTAGCCTTCGATTGTATAATGGCAGTAAACTTTAATTCCAAGAGCCTCAAGTCTTTTTCTGAATGCAATGGCAGACGCCTGACCGCTGAAACGGGTAAGAACAACTGAACCTACATAAAGTCCGATATTTTTAAAACAGCCGATAAGACGGATAACGTCAAGGTCATAGGTAATTCCAAGGTCGCTGCGCTGTTTGTTTTTTTCTATATCAGAGGAGTTAATTGTGATGACAATTTCGATACGGTCTTTAAGCTGGAGGAGCATTTTAAGCTTACTGTCAGGCTCAAAGCCGGGCAGAACTCTGGACGCGTGGTAGTCGTCAAAAAGCTTGCCCCCAAATTCAAGGTACAGCTTTCCCCCGAACTTGGATATTCTTTCTCTGATATGCTCAGACTGCATATGAAGATATTTGTCGTTATCGAAACCGATTGTCATCTTTTGTTGCTCCTTTATCAAATACTTACCATTATAAGATATTATACAACAATTTTTCTCATAATTCAATAGAAGAAAAAATAATTTCCATATTTTTTATGGAGAAAAAAATATTGACAAAGAAAAAAGGGTGTGCTATAATTCAGGGAAAGAAACATAGGAGAAGTATAAATATGATACAGTTATCTTTAGTTTTTGCATTCATATATTTTTACTTTTACTTTTACTTTATTAACGAAGTAAGAGTGATTTGTGATGCAAACAATCGGTAATTGTATTATTCGAAATCTTTTGTAGATTAAGAGGAAGCTAAACCGCATGGATCACAAATCCATGCGGATTTTTTGTTTTTAAGGGTGTGATTTTATGGCAAGCATTGAAAATGCAAGAAAGAAAATAAATGAAATTGACGAGAAAATGGCAAGGCTTTTCGTTGAGAGAATGGAGGCCTCCGAGGAAGTTTTTGAATATAAAAAGGAAAACGGACTTCCTATAACAGACGAAAAGCGTGAGGCAATTGTAATTAAAAATAATTCTGAAAGAGTTGAGAATGAGCTTTACAGGAATTATTATATTGACTTTATAAAGGATGTTATGGAGATTTCAAAGAAGTACCAGTCCTATCTGCAAAAGGGAGCAAAGGTTGCCTATTCAGGAATAAAAGGAGCCTTCGCCCACATAGCTGCAGGACAGATTTTCCCTGACGCCTGCCTTGAATCCTATCCTGATTTTGTAAGTGCATACAGGGCGGTTGAAACAGGCGAATGTGATTTGGCGGTCCTTCCGATTGAAAACAGCTACGCAGGGGAAGTAAGCACAGTTATTGACCTTATCTATAAGGGAAGCCTTTATGTAACAGGGGTTCATTCCCTTGAAGTAAATCAGAATTTAGTTGGAATTAAGGGTGCAGACAAAAGCAAAATCAAAACAGTCATAAGTCATACCCAGGCACTCCAGCAGTGTGCGGAATATATAAAGGAAAACAACCTTGAAATAGTTGAAGAAACAAACACAGCAATTGCAGCAAGAAAGGTTGCAGACCTGAATAATCCTGAAATCGGAGCAATTTCAAGCTCCTTCGCAGCAGAAATTTACGGACTTGAGGTGCTGGAGAAGAACATAAATAAAAGCAATGTAAACACAACACGCTTTGCAGTTCTTTCAAGAATAAAGACAGCGGAGAAAAATGATACATCAATCCTTATGTTCTCAGTTTCCCACGAGGCAGGCTCTCTTGCAAAGGCGATAAATATTATCGGAAAGTACGGCTATAATATGACAGCCTTAAGGAGCAGACCCGTAAAGGATACCCCGTGGCAGTATTATTTCTACGCAGAGCTTGACGGAGACACAGAAACAGATCTTGGAAAGATAATGCTTAAGGAACTGGGTGAATTCTGCGATACAATAAAGGTTGCGGGAACATATACCTTAAAAAAGCTTTAAGGAGAGAAATTTATGATAAAGGAAGTTAAAGTAAACCCATCTTATGAGGTTGTAATTGAAAAGGGAGTGCTTAAAAAAGCAGGTGAGCTTTTGAATTTAGACCGAAAAGTGCTGATTGTAACAGACGAGGGCGTGCCAAAACAGTACGCCGAGGAAGTTAAAAAACAGTGTAAAGAGGGATATATCGTAACAGTAATGCAGGGCGAAGACAGCAAAAGTATAACTACCTTTGAGGCGCTTCTTAAGGTAATGCTCCTAAAGGGCTTTACAAGAGGGGATGCGGTAGTAGCCGTAGGCGGTGGCGTCTGCGGAGACCTTGCAGGCTTCACAGCCTCCTGCTATATGAGAGGCGTAGATTTTTATAATATTCCAACAACTCTGCTTTCACAGGTTGACTCATCTGTGGGCGGAAAAACAGCTGTAAATTTGGGCGATACAAAAAATATTGTAGGAACTTTTTATCAGCCAAAGAAGGTGCTGATTGACAGCGAAACCTTAAAAACTCTCCCTGAAAGACAGATTGCCTGCGGAATGGCAGAGGTAATAAAAATGGCAGCCTGTATGGATAAGGAATTCTTTGAATTCCTTGAAACAGCCGATTTTATGGAGAATATTGAAGAAATAATTTCAAGGTCGGTGGGACTTAAAGGAAATATTGTTCAGCAGGACGAAAAAGAAAAGGATTTGAGAAAAGTCCTGAATTTCGGTCATACAATCGGCCATGGCGTTGAGGTAAACACAGACCTTCTTCACGGAGAGGCGGTAGCTGTAGGAATGATGTATGTTACGGAAAGTCCAGTAAAAGAAAGACTTGAAAAAGTGCTTGATAAAGCAGGGCTTAGAACAGATATCGAAATTGATGAAGAACTTAAGAAAAAAGTAATTGAGGCAATGAGCCACGATAAAAAGACAGGAAACGGCAAGGTTTCCTTTGTAAAGATAAAGGAAATCGGCGAATTTTATTTTGAAGATACAGACCTTGATAAGCTTGAGGAGGTGTTTTAGATGAAAAATACAATAGGACAGAGTATAACCTTTACACTCTTTGGAGAAAGCCACGGAGATGCAATCGGCGGAGTCCTTGACGGACTTGCTCCTGGAATGGCAGTTGATATGAACTTTGTAAAAAAGTGCCTTGATAAAAGAAAGGGCATAAATGCACTTTCAACTCCAAGACGAGAAGAGGATGAGGTTGAGTTTTTAAGCGGAGTTTTCAGCGGAAAAACCACAGGCACCCCCCTTGCATTTATCAT
The DNA here is from genome assembly GCA_017622215.1 of Clostridia bacterium. GTDB lineage: Bacteria > Bacillota > Clostridia > Monoglobales > Monoglobaceae > RGIG8709. Next base: position 150,230 of record JAGARO010000004.1, read on the forward strand.
AAGGAATAAGGATACAAAAAGTGCAGACTACGGTGAGATGCAAAATGTTGCAAGACCCTCCCATGCTGATTTTACAGCAGAAATGAAGTATATGGGATTTCAGGACTACCGTGGCGGCGGACATTTTAGTGGCAGACTCACAGCCCCGATTGTTGTAGCAGGCGCAATAATTATGAGCGCCTTAAATAAAAAGGGAATTGAAATCGGGACACATATAAAATCCCTTGGGGCAGTAACTGAAAAATCCTTTAACGAGGCAAATGCAGATGAAATAAAGAGCCTTTTTGAAAAGGATTTCCCTGTGCTTGATGAAGATATGGGACATAAAATGCAGGAGGAAATTTTAAAGGCAAAAGAAGACGCGGACAGCATCGGCGGAGTCCTTGAAACAATGGTAGCGGGACTTCCTGCAGGAGTAGGCGAGCCATGGTTTGACTCTTTAGAGAGTGTAATGTCCCACGCCCTGTTCAGTATCCCTGCGGTAAAGGGAGTAGAGTTTGGCGGAGGCTTTGAAATGTGCGGAAAGCGTGGTTCTGAAGTCAATGACAGCTTAAGAACAGACGGTGAAAAGGTTTATTCTGAAACAAATTATTCAGGGGGTATAAACGGCGGAATTTCAAACGGTATGCCGATAATTGTAAGAACAGGCATAAAACCGACTCCAACTATTGGAATGGCGCAGGACACAATAAACTTTAAGACAATGGAAAATACAGAAATCAAAGGAAAGGGCAGACATGACCCTGCAATAATCCACAGGGCAGCCATCGTGGTAAGCTGTATGACTGCAATCACAGTAGCCGACAGCCTTGCCTTAAGATTTGGTACAAACTATTTGGCAGACAAATAGACGATTTCAGGTGAGAAATATGGAATACGGACTAATAGGAAGAACCTTAAAGCACAGCTTTTCCGTGGAGGTTCACAGGTCCTTTGGCTACGGATATGAGCTTAAGGAACTTGAACCGGAGGAGCTTGAGGAATTTTTCCGAAAGAGAGAATTTAAAGGAATAAATGTAACAATACCTTATAAAACAGAGGTTATGAAATACCTTGACGAGATTGATGCTTCAGCCGAAGAAATCGGCGCTGTTAACACAGTTGTAAATACTAACGGCAAACTCAAGGGTTTTAACACAGACATTTTCGGAATGAAGAAGATGTTTGAAAAAATGGGCGTAACCCTTGAAAATAAGAGGGTTTTAATTCTCGGCACAGGCGGGACAAGTAAGACGGCATTCTTCGTTGCTGAAAAATCGGGAGCCACAGAGGTTGTTAAGGTAAGCCGAACCCCGAGAACAAATGAAATTTCCTATGATGAGGCAGAGGCAACAGGAGATAGATGGGACATAATTATAAATACAACCCCCTGCGGAATGTATCCCAATGCAAATGCCACACCAATTGACATAGAAAACTTCCCAAACCTTAAGGCAGATTTCGACGCAATCTATAATCCCCTCCGTACAGAACTGATTTTAAAGGCAGAGGAAAAAGGGATAAAGGCTCTCGGAGGACTATATATGCTTGTGTCCCAGGGCGTTTATTCAGCATCACTTTTCCAGGACACAGAACTGAAAAATGAAACAATAGATGAAATTTATATAAAACTTTTAAATGAAAAAAGGAATATAGTTTTAATAGGTATGCCGGGTTGTGGCAAAAGTACAATTGCAAAAATGCTTGGAGATTTTGTTGACACAGATGCCATAATAGAAGAGCGAATGGGAAGAAAATGCGGAGAGATAATCAAGGAATACGGCGAACAGTTTTTCCGTGATACTGAAAGCAAGGTAATTGAGGAATTGTCGGTAGAAAATGGACTGATTATCTCCACAGGCGGAGGTGCAGTTTTAAGGGAAGAAAATGTGAAAAACCTTAAGAAAAACGGCGTGGTAATTTATCTTGAAGCACCTCTTGAAAGGCTTGGGGAAACAGCCTCAAGACCTCTTTCTGACACAAGGGAAAAGCTTGAAAAAATGTATGCTGAAAGAAAACCTGTTTATGAAAAAGCCTGTGATGTAAAGGTTGATGCAGGCGGCACAGCGGAAGACACATTAAAACAGGTTAAGGAGGCAGTAAAATGAAAATTTTAGTTATTAACGGACCGAATCTTAATATGCTCGGAGTTCGTGAGCCTGATATTTACGGAAGAAAAACATATAAAACCCTGGTAAAAGAGATTATGTCCCACGGCAAAAAAACAGGGATTAAAATTACAGCTTTCCAGTCCAACTGTGAGGGCAGAATTGTAGGTAAAATCCAGAAGTCTCTCGGGAAATATGACGGAATAGTTATAAATCCTGGGGCATATACCCATACAAGCATAGCAATTTTAGATGCACTAAAAGCGGTAAATATCCCAACAGTTGAAGTGCACATTTCAGAGGTTGACGAAAGGGAAGACTTCAGGAAAATAAGCTATGTAAGACTTTTTGCCGAAAAGTGTATTTCGGGAAAGGGCTTCAAAGGATATATTGAAGCCATAGATTATCTAGTAAAAAGAGGCGAATAGAATGACAGTTGAGTTTATTCCCACCACACTTCGCGGAGCAATAACCGCACCGCCCTCTAAAAGCATAGCCCACAGATGCCTGATTTCCTGCTATCTTGCAGGGGGAGGCACAGTGGAAAATATTGCATACTCCGAGGACGTAAAAGCAACAATAAATTGCATAAGAGCTCTCGGCGGAGAGGTGCAGGAAAAGGAAAATGAAGTTGAAATAAAAGTGAATGGGACATTATGGGACATTCCTGAAAACCCTGTCTTAAATGCCAACGAAAGCGGAAGCACTTTGAGATTTTTTATTCCGATTTGTATGGCAATGGGACAGGAAATAACCCTTAAAGGAACAAAAAAACTTCTTTCAAGACCCTTGGGGTTTTATGAGGAACTTGCAAAGGATAAGGACTTTGATTTCAGCCGTAATGAAGAAGAAATTAAAATTAAAGGAAACCTTAAAAGCGGAATTTATAGGCTGAAAGGAAACATAACAAGCCAGTATATAACAGGCCTTATGTTTGTTCTTCCACTTCTTGATGGCGACAGTAAAATCATAATTGAGCCACCTTTTGAAAGCCGTTCCTATGTGGTTATGACAGCTGAAATTCTTGGTAAATACGGAATTGAAACTGAACTTTTGGAGAACGAAATAAGGATAAAAGGCGGACAGACATATAAGAAAACCGATTACAGAGTTGACGACGATATGTCCAACGGTGCATACCTTGAGGGTTATAACTACTGCGGAGAAAATAAGATAAAGGTAAGCGCGGAAACTCTGATAACTCAGGGCGACAGCGTCTATAAAGAATATCTGGAAAAGGTTAAAAATGGCGAAGAAGTTGACTTAACCGACTGCCCTGACCTTGGACCTCTACTTTATGCAGTGGCGTCAGCCAATAACGGTGGACGATTTAAGGGAACAGACCGACTTTCCATAAAGGAAAGCGACAGAAATCTTGCAATGCAGGAAGAACTTAAAAAGTTCGGAACAGAAATGGAAATCGGAGAGAATGAGGTTGTAATTAAAAAGTCGGAAATTAAAAAACCGACGGAAATCTTAGATTCCCATAATGACCATAGAATTTTTATGGCGCTTTCAATCCTCCTTTTAAAAACAGGCGGGAAAATAAAAGGTGCAGAATGTGTAAAAAAGAGCTTCCCTGACTATATAGAGGTGCTTGAAGAACTGGGGGCAGAATTTAATGTTAGTTAATATAAAAAAGAATATTTTGATTGTAGGTCTTGGACTTTTAGGCGGAAGCTACGCCAAAGGTCTTAAACGATATGGTTTCAGGATAACAGCCATAACAAAGGAGCAATCTTCAATTGATTATGCCATAGAAAAGGGCATAATCGACGAGGGAAGTACTTCCCCTGACGAAAAGCTTATAAAGGACGCAGACATAATTATTTTCGCCCTTTATCCTCACGTTTTTGTGGAGTGGATAAAGGAAAACGGAAAGAATATTAAAAAGGGAGCGCTGATTACAGATGTAACAGGTGTAAAGGTCCCGATAGTTGATGAGATACAGTCTCTGCTTCCTGAGGGTGCAGAGTTCGTACCTGCTCATCCTATGGCAGGCCGTGAGGTCAGCGGTGTGGAAAACAGCACAGAGGAAATCTTTAAGGGGGCAAACTATATTGTAACCCCGACGGATAAAAATACAGAAGATGGAATTGAAGCCTGTTGTGAAATCGGACGGCTTCTGGGCTTTGGAGAAATTTCTGTGATTTCTCCCCAGGAGCATGACGAAATGATAGGCTTTTTGTCCCAGCTCACCCACTGTATTGCCATAAGCCTTATGACCTGTAATCATAATGAACAGATTGAGCGATTTACAGGGGACTCATTCAGGGATTTAACAAGAATTGCGAAAATAAATGATGAAATGTGGAGCGAGCTGTTTCTGGCGAATAAAGAGAAACTGCTGAAACAGATGGAGCTTTTTGAAGAACAGTTTAAGAAACTGAAAAAGACACTTGAGAATGATGACTGTGAAGAGATGAGAAAGATTATGCAGGCATCTACAAAACGAAGAAAGAAATTTGACAAAGAATTATAGAAAGAAGATGTAGAAAATGAATATGAAATTTTTAAGAAAACTTCCAATCCCAATGGAGATTAAGGAAAAATATCCAATGACAATGGAGATGACAGAACTCAAGGAAAAAAGGGACGAGGAGATAAAGAAAATTTTCCGCGGAGAGGATAAAAGACTTATTGTTGTAATCGGCCCATGCTCTGCTGACCACGAGGAAAGCGTAATGGATTACCTGGCAAGGCTTAAAAAGGTTGATGAACAGGTTAAAGACAAGCTTATGATTGTACCAAGAATTTACACAAATAAGCCAAGAACCACAGGAGCAGGCTATAAGGGAATGCTCCACCAGCCGGACCCAAACAGCGATTCAGATATGTTGGGCGGACTTGTTGCAATAAGAAATCTTCATATAAGAGCAATAAAGGAAATCGGATTCACCTGTGCAGACGAAATGTTATACACAGAAAATTACAGATATCTCTCCGACCTTCTCTCCTATGTTGCAGTAGGTGCAAGGTCAACTGAAAACCAACAGCATCGCTTGGTTTCAAGCGGACTTGATATTCCTGTGGGACTTAAGAACCCAACAGGCGGGGATATTTCGGTTATGATGAACTCCATAACAGCAGCCCAGAGCTCTCATAAATTCATTTACAGAGGCTGGGAAGTTGAAAGCGGCGGAAATGAATATGCCCACGCAATTTTAAGAGGATATGTAAATAAACATGGCCAGTCCCTGCCGAATTACCACTACGAAGATTTAATCCATCTTTGCGAAAGTTACGATAACGGAAACTTCAAAAACCCAAGTGTAATTGTAGATACAAACCACGCAAATTCAGGCAAGAAATATGAAGAACAGGTAAGAATTGCAAAGGAAGTTCTTCATAGTATGCGTCATTCTGAGGATATAAATAATCTTGTCAAGGGTCTTATGATTGAAAGCTATATTGAAGACGGAGCTTGCAAGGCAGAAGAAAATATCTACGGAAAGTCTATAACAGACCCATGCTTAGGTTGGGAAAAGACAGAAAAACTTCTCTTTGAACTTGCAGATTTATTATAAAATCTATTGATTTTTAGTATTTCCTGTGATAGAATTTAAGGCGGAAGATATGGAGATGTACCCAAGTGGTTGAAGGGGTCGGATTCGAAATCCGAAAGGTCGGTCATGCCGGCGCGGGCGTTCAAATCGTCTCATCTCCGCCAAAATGGAACAAGGATATTTTCCTTGTTCCCCTTTCATAAAGGAGAAATTGTTATGTTAACAGAAAAATTAGCTAAAGAATGTGGTTGGAAAAACTACGGAGAGCATTATGATCTTGCAGTCATCGGTGCAGGTCCAGCAGGTCTCGGTGCGGCAATCCGCGCAGGAAGACTTGGACTTAAGGTAATCTTGGTTGAGTCAACAGGTATCCCTGGCGGTACAGGTGCTCACGCTCTCGTTGGAAACTTTTTCGCAGGCTCCCCAATCAAGGGTATCGCCGAAGAAATGGTAAGAAGACTTGGAAAAAAAAATAAGGCTTTTGAATATTATGACGGTCAGGCACTTGACTACAGACCAATCGGCGACCAGCCTTTAATTAAGAGAACAGCAATGGAAGTCAGCGCTATGAAGAGAGAGTATAATACTCTTCTTAGGGAAGCAGGAGTAGATTGTCTTTACTACACAAAGCTTGTTGAAGCAGTAAGAGACGAAAACGGAAACGTTAAGGCTGCGGTAATAAGCTGTGTTGAGGGAATGTATCTTTTAGAGGCAGACTATTTTGTTGACGCTTCAGGTGATGCACACCTTATGGCTTCTGCAGGTGCAACAATGAAAAAGTTTGCTTTAGACCGAATGATGCACACATCTCTTACAACATTAATCGGCGGCATTTCAGTTTTCCATAATGACTGCATACAGCAGAGATATAGAGAGCTTTATGATGCAAAGAAGTTTAAGGGTAAGGTATGGAACTGGTTTGGTTATAGCTGGACAATGACTCCTGGTGAAATCAATACAATTTATGATTTTAACGCAGGGGACACAGTAAACTCCAAGGAACTTACAAGAATGGGAATTGAACTTCTTGACGAAATCCACGAGAATTTTGAAGTACTTAAGGAAGAAATGCCTGCTTTTGAAAATGCTTATATCAATAGAACAGCAGACAGAGTTGGTATCCGTTCAGGCTGGAGCTTTGAGGGTATGGCTACAATCGATAGGGATTACATAAACAGCGGTGTTGTTACAGACGAACCTGTTGCCCTTATAAGAAGAAGCTTTGGTTCACATAGCTCAAGCGCCGAAAAGACATTTAACGCTGAATGGCTCACAATAAATTCTGGCTACACAAGCGTTCCTATGAAAGCAATGCTCTCTGCTGAAGTGCCAAATGTTGCAGTAGCAGGCCGTTGTATTTCCTCTGATGGTTATACAATCGATACATTCAGAATGATTGAACAGTGTATGTCAATGGGCGAAGCTGCCGCAGTAATGACACTTGTTGCAAAGAGAAATAATGTTCCTCTTAATGCGGTTGAATACAAACAGGTAAGAGAAGAACTTGATAAGCTTGACTTGTATATTATACCTGAGCAGGCAGACAAAATGCTCGACGACTACTTAGGCCCAAACAGACCAAGATAGTATAGGCATCTGTCTCAAGCGATAAATAAAATAAAACCTCTCGGCTTCCCGAGAGGTTTTTTATTATGCAACTGCGTTTGCAATATAAAAAATTGACCATTTTTGAAAAGAAATATTGCTTTATAAATCTTATAGTGGTATAATGTATTTACCACATACTATAAATGAATACTATAAGATCAGATGTTTCCTAAACATCTTATTTTTGATGCCATTTAATATGGTATTGTGCAACCTTTTTTAGTTTTGCTAAAAACGCAGGCTTTATATGATATGGTTGTACAGTATTCATATTTGATTATAGTGTGTGGTAACATGAAATCAAGCCTCGTTTTTGTGCGTGGCGCAGATTTCTGTTGCCACGCATTTTTTATTGTGTGAGAATTACGAAAGGAGAAAATAAAGGAACGCGCATAACGCAAAAAGAAAAAGTGTAGCAGGGGTATCAATAGGATACTAAAATACAAAGTGACTATCGGTGAAATCTACATTTTAAATCAAATTTAGGAGGAATGATTTTGTGGAAAAAGAGTTATTAAAAAGTAAAGTCTGTACTAAAACCAAATTACTTACTTTGGGAATAGCACTTATTGGTGCAATCATTACTATTTGTATTTTTTGTGATGGTGGTATTGATGCGTGGTTTGACTATGCATTTTCATGGGGACTATTTAGCATTGAAGCATTATTGTCTTGGGGTGGGCTTGCTTTAATCATAATAGGTGTATCATTGTTCGTTTCTGTTCAGAAAATGGCTTTAGTAGTTACAGACCGACGAGTATATGGACAAGCGATGTTCGGCAAACGTGTAGACTTGCCTGTAGATTTAATTTCTGCTGTAGGTACATCCTTTCTAAACGGAATTCTTGTATCGACATCATCAGGAAAAATTTGTTTTTTAGGTGTAGAAAACAAAAATGAAATACATGATGAAATCAGCAAACTTTTAATGGCAAGACAAGAAAAAGCGAGCCCAACAATAAAACAAGAAATCTCACAAAGCAATGCTGGTGAACTCAAAAAATTCAAAGAATTACTTGACAGCGGAGTTATAACACAAGAAGAATTTGACGCAAAGAAAAAACAGTTACTTGGTTTATAATATTACGTAAAAAAAGGGTTGAGCAAATGCTCAACCCTTTTATCTTTACTTATGTAATAAATGCATAAGTGACGGGTGTTCACCACGGAAACTCTTTCTGCCTTCAGCCTGAATGTCGCCGGCTTTAGTAAGGGCAACCTTTGTAAGATAAGGTCCGATAATTTCGTAGATTAAAACGGCAAACAAGGTAATGTTTCGCACGATAGCTCCGTCAGGGCCAAGCTCCATAGCTTTGATTGCCATTCCGAGAGCAACCCCTGCCTGAGGAAGAAGTGTAATTCCAAGATATTTCACAATGTTTTCGTCGCACTTCGTAGCCCTTGCACTGATTCCTGCACCGAAGTATTTGCCGAGGGAACGGGAGATGATATAAACAATTCCCACCAGAATAACAGCTTTATCCATCATAACTGAAAGCTCAAGCTCAGCACCGCTGATTACGAAGAAAAGAATGAGAATCGGTGTTGTCCACCTGTCAGCACGGTGCATAAGCTCCTCTGAAACGTCGCAGAAGTTACAGAAAACTGTGCCGAGCATCATGCAGGCAAGAAGTGAAGAAAAAGCAATGTGCACAGGGCCGATGTTGAACTTAAGTGATGAAAACGCCACAGTAAGCATAACAAAGGTTACGGACACAGCCATTCTCTTTGAGCGTGAGTGGAAATATTTTTCGCATAATGTGAAGAGAAGTCCCATTATAAAACCAAGTCCAAGGGATAAAACAACCTCTAAAATCGGTTCTAAAATAATGGAAAGCATGCTGACTTCTCCGAGATTCAAGGCTCTTGCAATCCCAAAGGAAATTGCGAAAACTACAAGACCCACAGCGTCATCGATTGCAACAACAGGGAGAAGTACGTCGGTTACAGGCCCCTTTGCCTTGTATTGCTTGACAACCATAAGTGTAGCCGCAGGAGCAGTAGCAGTAGCCACTGAGCCTAAAAGGATAGCAGCCGAAAGGGAAAGTTTTTCAGGCATAATAAGGTGGAGTGTAATTAAAATAATATCAACTACGATAGTTGTAAAAATTGCCTGTGCAACACCGATAATTGTAGCCTGCTTGCCGATTTCCTTAAGCTGTGAAAGTCTGAATTCATTTCCCATAGCAAAGGCAATAAAGCCAAGTGCAAGGTCGGAGATGATTCCGAAAGATTCAATTTGATGAGTAGTAATGCCAATCCCCGGAATGTTAAATGCACCTAAAAGATATGGGCCGATAAGCACACCTGAAATAAGGTATGCAGTAACAGCAGGAAGCTGTATTTTCTTTGCAAGTCTTGAAAGCAGAAGCCCTGATAGCAAAGCTATGGAGAGACTGAATAAAATACTTGCTGTATGTGTCATAAAATGCGCCTTCTTTCAAAAATAAAGCTTTAAGAAAAATCTTAAAGCAGAAAATCATTTCAACAATTACATAGTTTACCACTAATTATATTAAAAGTCCATAGCAAAGATACATAAAAAAGAAACCCTCCGAAAAGGGTTTCTTTTATGTTTTTCATAAAATGCAGATTATTCCTGCTCGAATGCGTCCTTTCCAAGACCGCAAACAGGACAAACCCAATCCTCAGGCACATCTTCCCAGGCTGTTCCTGCTTCAATGCCGTTGTCTGGGTCGCCGATTTCAGGGTCATAAACATAACCGCAAGGGCAAGCAAATTTTTCCATATCCAATACCTCCTAAAGTGATTATGCCCAAAAAGATAATGAGCATACAATTATTATATCAGTAATACCATAACTTGTCAAAGAATAAAATTGACAATATAAAATTTAAGTGGTATGATTTTATTATGAAAATCTATTTTTATAAGAGAGAAAAAGCCACAGATGAATATATAAGGGACAGCGTGGGGAATCCCCAGGCAAAGATTTTAAGAACAGCCAAAGGAAAGCCTTATCTTGAAAATGGCCCTTTTGTAAGCGTAAGCCATACAGACGACCTTGTTGTAGTTGCAGTTTCCGAAAACAATATTGGGATTGATATGGAAAAAAAGGACAGAGAAGTTAAAAAACAGGAAGAACTGACGGAAAAATATTTCTCCCAAAAGGAAAAGGAATATGCAACCACAAATGAGAAATTTCTTGAAATCTGGACAAAAAAAGAGTCTTATGGAAAGTTCACAGGCGAAGGCGTAGCCCACATAGGAAAGGACACTTTTTCTCATAAGGGAAAATACGAAAGAATTGAAAAAGAGGGATATATAATTTTTGCATACAGGGAGGACGAAGATGATTTATAATAATGTAGCCGAACTTATCGGCAAAACTCCTTTAATGGAAATGAGTAATTTTAAAAATGAATATAATCTGAAAGCAGACATAATCGCAAAGCTTGAATATTTTAACCCTGCAGGCTCAGTAAAAGACAGAGTAGGGCTTAAAATGATAGAGGAAGCTGAAAAAGAGGGACGCCTTAAAAAAGGTGCAACAATAATCGAGCCAACCTCTGGAAATACAGGCATAGGCTTAAGCGCAGTTGCCACAACAAAGGGATATAATGTAATCCTCACAATGCCTGACACAATGAGCGTTGAAAGAATAAAACTTTTAGAAGCCTATGGCGCAAAAATAGTTTTAACTGAGGGCGCAAAGGGTATGCAGGGGGCAATAGATAAGGCAAATGAGCTTTTAAAGGAAATCCCTGACAGCATCATAGCAGGCCAGTTCACAAACCCTGCAAATCCAAAGGTGCATTACGGAACCACAGGCCCTGAAATCTGGGCAGATACAGAGGGCAAGGTTGATATTTTTGTTGCAGGCGTAGGCACAGGCGGAACTATAACGGGAGTAGCTAAATATCTGAAAGAAAAAAATCCTGATATAAAGATTGTAGCAATCGAGCCTGATGACTCGCCAATGCTCAGCGAGGGAAAATCAGGCGCTCATAAAATTCAGGGCATCGGCGCAAACTTTATCCCTGAGGTTTTGGATAGAGAGCTTATTGATGAAGTGGTAAGAATTAAAACCGAAGAGGCTTATGAGGGAGCCCGCACAGCTGCAAGGAAAGAGGGAATTTTAGTTGGAATATCCTCAGGCGCAGCCCTCTGGGGAGCAAAAGTCATAGCCGAAAGAGAAGAAAATAAAGATAAAAAGATAGTGGTACTTCTCCCTGACACAGGCGACAGATACCTCTCTACCGACCTTTTCAAGTAAACAAAAAAGGACTACAAAATGTAGTCCTTTTATTTTATGTAAAATTATTTATGGCTAACAACAGCAGTATCCTTAAGCATAACGTCGTGTGCGCCGCCCTCTATAATACTTGTAGCTGAAACGAGAGTAATCTTTGCCTTTTCCTGAAGCTCAGGAATAGAAAGTGCGCCACAGTTACACATAGTTGAACGAACCTTGTTAAGAGTCATTGTTACGTTGTCGTGAAGTGAACCTGCGTATGGAACGTAGGAGTCAACGCCTTCTTCGAATGAAAGCTTTGAAGCACCGCCCATATCGTATCTCTGCCAGTTTCTTGCACGGGCTGAACCTTCGCCCCAGTATTCCTTCATAAAGTTGCCGTTAACAACAACCTTGTTTGTAGGACTTTCGTCAAAACGAGCGAAATATCTGCCAAGCATAACAAAGTCAGAACCCATAGCAAGAGCAAGAGTGATGTGGTAGTCCTGAACGATACCGCCGTCAGCACAGATAGGAATGTAAATGCCTGTTTCTTCAAAGTATTCATCACGAGCCTTAGCAACCTCCTGCACAGCAGTAGCCTGTCCACGGCCGATACCCTTCTGTTCACGGGTGATACAGATTGAACCGCCGCCGATACCGATTTTGATAAAGTCAGCGCCGGCTTCAGCTAAGAATCTGAAACCTTCGCGGTCAACTACGTTACCTGCACCAACCTTAACAGTATCACCGTAAGTCTTACGAATCCACTGGAGAGTGCGTAACTGCCATTCAGAGAAGCCCTCTGAAGAGTCAATGCAGAGAACGTCGGCACCGGCTTCCACGAGAAGAGGAACTCTTTCTTCGTAGTCGCGGGTGTTGATACCTGCACCAACAATGTATCTCTTTGAAGAGTCAAGAATTTCTAAAGGATTGTTTTTATGACTTGTGTAATCCTTTCTGAAAACGAAATAGAGAAGATGTCCGTTTTTATCTATAATAGGAAGATTGTTAAGCTTGTTATCCCAGATAATGTCGTTAGCTTCCTTAAGAGTAGTTTCCTCAGTTCCGTAGATAAGGGACTCAAAAGGAGTCATAAATTCTGAAACAGGAGTTTCAGGAGCCATACGGCTGACTCTGTAATCACGGCTTGTGATAATGCCAAGGAGCTTACCTGTGGATGTGCCGTCATCAGTAACAGCAACAGTGTTGTGCCCAGTAGATTCCTTAAGAGCAAGAACGTCAGCAAGAGTCTGGTCAGGCTTGATATTTGAATCAGATGTAACAAAACCTGCCTTGTAGTTCTTAACCTTGCGAATCATATCAGCTTCCTGCTCAGGAGTCTGTGAACCGTAGATAAATGAGATACCGCCTTCCTGTGCAAGAGCAATAGCTAAATCGCTTCCTGAAACAGACTGCATAATAGCAGAAACAAGAGGTATGTTCATAGTAAGACTAGGTTCTTCCCCTTTTTTAAATTTAACAACAGGTGTCTTAAGACTTACGTTAGATGTCATACATTCAGCAGATGAATAACCCGGAACCAGTAAATATTCGTTAAAGGTGCGGGATGGTTGTTCAAAATAAAAAGCCATAATATCTTCCTCCATAAAAATTGATATTTTTACTATTATAGTACGAAGTGCGACAAAAATCAAGAGTTTTTTAGAGAAAAATACGGAAAATTTGAAAAGATATAAAGACTTTACTTTTGGAAGAAAATAGGGTATAATATAAAGGACTATGTGGAAGGAGGGGAAATATGAAAGAGAAAGCAGTAAAAACCATAAGCTTTATGGCTGTAATTATATTGTTTGCAAAGTTTTTAGGACTTTTCAGGGAAACAATGATTGCAGGAGTCTTCGGACAGGGCAATGCCTCCGATATATTAAATACTGCAACCCAGATTCCACTGCTATTTTTTGATATGACCCTGGGGGTTGCAATCCTCTCCACTTTTGTTCCGGTTTTTAATGGTTATCTTGAAAAAGAGGGGAGAGAAAGGGCGGAACAGTTCGCCTGTAACTTCATCTCTGTGGTAGGCATTGTATCCGTAATCGGCGTTGCAATCGGTATGATTTTTGCAAAGCCCATTTTAAATCTTATGGTGTCAGGCTATGCCCCTGAAAAAATTGATGAAACGGCAACACTTCTTAGAATACTTTTCCCATCGATAATTTTTACGGGAATTGCATATATAATTGTTGGAATACTCCAGTCCTACGGCGAGTTCAATGTGCCGTCCTTAATAAGCGTAGTTTCAAACCTTATAATGATAGGCTACCTGTTTATTTTCGGTAATAAACTTGGACTTAAGGGTGTAATAATTTCAATGCTTGTGGCGTGGATGAGTCAGGTTTTCTTCCAGATGCCAAGCCTTAAGAAAAAAGGTTTTAAGTATAGTTTCAGTTTGAATTTCAAAGACGAGGGAATTAAAAAGTGTGCCCTTATGGCAATTCCTGTCCTTGTAAGCTCATGGGTAAATCCCCTTTGCTCGGTTATAAATATGGCATTCGGCTCTCATATGGCAGAGGGCACGGTATCAGGTCTTAACTGGGCATATAAAATTTATATAATCATGGTTGGAGTTTTTGCTTATGCAATCACAAACTTTATCTTCCCAAAACTGTCAAGAATGACAGAAAGAGAAGAGGAGTTTGCAGAAACAACAAGAACTTCACTTTCCTGGGTAATTTTTATAATCACCCTTATTGCAGGTCTTTTCATAGCTCTTTCCGAGCCAATTATAAGGCTGGTGTTTGAGCGTGGTGAGTTCACAGCCGACAACACAAGAATTACTGCAACAGCCCTTTTTTACTATTCTTTCGGAATGGTAGGCTACGCAATCTGTGAAATACTGAATAAAAGCTTTTATGCTTTAAGCGACGGCAAGACGCCAATGATAGCTTCGGTTATGGGGGTTGCAATAAATTTTGTAATGGCATACCTGCTTACACAGACTTTCCATATGGGAATAGGAGGCCTTGCCCTTGCAGGCGCAGTTTCCTCCATAGAAATTGCCCTGAATTTGCTTTATAAAATAAATAAGAAAAAACGAGGTACAGTTACAAAAACTTTCGTTATAAACACAGCCAAAGTAATCCTCTGTGGAGTGATTGCGGGGATAGCCTCAAATATAGCTTATAACTTGGTTAAATTCATAGGCGACGGCTTTTTTGAAACAGTCCTCCAGCTTGGCGTTTCAGCCATAGCAGGCTTAATTGTTTATGCCATAGCAGGTTTGGTTTTAAGAATAGAAGAAATTAAATTGTTGTTTAAAAAGGTAGGAAAAGGAAATGAGTAGAGGATATTTCGAAACAATCTGGCTTTTTATCTGGAACAACTTAATAAAGAACAGTCTTGTTTATAAAGGCCTTAAAGGTTTTTATGAATGGATAGTGGGACTCTGGCGAAACAGCCTTATAACAAGCTGGTTCCGTAACAGTTTTATTGAAGAATCCCCATGGAACAGCGGTATAGGAAGAATTTTTGGTTATCCTTTTACAGTTCTTGAAAATATAAATAATAAAAATTCAGAGAAAATAACTGACCTTATTGAAAAAAGCATTGTGATTAAAGGCTTTAAGTATTTTCTCCATAATATAATTGCCCTTAATTTACGATATATCGGAACAGTTCTCCTGTCTTTCGGCACAGCAGATTTTATAATTCTTGCCATAAATGGAGGAAAACTTGTGTTACCTCTTGCTGTAATTGGTGCAGGACTTATTCTATCAATTTTTGATGTAAATTTTGTGGACTATATAAAGCCATCTCTTTTGTCAAAATTTGTTGAAAATCTTTTGGGAACAGAGCTGACATACAGTCACTACTACCTTACAAGATGCTCAAAAAAATCCCGTTTTATCTCTGCAGTAATTTTCGGACTTTTGGGCGGAGTTGTGGCAGGAACAGGCTCCTTTATCTACGGAGTTTTGATTTTATGCGGAATAGTTGGCGCATCCCTTGTTTTCTATAAAACAGAGGTGGGCGTTTTCGCCACAGCCTTTTTAGCACCAATTCTGCCTACAATGCTTGTTGCAGGCATGGTATTTTTGTGTATGGTGTCTTTACTTGCAAGGTCCCTTTATACAAGGAATTTCAAGTGGAAAAAAGACGGAATGGGCTTTCTTGTTGCAGTAATGATTTTCGTATTTTTTGCGTCAGTTTTAAAGTCCTTCGGTGTAAGTAAAAGTATTCAGGTTTTCCTTATGTATATGCTCTTTATGGCATTCTACTTTGTGGTTATCAATACTGTGAAAACTGAAAAAATGTATAAGGATTTAATGACAGTTTTCGTCCTTTCTGCCACAGCGGTAAGTATCTACGGTTTCTGCCAGTACCTTTTCGGCTGGAACGTTAATCAGGCGTGGATGGACGAAGAAATGTTTGAAGATATAAAGATGAGAATTTACTCCACATTGGAAAATCCTAACGTATTGGGCGAATATCTGCTCCTTGCAATCCCAATGTCCGTAGGCCTTATGTGGACAAAGAAAAAGTTGCTTTCTAAAATTTTCTATCTCGGCACAACAGGAATTTTATTCCTTGCCCTGATTTTAACATTCTCAAGAGGATGCTGGATAGGACTTATGGTTACAGCGGCAGCCTTCGTAACCTTTGTATCAGGTAAGCTCTGGGGACTTTTGCTCCTTGCACTTCCTGTACTTCCTTTTGTAATTCCTGACTCAATCATAAAGAGATTTACAAGCGTTGGAAATATGGAAGATACTTCCACCTCATACAGAGTATTTATATGGATGGGCACCTTTGCTCTCCTTAAGGATTATTGGTTTGGCGGAATAGGTATGGGACAGGAAGCCTTTACAAACATTTACCCGTTCTATTCCTATAACGGAATTGTGGCTCCCCACGCCCATAATACTTTCTTACAGCTTTGGGTTGAAACAGGAATATGGGGACTTCTGGTCTTTGTATTCATAATGTTTATGTACTTTAAATATACAGCAGGCATAATGAAACATCATAAAAAAGGTAGCGAAATCCATACTCTATCCGTAGCCTTGTCCTCAGGTATTTTAGGCTTTTTAGTACAGAGTATGTTTGATAATACATTTTATAACTACAGAGTATTTATGATATTCTGGCTGGTATTGGCAATGACAATGAGCGCGCCACAGACAGCAGAAGTAAAGGAGGAACAGGATGATTAAAGTAGTCCAGATTACCTCTGATTCAAATATCGGCGGTGCAGGAAAATGTATCCTCACCTATCTTGAATATTGTAATAAAGAAAAGTTTGACGTGTCGGTAGCTATGCCGAAAGGTAGCCTCTTAAAGCCTTTTGCAGAGGAACTTGGAGCAAAGGTCTATGAGATTGACTGTGAGGGTGATAAGTCCCTGTCGGTTAAAAATATAAAGGCATACAGAAAATTCTTAAAAGAAGTAAAGCCTGATTTGGTTCATACCCACGGCAATATGTCAGCGCGAATTGCGGCCCGCCTTGAGAAAATAAAGACAGTTTTCACACGCCATAGCGTTTTTGAGCCATCTCCAAAAATTTCAAAGGGCATCGGAAAAATCATTAACGGAAAAGTAAATGATATAACAGCCGATAAAATTATTGCTGTTGCAGATGCGGCGAAGAAAAATTTGACAGACACAGGTGTTGACGAAAGAAAAATAAGTGTAATTCTAAACGGCGTAAAACCTCTTAATGAGAGAAATACAGATGAAAAACGCAGGGAATTGGGAATAGAAAATAAAAAGCTGATTTCCATAATCGCAAGACTTAATGAGGTTAAAGGCCATAAATATTTTGTTGATACAGCAAAAATTCTTCTTGATAAAAATCTCCCCGTTAAGTTTCTGATAGCGGGAACAGGCACTGAAGCCATAAATATAAAGAGACAGATTATAGAGTACGGACTTGAAGAAGATGTAATTATGGCAGGCTTCGTTGAGGATGTAACAGAGATTATGAATATGACAGATATTCAGGCAAACTGTTCTTTTGGAACAGAGGCAACAAGCCTTTCTCTCCTTGAGGGAATGAGCCTTGGAAAGCCTGCGGTGGTAACAGACTTCGGGGGAAACACAGGAGTAATAAAAGACGGAGAAAACGGCTTTGTAGTCCCTGTTAAGGACGCTGAAAAAATGGCTGAAAAAATAGAGGAGCTTGTTAAGGATAAGGAACTCTACGATAAAATAAGTGAAAACAGTAAGAAAATCTTTAATGAAAAATTTACAGCCGAAAAAATGGCTGAAGAAATCGAGAAGATTTATATGGAGGTAATGGAAAATGGAAAATAAGCCAAAGTTTAATCTTATGGACGCTTTTATAATAGTTCTCATATTGGCAGTTGCCACAGTGGGAGTGCTGTTTGTAAAGTCAAAAACATCCTCTGGTAACAGCGAAACTGTAACTGTAAGATATTCAGTTGAGTTTAAGGAAAAGGATGAAGAACTTGGAGAAATGTTTAAGCTTGCTCTTGAAAACGGAGAGGGTGCCACAGTAACAGAAAAGGATAAAATCCCTGCAAAAATAGTTGATGTAGAGGTTGTTCCCTCAACTATGATAGTTGCAAACTCCAACACAGGAAAGCTGACAAAGAGTGAAATCGAGGGCAAGTACGATATAATTGTAACCCTTGAGTCCGAAGCCACAGAAACAGACAAAGATATAAGCCTTGGTGCAACACCGATTGCGGTAGGCGAAGAACTTGCGGTCCACGGCAGAGGAATTTCAGGCTTTGGTTATACAGTTGCCATAAACTACGGAGGTGAGAACTAATGCTTATAAATAAAGAGGGAAAGCTTTTTGGTAAGGTAAGTATAATTGATATTTTTGCATTACTTCTCGTGGTTGTAATGGCACTGGGAATTTATATGAAATTTTTCAGGACAGTTGAAACAACAACAGTTGAAAACTGCACAATCGAATATGAATTTAAGGTTACAGATTTAAGAATGTATTCTGTTACAGCCCTTCAGCAGTCGGAGAAAATCTTTGACGAAAAGACAAAGGAATATATGGGCGAGATTGTAAATGTAGAGTATAGTCCGTCTGTGCAGAAAGCTGAACTTGCCGACGGCAGAGTAGTTATGACAGAGGCTCCTGATAAGTATGACGCAGTTGTAACAATCCGTGTAAAAGGCGGAGTAAACAACGCAGGCTACTTCACAGAAGAAAATAAAGCCATCTGTGCAGGCTCAAAATGTATAACAAAGACAAAGTTTGCAAAAACCGAAGGCGAAATTATTTCAGTTAAAAAAGCCGACTAAAAATAAAACCCTGAACCATATGGTTCAGGGTTAATTTTTTAATTCTTCAAACTGTGCAGAGGAGCAGGAATTCTACCGCCTCTTGCGATAAACTCGTCGCTCTTGAAACTGTTGACCTTCATAACAGGTCCGCTTCCTAAAAGACCGCCAAATTCAACGGTATCGCCGATATCCATGCCAGGAGCAGGGATAATTCGAACAGCAGTAGTCTTGTTGTTAACCACGCCGATTGCCGCCTCGTCAGCGATAATAGCTGAAATTGTTGAAGCGGAAGTTGAACCTGGCACACAAATCATATCAAGTCCAACAGAGCAAACACAGGTCATAGCCTCAAGTTTTTCGATTGATAAGGCGCCGCAGTTTGTTGCGTCAATCATACCTGCGTCCTCGCTGACAGGGATAAATGCCCCTGAAAGACCGCCGACAAAACTTGATGCCATAACTCCGCCCTTTTTAACAGCGTCGTTAAGCATAGCAAGGGCAGCAGTAGTGCCGTGAGTTCCGCACTTTTCAAGTCCCATTTCCTCCAAAATGTGAGCAACGCTGTCCCCGATAGCAGGAGTAGGAGCAAGGGATAAATCCACGATTCCGTATGGAACGTTAAGACGTCTTGAAGCCTCCTGAGCCACAAGCTGTCCCATTCGGGTAATCTTAAATGCAGTCTTTTTAATTGTGTCTGCCACAACCCCAAGGTCAGCGTTCTTGCCGATTTTTTCAAGAGCACATTTTACAACCCCGGGACCGCTTACGCCTACGTTGATAACACATTCACCCTCGCCTGTGCCGTGGAAAGCACCTGCCATAAATGGGTTGTCTTCAACAGCGTTGGCAAATACAACAAGCTTCGCACAGGCAAAACCACCTGAGGATGCAGTAAGTTCTGCACACTCTTTAACAATTCTTCCCATGTGAGCCACAGCATCAATGTTAATTCCTGCACGGGTAGTAGCCACGTTAACGCTGGAGCAGACTCTTTCAGTTGAAGAAAGAGCCATAGGGATTGAGTCGATTAAAAGGCGGTCGCCCTTTGTATAGTCCTTGTGAACAAGGGCTGAATATCCGCCGATAAAGTTAACCCCTGTTGTGATAGCAGCCCTGTCTAAAGTCTTTGCGATTTTCACGCAATCCTCGATTGTAGTTGCATTTTCACAAAGATTTGAAACAGGAGTAACAGAGATACGCTTGTTGATAATAGGAATACCGAAATCCCTTTCGATTTCCTCACCTGTTTTAACAAGGTCTTTCGCGTATGTAGTAATTTTATTGTAAATTTTTTCGCACATTCTGTCGATGTCAGGGTCAGAACAGTCTTTCAGGGAAATACCCATTGTAATTGTGCGTATGTCAAGATGTTCTTCGTCAAGCATCTTGATAGTTTCCATAATTTCAAAAGAATTTATCATAATAAACAGCCTTTCAGGAAAAATTAAATTCTGTGCATAGAGTTGAAGATGTCTTCGTGCTGAATACGGATTGAGAGACCGAGCTCAGTTCCAAGGTCTTCAAGACTCTTTGAAATTTCAGCAAAATGGTCTTCGCACTTGCTTATGTCAACAAGCATAATCATAGTGAAGATGTCCTGCATAATAGTCTGTGAAATATCAAGAATGTTGATGTTGGCCTTTGCGAGGATGTCTGAAACGGAATAGATAATACCGACTCTGTCCTTGCCGATAACAGTAATAACAGCTTTCATAATAAATTGCCTTTCTGCCCATTATATTAAAGCTCCCGCAGGGGGCACTTGCAGGAACGTAAAAATCTACATATATAATACACCTAAAGGGAAATATTTGCAAGTGCAATATTGAAATAAAAGGAAAATATTGACTTCCCCCAGGATTTTACATATAATGTATATAAAATTGACTGTTTAGGAGTGTTATTATGAGTAGTAACAGAATGCACAGAGTCTTTTTTAATATCAGATATTTTTTTGGTCAGAAAAATTTTCAGGTTAGATTTTGGTTGAGAGATTATAAGATTTATCTGTTTTCTGTTTTGTTTGCAGTTGCAGGACTGGTTGCCTCTTTTAATGATATAACATGGCTGATGATTGTCGGCGGTATTGTTTCTTGTATTCTTCGTGCAATCGGATTTAACAATGATTCTTTATTTAAAAGAGGAAGTTGGGATTATTATTACCACATTCCCCTTTGGACACAATCCATAATCACTTTGCTGATTCCTACAGTAATCGGTATGTTGTTGCTTCATTTTCAGCTGGACTATGGATTTGTGAGAAGCTTTCTGTTTGCGTTCAATGCTTCTTTGGTTTTGTTTTATATCTACTGGTTCCTTCATCTGATGGTACGTTATATCCGCTATATGTTGTACGAAGGGAAGCTAAAAAGAGAGATTCGCAGAGAAAAAGTGGAAGAATAAATTTAATAACAAATGCTCACCTGTAAATAATAGGTGAGCATTTATTTTATATGATATTCTCTGTTTCTTTCTCCATATTTTCAATAAATATGCCGTAGCCACGGGTGGGGTCATTCACAAAAACGTGGGTAACAGCCCCTATAAGCTTCCCGTCCTGCACAATAGGAGAACCTGACATACCCTGAACAATGCCCCCTGTTTTTTCAATTAGAGCAGGGTCGGTAATCTTAATTATCATATTTTTAGTGCCCTTTTCACCCCTGTTTAAAATTTTAATAATTTCAATATTGAACTGTTTGATTTCAGTCCCGTTTATGCTGGAGTAAATTAAGGCAGGTCCCGTGTGAACCTGTGATTTAGAACCGATAGGAAAAACAGGTCTTTCCGAAAGGAAAGAATCCTCGCTTATTTTACCGAAAAGACCTTTTTGGTTGTTGCGGATAATTGAGCCCACAGTCCCCTCTTTAAAGAGTCCGTTAAGCTCTCCGGGTTCTCCCTTTTCGCCCTTGTCCACAGACACCACGGAGGCCTCCGAAATATTTCCCCCTCTGACGTTGAATACGTCGTTTATATCAGGGTCAATAATTCCGTGGCCGAGAGCTGCAAAGGAGCTGTTTGAGGGGTCAAAATAGGTTAAAGTGCCGATGCCGCAGGCCTCGTCTTTAATCCATAGCCCAAGCTTAAGCTTCCCCGAAGACAGCTCCTTTTCGGGAATTAAAGTGGTGTAAAAAAAGCCGTCATCTCTAATGATTTTAAGGGTAGCAGTCCTTGTTTCAAGACCTGTCATAAGCCTTTCAAGGTCGGAAGCCGACTCTACATTTTCACCGTTAAATTCAGTGATAATATCCCCTTTTTTTATTCCCGAGGATTTGCCGGGAGAAACAGTTTCCCCCTCTGTGTTTTCAAAGGAAGAAATGTCGGTAATAAGTGCTCCTGATGAGGAGAGGGAAACGCCGATACAGGCACCTCCCAAAACAACATCCTTGGCATAAACAGGAGAAACCAGAAGGGAAAAAGACAAAATAAAAGCTAAACAGATATTCTTAATTTTTTTCATCAAACGCCTCCTGTTCTGAGGAAAAACGCCTCATAATTATTATTGCCTGAAGAAGACGTCATATAAGTAGAAATAAAATAGAAACTGACCTCGATTTAGGCCAGTTTCTATTTATTGAAAAGAACTAATTATTCTGGTTGTTGTTCTTATTGTCCTTGTTGTCCTTAGACTGATTGTTCTGGTTGTTCTTGTTATCCTTCTTGTTCTGGTCTGACATAAGCTTACCTCCCGTAGAAAAATTATTAAAAATAAAAAATTTTTTATTTCACAAATAGTATTTATCGGTAAAAAAGATTTTATACATATTTTTAACAAAATTTTTATAAAAACATAGACTGAAAAGAGGAGGTGTAATTATGAGATATATAAATCATGAAGAAAAAATAAAGAATCCCTGGGCAGACAGGGATGAAATTCCAATGCCAACAGTAACAGTCCCAAGGGAAATGCAGAGGGAAAATGAGGAAACTCTAGAGCGTATGCCAAGAACGGTAACACCACAGCCGATACAAAACACAATGGAGGAAAGAGCGCAACAGCCAATGAACACAATGCCACAGCCTGTAACTCCACAGTCCCCCGTTTACAGCTATAATAACGAAGAAGTTATGACCTGTATGGGAAATGGTAATATGTCGGAGTATCTTTGTGGTAATATGAATATGCCGGTTAAAATTGAGTTTATGTTCGGCAATCTCCACGCCGAAAAGACAGGAATTTTAAGAGGCGTAGGCGAAAACTATGTAGTAATTGAGGATACGGCAACAGGCAATAAAATGGTGTGTGATTTAAGATATGTAAAATTTATAAATATCTATACATACCCCGACAATAAAAATCTTGTATTTTAAGAACTGAAAGTGTATAATAAAAGTTAGAATACATTAAAAGGAGAACGCAAATGAAAAAACTACTTGCTGTATGGGCTGTAAAAATACTGACAATAGCGGGTAAGATTATGGGTAAAAAGTCCACATCAGGACCTGGAGAAATCGCTCTTAAAATCTGTCCCGATTTAATAAAAAGACTTGCGGGGAACGTAGGGAAAGAGATAATTGTAACCTGCGGAACAAACGGAAAAACTACAACCAATAACCTTTTATACACAGCGCTGACAAAGGGCGGATATGAGGTTGTATGTAATAATTTAGGGGCAAATATGATTGGGGGAATTGCCACAGCCTTTGCCTCAAAGTGCAATATTTTCGGAAAATTCACGGCGGATTACGCCTGCCTAGAAATTGACGAGGCATCGGCAACAAAGGTTTTCGACCATATAAAGCCTGATGTAATGGTAATTACAAATATGTTCAGGGACCAGCTTGACAGATACGGAGAAACTGAACAGACAATGGAACTTTTAAATAATGCCATTGAAAAAGCAGAGGGAGTTACCCTTGTGCTTAATGGAGATGACCCGCTGACAACTGCTTTCGGCGAAAACAGAAATGCAAAATTTTTTGGAATTTCAGAGAAAGTGCTCTCAAATGAGGATAATTCCTCCGAGGGCAGATTCTGTATAAAATGCGGAAGCCCCATGAAATATAATTTTGTCCATTATAGTCAGCTGGGTGATTTTTACTGTGAGGACTGTGGAAATAAGAGGCCTGAGATTGATTATGAGGCAAAGGAAATTGATTTGTCAGAATCCCTTAAATTCCAGATAAACGGAAAGCATATCGACTTAAATTACAGAGGCTTCTATAATATTTACAATGTCCTTGCAGTTTATTCTGTTATGGAAATTATCGGCGTGGATACAAAACACTTCAACGGCCTTATGTCGGATTATAAGCCACAGATTGGCCGTATGGAGGAGTTTGATTTAGGCAAGCCTTTTATTTTGAATCTTGCAAAGAACCCTGCAGGCTTTAATCAGGCAATCGAAACAGTTCTCCAGGATAAGAGAAAGAAAGATGTAATTATCGCAATAAACGATAAACCAGGTGACGGCATAGACGTATCATGGCTCTGGGATGTAGATTTTGAAAAAATCGGAGAGGCAGAGCTCAATAAACTCTATACCACAGGCATAAGAGTTTATGACTTGGCACTGAGGTTTAAGTATTCGGGAATTGAGCCTGATATGGTTACAGAGGATATGGAAAAGGCAATTATAAATGCCATGGAAACAGATGCTGAAGTCTGCTATGTATTAGTTAATTACACAGCCCTTTTCGGCACCCAGAAGATACTTAAGGCAATGAGAAAGGAGAAAGAAAATGAGTGATTATAAGTTAAAGATAGTCCATCTTTTTCCTGATTTTCTCAATCTCTACGGAGATAAGGGAAATATTGAAGCAATGAGAAAACGCCTTGAGTGGAGAGATGTGGAGGCGGAAGTATGCTTTTGCACAGAGGGTAATGAGGAAATTGATTTTGAAAATACAGATATTTTCGTTTTAGGCGGAGGCTCCGACAGGGAACAGGAAACTGTAAGACAGAAGCTTATGGAGAAAAAGGATGCCTTTAAGGATTATGCAGAAAAAGGCGGAGTAATCCTTGCAATCTGCGGAGGCTTTGAGCTTTTGGGAAATACAATCCGTAAGGGCGAAGAAGAAACAGAGTGCCTCGGAATTCTTGATATTGAAACAGATATTGCTGAAGACGGAAAGCGTTTCACAGGCAATATAATAATCGAAAACAGCGAGCTTGGCAAAATCGTAGGCTTTGAAAACCACAGCGGAAGAATGAATATAAAGGATAATACCCCACTCGGCAAGGTGATTACAGGCAAAGGCAACGATGGAAAGTCAGGGGCAGAGGGCGTAATCTATAAGAATGTTTTCGGAACATATCTTCACGGCCCACTTCTTCCAAAAAATCCTAATCTCTGTGATTATATTTTAAACAGAGCCTTAAAAAGAAAGTACGAAGATTTTATGGGGCTTATGCCACTTGGCGACCGCCTTGAAGACAAGGCAAGACGCTATATAATCAAGCGATTTTTAGGGTAAAACAAGACAAAACACAACATATAGTGTTTATATCCGACAAAATATACAAAATGCCTAAAAATAATTGGAAAAAAATTTCCATTTTTGTATTGACAAAATATGTAGATAGGGTTTATAATTCATTTGCAATTGGAAAATTTTGGTAAAATAAATTCCAAAAGTAAAAATTATAAATTATAAGGGAGAATTAAAATGGAAAAACAGGTAAGGGTATTATTGGCAGATACAGATAAAGCCTATGCAGAGATGCTGAAAAAGAGTTTGAAGACAGATTACAGGATAGAGGTATGCGGAATAGCCACAGACGGATTTGACGTTCTAGAGATGGCAGACATACTTAAGCCTGATGTAATAATAATGGATGTAGTACTTCCAAGTCTTGATGGAATAGGGGTAATGGAAAGACTTAGAATGAAGAATGGGGAGAATATGCCAAAGGTTATAATTTCCTCATCAATCAAAAAGGAAAAGGTAGCACAGACCTGTTTAGAGCTTGGCGCAGAGTATTATATGGTTAAGCCTGTGAATATTGCAGCCCTTTTAAGAACTATAAATCTGTCCTTAAGCGACCAGGGTGCTGAGGGCGGAATAATCACAAAGGACAGTTTCACAAAGGGTGGTAAAAAGCCTGATGTTGAAACAATGGTAACAGAAACAATCCACGATATCGGCATTCCTGCACATATAAAGGGGTATCAGTACTTAAGACACGCAATAATGCTTGTAATTGATAATTTAGATATTATAAATTCAATCACAAAACAGCTTTATCCCACAGTTGCACAGGACTTCAATACAACGGCAAGCCGTGTTGAGAGGGCAATCCGCCATGCAATTGAGGTTGCCTGGGACAGAGGGGACACAGAGGTTATCGACTCAATCTTCGGCTACACAGTTGCCACAGCGAAAGGTAAGCCTACAAACAGCGAGTTTATAGCAATGATAGCTGATAAACTTCGTTTAGAAATTAAAAACGCAGGCTAAGAAGTAAAGATATGTAAGGACGGATGAAATCCGTCCTTTTTTTATTTCACAATAACAATATCTTCAACAGTATCCTTATAAAGCTTTAAGAATACACGAACCTCGTTGCCTTCTTCATAGAGTTCAATGTCAGCAGTGTCCACAACAGAAACCTTTGATGTGTTGCCACGGCTGTTGTAGAGATAAACGTTTGCGTTTCTGATTCCGTAGTTCTTGACTGTGCCGTTTACAGAGAGGTTAATTGAGTCGCTGAACTTTTTGGTAACCTTACCGTAAACAGTTCTGAGGTCTGTTACAACCTCTGTGTCAAATTCAGTTGTCTTGTCATCTACATCAAAGAGGACACGGATTTCGTCAGCCTCGCCCTTTGCGTTAGTGCCGTACTGGATGATGTCGCCTCGCTCAAGAGGGTCGCCGTCCTTTACAAAGACACCGAGAGCGTCAGCATCAACAGTTACATTTTTACCCATTGAAAGACCGTAGAGTGAGTCGACGTCATCTTCGTTTTCGTTTTGAGTTTCAGCAATTTCGTCAACGATAACAATTGGATTTTCAGCGTTAGTAACCCCTGTTGAGCTTGTAACGATAATAACGCTTGCTGAATAGTCCTCGTTTAAGTCGTAAACTAAAATGTCATATTCGTTGTCGTTGGTAAACATAGCTTTTGTTCTTACTGCATACATATCTGTATCAGTATCAGCATCTGCAGGAATATCAAAGACGATTGTGTCGTCAGTTACAGAGATGTTTCCAAGCTTTGATGATGAACTTCTGTAAACAACATCATCTTCGTCTGCGTCAAATGTGAAGTCGTCGACAATAGGGTCGCCCTCTAAGTTGTTTGTAGCAGTAGTAATTTTGTTAATCTGTCCTGATGTGTTTGTTGTATAGGTGATAAGCTGTGGAATTACGTCGCCTTCGCCGTCGGAGAGTCTTGTAACAACATCAGCAGGTTCAAGACCTGAAGAATCTCCAAGCTTAATTTTGTTAGCAGAGCCAAATACCTTTACTTCTCCGTCAACAGTGTAGATTTTGAACTGTACATCGGAGTCAAGTGTGCCTGTTTCAGCAGCGTTAACAAGGTAACCGTATCTGCCTGTAGCAGTTAAAGAAACGTCAGCTTTAGCGTCCACCCCTGCAATTTTGCCATCGTGGTCAAGATAGAATCGACCTGAATCACCAACGTTTAAGGTGTAAGGATAGTTTGAAGCAACCTTGTAAACCTCGTCGCTCTTGTTGATTCGGAAGCCGTTAGCACTCTTTGAGGTAATTGTACCTAAGATGCTTTCAGTTGTAACGTATGCTCTGATTAAGCTTCTGTCCTCGCTTATAGTGTAGGAAATTACATCCCATTCCTTAAGCTCATCAGTTGTAATTTCGTAGTTGTTCTTGATGAGAGTATAGTTTACACTTTCTTCTTCAGGGTCTAAAAGGATAGAACTGTTGTTGTATTTGTCGGTAATTCTGCCTGTAACTGTAGAAACAGTGTCAACAACAATGTTAGTAAACACGTTAGCGAATACAACGTCATATACGTTGTTTACATCTGTGTCCACAAGTCTTAAGCTTCCTCCGCTTTCCATCTGTGTTGTGAAGTCGTAGTCAGGGGAATATTTGCCGTTGTAGATAACGGAAGGCTCAGCCACGATTGAAGCAGTCTTTGAGTTTTCCCCGTCGTTTGTCCAGTAGGTTATAATGAAGTCTTCTGTGTCCCCGCCTGTAATAGAAACAATATCCTCTGCGTTAACGGATAAAGTTCTGTTTTTGCTTCCCTGAGGACGAACAGCAATAATTGTCTTTTCATCGTCGCTTGCGTCAACTCTTGCGTAGTAAACCACGTTAAAGCCTAAATATTCTTTAGCTGAGAGTGTAGAGTTCTGGAAAACAGTGTCCCCAATCTGTACCTTGTCTTCTGCTACGCCCTCTGAGGCGTTGAGAGATGTTTCGTCAGTTGCAAGAACCTGTCCATAGCCTTTTTCCACGTTAAGATAGTCGTATAAAAGTGTTCTGTCAACAGTTTCGTAGGATGGATTTGGACCGAATTCAGTCTGTTCCATCATATCAACTGTAAGTGCGTTAAATACAAGCTGTGCAATTTCTCCGCGTTTTGCAGGAGCGTTCATTGCGCCGTTTATGCCCTTTAAGAGCTGAAGTGAAGATGCAACAGTAACATATCCTCCCGGGTAACCGCCAATAGCTTCAGCCTTTGGCTGATAGCCTAAGGCACGGACAATAATTGTGATAGCTTCCTGAAGAAGCACGTTATCGTCAGGTCTGAAAGTGCCGATAGCATCACCTACAACCAAACCCTGTTGGTAACCGATGTTGATTGCACCGCTGGCCCAGTGAGTAGGGGCAACATCAGGGAAAATTGTAGAAACGCCTGAAGATACAACAATGTCTTCAAGTCCTAAAGTATAAACGGCAACCTTTGTCATTTCTGAACGGATAATGTTGTCGTTTGGTCTGAAATTACCTGTTCCGGCATCTCCCACCATAATGCCAAGAGCACCAAGAATTTCAGCAGCCTCTTCGTATTTTGTACCAACGATATCATCGGCAATAGCCACAGCCTCGTCAGAGTAGCGTGAATCTACGCTTTCTTTTGTAATGTCTGTGTCAATCATACCGTTATTTTTTGTATTGTTTTCTTCTACAAGAGGTTCACCGTTGTCTGAAGTTCTGGTGAGAGCCCCTGCAGAAGTAGTGAGAGCCTCTGTATTATCGGGGCTTTCCGCAACAGGATACAGCTCATAGCTTCCTGAAACCATATCAGGAGATGTGCCGTTTAAGTTGTTTCCGGTGTATGGCATAGAGTCAATGCTACCCGAGGTAGGGATAGAAAGACCGTCCATAGCAAAAACCCCTGTTCCCAGAGCAAATATTAAAGAAAATATAAGCATAAGGGAAACAAATCTTTTACACATATTAAATTCCTCCTTAAAAAAATTTCATAATATTCTGAATTTTGAAACTGAAATTCAAGAAAACATTACATTGATATTTTGCTCCTTAGAGAATAAAATAAAAGAGAAATTTTTTGCCAATAGTTCTAAAATTTCTAAAAATTTTTTTAACATATTGATATTTGAAAATTGATATGATAAAATATAATAAATAGGATAAAATAAGCCTTTCAAGGAGGAATTATTTTGAAAATGAAGAAAATTTTGTGTGGAATTCTTACAGTTTTAATGCTTTCTTCTGCTGCAATGGCAGCGGAGCTTAAGGATATTAAGGGACACTGGTCGGAAAGCTATGTAAACCGTATGGTAAATGAGGGCTATGTTTCAGGCTACGATGACGGAACCTTTAAGCCTGACAAATCAATTTCCCATATGGAAGCAGTTTTGCTTGCTTCAAGAATGCTTGGAGTAAATAAGAGTGAGAATGCTGTAACGGTGCATAATGCCCAGACTCAGTACGCAGTGGACCTTGCCAAGTATTCCATTTCCTATAAAAAAGAAGTAGAATATCTTTTGTATCTTGGCGTTCTCGATGTATCTGATTTAGAGGATTATATTGGAAATACAGTTGCAAATAAGCCTCTTAAAAGATATGAGGGTGCAATTTTAATCACAAAGCTTTTAGGAGCAGAGGACGAAATAAATACAGACCCGTCAATGGGTTTGCCTTATGGTGATATAGCTGAAATTCCTACGGAAGCAAGAGGCTATATAATGTATGTGAAAGAACAGGGCATAATGGAAGGTATGGGAAAGGACAGTTCAGGCAAGCCTAAGTTCTCCCCAAATACAGCCGTAACAAGAGGCCAGATGGCAAAGATTTTGTCTGGACTTATTGATATAATTGACCTTAAAATTTTAAAGGGTGAGGTTGCAGTTTCCGACGGCACAACCCTGGGATATACAATAAACGGCGTATATAAAAGCGTTGATTTATCCGAAAAGGTGCTTATAAAAGCGGATGCAGAGGATGTGCCTGCAAGTTCTCTTAAGGTTGGTGCAGGAGTAAAGATTATTCTTCTTAAGAATGAGCCTGTGCTGATTGAAAAGACAAGCGACCCTGAAAGTCTGGTGGACAGGGAAGAAAAACCTGAAGAAGAAAAGCCGAATAATAAGGTAAATACAGGGATAAGAGGCGTTGTAGATACAGTTGATGCTGAAACAGGAAGAATTACAATAAATGACCCATTTGATAAGACACAGGTTTCAACATACAGAACAGCCGACGAGGTTGAGATTAAGAAAGATGGAAAATATTATTTCTTAACAGCGGTAAAAAAGGGAGATTATGTTGAAGTTAAAAATGTAAATGGAAGAGTTACTGAGATTGCAATTCTGGATAAAAATGAAACATTTTCAGGCACAGTCCAGAATATAAAGAATATGAAGCCACAGTCAATAACTGTTGCAACAGACGGAAAAACAGAGTCTTTTGTAATCGACAGCGATGTTGAGCTTCTCAAGAACGGAAATCAGGCATTCCTTGCTGATGTGATTATCGGCGACGAGGCAACTGTGGAAATGGTTTACGGAGAGGTTAAAACAATCTACATAATCGGAGATATTGATAACTCAAGTGTAAACAGCGATTACACAGGAGAGATAACCGAAATAAGATTTAAGAAAAATGAAACAGTTATAGTTATGACGGTAAATGGCGCAACTATTGAATATGCCCTTGATAAAAAGGCTGAAATTCATATTGACGGAGTTTTAAGTGATGAATATGACTTAAGAGTGGGACTTCAGGCAACAATCGAAATTTTATCAGGAAAAATTATAAGCGTAATTATAAATTAAGGAGGAAATGAAAATGTGTGATAACAATAAGTTTTTTATTTGCGAACATTGCGGAAACTTAATCGGGATGATTGATGATAAGGGCGTTCCAATGATGTGTTGCGGACAGAAGATGACAAAGCTTGAGCCTGGCACAGTTGACGCAAGCTTAGAGAAGCACGTTCCTGTAGTGAATGTGGACGGAGATGTTGTTAAGGTAGAAATCGGCGCAGTAGAGCACCCAATGACAGAGGAACATAGCATTTTGTGGGTATATCTCCAGACCGACAGAGGCGGTCAGCGTAAGTGCTTGGAGGTAGGCAAAGCCCCTTATGCAGAATTTGCCCTTAAGGACGAAAAGCCTGTTGCAGTATATGCCTACTGTAATCTCCACGGCCTCTGGAAAACAGAAATCTAAACTAAAAAGCACCCGTCAGGGTGCTTTTTAGTTATATTCCAACATTGTTGGAGTGGTATTTTTACTTCGTAAAAGTGTTATTGCAAACTTTGTTTGCAGTTATATTATATTTGCCATTAAACTGTGCGAAGCACAATATCACTCGGCATAAGCCGAATAACACTGCGTAGCAATGTAACTTGCCGTAGGCAAATAAAACTGAAAAAACCGCTAACTTTGTATCAAAGTTAACGGTTTTTTCTGGTGACTCCTAGGGGATTCGAACCCCTGTAGCCGCCGTGAGAGGGCGGAGTCTTAACCACTTGACCAAGGAGCCATATTTAGAAAAAGCCCGTATTTCTACGGGCTTTTATTTTGGTAGCGGTAAACGGACTTGAACCATTGACACTTCGGGTATGAACCGAATGCTCTAGCCAACTGAGCTATACCGCCATATTTAAGCCGAAGGAAATCGACAAGTGATATCTTATCACATAGGAAAAGATATGTCAAGGAGTTTTTTGAAAAAAATTGAAAACCATAGAAAAAATTTGCAATATCTGTTGAAATATTATGGAGTTTCTGTTATAATACTTGGATAAAGGTAAAAAAGGTGAAAAAGGCTTTTATTGGGTTATAAAATTATAGGAGAATGTATATGAAAAGAGACAGTTCAAGAGCTGTAAGAGAAGGGGCGCTTATGACAGCGCTGACAGTAATCATATATTTGGCGGCAATGTATCTGCCCTTTGCAAGTACCTTTGCAGTTTTCGTTGCGGGGACTCCTTTGGGTGCTGCCCTTATAAGAAATAATTATAAAACTACAGCCATCGCATTTTTTGCATCATTTCTTTTGATGTTTATAATCGGCGGAGATATTATTGTGCCAATAACTTATTCTCTTTTAGGAATTATCCCTGGCGTAGTTTCCGCGTACTGCCTTAAAGAGAAAAAGGAATTAAGTGTGTCGGTTATAATCACAACTTTTGCCGAAATAATCGGAATAATTCTGTGCCTGGGACTCTTTAAGCTTGTTTATAAACAGAATATCCTAAACGATATGCTTAAGGAATACTTTGTTGCAATAGAACAGGCAACAAAAAACCTCCCTGCAGGCACTGACGCCACAAAACAGGTAACAGAAACAGTGGCACAATTAAAGACCACAATGCAGGTTTATATGCCGTCTCTGCTGATACTGACCTCGGCAATAATCTCAGGGGTAGTCTTAATGATAAACAGCTTTATCTATAAGCGTTTAAGATTTAATGTAGGCAACAGAATAGAGCTGAGTAAGATAAAAGCCCCAAGGAGTATGGGCTACGGAATGGCAGTTGTAATGCTTATTTCCCTTTTTACTCCACAGGGCGGAAAATTGTCCTTTGCTTTAATGAATATTGTTTATATATTTATGATGATAATGGGAATCTGCGGACTTTCAGCGGTAGATTAC
The DNA here is from genome assembly GCA_017622215.1 of Clostridia bacterium. Lineage (GTDB taxonomy): Bacteria > Bacillota > Clostridia > Monoglobales > Monoglobaceae > RGIG8709. The sequence goes on from JAGARO010000004.1 coordinate 182,849, forward strand.
TTCCTGAAATATAAGAAAAATATGGGAAAAGGAAGATTTATCATATTGCTGATAACACTTTATTTCTTCACAGTCCTCACAATAACAGGTTTAATTGATACCTTCAGGGACTTTAGGGGACTGGAGAAAAAGGAGGCATAGAAAATGTCTGAATCAAGAGAAAAAAAGAGAATAACGTTGGTGTCGAAGGTTTTCGACTCAAGAGTTTTGTCTGCATGGACACTTCTCCTTTTAATTCTTATAGCAACCATAACCGAAGTAGCAACAGAAAAAAGCTACGGCTGGATTATTGTTGCAATAGGAATAGTATATGTCCTTTATGTTGTAAGTAATACAACTAAAAGAAGAAAAGAGCTTGTAAGCTTTTTAGAAGACTTTGACGTGTGCTTAAATGATACAGAGCGTGGATCTGCAATTCATTATCCAAGCCCAATGGTAATTCTTGACCTGTCAGGCAAAATTTACTGGTATAACGAAAGGTTTTCAGAGCATTTTAATTTAAGTGATAAAATCGGAATTTTAATTCAAGATTTGCTTCCTGAACTGCAGATAACAAAGTTTGTGGAAAATGAAGATAATGAGCTTGAAATGACAGTAAAAGACAGATTTTTCAAGGTAAACGGCAGGGTTTTAGGTAAAAGCAAGGACTCTGTAAGAAACAGGCTTGTGGTACTCTTCTTTACAGACAAAACTGATGAAATGAATATTGCCCGTGTTCGTGAAAACGAACGAGTTGTGGAGTGTATAGTTGAAATTGATAACTATGCAGAGGTGCTTAAGGAAACTCCTGATGCGAACCACGGCATTTTAATGGGTGAAATTGATAAAAAGGTAAATGACTGGGTACAAAAGGGAGACGGTGTCTGCCGAAAGTACGAAAGAGATAAGTATATAATTTATTTCAGTCAGGAAAACTTCGCAAAGATTGAGGAGGATAAATTCTCAGTCTTAGATGAAGTAAGACTTATAGATTTCGAGAATAAAATCCCTGTTACATTAAGTATCGGCGTAGGTAAAATGGGTAAAAACCTTGCTGAAACAGACCGTTTTGCAGACAGTGCTATGGATATGGCACTTGGCAGAGGCGGGGACCAGGTTGTAATCAAGGATAACCAGACTTTAAATTTCTTTGGTGCAAAGTCAAGAGAAGTTGAAAAGAAAACAAAGGTTAAGTCAAGAGTTGTGGCACAGGGCCTTGCAAGCTTCATAGGAAGCTCATCAAAGGTTATTGTTATGGGCCATAAGGGCGCAGATATGGATAGTATCGGCGCATCAATCGGTGTAGTTAAGGCTGCAAAGGTGCTCGGAAAAACAGGTTATGTTGTTGTAAACAGAACAGTTTCCAACGCAAAGCCTCTGGTTGAGCAGTTTGAAAATACTGAGGAATATAAAGATAGCTTTATCACAGCGGAGCAGGCTCTTGATATGTATGATTCAAAGACCCTTGTGGTTGTGGTAGATACTCACAGAGCTGTAATGACAGAGTGCCCTGAGCTTTTAGAGCACGCATCAAGAGTAGTTGTAATTGACCACCACAGAAAGAGTGAGGACTTTATTGAAGATGCAGTCCTTGTATATCACGAGGCGTTTGAATCCTCAACCTGTGAAATGGTAACAGAGATTATCCAGTATATAATGGAAGAGCCGAAGATAAGCCGAATGGAAGCTGAGGCACTTTACGCAGGTATATTTATGGATACAAAGGGCTTTACGGTAAAAACAGGTATAAGAACCTTTGAAGCGGCGTCATTCTTAAAGAAAATGGGCGTTGATACTTCAAATGTAAGAAGACTGTTTAGAAAGAGCCTTGAGGAACATGCCCGAAGTACAGATATTATAAATAGTGCCGAAGTTTACAGAGAGGGAATTGCAATTTCCACAACAGAGTATGACGGACCGGACGTAAGACTTGTAATTGCACAGTCAGCGGACGAACTCCTTGATATAATGGGAATTGAGGCGTCATTTGTACTTGCAGAAAAGGACGGAATTGTTTATATAAGCGGACGTTCTTTTGATAAAATAAATGTTCACGTAATTCTTGAAAAATTAGGTGGCGGAGGTCATATTACAATGGCAGGCGCCCAGGTTAAGAGCGATAGCATTGATGAGGCGTTGGTGCTTCTTAAGAATGCAATTGACGAATATGTAAATCAGCAATAAGGAAAGGAAGATAAATATGAAAGTAATACTTACACAGGATGTAAAAGGACAGGGTAAAAAGGGAGATTTAATAAATGTATCCGACGGATATGCAAGAAACTTCCTGCTTCCTAAAAATCTTGCAAAGGAAGCAAATAAGCAGGCACTCACAGAGCTTGAATCCCAGAAGGGTGCACAGCAGTATCATAAGAATCAGGAAGAGCTTAAAGCCAATAATATGAAGGACCAGCTCAAGGATATTACAGTAAACTTAAAGGCTAAGGCAGGTGCTGACGGAAAGCTCTTTGGTTCAATTACAACAAAGGATATTGCCGAGGGACTTGAAAAACAGCATAAGATAAAGGTTGATAAGAGAAAGATAGATTTACCTGGCGGAATTAAAACTCTTGGAGCAAAAGAAGTTAAAATTTCATTATATCCTGGAATTTCAGGAACCTTTAAGGTAAGCGTAACAGAAGAATAATTTTCTAAACCGAAAGGAGAGGGAATATATGGAGGAAATGAATATTGAAAGAACAGTGCCTTTCAGTTTAGAGGCTGAAAAGTCAGTCTTAGGCGCAATGTTTCTTGATATGAAATGTATTCCTGATGCAATAGATATCGTAAAGGCAGATGATTTTTACATAGACAGACATAAGGAACTGTTTTCTGCAATAATCGAGCTTTATAACTTAGGCAAGCCTGTTGATATTGTAACCTTAAAGGACAGACTGACTTTAAGGGGTACTTTTGATACAATCGGCGGAATTGATTTTATTGTTGAAATCGCAAATTTTGTGCCAACAACAAGAAATATAAAGCATTATGCAAAGATTGTCTCGGAAAAATCCACTTTAAGAAAGCTTATAAATATAAGCGACAGAACAGCGGAAAAAGCCTACACAGGCGATGATGAGGTTGAGAATATAGTTGCTGAGGCTGAAAACTCAATTATGCAGCTCTCACAGGAGAATACTAAAACAGGTCTTGTAAGTATTTCTGCGTATCTTTCCGAATGTGTGGACAGGCTTTCAGAAATGTCAGAGAGTAATAGCGATGTAACAGGGGTTCCAACAGGTTTTGTTGATTTAGATAAGAGAACAGCGGGACTTCACGGCTCCGAGTTTGTGCTTATCGCAGCCCGTCCTGGTATCGGTAAAACAACCTTTGCCATAAATATCGCACAGAATGTTGCAATTGCAACAAAGCTTCCTGTGGCAATCTTCAGCCTTGAAATGCCTGGGGTACAGCTTGCCAACAGAATGCTTGCCTCCGAAGCAATGGTAACAGGTGAAAAGCTTAAAAGAGGCGACTTAAAAGACGCAGAATGGGAAAGAATAGGAAAGGCATTTGATGTTCTTTCTAAAACACAGATATATATTGATGACACATCTTCAATTAAGATGACAGATATAGCGGCACGTTGCAGAAGACTTAAGGCTGAAAAGGGACTTGGACTTATTGTTGTGGACTATATCCAGCTTATGCAGACCACAAATAAGGACAGACAGCAGGGCATAAGTGAAATTTCAAGAATGCTTAAGATTCTTGCAAAGGATTTGGATGTTCCTGTAATTGCACTGTCCCAGCTCAACAGAGAAGTTGAAAAGCAGTCCCGTGAACCAAGACTTAGCGATATAAGAGAATCTGGTTCTATCGAACAGGATGCAGATATGGTTATGATGCTTCACCGTGAGGATGCAAACGACCCGAGCGTTGAGGAACCAAATAAAACAAAGTGTATCATAGCCAAGCACAGAAACGGTGAAACAGGCTCCTTGTTCCTTACATGGATAGGTGAATACTTTAAATTTTCAAATTGGAGTGGAAAGAGTGAAAATTAACTCAACCATACAGAGGGTAGCTGAAACAATAAAAAAATATAATATGATAGAAAAAGGAGATAAGGTGCTTGTTGCAGTATCAGGCGGAGCAGACTCCGTGTGCCTTCTTCATATTTTGTATGTGCTGTCCGAAAATATGGGCTTTAAGGTGGGGGTGGCTCACCTTAATCATAAGATAAGAGGTGAGGAGGCAGACGCAGACGAAAGGTTTGTGGAAACCCTTGCCAAAAAGCTTAATATTGAATATTTTGTAAAACGGGTTGAGGTTGAAACTCTTGCAAGGAATAAGAATGTTACAGTGGAAGAAGCAGGCAGAATTGCGAGATATATGTTTTTCGACGAAATCCGACAGGAGAAAAAATATAATAAAATTGCTACAGCCCATAACAGAAACGATATGGCCGAAACAATTTTAATGCGGATAATCCGCGGAACAGGCTCCGAGGGCTTTGCGGGAATAAAGTATGCCCGTGAGGACGGAGTTGTGCGTCCTCTCCTTGATGTAAAGAGAAGTGAGATTGAGGAATACCTTGATGCAATCGGACTGGATTTTTGCACAGACAAAACAAATTCCGATAATAACTATACAAGAAACAGGGTGAGAAATGAACTTATTCCAATGCTGGAAAAGGATTTCAACCCCAATATTATAGACACAATCGCGGGAATGGGAGAAACAGTTTCCTCTGACGGCGAATTTGTAAGAAAGTACGCAGAGCGTCTTTACGAGAGAATAAATAATCCTCTCCCAAAGGAAGAACCGGTTGTTCTCCATAAAGAAACAATGGAAATGCTTGAATATCCTATAAAGGCAAGACTTGTAAGAATTGCCTCGGAAAAAGCAATGGGTAAGGATTTTGCCCTTGAGAAGAAGCATACAGACGAAATTTTAAAACTTTTAGATAAGGAAACGGGAGCGGAAATTCACCTTCCGAAAGGACTTATTGTATCGGTAAAATATGGCTGGCTGGAGTTCAGGGACGAGAAAAACCGCAAGGAAGTAAAGGAATTTTTTGCAAATGAATATTCCTGCGAGGCAGAGAAAGACAGCAGGTATTATATTGAGCCTCTTGATTTGGAAATTGAAATCACAGAGGAAGATTATGAGAGTTACACCCCGAAGGAGGGCGAAATTCTTATTGATAAAGAGAAAATTAATGAAAAATTATATATAAGAAACCGACGCAGAGGCGACAAAATGGCGGTTTTTAAAGACGGCAGAGAAAAAAAGGTCAAGAGTATATTTATAGATATGAAAATTGACCGTGAAGAGAGGGAGAGAATTCCTCTTATTGCAACACAGGGCGAAGTGGTTGCAATCTGCGGACTTCGTGTGTCGGAAAAATATAAGGCTGATAAAAGCACAAAGAGGGTTTGGGTGATAAGAATTGGAAAACAGTGAGAAAATTAATGTTCTGATTTCCGAGGAGGAAATCGAAAAAAGAATAAAAGAACTGGCTGAGGAGATAAATAATGATTTCCGTGGAGAGAAGGTTATAATTATAGGTGTTCTTAAAGGTTCCTTTATGTTTTTAAGTGATTTGGTGAAGAAGATAAATCTTGATACAGAAATTTATTTCATTGAAGTATCAAGCTACGGTGATGGAACAACCACATCAGGAGTAGTCCAGATGAAAAAGGATATTGACAGGGATATAAAGGATGAGAATGTTATTATTGTGGAGGATATTATTGATACAGGAATAACCATGAGCAAGGTAATGGAAATAATAAAATTCCGCGGAGCAAAAACAGTCCGCCTTGCATCCTGCTCAAGTAAGCCTGCAAGAAGAAGAGTCGAGGTAGATATCGACTATTTAGGTTTTGAAGTTGAAGATAAGTTTATAGTAGGCTACGGTCTTGACTGTGCCCAGAAATACAGAAATTTACCATACATAGGTGTAGTTGAAGAATAGGAGACAGAGAAAATGGAAAAAGAAGTAAGAACCAGATTTGCACCAAGCCCAACAGGTTATATGCACATCGGAAATTTAAGAACAGCCCTTTACGCATATCTTATTGCAAAGGTTAATAACGGTAAGTTTATTTTAAGAATTGAAGATACTGACCAGGAAAGATATGTTGAGGGTGCAGTAGATTTAATTTACAGAACAATGAAAGAAACAGGCCTCGTTCACGACGAAGGTCCGGATATCGGCGGAGATTACGGTCCATATATCCAGAGCGACAGAAGAAATATCTATAAGGAATATGCAGAAAAGCTTGTTGAACTTGGCGGAGCATATTACTGTTTCTGTGATAAGGAAAGACTTGAAGACTTAAGAAAGAGACAGGAAGAAGCAAAGGTTCCTACAAAGTACGACGGACACTGTATGAAGCTTACAAAGGAAGAAATTGAAGAAAAGCTTAAGGCAGGCGTACCTTATGTTATAAGACAGAAAATGCCACATAGAGGAAAGACAACTTTCCACGACGAAATCTTCGGTGATATTTCAGTTGAAAACGCAATCCTTGACGATAATGTACTTTTAAAGGCTGACGGACTTCCAACTTATAACTTTGCAAACGTAATTGATGACCATCTTATGGAAATTACACATATTATAAGAGGTTCAGAGTATCTGTCATCAACACCAAAGTATAACCTTCTTTATAAGTCATTCGGCTGGGATATTCCAAAGTATATCCATGTATCACCTGTTATGAAGGACGAACATAATAAGCTTTCAAAGAGAAACGGCGACGCATCTTACGAAGATTTAATTAAAAAGGGTTACCTTAAGGATGCAGTAATGAACTATATTGCCCTTCTCGGCTGGTCCCCTGGCACAGAACAGGAAAAGTTTACAATGGAGGAGCTTATTAAGGCGTTCGGTACTAAGGGAATAAGTAAGTCTCCTGCAATTTTTGACGAAAAGAAGCTTATGTGGCTTAACGCAGAATATATCCGTGAACTTGACCCTGAAAAGTTTCACGAAATGGCGCTCCCATACTATGAGGGCGTAATTACAAACCCTGATATTGACTTAAAGGAAGTTTCAAAGCTTTTACAGGTAAGATGTGAAAGACTTGACGGAATTCCTGAACAGATTGACTTCTTTGACAATCTTCCTGAATATGATAATGAACTTTATACTCATAAGAAGATGAAGACAGACGCCGAAAATTCTTTAGAGGCTCTTAATATGTCATATCCTGTGCTTAAGGGAATTGAAGAGTGGACAGAGGAAAATATCCACGATAGTTTAATTAAGCTTGCAGAGGATAATGAACTTAAGAACGGAAGAATTATGTGGCCTGTACGAGTTGCAATTTCAGGTAAAGCATTCACCCCTGGCGGATGTGTTGAACTTGCATATATTTTAGGTAAAGAAGAAACCTTAAAGAGAATGAATAAGGGTATTAAACAGCTTGGCGGACAGGAGTTAGACTAATGGAAAACGAAAGAAAAAAGAGAATTTTAAGCGGAATACAGCCAACAGGTACACCAACTCTCGGTAACTATGTAGGCGCCCTTAAAAATTGGGTGGATTTGCAGAAAGAAGATAAATACGAATGTTTTTATATGATAGCTGACCTCCACTCTATAACAGTTAAACAGGACCCAAAGGTTTTAAGAAAGAATAGCCTTGACCTTCTTGCTCTGCTCTTGGCGGCAGGACTTGACGGTGAAAAAGAGCCTATTTTCTTCCAGTCTCACGTGCCACAGCACTCACAGCTCGGCTGGGTCCTTGATTGCTATACCTATATGGGAGAGCTTTCAAGAATGACACAGTTTAAGGATAAGTCTGCAAAGCATGCTGAAAATATTAACGCAGGTTTATTTACATATCCTGCTTTGATGGCTGCAGATATTCTCTTGTATCAGGCAGATATGGTTCCTGTGGGTAAGGACCAGAAACAGCACCTTGAAATTACAAGAGATTTAGCGAAGAGATTTAATGGAACATATTCTGATACATTCGTGGTTCCTGAACCATATATCCCAAAAGTAGGGGCAAATATTATGAGCCTTCAGGACCCGATGCATAAGATGTCAAAGTCTGATACAAACGAAAATGCCTATATTTCAGTTTTAGATGACCCTGACAGAATTATGAAGAAGATTAAGAGAGCTGTAACAGACTCCGAAGCCTGCGTAAAACGTGGCGAGGGTAAGGAAGCAGTTGAAAACCTTATGACAATTTATTCTGTTGCAACAGGTAAAACAATGGAAGAAATTGAAAAGGAATTTGACGGACAGGGCTATGGCGTGTTTAAGGAAAAGGTTGGAGAGGCAGTTGTAGAAATGCTTAGACCGATTCAGGAAAACTATAACGAGATAATGAAAAATAAGGATTATTTAGAGAAGATATACAGAGACGGAGCCGAAAGAGCAAGATATGTTGCTAACAAAACGGTTTCCAAGGTGTATAGAAAGGTTGGATTTATTCAGCCGTAAGACGGAACATAGGAGGTAAGGCAAGATGTTTACAGGCAACATATTATATGTGATTATGGCGCTCATTGTGGCATTTCTTCTGTCTTTTTCTGCAACCCCTGCGGTAATATCCCTTGCAAAGAAGATTGGAGCAGTGGACGAGCCAAAGGATGAAAGAAGAGTACATAAAAAGGCAATGCCTTTAATTGGCGGACTTGCAATTTTCTACGGTTTTATAATAAGCGTGCTGTGTTTTGCGGTAATCGACGAACAGATTATGGGACTTTTGATTGGCTCGGTAATTATCGTAACAGCAGGTGTAATTGACGACATGAAGGATATGCCAGCCAAGATAAAATTGCTTTTCCAGCTTATTGCCGCTTCAGTAGTAATTTTCTTTGGGGTAGATATAAATCATATTGCGAATCCCTTTTATAAATTTTTCGGCCCTGCATATATTCCACTTGGTTACTGGTCAATCCCTGTAACCCTTGTGTGGATAGTGGGCGTTACAAACGCAGTAAACTTAATTGACGGGCTTGACGGCCTTGCGGTGGGAGTATCCTCTATTGCATCGGTATCCCTGCTTGCTTTAACAGTCCTTACTGATAACTTAAATGTTGCAATAATTATGGCAGCGCTGGCGGGCGCAGGTTTTGGCTTTTTGCCATATAACTTTAACCCTGCAAAGATATTTATGGGCGACACAGGCTCAATGTTTTTAGGCTTTATACTGGCGTCAGTTTCAATTATGGGCCTTACAAAAATGTACGCCATAATTTCTTTTGCAATCCCGATATTGATTTTGGGACTGCCGATTTTCGACACAGTCTTTGCAATTTTAAGACGAGTTGCAAAGGGCAAGCCGATTATGTCCCCTGACAGAGGCCATCTGCACCATAGACTGCTGGACGCAGGCTTCTCCCAGAGACAGGCTGTTGCAATCCTTTATACACTGACAGCAATTCTGTGTATGACAGCCTTAGTTGTAAGTATGAAAGATATAGCCCGCGCAGTACTTTTGGTAGGCTCAGTAATCGGAATAGTAGTTTTAACCCTGGCTGTTCTAGACAGAGGGGAAAAAGGAGATAAGAACGATGACAAAAATTAAGGTAATGACAATATTCGGAACAAGACCTGAGGCTATTAAAATGGCTCCACTTGTTAAAGAACTTGAAAAAAGAGATGAAATAGAGTCAATCGTCTGCGTTACAGCCCAGCACAGACAGATGCTTGACCAGGTACTTGAAATTTTTGATATTAAGCCTGACTATGACTTAAATATTATGAAGGACAGACAGACTCTCGTTGGAATAACAGCAAGAGCGATTGAGGGACTTGACGGAGTAATGAAAGAAGCAAAGCCTGATATAGTTTTAGTTCACGGCGATACTTCAACAACCTTCTGCGGCAGCCTTGCAGCTTTCTATAACCAGATTAAGATAGGTCATGTTGAGGCAGGTCTGAGAACTTATGATAAATATTCCCCATTCCCTGAGGAGATGAACAGAAAGCTCACAGGTGCAATGACAGATATGCACTTCTCTCCGACAATAAGGAATAAGGAAAATCTTCTCCGTGAGAATGTCAAGGAAGAGGATATTTATATCACAGGCAACACAGTAATCGACGCACTTAACACAACAGTTAAGGATAATTATGAGTTTAAGGATGAAGTTCTAAGAGATATGCCATGGGACACAAAAAAGGTTGTAGTTATGACAGCCCACCGCCGTGAAAACCTTGGCGAACCACTTAAGAATATTTGCACAGCAGTCCGTGAACTTGTTGAAAAGTACGAGGAAATTGAGGTTGTATATCCTGTACATATGAACCCTGCTGTAAGGGAAGTTGCTTACGAAATATTAGGAGGCCACGACAGAATAAAGCTTATTGAACCGGTATCAGCGGAGGAACTTCATAATGCAATGAAGAGAGGCTATATGGTTATGACAGACTCAGGCGGACTTCAGGAAGAAGCGCCGTCTCTGGGTAAGCCTGTTCTCGTTTTAAGAAATGAAACTGAAAGACCTGAAGCAGTTGAAGCAGGCACAGTTAAAATTGCAGGCGTTGAAAGGCAGGTAATCTTTAATATGGCTGAAGAGCTTATCACAAATAAGGAAGAATACGAAAAGATGGCAAGAGCTATAAACCCTTATGGCGACGGCCACGCATCAGAACGAATTGTTGATGCCATCATCGAAAGATTAGGATAACATTGGGGATCTACCCGTAGGGATAAGCCAACTTGAAACTTTGCATTTAACGATATCACCGCCGCAAACCTTTCAGAAAAATTACCAAAATTTACCAAAAAAGGACTACAAATTTGTAGTCCTTTTTCTTATGAATTTAACCCCGCAGGCAATAACAAACCCTATAAAAACCACTCTCGAAAAGACCGACGGCTGAAAAGAAATTTCCCCAAGGGGAGAGAACACAGCCTCACTGACGGAAAACACTGACAGGAGAATTTTTGTTATATAAAATGAAAGAACAGCCTGAAGAATTTTTCCGCCAATGTAGGTAAGAGGAGAAAGCCCTGCAGGAGATATAATTGATAAAACTTGAAATAAAACCGAAAGCCCCGAAAGTCCCAAAAAGAAAGAAATAAGGGGCAATTTGTATGGCGTGGAAAGGGTTGAAAGCTCCCGAATTCCTCCTACAATTTCTAAAAATGAGTGTATGTAGGCACGCTGTGGGACAGAGGGCAGTGCCTGTGCAATAACAGAAAAAAGGATAACAAACCCTGAAATTTTAAGTACAGTTTCCACCGCCTCTGTAACAGATTCCCCAATAATTGAGCTGAAACGGCAAACCTTAAAAGCTGTGGGAGAGGTCTGTAAATAGGAAGATTCTCCGTAATTGTAAAACCTGAAAAGCAGTCCGACGAGTAAAGCGGACAGAAAATGGGACAAATAAAGAATATGTCCCATTTTTTCATTTCCTAAAAGGGAAACCCCGATAACCCCGAGGATGAAAAGAGGCCCTGAGTTGTTGCAAAAGGCTAAAAGACGAAGACATTCCGTTTTTGAAATCAGTCCCGACTTGTAAAAGTCCACAGCGCTCTTTGCCCCCACGGGATAACCGCTTATAATTCCTAAAAGGAACACGGTTGCTCCTCTGCCGTTTATGTTAAAAAGTGGCTTCATAATTGGGGTAAAAAGACGCCCAAGGGAAATTGCAAGACCGCTTGAAATGAATAATCCTGAACACACAAGAAAGGGAAAAAGCGAGGGGATAACAGTTTCGATACATAGCCGTAAAGCAAGAGACCCTGCCTGAACACAGTCCCGTGGGAATAATATAAGATATACCATAAGGGATAAAACAGATAAATAAGAAAAGTATTTTAATATTTTTTTCATATAATCACCGCTATATTATATTCATTTATAAAGAGTTCTTGCATAAAATTATGTAAATGGACGGTGAGGAAAATGATTAAAAATAAAATGGCAAATATAATAAGCGGAGCAGAGGAAATAATTCTTGATACCTTTAAAATAACAACAATCGGAAATGAAAGGATAAATGTAAGGAATTATAAGCTGATAGAGGAATATACAGACAGCCTTATAACTCTTGCGGTAAAAAACGGAAACCTGAGGATTTACGGAAAGGAACTTGAAATAAAAAACATATCCGACAGCGAGCTGAATATTGAGGGGAGAATGGATGAAATAAAGTTTACAGGTGGTGGAAAATGATAAAAGTTGTAAGCTTTATAAAAGGCTATGTAAAAATTTCCGTGGAGGGTTTTTTCGGAGAACGATTTTTAAACCTTATGAACACAGCAAATGTACCCATGTGGGACATCGAAAAAATAAATGGGACATGTATTTTTTTGAAGATTAAAATTGAGGATTTTAAAAAGGTCAGGAAGATTGCAAGAAAGACAAAATCCAGGATAAAAATAAAGGAAAGAACAGGACTGCCCTTTTTTCTTCACAGATATAAGAAAAGACGATTTTCCCTTGTTGCAATAGTAATCTGTATAGTAATTGCAGTATATTATAATACACATTTTATGGGGATAACAGTAAGAGGAACGGAGCGAATTCCCGAAAGGGAAATTATAGATGAACTTAAAACTTTAGGTGTTCATATAGGAATGCCCATAAAGGAGCTTGACAGAGTAAAAATAAAAAATGAAATGATGGTTTTGGATGATGATATTGCATGGATAGGAATAAACCCAAAAGGTTCAAGGCTTTATATAGATGTAACAGAGCGAAAGGAAAAAGAGGGAATAATTGACGATTCAGTAGCCTGCGATATTGTTGCGGGACATAAGGGAGTCATAAAGGATTTGAGGATAAGAGAGGGACAGACGGTGGTAAGAGTCAATGACGCTGTGGAGGAGGGGGACCTGCTTGTATCGGGAGTTATTGACAGTATGAAAGTAGGAATGAGAAATGTTCACGCAAGGGGTGAAGTTTTTGCTGAAACCTATTATAAGGAAAAAGATAGCTTTTTCTTAAGAGAAATAGTACCAGAAGAAACAGGACGGAAACAAAAGGTAACATTTTTGGAATATAAGGGCAATAAAGTGCAACTTTCGGGGAAAAAAGGGCTTAAATACCCTGACGGAAATTGTCGGATTTTGAGGAAAGACTACGAAATTTTAGGAATTTTCCCGATTTCAATAATAGAATATGAGTATAGAGAAACGAAGCAAGCTGAGGTTGTAAAAAGCGAAAAAGAGACCATAGAAAAGGGAATAGAAGAGCTTAAGGAACGGATAAAATCACAGCTTGGAGTGAATACAGAAATAAGAGATATAAAGTCAGATTATGTCATAAAAAATAAAAATGAAATAGAAATAACTGTCGAATTTTGTTGCTTTGAGGACATAGCTCTGGAAAAATATACGGAAAAAATAGATTTTAAGTCGAAAAATGGAGGAATAGACAACGAAAATCAGGGAAAAAATAAAAAGAAAAGTCCCTGAAAGATTGACAAAACAGCCATTTTGAATTATGATAAAAGATAGGTAATTATGGGCAAAATCTCATAAAAACGGGGAAGAAAAACGAAGGAGAACTTTATATGGAACGCCACATAGAAGTTGAAAAAATGGACACTTTAATTACAGTTTTCGGAAGCTTTGACGAAAATGTAAAACTTATCGAAAAATTCTTTGATGTCGCAATAATTAACAGGGGCTCCGAGATAAAAATCGGGGGTGAGCCTGAGAATGTTGATAAGGCAATTAAGGTTATTCAGAACCTTATCGGGCTTGTGAATGACGGGAACGCTGTTGGGGAACAGGAAGTAAGATATGTCATTGACCAGGTCAGCGAGGGCAACGAAGAAGAGCTTGAGGATTTAGGTAAGGACTGTGTCTGCATAACTTCAAGGGGTGTGCCAATTAAAGCGAAAACTTTTGGTCAGAAAAAGTATATAGAAATGATTGAAAAGAACCCTATTGTGTTCGGTATCGGCCCTGCGGGAACAGGTAAAACCTATCTTGCGGTAGCTATGGCGGTCAAGGCTTTTAAGAACCGTGAGGTAAGTAAAATTATTCTTACAAGACCTGCAGTTGAAGCAGGAGAAAAGCTTGGCTTTCTCCCTGGGGATATGCAGGATAAGGTTGACCCATATTTAAGACCTCTTTATGATGCCTTGGGAGATATGCTTGGTGGAGAGGCATTTCATAAGAATGTAGAAAGAGGACAGATAGAGGTTGCACCGCTTGCCTATATGCGAGGCAGAACCTTAGACAGTGCCTTTATTATCCTTGACGAAGCACAGAATACAACCCGTGAACAGATGAAGATGTTTTTAACAAGAATGGGATTTTCTTCAAAAATTGTTGTAACAGGGGATATTACACAGGTTGACCTGCCAAGGGACAAGCAGTCAGGTCTTAAGGACGCAGAAAGCGTGCTTAAAAATGTTGAGGGAATTGAATTTATGTATCTTTCGGAAAAGGACGTTGTAAGACATCCGCTGGTACAGAGAATTGTTAAGGCATACGAAAAGAAGGATATACAAAGAGAAAAGGAAAATAAACCAAAGAGGTATCAGGTAAGAAGATATGAAGGTTAGTTTCAGAAACGAACAGGATAAAATTAAAGTAACATTCACATTAAAAAGACTCATAAAAAAGGCTCTTAAAACAGGACTTTCAGTTATGGGCTGGGACAGCAGGGCTGACATAAGCGTTATGTTTACAGATAATGAGGGAATCAGGGTTTTAAACCGTGAGCACCGTGAAATAGACAGAGAAACAGACGTTCTCTCCTTTCCGCTTATAGAGTATGATGAAAAGGGAGAGTACATAGAAAGCTCCCTTGACTACAGCGAAAAAGGAAATCTCTGTATGGGAGATATAGTTTTATCACTTGAAAAGGCACTATCACAGGCGGAGGAATACGGACATTCCTTTGAGAGAGAAACAGGATTTTTGACTGTGCATTCACTTCTTCATCTTATGGGCTATGACCATATGACAGAGGAAGAAGAAAAAGAAATGTTTACATTCCAGAAAGAAATTTTAGATAAAATGGGACTAAAAAGATAGATTGAGGTAGAAAAAATGAAATCAGGATTTATTGCTATAACAGGCAGACCGAATGCGGGAAAATCAACCCTCCTTAACAGAATAATCGGAGAAAAGGTTGCAATTGTTTCCAACAAACCACAGACTACAAGAACAAAAATCCAGGGTGTATATACAGACGAAAGCTGTCAGCTCATTTTAATTGACACCCCGGGTATTCATAAGCCAAGAACTAAGCTTGGGGAAAAGATGGAGAAGTATATCTACACAGCAACACAGGATATCGACCTCCTTATTTATGTGGTGGACTGCGGTCTTTTTGAAAATGAATATGAAAAGGAAAGGGTTGCGCTTCAGGGACTTAAAAAGTCAGATGTTCCTGTTTTACTTGTTGTAAACAAGGTGGACACTCTCCCAAAGCTTGAACTTCTTCCTATAATCGACAGATTAAGCAGTCTTTACGAATTTGCAGGCATCGTGCCTGTTTCGGCGAGAAAGGGCGACAATATGGAGGCTCTTATTGAGGAGATTAAAAAGTTCCTCCCTGAAGGACCTAAATTCTTCCCTGACGATACTTTAACTGACCAGCCTGAAAAGGTTATTGTGGCTGAATATATAAGAGAAAAGGCACTCCGTCTTTTAAATCAGGAAATTCCTCACGGAATTGCCGTTGAAATTGAAAAGATGAAGCAGAGAGATGACGGACTTTACGATATAAGCGCCGCAATATACTGCGAAAGAGATTCCCATAAGGCTATTATTATCGGCAGAAAGGGCGAAAAGCTTAAGCAGATTGGAACCCGTGCAAGACAGGATATCGAAAAGTTTTTAGATGAACAGGTAAACCTTAAGCTCTGGGTTAAGGTTAAGCCTGACTGGAGAAACAAGGAAGCCTTTATGAACACAATCGGCTTCGAATAACAATTTTTTACAGCATATAAAATACCCCTTTGTGAAAACTATGTTAAAAGGGGGTATTTTTTATGAAGGACTTAAAGGAAATGTACTGGGAGCACTTTGAAAAAACAGGCAGTATCCAGGCGTATCTTAACTATAAGACCTGCGGAGGTGAGGAAAGTGGAACAGCTTCGGACCGAGGGGATAATAACGAAACAGGTTAAGTACGGCGACAACAGCCGTATTTACACCATTATAACCAAGGATTTCGGAAAGATTTCTGCAATAGGCAGATATAAAACAGGAAAAAAATTAAATACTGACCTCCAGCTTTTAACATACAGTAATTTCGAATTATTCTTGGGCACAAAAAGTATGTACCGCATAAACGAAACGTCCACTGTTGAGCCTTTTAAGAATTTGAGGGAGTCCCTTGAGGGCTTTGCCTACGGGAGCTATTTTGCTGAGATTGCAAACCGTGTTTCTGTAGAAAACAGTCCCGATGAGGAATTTTTAAGACTTTTTTTGAATTGTCTTTATGCCCTTGATAAAGGGATTGAATCTCCTAAAAAGATAAAAACAGTTTTTGAACTTAAAACAGCCTCCGTTTGCGGATACACTCCTGATTTATCGGGCTGTAGCCTCTGCGGAAAGGAAATAGTCTTCCTTGACACCCTTTTGGGAAAGGGGTTCTGCGAAAGCTGTAAGAAAAATCCGCCAAATCTTTTAAGGGTTAACGAAACAGTTGTAAGCGCTATTGAATATATCTGCAGTGTGGATATTAAAAAGATGTTTTCTTTTAATGCCACAGAGGAGCTTATGACATATTTGGGGATTATTTCCGAGGAATACTTAAAAACACAGCTTGACTGTGAATTTAAAACTCTTGATTATATTAAAAAAATAGAGGAAATGTGATGAAAGATAAAATTATAAAATTTTTAACTGAAAACGGCGCAGGGGAAGTTGGTTTTGCAAAGGCAAAGGAAAATGAATTTGGTCTTCCCTACTCAATATCCTTTGATATACCGCTGTCTCTGGCTGTGGTTGAGGGAATTACAGACAAGCCTACCCATACATATTTTCACCATTACAGAACTGTGAATACTCTTATAGACAACCTGTCCTTAAGGCTGGGGCTTATGCTTCAGGAGGAGGGCTATCGCTTTGCTTGTGTGCCTGCATCCCAGTCTGTAAACGGTCTGTCGGGAGTTTACTCCCATAAATACGGGGCTGTGCAAGCAGGTCTCGGGGTAATCGGCAAAAGCGGTCTTTTCGTTTCAGAAAGGTTTGGCCCCTCGGTAAGACTTGGCACAATCCTTACGGACTGCGAGTTTGACACAGAGGAAGTTAAGCCGGTTTCAGGCTGTGGGGACTGTGATTTGTGCGTTAAAGCCTGCCCTGCTATGGCTATTACGGGTCAGCATTGGGCGCCTGATGAGGAAAGAGAAAAAATCATTGACGCAAAGGCTTGCTCCGACTATATGAAGAAGGCATTTCAGCATATCGGACGGGGAGCTGTCTGCGGAGTTTGTATGAGAGTTTGCCCTAAAAATAAAAGATAAATTTCGGCATCTGTGAAAAAATCCTTCACAGGTGCTTTTTTTGTGGGTTTTTTCCTTGACGAAGGCTGGTAAAAGTGGTAAAATTATTGTATTAGTGAAAATGGGTGATTTTATGTTTTTATCAGATAAATGGGAGGATTATCAGCTCCTTGATACAGAATACGGTGAGAAGCTTGAACGCTGGGGCAAGTATGTCTTAAGACGCCCTGACCCGCAGATTGTGTGGGGCAAAGGTGAACACGGTCCTGAGTGGGAAAAGGCTGACGCGCGATACTATCGAAGCAATACAGGGGGCGGACACTGGGAAATAAGCAAACGCCTGCCTGAAAGCTGGACTATTTCTTACAGAAATCTCACTTTTGGAATTAAAAATATGGGCTTTAAGCATACGGGCATTTTTCCTGAGCAGGCGACTAACTGGGACTGGTTCTCGGAGATTATCCGTTCATCAGGCAGAAAAGATGTTAACGTCTTAAACCTTTTTGCCTACACAGGCGGGGCTACTATGGCGGCGGCTGAAGCAGGGGCTTCGGTTTGCCATGTTGACGCCTCAAAGGGTATGGTTGCCTGGGCAAAGGAAAATGCTGTGCTTTCGGGGCTGGCGGACAGACCAATCCGTTTTATTGTGGATGACGTTAAGAAGTTTGTGGCAAGGGAAATCCGCCGCGGAAGAAAATATGACGGAATTATTATGGACCCTCCATCATACGGAAGAGGGCCGACTGGAGAAGTATGGAAGATTGAGGACGAGCTGTTTCCGCTTATACAGATGTGTATGGAAATTTTGTCTGATGAGCCTTTATTCTTCCTTGTAAATTCATATACAACAGGTCTCTCGGGCTCTGTTATGAAAAATATTTATAAGCTTACACTTGAAAAAACCTATGGCGGAACTTCGGAAATTGACGAAGTTGGATTGCCTGTTAAAAAGGGAGGTCTTGTTCTTCCTTGCGGATATTCTGCAAGGTGGAAAAGATAGAATGGAACCAATTATTCGTACTGAAAACCTTAAATTTTCATATAAGAATCAGGAAGACGGAAGGACCTATGAAGTCTTAAAGGGGATTGATATGGAAGTCCGAAAGGGCGAATTCCTTTGTGTTCTCGGTCACAACGGCTCGGGAAAATCTACCCTTGCAAAGCACTTCAATTCGATTCTTGTGCCAACAGAGGGCAAGGTATTTGTTGGTGATATGGATACCTCTGACGAAGACAAACTCTTTGATATAAGGCAGCGCGTGGGAATGGTTTTCCAGAATCCTGATAACCAGATTGTAGCTACAATTGTGGAAGAGGATATCGCTTTTGCACCTGAAAATTTGGGACTTCCCCGTGAGGAAATTATAAGCCGTGTTGACTTTGCTTTAAAGACTGTCAATATGGAGGCATACAGAAACCACGCACCACATAAGCTGTCAGGGGGACAGAAACAGAGGGTTGCTATCGCAGGGGTTCTTGCCATGATGCCTGAAGTTATTGTTCTTGATGAGCCAACGGCTATGCTTGACCCTGTGGGAAGAAAAGAAATTATGAACACAATCAAAACCCTTAACAGAGAAAAGGGTATGACAGTTGTTTTAATTACACACTATATGGATGAGGCTGCGGAGGCAGACAGAATTCTCGTTATGGACAAGGGCAAAATCAAAATGGAGGGAACGCCTAAAGAGGTGTTTTCAAAGGTTGATGAGGTTAAGGCTATTGGCCTTGACGTGCCTCAGGCCACAGCTCTTGCCTTTGAACTGAACAAAAACGGTTTTAATCTTCCTCTTGATATTTTAAATACAGAGGATTGTGTATCAAACATAATTAAGGAACTTGAAAATGATTAAACTTGAAAATGTAACCTACACTTATTCAGAGGGCGGTCCCTTTCAGATGACTGCTGTGGATAATGTAAACCTTACTATAAATAAAGATGAGCTTGTTGGTCTTATCGGTCATACAGGCTCGGGAAAATCCACCCTTATACAGATGATGAACGGACTTATCAAGCCTACATCAGGCAGGGTTTTTGTTGACGGAAAAGAGCTCCACAACAAAAAAACAAAAATGTCCGACATCCGTTTTAAAGTGGGACTTGTTATGCAGTACCCTGAGTATCAGCTTTTTGAGGAAACTGTTTATAAGGATATTGCTTTTGGCCCCATCAATATGGATTTACCTGATTTTGAAATAAAGCGCAGGGTTGAGTTTGCCTGTGATGCTGTGGGACTTGAGAGAGAGCTTCTTGACAAATCGCCTTTTGATTTATCAGGGGGACAGAAACGCCGTGCAGCAATAGCAGGTGTTATTGCTATGCAACCTGAAGTTCTTATTTTAGACGAGCCTACAGCGGGCCTTGACCCATCAGGCAGAGATGAAATCCTGTACCGCATAAGAGATATGCACAGACGTGCAGGAATGGCTGTGGTTTTAGTTTCACACAGTATGGAAGATATAGCAAATATGGCTGACCGAATTGTTGTTATGAATAAGGGAAAGGTTGCCCTTGACGGAAAGCCTGCAGAAATTTTTGGCCGCCGTGAGGAGCTTGAATCCTTTGGACTTTCTGTGCCTCAGGTTACATCAATTACCCATAAGCTTCGTGAAAAGGGTTATGAATTGCCAAAGGGTATTCATACAGTTTCCGAGGCTGTATATGAAATATTGAAACTTAAAAAGGGGGCGGGAGATAATGTTTAAAGATATTACTTTAGGACAGTTTTTTCCCGGGGACTCCTTTATTCACAGACTTGACCCACGGACAAAAATCTGTCTTTCCCTGATTTTTATTGTTCTTGTTTTTTTGACAAACAGTATTTTAGGATTTACACTTTTAGGTGGATTTATATTGCTTGTGGCAATAATCACAAAAATTCCTCTTAAGTTTATGATAAGAGGACTTAAAACTATTATGTTTTTTATAGTGCTTACTGCATTTTTTAACCTGTTTTTATCAACAGGCACAGTTATCTGGCAGTGGCGTTTTCTGAAAATTACTGACAGAGGGTTAGAACTTGCTCTGACTATGATTGCAAGGCTTGTGCTTTTGATTTTCGGCACATCAATTTTAACTCTTACAACATCACCTATTGCTTTAACAGACGGGATTGAGGCACTGCTTCGACCATTTAAGAAAATTAAACTTCCTGTTCACGAACTTGCAATGATGATGACTATTGCCTTAAGATTTATACCTACGCTTATTGACGAAACTGACAAGATAATCAAGGCGCAGACTGCAAGAGGAACTGACTTTGAGTCGGGAAATCTTATAAGACGGGCTAAGGCTTTAATTCCGATTTTGATTCCCCTTTTTATAAGCTCATTCAGGAGAGCTGACGATCTGGCTCTTGCAATGGAGTGTCGTTGTTATAACGGCGGGGAAAACAGGACGAGAATGAAAGTCCTTAAAATGAAAGCTATTGATTTTGTGGGCTGGGGTGTAACCTTTGCCCTTGGGGTTATTGTAATTATACTTAACTATGTGAGGATATAATGAGAAATATTTTGATTGAGCTTATTTATGACGGCTCAGGTTTTCACGGCTGGCAAAAACAGAATAATGCACGCTCTGTTCAGGAAGAGGTTGAAAATGCCTTGTCCCGTATTACAGGGGAAACTGTGTCTGTTACAGGCTCAAGCCGTACTGATGCGGGAGTTCACGCTCTTTCATATATTTTGAATTTTTATACAAATTCGCTCATTCCCGCTGAAAAATTTGCACCTGCTCTGTCGGCTCAGCTTAATCCCCAGGAGATTGTGGCTGTGAAGTCGGAAGAAGTGGATGAGGAATTTTCTGCAAGGTTTTCCAATGACGGAAAACGATATGTTTATAAAATTCACAACTCAAGACAGAGAAATCCTTTCCTTGAAAAGTACAGCTGGTATGTGCCATACAGTCTTGATATTGAGGAAATGAAAAAGGCTTCAAAGTTCTTTGAGGGCACACACGATTTTAAGGGCTTTATGGCTGTGGGCGGTTCACAGCAGACTACTGTGAGGACCGTACGATGCTGTGAGGTTTATCAAGAGGGCGATGAAATTTTTGTTGAGGTTGAGGCAGACGCTTTCCTCTACAATATGGTGAGAATTATTACAGGTACTCTGGTTTATGTGGGCTGTGGTAAGATTTTGGCTTCGGATATGCCTGACATAATTCTGTCAGGAGAGAGAGAAAGGGCGGGAATGACTGCACCGCCTCAGGGACTGTATCTTAAGAAGGTGATTCTTAAATGATGAAAAACCTTATGGAGAAAATAAAAGGTTTCTTTAAAAAACTGAATGAAAAAGTTAATACTAAAAGACTTCTCATAGCCTTTGTGCTTACGCTGGCAGTGGGAAGTATTGCGCTGTCCTTGGTGGATTATGCTTTAAAATCTGAAGATACAGCGGTGTTTACTGTGAGCTCAGGTACAGAGTATCAGGTTATGGAATACGAAAACAATGTGCTTATGGTAAATAACGAGGGTATGTCTTTGGTGGATAAACGAGGTGAAACCCTTTGGAATGTGCCTCTGCCCATTACTTCACCTATGGTGTTTATTGAGGGTGAGTACATACTTTTAATTGATGCAAGAGGAAAGACTGCGCATCTTTATAAAGGGGAAAAAGAAGTTTCCTTTGCGCTGACGGAAAATGAGATTTTGACAGCCTCCCTTAACAAAAAGGGCACATTTGCTCTTGTAACACCGGAAACGGGCTACAAGGGAAAGGTTGCGGTATATAGTAAAAATGGAGAGGAAATCTTTAACTGGCACAGCGGAGAGGGGTATATCTCTGCAATAGATTTGTCGGACAAGAACATTCTTGCTGTGTCCCAGGTCAGGACTGATAACCTTTTGTCAAGAGTTGTGGAGATTAATGTTCGTTCGGGAAAAGAAGTTTTTACCTTTGACAAGGAGGATGTTATTTTTGCAAGCCTTGACTTTGGCGAAAACGGAGAGATTGTTGCTCTGTCGGAAAAGGCCCTTGTGGGGATAAGTAAAAGCGGAAAAGAAAGGTTTTCTGTTGACCTTCGGGGAATGGATATAAAATATTATGATATAAAGGGCGAGGATATTATAATTGCGTCGGAGGGACTGCTTAACAATACTGTTATAAACAGGTACACCCGCCGTGGACGTGAGAAAAAGGCTTTGGAATGCGGAGAGGAACTGCAGAATATTACTTCCTTCGGGAATAGGATTGCAGGGACATATAAAGACGTTTTGGCCTTTGTGAAACCGGGACGAAAAATTGTGCCTTATGTGAATTTGACGCAAGATGTAAAGAATGTCTGTTTCTTTAACAGAGGAAGAAATATTCTGGTTGTTGGCTCAGGAAGAGCGGCTATATACAAGACTAAATAGGAGTGGAAGACATGATTGATATTATTTCAGGAATTATTTTGATTTGTTATATTGTTAAAGGAGTAAACAGAGGGCTTATCCGCTCAGTTTATCATATCCTTAATGTTTTAATCGCAGCATTTTGCTCTTTTGCAGTTTATCCAGTGGTGGGACTTACATTAAGCCGTACTCCTGTGAGAGAATTTTTTTCAAATATTGGATTTGAGAGATTTGTTAAACCTATAGACACAAATGTGGCTGTTGAGAATTATATAGAGAACTTTGATAAAATTTATGTAAGAGGTGCCTCTACTCTTAATACAACAGAAGAAGCAGGCAGGGTTATCGCTTATAATGTGGGAAATTTGGTATGTAACTCAATTGCCTATATTCTTGTATTTATCGCACTTATTTATGTGGTAAATTACGGATTAAACAGAGTAAAAGTACTTAACAAGGTCAGGGTATTGCCACTTCCTGTCAGAAGTATAGGCGGCGGCTGTTTCGGAGCTTTAAGAGGAATTGTTATTCTTTCTGTTGCCTATGCTGTATTAGAAGTGGTTGTGCCTATATTTAACAACAACTTCTTAAATTGGTTTATTCAGAGTCGATTGGATGGTATATTTGTATTCAAAGATGTTATTATAGATGTGCTTTCAAGAATAACATATTATAACTAACAAATAAAAGGGGTTGTTTTCTTGAACAGAGAAGAACTTGTAAATAAAAAAATAGCTGAACTTAAGGAAATTGCAGAGAAGCTTGAAATAAATAATCTGTCAAAGCTTAAGAAAGCTGAACTTATAGAAGAAATTTTAAAGAAGGCAGATAACGGATATGCTGACCCTGTGAGAAGAACTAATTTAAAATCAGGAATTCTTGAAATTCTTGAGGAGGGTTACGGATTTCTCCGTTGCGATAATTACCAGACAGGGGAAGATGACGTTTTTGTTCCCAACAATCAAATTCGCCGTTTTAACTTAAAAACAGGGGACTTTATTGTGGGCAATACAAGAATGAGCGAGGGTGAACGCTATGAGGCTCTTCTTTATGTGCAGACTGTAAACGGAGATAAGGTTGACAAGGCAATAAGAAGAACTGCCTTTGACGATTTAACTCCTGTTTATCCTGATGAAAGACTGCGTCTTGAAAGGGAAAAGGGCGACTTTTCCATGCGCCTTATAGATTTTATATCCCCAATCGGAAAGGGACAGAGAGGAA
Organism: Clostridia bacterium; assembly: GCA_017622215.1. Lineage (GTDB taxonomy): Bacteria > Bacillota > Clostridia > Monoglobales > Monoglobaceae > RGIG8709. The sequence continues at coordinate 206,719 of JAGARO010000004.1, forward strand.
TTATTGTTGCGCCCCCGAAGGCAGGAAAAACTACTCTTTTAAAGAGTATTGCAAACAGTATTTCCGAAAATCATCCTGAAGTTGAGTTAATTGTAACATTGATTGATGAGCGTCCCGAAGAGGTTACAGATATGCAGAGGTCAATTAAGGGTGATGTAGTTTATTCCACCTTTGACCAGACTCCTGAAAATCATATTAAGGTTGCGGAAATTGTTTTAGAGCACGCGAAAAGACTTGTTGAACACGGCAAGGATGTTGTTATTCTTTTAGACAGTATCACACGTCTTGCAAGAGCATATAATTTAACTGTTTCTCCAAGCGGAAGAACCTTGTCGGGAGGACTTGACCCGGGTGCACTTTTCGGCCCGAAAAGATTTTTTGGGGCTGCAAGAAATATTGAGGGCGGAGGAAGTCTAACAATTTTAGCCACAGCTCTTGTGGAAACAGGAAGCCGAATGGATGATATGATTTTTGAAGAGTTTAAGGGAACAGGCAATATGGAGGTTCACTTAGACCGCAAGCTTCAGGAAAAGAGAATTTTTCCTGCTGTGGACATATCTAAATCGGGAACAAGAAAAGAAGAACTTCTTATGGATAAAGACGAGCTTGAGGCTGTGTGGAAGATAAGAAGAAAGAATATGACAAATGCAGAGCTTACTGAAAAGCTTATAGGAATTTTAATTAAAACGGACTCAAACAGGGAACTTATAAATCTTATTGACAGGTGGTAGAAAATGAAACCATACCGTAAACTTGCACTACTTTTAATTGTTGCACTACTTTATCTGAATAGCGGAATTTTCGTGGCAAGGGCAGAGGAAGATGAAAAGATTGTGCCGATTTTAATGTATCACAATATAGTTGACGATATAGCAGGCCATGACCCGGGCGCTAACATTGAAAAGGAGAATTTTAAATCTCACATCAGGGCAATTCTCCGTGCGGGATATACTCCTGTTAAGCTGTCGGATTACTGCGATGCAGTTAAGAACGACAAGCCACTTCCCCAAAAGCCTATTGTGGTAACCTTTGATGACGGCTATGCCTCAAACTACTGGATTGCATATCCGTTCCTCAGGGAGTTTGACTTCCCTGCTACAGTTTTTGTGGTAACTGAGTCTGTAGGAATGAAAGCCAACGGTCAGTATTATGAGCATTTTACCTGGAAACAGGCAAAGGAAATGGATGAAAGCGGAATTATTGATATTCAGAGCCATACTCACAGCCATAAGAATATGGGAACATTGAGCCGTGGTATGAGGAATATGGAATTCAGAATGTCCAAGTACCTTATAGAAAAAAATCTCGGCAAGGAATGTAAAATTTTTGCCTACCCTTACGGAAGCTATGACCAGGAAACCTATAATTTAGGCTATCTTGCAGGCTATGAGGTACAGCTTAAGGTTTATGATGTCGACTCAGGAGAGGACTACCTTGCAAACTCTACAAAGGACGGACTTGAGAATCTTACAAGGCTTACTATAAGTAACGATTTGGACTCAGAGGAGCTTATAGAATTTATCCGTCAGGCAGAGGAAAATACAAAAAATAAAAAGATTGAGAAAAAAATAACAAAAACACTTGATAATTTATCGGAAATAGAGTAAAATATTGGTTGGTAAATAATTAAAATTATATAAATGGAGGGATTTATTCATGAACAAGAAAACAGTTGATGATATCCAGGTAAAAGGTAAAAAGGTATTAGTTCGTTGCGATTTTAACGTTCCGATTCAGGAAGGCGTTATCACAGACGAAACAAGAATTGTGGGAGCTCTTCCTACAATCAAGAAGTTAGTTGACGAAGGCGCAAAGGTTATTCTTTGCTCACATATGGGTAAGCCAAAGGGTGAAGCTGTTCCTTCACTTTCACTTGCTCCTGTTGCTAAAAAGCTTTCCCAGCATTTAGGTAAGGAAGTTATTTTTGCTGCTGATGCAAATGTTGTTGGCGAAAATGCAAAGGCTGCTGTTGCAGCTATGAACGATGGAGAAGTTGTTCTCCTTGAAAACACAAGATACAGAGCAGAAGAAACAAAGAACGTTGATACATTCAGCGAAGAACTTGCTTCACTTGCTGAAATCTTTGTAAACGACGCTTTCGGTACAGCACACCGTGCTCACTGTTCAAACGTAGGCGTTACAAAGTATATTAAGGACGCTGTTGGCGGTTACCTTATCAATAAGGAAATCGAATACCTCGGCAATGCTGTTAATAACCCTGTAAGACCTCTCGTGGCTATTCTCGGCGGTTCAAAGGTTTCTTCAAAGATTTCTGTTATCAACAACCTTCTCGAAAAGGTTGACAAGCTTATCATCGGTGGCGGTATGGCTTACACATTTATGAAGGCTAACGGATTAAGCGTTGGTAACTCACTTCTCGAAGAAGATTATATCGACTACGCTAAGGAAATGATGGCTAAGGCTGAAGAAAAGGGCGTTAAGCTCTATGTTCCTGTTGATACAGTTGCTGCACAGGAATTCAACAACGATGCTGAAACAAAGGTATTTGAAAACGGTATCGAAGACGGTTGGGAAGGCCTTGATATCGGTCCTAAGACAACTGAAATCTTCAAGGATGCTTTAAAGGATGCTAAGACTGTTGTTTGGAACGGACCTATGGGCGTATTTGAAATGCCTAACTTCGCAAAGGGTACAAACGCTATTGCTTATGCTTTAGCTGACCTTGATGCTACAACAATCATCGGCGGCGGCGACAGCGTTGCTGCTGTTAACCAGGCAGGCCTCGGCGACAAGATGAGCCACATCTCAACAGGTGGCGGTGCTTCTCTCGAATTCTTAGAGGGCAAGGACCTCCCAGGTATTGTTGCACTTAACGATAAATAATTTTTATAGGCGAACATTGTTCGCCTATACTGATGTATAGAAAGGATTTTACGATATGAGAACAAAGATTATTGCAGGTAACTGGAAAATGAATAAGACTCCTAACGAAGGCGTTGCTCTTGTTAATGAACTTAAGGGTCTTGTAAAAGATGCAAAGTGTGATGTTGTTGTTTGTCCTACAGCTGTTTGTCTTCCTGGCGTTGTAAATGCTCTTGAGGGAACAAACGTATCTGTTGGTGCACAGAACGTACACTTTGAAGAAAAGGGCGCTTTCACAGGTGAACTCGCTGGCAATATGCTTAAGGAAGTTGGCGTTAAGTACGTTATTATCGGCCACTCCGAAAGAAGACAGTACTTCGGTGAAACTGATGAAACTGTAAATAAGAGAACAATTGCTGCAATCAATGCAGGTCTTACACCAATTGTTTGTGTAGGTGAAACTCTTACACAGAGAGAACAGGGAATTATGGAAAAAACTGTTCGTCTCCAGACAAAGATTGCATATATGGGAATCGAAGCAAATGATGCTGCAAACACAGTAATCGCTTACGAACCTGTTTGGGCTATCGGCACAGGTAAAACTGCTACTGCTGACCAGGCACAGGAAGTTTGTGCTATTATCCGTGATACAATCAAGGGCTTATACGGCGCTGATACAGCTGAAAAAATCAGAATTCAGTACGGCGGAAGTATGAACGAAGGTAACGCTAAGGAACTTCTTTCAAAGCCTGATATTGACGGTGGTCTTATCGGCGGTGCTTCTTTAGTAGCTGAAAAGTTTGCACAGATAGTTGCTGCAGCTGAATAATTTTGAGTTTTTATACGCCATTTCTCTTTTGGGATATGGCGTATTATACAGAAAGGCGGAAATTTTATGGCTAAAAAACCATACGCTTTAATCATTATGGACGGTTTCGGTGTAAACGAAAGAACTGAGGGTAATGCAATTAAGGCGGCTAATACTCCAAATATAGACAAGTACTTTGCGACTTGCCCTAATACTATTGTTCACGCATCAGGCATGGACGTTGGTCTTCCTGACGGACAGATGGGTAACTCTGAAGTAGGACATACAAACATCGGTGCAGGAAGAATTGTTTATCAGGAGCTTACAAGAATTACAAAGTCTATTGAAGACGGGGATTTCTTTGAAAATGAAGCTCTTATGGGTGCAGTTGAAAACTGTAAGAAGAACGGAACTGCACTTCACCTTATGGGACTTTTATCAAGCGGTGGTGTTCACAGCCACAATAAGCACCTTTACGGTCTTTTGAACCTTGCAAAGAAGAATGGTCTTGAAAAGGTTTATGTGCATTGTTTCCTGGACGGCCGTGATGTTCCTCCGTCATCAGGTGAAGAATTTGTCCGTGAGCTTGTTGAGGAAATCAGAAAAATCGGCGTAGGTGAAATTGCTTCTGTAATGGGAAGATACTATGCTATGGATAGAGATAACCGTTGGGAAAGAGTTGTGCTTGCATATAACGCAATGGTTCTCGGCGAAGGCAATAAGGATACATCAGCCGTGTCTGCTGTGCAGAAGTCATATAACGAAAAGGTTACAGACGAATTCGTTGTGCCAACTGTTATTACAGACGAAGCTGGAAATCCAAAGGGTACAATCTCTGAAAATGACAGCGTAATCTTCTTTAACTTCAGACCTGACCGTGCAAGAGAAATTTCAAGAACAATTGTTGACGAAGAATTCGTTGGCTTTGAAAGAAAATTCTTTAATACATACTTTGTATGTATGACACAGTATGATGCTACAATGCCAAACGTAAATGTTGCATTTAAGCCACAGACTTTAGAGAATACTTTCGGCGAATATATAAGCAATAAGGGCTTAAAACAGCTCAGAATTGCTGAAACAGAAAAGTATGCTCACGTTACATTCTTCTTTAACGGTGGCGTTGAAAAGGTTTATGAGGGCGAAGACAGAGCCCTTATCGATTCACCAAAGGTTGCAACCTACGATATGCAGCCTGAAATGAGCGCATATCTCGTAACAGATGAGGTTGTAAAGAGAATTGAGTCAGGAGAATATGACGTAATTATCTTAAACTTTGCAAACTGTGATATGGTAGGCCATACAGGTATTTTTGATGCAGCTGTTAAGGCTGTTGAAACTGTTGATGAGTGCCTTGGAAGAACAGTTGATGCAATCCTTAAGATGGGCGGTGTTGCTCTTGTAACAGCTGACCACGGTAACGCTGACCAGATGGTTGACTATGACAACGGCGACGCTTTCACAGCTCATACAACAAACGTTGTTCCTCTTATTTTAATCGGCGACAACGATAAGACACTTAAAGCGGGCAGACTCGCTGACCTTGCTCCTACAATGCTTGACCTTATGGGACTTGAAAAACCTGCTGAAATGTCAGGCGAAAGTCTTATCGGTTAGAGGCATCTCTCCATAGGGATAAGCCAACTTGAAACTTTGCATTTATGGCGCCGTACTGCGAAAAAAGCCTCGTCAATCCACAAAGGATTAACTGCGTTTTTTATCTTGTCCGTCATCCAAAATGCCGTGTTTCAAGCAAAGTTTGGATAAAAAATAAAGCCTTACAACACAAAGTGTTGTAAGGCTTTTATAATGTTGAAGTCCAGATTGACTTCTCCCTATGGAAAGAAGCCTTTTATTTCATATTATAAAAGGCGTTTTTGCCAAGGTAGCGGGCGTTGACGCCAAGCTCCTGTTCTATGCGGAGGAGCTGGTTATACTTTGCAATTCTGTCGGTGCGGGCAGGGGCTCCCGTTTTAATCTGTCCTGAATTTACGGCTACGGAGAGGTCGGCGATAGTTGTGTCCTCCGTTTCTCCGCTTCGGTGGGAGATTACAGCGGTATATCCACCCCGATGTGCCATCTGTATTGTTTCAAGGGTCTCCGTAAGGGTTCCAATCTGGTTTGGCTTGATTAAAATTGAGTTTCCAATCTGGAGCTTCATTCCCTTTTCAAGCCTTTCCTCGTTGGTTACAAAAAGGTCGTCGCCCACCAACTGAATTTTTTTGCCTAAGGCTGAAGTTAAAAGCTCCCAACCGTCAAAATCTTCTTCAGCCATACCGTCCTCAATAGAAATAATCGGATATTTGTCAACCAGAACGCTCCAGTACTGTGAAAGCTCTTCCTTGGTGTAGAGCTTTTTTGTTTTCCAGAAATAATATTTCCCCTCTTCGCCGATTTTTACTGCCTCGTTATACATTTCGCTTGAGGCAGGGTCAAGACCGATACAAAAGTCCTCCCCAGGTTTGTAGCCTGCCTTTTCGATTGCCTCCACAATAAGCTTTAAGGCCTCCTCGTCCTCCTCAAGATTTGGAGCGAAACCACCCTCGTCCCCTACAGCTGTGGAGAGATTTCTTTCTTTCAAAATGCTTTTTAAGGCGTAATAGACCTCACTTCCCATTCGGAGACCGTCGCTGAATTTGGTTGCGCCCACAGGGATAATCATAAATTCCTGACAGTTAAGGCTGTTGTCGGCGTGCTTTCCGCCATTTATAATATTCATCATGGGAACAGGCAAAGTGTGGGCGTCGATTCCGCCTATATAGTTGTAAAGGGGGATGCCAAGACTTCGGGCACCTGCCTTGGCACAGGCAAGGGATACTCCTAAGGTTGCGTTAGCCCCAAGCTTTTCCTTGTTCTTTGTGCCGTCAAGCTTAAGCATTGCGCGGTCTAAAGCAATCTGGTCTAAAACATTCATTCCAAGGAGCTTGTCTGCAATCAGTTCATTTACGTTTTCAACTGCTTTTACAACACCCTTACCGCCGTAACGTTCTTCCCCGTCGCGAAGCTCAAGAGCTTCGAAAGCTCCCGTTGAGGCTCCTGAGGGGACTGATGCACGGCTGACGATTCCCTCACTTGTGCAGACTTCGACCTCAACTGTTGGGTTGCCCCTTGAGTCAAGAATTTCCCTTGCTGATATTTCTGCTATTTCAATATAATCCTTCATAAAATCTACCTCCTATGTAGATTTTTAACAGTTTATTCCCTTTCTATACTTTCATAATTGCTTAAAGTTAAGAATATACTTAAAAGACAAGCAAAGAAACGAGGGATAAAATGAGTTACAGAGCTGTTGTTATTGACGGACGGAAGATTATTAAAAGAGTTGTTTTGATTTTTGCCTTGGGAATTTCCTTTATGTTTTTGAGTCTTCTGTTAAAAAACGGGCAGGGACTTAAGATAAAAGCTCCTGAAAAAATTTTAAACAGTGAAATTCCTGTTATGAGCAGTGAAAATAAAATTGGAGAGGCTTTTAACAAGGTTTTTGGATTTTTCTTAAGCTTTGACAAGGCAGATATGAAAACTGCACTTTTCAAGGAAATGCCTGTGGCTTATGCTGTTGCACAGGGCTATCTTATGAATAATACAGTTGAGGCGGGGGAGGAGACTGTGCCCCAAGGGGAGGAAAAGCCTATTAAGGCTATTTCTTCAAGTGCAACCCCTGTTATGATAAATAACCAGACAGGGTTTTCTGTAAGCCCTGAGGCTATGCTGGGGGAAAGCCTTAGCCTGAATTTTAGTGGCGACGGACCAAAGGTTTTGATAATTCATACCCATACAACTGAGAGCTACACCCCCGAGGGTGAGGATACATATAATGATGCTTCAACTGACAGGTCATTAAGTGATGCTGAAAATATGATAGCTGTAGGCAGGGTGATGAAAAATGAGCTTGAAAAGGCGGGGATTGAGGTTATCCACGACACAGACCTCCACGATTATCCCTCATACAACGGCTCCTACGCCCACGCTTTAAAGTCCATAAATTCTTATCTTGAAAAATACCCTTCAATTCAGGTTGTGCTTGATGTGCATAGGGACGCCATTGTGTATGATGACGGCACAAAGGCAAAGCTTGTTACGGAGATTGAGGGGAAGGACGCAGCGCAGGTTATGATTGTCTGCGGTACAAACGAGGGAGGACTTGAACATCCGAACTGGCGTGAAAATCTTAAATTTTCGGTAAAAATACAGAATGCTGTAAACGGAGATTACCCGGGTCTTATGCGGAATATAAACCTCCGTACAGAGCGTTTTAACGGTCATACAACAAGAGCAAGTATTATTCTTGAAATGGGCACTTCAGGTAATACAATAGAGGAAGCAAAGTACAGCGCAGAGCTTTTGGGAAAAAGTATAGGAAAATTTTTTAATTCTATTTGATTTTTTTTATACTATGTGATAAAATATCCTCATACAGATTTGAAAGGATATAACCTATGAACGAATATCAGTCATCAATCAGAAATTTTTCAATAATTGCTCATATTGACCACGGTAAGTCAACTCTCGCTGACAGACTTCTGGAGAACACAGGTGCCCTTACCCAGAGAGAAATGCAGGAGCAGATTCTTGATAATATGGAGCTTGAAAGGGAAAGAGGCATTACTATAAAATCCCGTGCTGTTCGTCTTTTATATAAGGCAAAGGACGGAAAGCAGTATGTCTATAACCTGATTGATACTCCGGGACATGTTGACTTTAACTATGAGGTATCCCGTAGCCTTGCAGCCTGTGAGGGCGCAATTTTAGTTGTTGACGCGGCACAGGGAATAGAGGCACAGACTCTGGCAAACACATACCTAGCCTTAGAGCATGACCTTGAAATTTTACCTGTTGTAAACAAAATAGATTTGCCATCAGCTCAGCCTGATGTGGTTAAAAAGGAAATTGAAGATGTAATCGGTATTGACTGTGAGGGTGCACCTCTTATTTCTGCTAAAAACGGACTTAATATTGAGGACGTTTTAGAAAAGATTGCAGAGATTGTGCCTCCGCCACAGGGGGACGAAAGTGCTCCTCTTAAGGCTCTTATTTTTGACTCTTACTATGATTCCTATAAGGGCGTTATTGTTTATGTAAGAGTAAAAGACGGCGTTTTAAGAACAGGGGACAAAATCCGTATGATGGCTAAAAACAGCACCTTTGACGTTGTTGAAGTAGGCTATTTAAACCCACTTGGTATGCTTCCTGCAGATGAAATCAAGGCGGGCGAGGTTGGATATATTGCGGCAAGTATAAAGACTGTCCGTGATGTTATGGTTGGTGACACAGTAACCTGTGTTTCACGCCCTGCAAGTGAGCCTCTCCCTGGCTATAAAGAAGTTAAGCCTATGGTTTACTGCGGTATATATCCTGCAGACGGTGCAAGATACAATGACCTTCGAGATGCCCTTGAAAAGTTACAGCTTAACGACGCGTCCCTTAGCTTTGACGCTGAAACTTCAGTAGCTCTGGGTTTTGGTTTCCGTTGCGGATTTTTAGGACTTCTTCATATGGAAATTATTCAGGAACGACTTGAAAGAGAATATAATCTCGACCTTGTTACAACAGCTCCATCCGTTGAATATCACATTATAAAAACGGACAAGAGTTTGTTCCCGATTTCAAACCCTACAAATATGCCTGATATTTCTGAAATTGACTATATGGAAGAGCCTATTGTTAAGGCTGATATTATGTCGCCAAAGGAATATGTTGGAAGTATTATGGAGCTTTGTCAGGAAAGACGAGGCACATACATTGATATGCAGTATATTGACGCAAACCGAGTTTCACTACACTATGAGCTCCCACTTAACGAAATAATCTATGACTTTTTTGATGCATTAAAGTCAAGGACAAGAGGCTATGCCTCATTCGATTATGAGTTCAAGTGTTACAGACGCTCCGAGCTTGTAAAACTTGACATTCTCTTAAACGGAGATATGGTGGACGCCCTTTCCTTTATTGTGCATAAGGAAAGCGCATATTCACGAGGCAGAAAGATTGCAGAAAAGCTTAAGGAAGTTATCCCGAGACAGCTTTTTGAAATTCCTATTCAGGCTGCAATCGGCGGAAAGATTATTGCAAGAGAGACCGTCAAGGCTATGCGAAAGGACGTTCTCGCAAAGTGCTACGGCGGTGATATTACAAGAAAGAAAAAGCTTCTTGAAAAACAGAAAGAGGGCAAAAAGCGTATGCGACAGGTTGGTTCTGTTGAACTGCCACAGGAAGCCTTTATGTCTGTGCTTAAGCTTGATGAATAAAATAACGGCAGGTGCATTTTGCACTTGCCGATTTTTTGAGGTAAAACTTTATGAATACAGGACTATACGTTCACATTCCTTTTTGTATAAAGAAATGTAATTACTGCGATTTTAATTCCTATTCAGGAATTTTTGACCTGCAGGATGCCTATTTTGAAAAACTGAAAAATGAGATTTCGGCACTTGATTATAACTTTGAAACAGTTTATATCGGCGGTGGTACGCCTACTGCAGTGAAAAACGAAAACCTTTGCAGTTTGCTTGGTGTTATTATGCCGAAAATTGCGGAGGGGTGCGAGGTTACTGTGGAATGTAACCCTGGAACTGTAAGCAGGGCTGACCTTGAAAATATTAAAAGGGCAGGTGCGAACAGGCTTAGCATTGGGCTTCAATCTACCCACGAAAAGCATCTTAAAGCCTTAGGCAGAATTCACACTCTTGAGGATTTTGAAGATTGTCTTAAAAGTGCGAAAATGGCGGGATTTGAAAATATTTCCCTTGATTTAATGTTCGGACTTCCTGACCAGACCCTTTCTGAATGGGAGGAAACTTTAAGGTTTGCCGTTGATTCAGGGGTTACACATATTTCTGCCTACTCACTTAAAATAGAGGGGGGTACGCCTTTTTATAATATGGAGCTTAATCTCCCTGACGAAGATTTAAACAGGGAAATGTATGACCTGGCAGTAAAAATTCTTGGGGAGAATGGATTTAACCGTTATGAGATTTCAAACTTTGCAAGAAAAGACTACGAGTCAAGGCACAATTTGAGATACTGGGAGACGAAAAGCTTTATCGGCGTTGGTGCAGGGGCATATTCCTGCATTGACGAAAAAAGATACGCATATATAAAGGATATAAAGGGCTACATAGAAAAGGCTGAAATTGAATACTGCGACGAGCTTACAAAGTTTGACGAAATGAGCGAATTTGTATTTTTAGGACTGCGGTGTGCAAAGGGAATTTCCATTTCTGAATTTGAAAAACGATTCAGGTACAGCTTCTATGATGTGTTCGGAGATATGTCGGAAAAACACATAAAAAGAGGTACTTTAATAAAAGAAAATGACAGAATTTTTGTGCCTGATGAGTTCCTTTATGTGTCAAATATGATATTGTCGGATTTTGTCTGAAAATAATGCACTCTTTTTAAGAAAAAGTCAGGAAAAATTTGCAAAAACTATTGACTTTATTTGGGGAGGGTGCTATATTTATATACAAGGATTAGCACTCAACACGAGTGAGTGCTAACAAATAAATCTGAGGTCGGTGAAAATATGGCGTTAGATGACAGAAAAAAGAAGATACTTCAGGCGGTTATTGAGGATTATATAAATACTGCAGAGCCTGTTGGCTCAAGGAGTATATCCAAAAGACCTGAACTTAATTTAAGTGCTGCCACCATTCGAAATGAAATGGGAGACCTTGAGGAAATGGGACTTCTTGTCCAGCCTCATACCTCGGCAGGACGTGTTCCTTCAGCACAGGGCTACAGGCTCTATGTTAATGATATGCTGATGAAATATGAGATTACTGCAAATGAAATGGAGTCCATTCGACTTGCTATGCAGAACAAAATCAACGAGCTTGATAAAATCATCTGTGATATTGCTTCTGCCTTTGCGAAGCTTACAAACTTGCCTGTTATCGGGGCGTTGCCTACTGCTGAGTCGGGGGTTGTAAGCAACATAAAGCTTGTAAAATGCGATGAGATGACCATTATGGTAATAATCTCCGACAGGTCGGGAATTATTAAAAACAAGGTTTTAAGACTGAATTACAGTATATCCGATGAGGAGCTTTTAAGACTTAACAATATCTTAAACGAAAACCTTACAGGCCTTACTAAAAATGAGATTGGCTTTGGAAACATAATGGAGGTACAGAACGCTTTAGGCGGTAACGGAGATGTTTTCCATTCTGTGCTTGAACTTGTTCACAGTGCTGTATCGGAGATTGACACAAAGCAGATTTTTGTTGAGGGACTTTCGAATATATTCAGGTTTCCGGAATACAGTGATGTAGATAAGATTAAAGTGATTTTCAATGCCCTTGAAAATAAGGAGAACCTTGGAAAAATTGTGGGAACAATGCAGAACCTTAATTCTGTTAAGGTTTTAATCGGGGACGAAATTCCCGTAGAGGAGCTTAAGGATAACAGCGTTATTCTTGCTCCTTACAGAGTTTCAAGCACCTTAACCGGTATAATCGGAATTATCGGACCTGCAAGAATGGATTATTCAAAGGTGATATCTATCCTTGAATACTTCTCGGGAGAGATGTCCACAGAGCTTGCACATAACTTTGGAAAAGAACTTCTGATTACAGAAGGGGAGGAAAACAATGGCTGAAGAAAAGATAAATCAGGAAGTAACAGAGGAAGTTGAAACTGAAACAGTTGAAGCTCCTGAAAAAACTGAAGTTGAAATACTTCAGGAGGAGATTGAACAGCTTAAAGATAAACTTTTAAGACATACAGCTGAATTTGACAACTTCAAAAAGCGTACAGCTAAAGAAAAAGAAGAGCTTTACAATATGGCTGTGGCTGACACAATGGAAAAACTTCTTCCTGTTAAGGACAATATGGAAAGAGCTCTTATGGCTGAGGGAGAGGACTCCCAGCTTAAAGAGGGAATTAAAATGATTGATAAACAGCTTGAGGATGTTTTTGCGGGAATAGGCGTTACGGCAATAGAGGCTGTTGGAAATGAATTTAACCCTGAACTTCATAATGCAGTAATGCACATTGAATTAGAAGATGCAGGAGAAAATGAAATTGTTGAAGAGCTCATGAAGGGCTACAAATATAAAGAAAAAGTAATCAGACCGTCAATGGTTAAGGTTGCAAACTAACTTAAAATATTTTGAAAGGAAGTATATAAAATGGGAAAAATTATTGGTATTGACTTAGGAACTACAAACTCTTGCGTTGCAGTTATGGAAGGTGGCGAACCTGCTGTAATTGTTAACCCTGAGGGAGACAGAACTACACCATCAGTTGTAGCATTCACAAAGACAGGTGAAAGACTTGTAGGTAAGGTTGCTAAAAGACAGGCAATCACTAACCCTGACAAGACAATCATTTCAATCAAGAGAGATATGGGAACTGACAGAAAGGTTGCCATTGACGATAAAAATTACACACCACAGGAAATTTCTGCTATGATTCTCCAGAAGCTTAAGGCTGACGCTGAAAGCTATCTTGGTGAAACTGTAACAGAAGCAGTTATTACTGTTCCTGCTTACTTCAGCGACTCACAGAGACAGGCTACAAAGGACGCAGGTAAAATTGCAGGTCTTGATGTTAAGAGAATTATCAACGAGCCTACTGCTGCTGCTTTAGCATACGGACTTGATAAGGACAATGACCAGAAGATTATGGTTTATGACCTTGGCGGTGGTACATTCGACGTATCTATCCTTGAAATCGGCGACGGCGTATTTGAAGTTCTTGCAACCTGCGGTAACAACAGACTTGGCGGCGACGACTTCGACGAAAGAATTATGAACTATCTTGCTGACGAATTCAAAAAGGAAAACGGCATTGACTTAAGAACAGACAGCATGGCTATGCAGAGACTTAAGGATGCTGCTGAAAAGGCAAAGATTGAATTATCAGGTGTTACATCATCAAACATCAATCTTCCGTTTATTACAGCTGATGCATCAGGTCCTAAGCATTTAGACGTTACTCTCACAAGACAGAAGTTTAACGAGCTTACAGCTGATTTAGTTGAAAATACAATGACTCCTACAAGAGATGCTTTATCACAGGCAGGTCTTTCTGCAAGCGAAATTGACAAGGTATTATTAGTAGGCGGTTCTTCAAGAATTCCTGCAGTTCAGGATGCTGTTAAGGCTCTTATCGGCAAAGAACCACACAAAGGCATTAACCCTGACGAATGTGTAGCTATCGGTGCTGCTATTCAGGGCGGTGTTTTAACGGGCGAAGTTGAAGACCTTGTATTACTTGACGTAACACCACTTTCACTTGGTATTGAAACAATGGGCGGAGTATTCACAAAGATTATCGACAGAAATACTACAATCCCTACAAATAAGAGTCAGGTATTCTCTACTGCTGCTGACAGCCAGACTTCTGTTGAAGTACACGTACTTCAGGGCGAAAGAGAAATGGCACAGTATAACAAGACTTTAGGAAGATTCAGTCTTACAAACATTCCACCTGCTCCAAGAGGTGTGCCACAGATTGAAGTATCCTTTGATATTGACGCAAACGGTATCGTTCATGTAACTGCAAAGGATTTAGGCACAGGCAACCAGCAGGATATCACTATCACAGCAAGTACAAATCTTTCTGATGAAGAAATCGACAGAGCTGTTAAGGAAGCTGAAAAGTTTGCTGCTGAAGATAAGGCAAAGAAGGAAAAGGTTGACGCAAGAAACAACGCTGACAGCCTTGTATATCAGACTGAAAAGACTTTAGGTGAGCTTGGCGACAAGATTTCTGAAGATGAAAAGAACGGAATTCAGGCTGAAGTTGATAAGCTTAAGGAATTACTCAAGAATGAGGATATCGACGTTGAAGCTGTTAATAAGCAGGCTGAAGAAGTTTCAAAGAAGTTCTATGAGGTTTCTGCTAAACTTTACCAGCAGGCTCAGGCACAGCAGCCTGACGGCGCACAGGGTGCTCCACAGGACGACAATGTTGTTGACGCTGACTATAAGGTTGTTGACGAGGATAAGTAATTTTTAGGGTGAATTGTTTTGGCTGATAAAAGAGATTATTATGAAGTCCTGGGCGTAGATAAATCTGCGTCCCAGGATGAAATTAAAAAAGCATACAGAAAACTTGCGAAGAAGTATCATCCTGACTTAAATCCGGGAGATAAGGCGAAAGAGGCTGAAGAAAAATTTAAGGAAGCCTCCGAGGCTTATGAGGTTTTAAGTGATGCTGATAAGAAATCCAAGTATGACCAGTTCGGCCATGCGGGAGTTGACCCGAATTTTGGTGCAGGCGGTTTCGGCGGAGGCTACGGTGGCTTTGGCGGAGGCTTTGAGGATATTTTTGACTCATTCTTCGGCGGAGGCTTTGGCGGTTCTTCAAGAAGAAATTCCAACGCTCCGAGAAAGGGCTCTGATATTAAGGTTATTGTAAATCTTGATTTTAAGGAAGCCTGCTTTGGCAAGGAAGTTGAGGTTTCTGTAAACAGAACCGAACGATGCGAGGAATGTTCAGGCACAGGCTCTGCAAAAGGCACATCACCTGTTCGATGCGGAACCTGTGGCGGTACAGGTCAGGTTACATCTGTGCAGAACACACCATTTGGTGCTTTCCAGAGCTCAAGACCTTGTAATGCCTGTGGCGGAAAGGGTACAAGGATTACAACTCCTTGTTCAAAGTGTCATGGCTCAGGGGAAATGAGAAAGACAAAGAAAATTACAGTTAAAATTCCTGCGGGAATTGATGACGGACAGATGGTATCTGTAAGCGGACAGGGTAATGCAGGAAAGAATGGCGGACCAAACGGCGACCTTTTGGTTGCTGTAAGAATCAAGCCCCACGATTTCTTTACCCGTCAGGGCTTTGACGTGGTATGCGATTTGCCGATTACCTTTGAAGAGGCAACTCTCGGTGCGGAAGTGGAAGTTCCGACTGTGGACGGAACTGTGTCCTACGAAATCCCTGAGGGAACTCAGGCGGGAACTGTATTCAGACTTCGCGGTCAGGGTATAACAAAGCTCCACGGCAACGGTGCAAGAGGGGACCAGTATGTAAAGGTAAACATTGAAATTCCAAAGAATTTAAATGACAAGCAAAAGGCTCTTCTTAAACAGTTTGCAGACAGCGTTACACCTTCTAACTATGCGAAAAAGAAGAAGTTTATTGATAAAATCAAAGAATGGATGAAATAAGGGACTATTTTTATAGTCCCTATTTTGGCGAAAGGATAAAATTATGGAATGGTTGCAGGTAAAAATTATAACAAATAATCAGGGGATTGAGCCTGTTTCGGGGGCTCTTATGAATCTCGGGATAAGCGGAATTGAAATCTCCGACAAGGAAGATTTCAAGGAGTTTTTAGAGAATAACAGAAAATACTGGGACTATGTGGACGAAACTTTAGAGGAGCTTAAGACTGCGGACACAACAATTACAGTCTATCTTGAAAATTCAGCGGAGGGAAAGAAAACTCTTGCTGAAATCGGAGACGCAATGGAAGTTTTAGGAACTCAGGACGACTATGGAACCCTTGAAATTTTAGTTTCCGAAATGCGTGATGAGGACTGGTCGGAGAACTGGAAAAAGTATTTCAAGCCTATTGAAATCGGAGAAAAGGTTGTTATTGTTCCCGAATGGGAGGAGTATGAAAACAGGGAAAACAGAACTGTTTTTAAGGTGAATCCTGGTATGAGCTTTGGGACAGGCTCCCACGAAAGCACACAGATGTGCATTGAGGAACTTGAAAAACATCTTGAAAAGGGAGATAAAATCCTTGATTTAGGCTGTGGAAGCGGTATTTTATCAGTTATTGGTTTGCTTCTTGGGGCAGGGGATGCTGTTGCGGTGGATATTGACCCTATGGCAGTTGAGACTGCATATAAAAACCTTGAATTGAACAATCTTCCAAAGGAAGTTTATCACGGCTTTGCAGGGGACGTAACCTCGGATAAAAAGCTGTATTCACAGATTGAGGGAAAGTATGATATAGTTCTTGCAAATATTGTTGCAGACGTAATAATTGCACTTTCAAAAACTGTCCCGCTTTTTATGAAAGAAGACTCAACTTTTATCTGTTCAGGCATTATAAATGAACGCTGTGAAGAGGTTCGTGAGGCTCTTGAAAGTGCTGGTCTTACAATTAAAGAAGTACGTCAGAGAGGCGAATGGTCAGCTATAGTCTGTAGAATATAAAAAAATACTTGCAAATATTAAATATTGATGCTATAATGAATCTATATGAGGTAGATTATGCGAAGATTTTTTACGGAACCTGAAAATATTAAAAATGATATTGCAGAGCTCATAGAGGACGCGGGACATATTAAAAAGGTTTTGCGTATGGAAATCGGCGACAGAATTATTGTTTTCGACGGAAGCGGATTTCAGTATGAATGTGAGCTTGTGGAAATTGAAAATAAGGTTTGCCGTGCAAAAATAATAGGCAAAGAGGAGTCAACCTCCGAGCCTGAAACAAAGGTCTATCTCTTTCAGGGACTTCCCAAGTCGGGGAAAATGGAAACTATTATACAGAAAGCTGTGGAGCTTGGTGTGTATGAGGTTGTCCCTGTTATAATGGACAGATGTGTGTTAAAGCTTGACGAAAAGGCTAAAACTGATAAGACGAAGCGGTGGCAAAAAGTTGCCGTGGAGGCTGTAAAGCAGTGCGGAAGAGGACTTGTCCCAAAGGTGCATACACCTGTTAAATTCAGCGAGGCTGTTAAGATGCTTAAAGAGCTTGACCTTGCCTTTATGCCCTATGAGGAAATGGGACATTCGGGGCAGAGAGGTCTTAAGGAGCTTTTAAAAGACTTTAACGGCAAAAGCATCGGTTTTGTTGTAGGCCCTGAGGGGGGCTTTTCGGACGCCGAGGTAACGCTGGCAAAGGAAAATGAAATTTCAACTATCGGACTTGGAAGCCGTATATTGAGAACTGAAACTGCGGGAAGCACCGTGATTTCAATAATTATGTACGAACTTGACGAAATTTAGGAGGCTGTAAATATGGCAAAGACAAAAGAAGAAAAGGCTATTTCCAGAAAGGAAAGAGAAGAAAAATCCCAGAAGCTTACATCCTGGTTTATGCTTGTCTTGACCTATGGATTTGTGGCAATTATGCTTACTGTGTGGTTTAAGCGTCTTGAAATCGGCAGAGGTTTTGAAAACTTTGCCCTTGCTCAGAAGGTATTTTTAGGATTCGGAATTCTTTCTGCGGTTTTTGCTCTGGCAACAGTCATCCTTGGTATGATGAATAAAATCAGTACACCAATGGCAAAGGGACACACAATTATGTTTACTGTTATGGCTTTGGTTTGTATATGGCTTAACATTGACGTTTATGGTGCAGTAAGAATGGCTGTTATGAATATGTTTAAGGCTGTTCCGTCAGTTTACGGATTTATAAATGCACTTAACACAAACTGGAGATTTGACGTTGTAATCTGGGGCATTGGAATTTATCTTATAATTGCCTTTGTTTACTACATAATTAAACTTGCACTTATAGACAAAAAATAGTTTGGAATCATAAAAAGCTGGTTTTAACCAGCTTTTTTCTTTTTATCTAAATTTTCCTGTATCAGCCTTACGGGGATTATCATTAAAACAGGGGTGATAATTGCGCCGAGCACTCCGAAATATTTAAGGCCTATATAAAGACTTATAAGTGATAAAATGGGGTGTAGTCCGAGATGAGTGGACATAAGCTTTGGCTCCGCAAGTTCACGGGTCAGAAAGACTACAATCTGCAAAATTACAAGCCCAATTCCAAGGAATATATCTCTTTTTAGGAAAGAGAAAACAGCCCAGGGAATTAAAATTATGCCTGTGCCGAAGATAGGCAGGGCGTCAACAAGTCCTGTTATAAAGCCGATTACCACAGGATAGTCAACCTTTAAAATCCAAAGGGCAAGAGAAACTACAAGAAAGGTCATGGACATAATTATAAGCTGTACCCTGATATAACTGAAGAATGTGTCAAATACTGTATTTTTGATATACAGTATTTTTTTTATTACCTTAGGCGGAAGAGCTTCTTTTATAAAGGTTGTAACTTTTTTGTAGTCCTTTATAAAAAAGAAAAGGGACAGTATAAACATTATGGCAAACATCAGCACTGAGGGGAGGACTGACATAAAGGAAAATACTTTGGTTGAAACGTTTGGAAAGAGATTTTTTGTCAAATCGGAAAGTGAGTAGTTTTTGAGAATGGGAAGCTTTTCGCAAAGAAATGAAAAGGAGTTTTCTGCCTGTGAAATGATTGCGGGGAGTGAGGATAAGAAGCTTTTTACACGCAGGGTAAGCTGGTAGCCTAAAAAGAAAATCACGAAAATTAAAGCTGAAACAAGGGCAGTAACTAAAAGTGCTGAGCCCAGACTGAGACTCATACCCTTTCCCGACAGATATTTAAGAGGTTTCTGGCACATAACAGCTACTACAAAGGCAAGAATAAAGGGCAGAAATAAATTCAGGGCATAAGGAAGCAGGAACAGCGTTAAAACCGTTCCTGCTATTATGATTGCGTACTTTATATATTTTTCAAGGCTCATAATTTTCTCCTTCTGCGGAGAGAATTATGCAAAAAGCTTTGTGATAAGTGTGTATCCGTCTTCTACGAATATTCCTGTCTTTTCAGCTTCCTTTTCTGTGTATCTTACGTCTTTCTTCTCACCGCAATTATTGTTCTTATATATAATATACGGAATTGGAGAAGAAGTATGCGTCATAAGTGAAAGTGGTGTAGGATGGTCAGGCATAACTAAAACTGCATAGTCTTCGCCGTCATCATCCATAGCCTTAAGCACAGGTCCTACAATTTTTTCGTCAATAAGCTCAATTGCCTTAACTTTATTATCAATTTCGTGTCTGTGGCCTGCTTCATCTGCACCCTCTAAATGAATATAAACAAAGTCAGCACCATTTCTTAAAGCGTCAATTGCGGCATTTGCTTTTCCGTCGAAGTTTGTGTGAACTGTGCCTGTTGCACCCTCAATGTCGAGAACGTCAAGGCCTGCGCAAACGCCGATGCCTTTTATAAGGTCAACTGCGGAGATAACTGCACCCTTTATGCCGAATTTCTTTTCGTAAGTGTCAAGGTCAGGTCTTGTGCCGTTGCCCCAAATCCAGATTGAGTTAGCAGGGTGAAGTCCGCGGGCAATTCTGTCCTTGTTTATAGGGTGGTCCTTTAAAATTTCGTAGCTCTTTTCCATAAGAGTGCGAAGAATTGGATTTTCAGGAAGATATTCTCCAACAACCTTGCCTGAAATATCGTGAGGCGGTGTAAGGAATGGGAAATCATTTTCCCTGTTGTGCCATACGAGAAGATGTCTGTAACTGATTCCGCCGAAAAATTCGTATTCCTCAGTTCTTAAAGCCTCGTTCACAGCCTTAATAAGCTCCCTTGCTTCCTCTGTGGAAATCTCGTCGGAGCTGTAGTCCACCATAGTTTTGTCAGCGTAATTTTCCTCGTCGGAGAGGGTTACAACGTTTGCCCTGAAGGTTGTGTCTGTGAGTAAGAGCTCAACGCCCATACTCATAGCCTCAAGAGGTGAACGGCCTGTGTAATACTTCATAGGGTCATAGCCGAATACTGCAAGGTTTGCAACGTCTGAACCCGGTGGGAGATTGCCTGGAACAGTTGTAACCATTCCCATTTCTCCTAAAGATGCCAGCTTGTCAATATTTGGCTTATTTGCAAATTCAAGGGGAGTTTTTCCGCCTAATTCTTCAACAGGTACGTCTGCTGCACCGTCGCATAAAACAACAATATATTTCATAGTAATACTCCTTTACTGATGCGATATTTCCCTGTTAGTATATAAGAAATTGGCAGATTTGTCAATTTCTTAAGGCATATATAGGAAAATTTAATAGGAAATTTATGGTTTTTTGGTGAATTTGTATAAAAATTCTTGCTTTTACAAGAAAAAAAGGTTATAATATATGTAACTATGTAAGATAAATGTAGGGGGATGACCTTATGCAAAACAGAATGTTTCAGAATACATGTAACCAGTTCAAAAATGATATAAACCGTATTATCGGTATCATTGACGAATCAGGGTTTGTTATTGCCTGTTCCGATGAAT
The DNA here is from genome assembly GCA_017622215.1 of Clostridia bacterium. Lineage (GTDB taxonomy): Bacteria > Bacillota > Clostridia > Monoglobales > Monoglobaceae > RGIG8709. The sequence goes on from JAGARO010000004.1 coordinate 227,365, forward strand.
CAAAGGTGGGCGTTTATAAAGAAAATATTATGCAGATTTTCGAATCCAGCATAGATGAGAAGATGATAGACGGTTACTGTGTGAGAAAAATAAAGTCCTATAATAAGACGGAATATGTTGTATTCTGTGAGGGCACAGACGATATTGCAAAGGGTTACTGTTCAATTTTAGGAACTCATTTTGTAACTGTTAAGCAGTATTATGACGAAAAATACGACAGAAACAGCTTTGTTAAAAATGTAATTCTCGACAACATTCTCCCAAGCGATATAATTTACAGAACAAAGGAGCTTCATCTCTCAATTGAATGTCCAAGAGTTGTACTTCTGGTGAGAACATATAAACAGGCTGAGGTTTCTATTGTGGATATTCTTAAGGGCATTTTCCCTGATAAAGAACATGATTTTGTTGTAAGAATTGACGATAATGATGTGGCAATTATAAAGGAACTCCGTTCTGAAACTGACGATGCATACACTTATGCAAGAAATATTGACGATGCAATTTCAGCTGAAGCTATGGTTAAGTGCTCTGTGGGTATTTCCACAGTTGCAAACACAATCCAGGAGCTTGCCCGTGCATACAGGGAATCAAGAATTGCCCTTGAAGTAGGCAAGGTATTTGATACTGAAAAGACAATTGTGAGCTATGACAATTTGGGCATCGGCAGACTTATTTACCAGCTCCCTACAACACTTTGCGAGCTCTTCTTAAACGAAGTTCTTAAAAAGGAATCAATTGATGTTTTAGACAGCGAAACAATCTATACTGTGCAGAAGTTCTTTGAAAATAACCTAAACGTTTCAGAAACTTCAAGAAAACTCTTTGTTCACCGTAACACTCTTGTTTACAGACTTGATAAAATCAAGAAGATTACGGGACTTGACTTAAGAGAATTTGACGACGCAATCATATTTAAGTTTGCCATGATGGTAAGCAAATATTTAACCAATTCACCTACAAAAATGTAATCTGAAAGGCTAATTCTTATGATTGAATTCAAAAATGTTTCAAAAATGTATGCCGAAAACCATGTTAAGGCGACAAAAGATGTTTCCTTTTTCATTGACAAAGGGGAATTTGTGTTCCTTGTTGGCCCGTCAGGTGCAGGCAAATCCACTATAACTGAGCTTATTATCCGTGAGGAGATTGCTGACAGTGGTAAGATTATTGTAAACGGCTTTGATGTCTGCAATATGAAAAAGAAGGATATTCCATATCTGAGACGCTCAATCGGTATGGTTTTCCAGGATTTCAGACTTCTTCCCAATAAAACTGTATATGAAAATGTTGCTTTTGCTATGCAGGTTATAGGTGCGAGTAAAAGGTCTATAAGAAAAAGAGTGCCTGTGGTTCTGGCTATGGTTGGACTTTCCAACAAGGCAAAAGACAGACCTGACCAGCTTTCAGGCGGTGAGAAACAGAGAGTGGCTCTTGCCCGTGCTCTTGCAAACAATCCGCCTGTTATTATTGCTGACGAGCCTACGGGAAACCTTGACCCTGATACAGCAAAGGAAATTATGGCACTTCTCGAGGAGATTAACCGCCACGGGACAACTATGGTTGTGGCAACTCATGCAAAGGACTTTGTTGACGAAATGAAAAAAAGAGTTCTTGCAATAGAGGACGGCGTATTGGTCCGCGACGAAGAGAAGGGGGCGTATGGCTACGATGAGTAAAATCAAATATTTTATAGTACAGGGCTTTAAAGGTGTTATTTCCAATAGCCTTATGTCGCTTCTTTCAATTTGTATTGTAACTGCAAGTATGTTGCTCCTTGGAATTTTTATAATTATCGGTGCAAACTTAAACGGCGTAACTGAACAGATTCAGGAGCAGTGCCAGATAAACGTATATCTTCCTCATGGTGCTGATGTTGACGATTTCCGTTCTGTAAGGAGCGGACTTGAGGAGCTTGACAATGTAAAAGAGGTTATTCCTTATACAAAGGAAGAACGCTTTAAGACATATAAAGAAAATTATTATCAGGACGAGGCTGATGTTGTTGACACTCTGGCTTCCGATAATCCTTTAAGAGATTCCTGTATCCTTGTTTTAGAGGATATAAACAAGGCTGCTGAAACAATTGAGGCGGCGTCAAAGGTTAAAGGTGTTGAGGAAGTTAAAAACAGTCTTGACCTTATAAATAAAGTAATTGCGATTACAAATACAGTCCGCCATGTAACACTGTGGTTTATACTTGGACTTATGCTTATTTCAATTTTCATAATTTCAAACACAATCAAGCTTGGAATGGTTTCAAGACAGAAAGAAATCCAGATTATGAGATATGTGGGTGCCACAAACTGGTTCATACGCTGGCCCTTTATCGTAGAGGGTATGATTTTAGGTTTTATGGGCTCATTTATTGCGGCTGTAATTGTACTCTTAGGCTACGGAGCTTTTGTTCCGTCAATCCGTGAATTTATGGACCCTATTGTAATTTTAGGTGTTCCTGAAATGCTTAAAACAATAAGTATCGGCTTCCTTTTGGTTGGAACTGTTATCGGCGTAGTGGGAAGTGTTACTTCCATAAGAAAATATCTTGAAGTATAGGAGGAAATAAAAATGGACAGAAAATGGGTAAAGATTACTGCATTATGTATTGCCATAGTTTTTATAGTTGTATTTTGTGTGTCCATTTCAACTTCTCTCATATATGGTGCCACAGCTGACCAGGAATATATTGAAGCACAGCAGAAAAAAGAAGAGGCACAGAAAAATTTAAATAAGACTGCAAAGAAAAAGGTTGAAACTTTGAGCGATATGGAGTCTATCGAAAAAGAGGCAGGAGCTCTCCAGTCTGAAATTGACGGAGTCAATGCCAAAATAGAAGAAACTGATAAGAGACTTAAAGAAGAAGAGGTTAAGCTTGAAGAAGCAAAGAAGGAGGCACAAAGGAAGTATGATGTATTTAAGGAACGCTTTCGCATTATGTGCGAGGAGGGGCCTACATCATATTTAGAGCTTTTGTTCTCTGCAGAAAGCTTTTCGGATTTTGTTGATAAGCTGAATATTGCACAGGAAGTTTCAAGCTACGATAAAAAGATTTTTGACGAAATGGAAGCTGTTAAGGAGCAGATTCAGAAATCCTACGACGAAATTGAGGCTATGAAAGAACAACAGCTTGCTGATAAAAAAGATCTTGATGTAAAGAAATCGGGACTTGATGCAAAACTTAAGGAACAGCAAAGACTTGTTGCGGAGCTTGAAAAGGATGCAAAGGCATACCAGAGAGTAATTGACGAAGAACAGGCAAATATGGACAGACTCAAAGCTATGGTTTCGGGGTCCTTAAGTAAGTCGGATTCAAGCAGTTATGTAGGCGGAGAATTCCTCTGGCCTGCCACAACTACATATATAACCTCCCACTTCTCTCCAAACAGAAAGAATCCTGTTACGGGAATTTGGAAGAAGCATACAGGGGTTGATATCGGTGCACAGTTCGGTACAAATATTTATGCTGCAAACTCGGGAACTGTTACCCTTGCAGGCTGGTATTCGGGCTATGGTAACTGTGTAATTATTGACCACGGCGGCGGTAAGTCCACCCTTTATGCTCATATGAGTACAATCGGTTGTTCCAACGGACAAAGTGTTACCAAGGGACAGATTATCGGTAAGGTTGGTTCTACAGGTAACTCCACAGGACCTCATCTCCATTTTGAGATTATGATAAACGGTACGGCTGTTGACCCAATGACTTATTTCTAAGAATAAAAGTACATAAGAATAATAGAATAATATTGCGGGCGGGTTTCCGTCCGCAAAACTTATAAGGAGAGTTTTATGGACGAATTATATGAAATCCCTGAAAATGAAACGCCTGAAAAGAAAAGGGGAATATTTAAGAAAATATTAAAACAGCTCCCTGTTTTTTTAGTGGGAGTTATTTTTGGGATTGTTATAATAAACCCATTCGGAATAAAGCATTTAGGAGACTTTTTCAAATTCAAAATTGCTATAAACATTCTTAAGAACAATTATTATCAGGAAATCGACGAGGACTCTTTTGCGGATTTTGCAATAACAGGGATTGCTATGACTCCCCTTGACCCATTCACAGAGTATATACCAAAGGAATACGCAGAGGATTTTATGCTTGGTATAAATGCAGGAGATTACGAGGGTGTCGGACTTACGATTACCAACAATATAGAGGATAACACAATTGAAATTGTAGCGGCAACAGTGGATTCTCCTGCCTTTGAGGCAGGGCTTCGAACGGGGGATAAAATCCTTAAGGTTGACGGAGTTGTATATACAGGTGAAAACTATTCCGAGGCAGCAGACAATATGCGTGGTGTGGCAGGAACAAAGGTTACTCTTACTGTGAGAAAGGCGGATTCCGGCAAGGAAGAGGATATTACAATTGAAAGAAGAAGTATAACCATTGAAACTGTAACAGGTGAAGTTTTGGAGGATAATATAGGGTATATAAGAATTACTCAGTTCGGAGAAAATACTGCCCGTGAATTTGCTGAATGCTTTAACAGTATTGCAGGTGATATGGAATGTCTTATTCTTGACCTTCGTGATAATGCGGGTGGATACATGAGCGAGGCGATTGCTATTGCCGATATGTTTATAGATAACGGAAATATTGTTTATACCGAGGGCAGAGAGGGAATAAAGACCTATTATGATGCGACAAAGGGGAAGACAAAGGTTCCTATGATAATTCTTCAGAATAAGGGGACTGCAAGTGCCAGCGAAATTTTAATCGGTGCACTTAAGGATTATGATTTGGCTGAAACGGTGGGAGTTACAACATACGGAAAAGGCGTAACACAAAAACCGATTACTTTCCATGACGGAAGTATATTAAAATTCACAGACTCAATATACTGTACACCTAAGGGTACTAAAATTCATGGAATCGGAATAAGCCCGGACACAGTTGTTGAGGAGGAAGAGCTTCAGCTTAAAAAAGCTGTTGAACTCATAAAAAAATAGGAGGTTTCTTTTGGAAAAAGCCGTAATTATATGGCACAAAGGAAAAAGTATTTTTAGAAAAATCTATATAAAATATGACTATAAAAATAATCATTATGTTATTGAACTGGCAAAGGGATACAGGGATAAAAGGCTGTGTAATGTGCTGAAAAAATGGAATATTGGATATGTTGCAACTTTAGAGGATATAGAGGTTTTGGCGGAAGTCAGGATTGCAGATGGCAGAGAACTGTTTTATAAATATGTGCCAAAGGCTGTGAAAAGATTTCTTGCTCTTTCAGGAAAAGAACTTGTGAGAACTGCATTTTTAGGAAAACCTACAGCGTCCCTCATGATAGAAATGGCAGAGGTTTCAAAAACGATGACAGTTTATTCAAAGGAAGATATGGAAAGCCTGTTTTATGAGGTTTATGAGGAAACGGGACTTTATCCAAAAAAGGGAGAAGGAAATCCTAAGGGAGATGTGATTTTTTATGTGGACAAGAAGCTTGTCCGCATAGGCAGGGATTTTAAGATAACTGATGTTGTTGCAAAGGAAAACCCATACGGAATTTCGCCCTCAGCCTACGGAGAGCTTGTGGGGGAGGAAAAACCGCCCGGAGAGTTTATATGTGGCAAAAATACATTGACAATATGAGAAAATTGTTTTATAATAAACTGATTATGGAAAATTGGAGGTAACACTTATGGAAAAGAAAGTTAAAGTTACTAAAGAAGGATTAAAACAGCTTGAGGACAGACTTGAATACTTAAAAACAACAGGCCGTGAAGAAATGGCAAAGGAAATTGCTGAGGCTCGTGCCCAGGGCGACCTTTCCGAAAACGCTGAATATGATGAAGCTAAAAATGCACAGGCCCGTATGGAAGCTGAGATTCAGGAACTTGAAAAGAAGCTTAAAAATATTGAAATTATCGAATCAGGTTCAGATGATAAAACTGTAGGACTTGGAGCAACCGTAAAGGTTGTTATTGAGGACGAATACGGCGAAGAAGAGGCTGAATATACAATCGTAGGTTCAACTGAAGCTGACCCTTCAAAAAATAAGATTTCCGATGAATCTCCAATCGGCAGGGCTCTTGTGGGCAAGGCTGTGGGCAAGACAGTTGAAGTTGAAACCCCTGGCGGTCTCAGCAAGATTAAGATTAAGAAAATTGTAAAGAAGTAGGAGCATTAAAGATGAGCGAAAATAATACACAGGAAAAGGTTGTTGACTTAAATCAGATTTTAAAGGTCAGACGCGAAAAACTTCAGGAACTTCAGGATGCAGGTGAAAACCCATTTGAAGAAACTGTTTATAACCAGGAAGTTCATACAACTGATATAAAGGAAAACTTTGAAGAAATGGACGGAAAGACTGTGTCTGTTGCAGGCCGTCTTATGTCAAAAAGAGTTATGGGTAAGGCATCTTTCTTTGACCTTAAGGACAGAGAGGGCAGAATTCAGCTTTACGTTACCCGTGATGACCTTGGGGAAGATGAATACAAGAAGTTCAAAAGACTTGATATAGGCGATATTATCGGACTTACAGGTGAAGTTTTCAAGACTCACATGGGAGAAGTTTCAATTAAAGTTAAGACTTATAAGCTTCTTACTAAGTCCCTCCAGCCGCTGCCTGAAAAGTTCCACGGAATGACAAATACTGACTTAAGATACAGACAGCGTTATATTGACCTTATTATGAATGAAGATGTTAAGGATACATTCATTAAGCGTTCAAAAATTATTGCTGCTATCCGTAAATATTTAGATTCACAGGGCTTTATTGAGGTTGAAACACCTATGCTTGTGTCTAACGCAGGCGGTGCTGCTGCAAGACCGTTTGAAACACATTTTAACGCTTTAGATGAAGACTTTAAGCTCCGTATTTCTCTTGAGCTTTACTTAAAGAGACTTATTGTAGGCGGTCTTGAAAAGGTTTATGAAATCGGACGAGTATTCAGAAACGAAGGTCTTGACACAAGACATAACCCTGAATTTACTCTTATGGAGCTTTACCAGGCATACACAGACTACCACGGTATGATGGAACTTACAGAAAACTTATACCGTCATCTTGCGATGGAAGTTCTTGGAACTACAAAGATTTCGTATAACGGAATTGAAATGGATTTAGGAAAGCCATTTGAAAAGATTACAATGGTCGACGCTGTTAAGAAGTATGCAGGTGTTGACTTTAACGAAATTAAGGACACAGAGGAAGCAAAGAAGGTTGCCAAGGAGCACCATGTTGAATATGAAGACCATTATAAGAAGGGCGACATATTAAACAAGTTCTTTGAAGATTATGTTGAAGAACATTTAATTCAGCCTACATTTATTATGGACCACCCAATCGAAATTTCTCCTCTTACAAAGAAAAAGCCGGGTAACCCTGACTATGTTGAGAGATTTGAGTTCTTTATGAACGGCTGGGAAATGGCAAACGCTTATTCTGAACTTAATGACCCGATTGACCAGAGAGAACGCTTCAAGGCACAGGAAGAGCTTTTAGCTTTAGGCGATGCTGAGGCTAATACAACTGATGAAGACTTTATGAAAGCTCTGGAAATTGGTATGCCACCAACAGGCGGTATCGGCTTTGGTATTGACAGAATGACAATGTTACTCACAGACTCAGCTGCAATCCGCGATGTTCTTCTCTTCCCTACAATGAAGCCGCTTGATAAATAAATACAGAAGGATATTGAACAAATTTAACATATTAAAAAGGACAATGGATTTAAATCCGTTGTCTTTTTTGTTTATTACTTACAAATATGTATGTATTTATTGTGGTTTTAAGATAAATTATTGATTTAGAAGCATGTGTATGTTAGAATGATTGTGTATATAAATAAACTTCTATTTATGAAAGGATGAAAGGATATGAAAAAGACAGGAAGAATAATAAGCGTTCTTCTTACAGTTGCAATGCTTATGGGTCTTATGACAAATGTGTCATTTGCCCAGCAGACACTCCCTGAAACATTCGGTTGGAGTTCTATAAATGAAGGATATATTTCAATTGATGTTCCTGAATTTGAGGGAGAAGAGATTGAATATTATCTTGATTTATACAAAGACGGAGAAAGAATTTCCCACGACTTCGGTGTATTCTTTGATGAAAGCGGAATACAGGAAGCAGAGATTTTTGTAGAAAAAATTAATGAACTTGGGGACGGAACATACAAATATAAAATCGGTCTTTCAAGAGATTTTGACACTGATGAGCTTGTGAATCCTACAGCTTTCAGCAGTGAATATGTAAAGGTTACAGAAAATGAAGAGCCAAGCGACCTTCCTTACAATTTGACATGGAATTCTTCAAAAAGCGGAAACATTCAGTTCTGTGTGCCTGCACATATAGACGGAAGAGTAAGGTATAAAGTTGTTCTTTACAAGAATGGTGCAAAGGTTGATGACACAACTTTGTCCTTATGGGGCAATACACTTGATGAATCAAGAATTATGTCCCACAGCTGTATGGCTGATGAAATATACGAGAACGGAAGTGGTATATATACATATACCCTCGGTACAGTAGAGAGTCCTTTGGAGACAACAGACTTCAGTACTGAATTTAATTATGTAAAACCAACAGCAACATTGCCTGTTCCGGAGGACATTGTACTTACTGAAAGTGATGTTCAGTGGACACCTGTAGATAACGAATACTGCGGAGGATATTGGGTAGATTTCTATGTAGCATATCCAACAGGAGATAAGTATTTTGTTTATGGTCAGGAAGTAAGAGGAGGAGATTCAAGCAGCGAATGTTATGTAAATGACAATGACGTTGCAAGATATTCTCAGGAACAGATAGACAGAATGTATAACTTAAATCCAAGAAAATATCCTAAAGAATCCGCTTATCTTGCGGTTAAAGTTCAGGCGCTTTCATCTGATATATGTATATATAATTCATCTGATGCGAGTGGATATGTAAGCCTCGATGGCGAAGAGGGCAGAGATGACGAGGATGAAGACGAGGAAGAGGAAACACCGGATACATCCATAGACAGAAGCTCTGTATCAGAGGAATATTACAACGCGGCAAAGGTTATGTATGACCTTGGACTTATGCCGGATATATATGCAAACTGCAAGGACAACGTAAAGAAATCAGAGTTTTATGAAATTGTAAATAACATAAGATTGGGAAGTAGCTCAACTTCAACAGAAGAGATTACTGCAAGTCTTGTTGCAGGAAGAATTATGAGCATATTAGAGCGTGATGAAGTTGCAGAATTCTATGGCGGTGCTTACTATTATGCAAACCGTTTAGGTTTGTTTGACGGAGTAACTGTTAGAGCTGACAGCACAATCACTCATGAAGAACTTGCACAGATTCTTTATAATGCACTTTCTATTCCATTAATGGAAGAAGTGGGATACAATTCATATAATGACACAGATAAAACAATTCTTACAGAATACCTTGATATAACAAAAATAACTGCTAATATAACAGTAAAAGGAAGTACTGCATCTGTAAGCGGTTTGAAGATTGATGAAAACAATCTTACTGGCGTTGAAATTAAAAACCAGTCGTATAAAATTGAAGATAAAGAAATTTTGGATTATGCTGACGGTGGTCTTTTACTCTTTGCAAAGAATAGTGTAATTATTTCAGGTATTGAATTAGACGAGCCATTCTTTATAATTAACGGCGGTGATACAGAGACTGAGGATGAGACTCTTTCAATTAACTTATACGCAAAGGGCTATACAAAATATAAGTTTATTGTTGATGACGAAGATGATGAGGATATTCCATATAAGAATATTCCAAAGACTTCTGTAAAACATAAAATTTCCAATGAAGACGGAAGACATACTGTAAAGATTAAGTTTGCAAACAGCAACGAAAGCGATACATGTGTTGTAAGCAAGGAAATCACATTAAACAACAAGCAGACTATTACATTTATGGTAAATGGTTCTGTATTTAAGACTGAAGAACAGGGCTGTGGAAATCCTATTGTGTTACCTTCAGTTTATTTGGAAGGATATTGGATGAAGGGCTGGAGCGTTCCGTCGGGATATATTGTTCCTGATGAAGATATAACAGTTACAGCAAACCTCATTCCTCTTACTACAATCAAGGGTAAGCTTATAGATATTGAGGGCAATCCGGTTCCTTATGGATACAGTGTTATGATTGATACCCGAACAGATTATGGTAACAATAACGGATATGTAATGTCCTACACAAATTCAAACGGTGAATTTGAACTTGTATGCCCACAGGGAGAATATCTGATGAATGTGGCCTTCTTTGCCAACGACAAGACAATTAGAGTAAATGCAAACCAGGCTGTTGTTGACTTGGGAGAAATAAGAGAAACACTTGTGCTCCCTGTATTATCTGCACAGTATCAGGTAGAAACAGTAAAGGGTTTCCTTGAAACATATGAAAGACTTGTTACTGAAGAAGAGGTTGCAGGTATGCCTGAGGGAGGAAGATACATTGTATTATGTAGTGCCGGCGGCAGACTTGTAATTGGCGATGACACAGAGATTGCACAGACAATTAAGACAGATTGCGGAGATGATGCGCCTGTATATTACATTCACATTGGTCTCAGTAAAGAGATAAGAACAGCACGTGGAGATTACGAAAATTATGCAAGTATAAATGAAACTCCACAGCTTTTGGAAGTTGTAGTAAACATTCCTGAAGAGCTTGAGGACGAAGGAAACTTCGTTATCTACCGTGAACACGCAACAGCAACTGAAGATGGCAGCGGAATGGAAAATGTAATTGAAAAAGTTACAACAGAACCAAATGAATTTGGAGAATACCTTAAGGTTAAAGATGGTAAAATCAGTTTATTTGTAAAGAGATTTGCACATAGCGGAATTTATGCTATTGTAGGTGTTGAAAAAGAAAAGCCATCAAGACCAAGTGGCGGTGGCGGAGGTTCAAGCTCTGCAACAGTTGATGCAACAACAAACACAGGAACAAGCGTTAAGGCATCTGTTTCGGGAAATACAGCTACAATTTCAAAGATTGACACATCAAAAGCGGTTAAGGAAGAAGCCTTTGCTATTGATATAAGCGGTTCAAAAGAAAATGTAAAGAGTGTAAAGCTTCCTACAAGTGCTGTAAAGGAACTGGCAAAGGAAGACAGTGCAGTAAAAACTTTCGATATTAAGTTGACTAGCGGTGCTGTTTCATTTAACGAAGAGGCTATTAAGTCTATTACAGAAGAGGCAAAGGGAAGTCAGCTTACATTAAAGGTTGAAGAGACTGATAAGCTTACAGCTGTTCAAAAGGATGCAATTAAAGAAATTGAGACCCCTGAAATTGTTGAAGTTTCATTATCCAGCAACAATAAGGCTATATCAGATTTCAAGGGCGGAGAAGCGACTGTTACCGTTCCTTACAAGTTAAAGGATGGTCAGATTGCAGAAAGTGTAACAGCTCAGCATATCGGAGAAAACGGAGCTTTAACTCCAATGGAAACTACATATGATGCTAAAACTGATACAGTTTCTTTTGTTACTCCGCACTTCTCAAAATATGTTATTTCAGCTGTATATGAAAAGGATGCAATTGTTTTAAATATCGGCGAGAAGGATGCAAAGGTATTTGGCGAAATAATCTCAAATGATGTTGCTCCAAAGATTGTAAAAGACAGAACAATGCTCCCTATTAGATTTGTTGCTGAAAAGCTGGGTGCAACTGTTGAATGGGTAGATGAAACCCAGACAGCTATCGTAGAGCTTGGCGATATTAAGATTTCAATTGTAATAGGCGAAGGCTTTGCAACAGTAAATGGTGAGAAGATTGAACTTGATTCTCCGTCATTTGTTGAAGATGACAGAACATTCCTTCCTATCAGATTTGTTATGGAGAATTTGGGTGCTGATGTTTTATGGCATAATGATACCCAGACTGTTATAATAACAAAATAAAAAATAAAAGTATTACTGCGAAAGCAGTAATACTTTTTTTATGGTTGATATTATTTTTAAAATGATGTATAATAAATATATCTAAATTCGACAATTGGAGGAAGATATGAAAACACTTGCTTTGTTTGATGCTAAAAATTATGATATTGACTCTTTTGAAAAACAGAATAACGGAAGATACAAGATTACCTATTACGATACAAAGCTTACAATGGATTCTGTGTCCCTGGCTAAAGACAAGGACGCGGTGTGCTGTTTTGTAAATGATAATATAAATAAGGAAGTTATAGATAAACTGGTGGAGTACGGCATCGGCGTTCTTCTTTTAAGATGTGCAGGCTACAACAACGTAGATATTGAATATGCAAAGGACAAGCTTAAAATTTTAAGAGTTCCTGCATACTCGCCTTTTGCTGTTGCAGAGCATGCTTTTGCCCTGCTCCTAACTTTAGAGCGAAAAATTCACAAGGCGTACCTCCGTACAAGAGAATTTAATTTTGAACTGTCAGGTCTTACAGGCCATTGTCTGCATAACCAGACTGTAGGTATTATCGGTACAGGTAAAATCGGGCAGTGCTTTGCTGAAATCTGTAAGGGCTTTGGCATGAAGATTTTAGCCTATGACCCATTCCCGAACTTTGATTTAGGCTATGAATATGTATCCCTTGACCGTCTTATAAGTGAGAGTAAAATTATTTCTCTTCACTGTCCGCTGACAGAGGGAACATATCACATTATAAATAAAGAAAATATCGAGAAGATGCAGGACAGAGTTGTAATTATAAACACATCCCGCGGCGGGCTTATTGATTCCAAGGCACTTTTGGAGGGCCTTGAAAACGGAAAAATCCGCGGAGCAGGTCTTGATGTTTACGAAGAAGAATCAGATTTATTCTTCGAGGATAACTCCCATAGAGTTGATATTGACGACAATATAAGACTTCTTATATCTTTGCCGAATGTTGTTTTAACAGCCCATCAGGGCTACCTCACCTACGAGGCCCTTTATAATATAGCTGAAACAACACTTGGAAACCTTGACGCATACCTTAATGGCGAGGAGCTTGTCAACGAGGTAAAGGCGTAAAATTCGGAGGGGAATTATGGATAAGGATACATTGGCTGGAAAAGAATATTATAAACAGATGCCTTTTATGAAAAAGGTTGAGCATTTTTTCATATATAACTGGGAAAAATGTCTTGCAGGCCTTTTAATTGTTTTTGTTATGGCTGTGGGAATTTACTATTGGACTCATCAGGTCAGCGACGATATGACAATTTATATGTTTGCGAGAAATGTCCTTGAGGACAATACAGAGGCAAACCTTGAAGAATATCTGTCAGGTATGATTGAGGATGCTGACGGGGACGAAAGTCTGGTGGTTTCAGTAAATGATTACTCGGCCACAATGGTTATGGACAGCAACGAGCCTGTGGATGATGTAACAGCTGTGTCAATACAGAAGCTTGAAATGGTTATGGTTTCAGGGGAGGCAAAGGGACTTATTGCTGACGAGGGAATGAAAAATGTAATCATAGACAGATTCGGCGAGGAATGTATTGAAAAATATGCTGTGATTACCGATGAAGAGGTTAAGGCTTACTTGGGGGTTCCTGAGGACGAGGATTATTACTACTTTGTAAAGAAGATTTACAGGGAAGAAGAGAAAAAGCCTCAGAAAGCAAAAATGCATGAAAACGCAAATCTTATTTTTGAAAAAATAACAAAATAAAAAATGGGCATCGTCTGATGCCCTATTTTTTATTTTAATCTCTGTGCTCTACAATCGGGTCTTCTCTGAAGAAGAAGTATATTGACCAGAGTCCGGCAAGGCCTACGATAGTAAAAATAACCCTGCTCCATACTGATAACTGACCGCCGAAGATTGCTCCTACAAGGTCATAACCGAATATACCGATACTTCCCCAGTTCAAAGCGCCGACTATAACTAAAATAAGCGCAATAATGTTCATACCGATTTCTCCTTTTTGAACTATTGTTCACACTTATTTTACACATTTTTTATAAAATAAATCATAAAAATTTTTCCATACTATTTTTGGGGGTTTACTGCATAATAAATATATGTAATTGATTTTTGAATTTTTTTATGGTAAAATTTATTTGGAGCGTGATGTAAGATGGCTTTGATTAAAGATAAAATCTGTGAGGGAGTAAATCTTTATTATATCCCTGCAGACCACTTCAAAACAAACAGAATAAGTATCCGTTTTCACCTGCCTGCAGAAAGGGAAAATATTACAAAAATTTCTCTTCTTACACAGGTTTTGAAACGAGGAACTGAAAAATATAAGGATATGAAAGAGATATCTGAAAAATGCGACGACCTGTACGGTGCAAGTGTAGGCGCAGGCACCTCAAGAATGGGCGACAGAATAATGGTGGGAATTTCTGAAAGCATGGTTGCCGACAGATTTTTAAGCGAAAGAATTCTGCCTGAGGCTATTGATGTGCTCAAACAGGTTGTATTTTTCCCATACCTTGAAAATGGTTCATTCAAAAAAGAATACGTTGAACAGGAAAAAGAAAATTTAAGAACATATATTAACGGCATAATCAACGATAAAAAGTCCTATGCCAATTTAAGATGCAACCAGATTATGTTTGAGGGTGACCCATTCGGAATTTCCTCTTGCGGTTATATCGAGGATATTGACGGAATTACTCCTGAAAATCTTTATGAAGAATACCAGAGAATAATTAGCGAATGTTCAGCTGATATATTTATTTCAGGCTCATATTCAAAGGAGGATATTGAGCTTGTAAAAAAAGAATTCGGTTTTATGAAACCGAGAAAGGCTGAGGATATTCCGACTGTACTTGCAAAGCCTGAAGATATAAAGACAGAAAAACGAGTAACAGAGGAAATGCAGGTAACCCAGAGTAAGTTGGCAATGGGCTTCAGAATCGGTGTTGACCCAATCGGAGAGGAGATTTATGCCCTTACAGTGTTTAACTGTCTTTTCGGTGGAAGTCCTTTCTCCAAGCTTTTTATGAATGTCCGTGAAAAAATGAGCCTTGCATATTATGTTTACAGCTCTCTTGACAGAATGAAAAGCATTATGCAGATTAGTTCAGGCATTGAGGCGGAAAACTATGAAAAGGCACTTGAGGGGATTTTCGGTCAGCTTGAAGAGGTGAAAAAGGGCAACTTCACAGAGGAAGACCTTGAAGCATCCAAGAGATATATTGCCACATCTTTTAATGCCTCAAAGGACAGCCTTGTGGCTCTTGAGAGAAATTACATCCGTCAGCTCGTCTGCGGAAAGGAAGAAGAGATTGAAGAATTTCTTGATAATATAAATAAGGTAAGAAAGGAAGATGTGTGTGCTGTTGCTCATAAAATAAAGCTCGACACAATCTACTTTCTTAAAGGGGAGGGGAAATAATGGAATTTAGATGCGTTGAAAATACGAGAGTTGATGAAAGAATATTTTTCGGCACTCACGAAAGCGGTCTTAAAATTTATGTAATCCCCAAAAAAGAGTTCAGTAAGAGCTATGCGATTTACGGAACAGAATACGGTTCACTCCACAGAGAATTCATTCCCCTTGGAGATACTGAAAAGGTAGTTTTACCTGACGGTGTTGCCCATTTTTTAGAGCATAAGCTTTTTGAAGAGGAGGACGGCACAGACGCCTTTAACAGATTTGCTGAAACAGGTGCCTCTGCCAATGCTTTCACAAGCTTTAATATAACAGCCTATCTTTTTACCTGTACCGACAGATTTTATGATAACCTTGATATTCTTCTGGACTTTGTAAATAAACCATATTTTACAGAGAAGAATATAGCAAAGGAACAGGGTATAATCGGTCAGGAAATTAAAATGTACGAGGATGACCCAAACTGGAGAGTTTATTTTAATGCTCTCACAGCAATGTACCACAACAACCCTGTTAAAATTGATATTGCAGGGTCAGTGGAATCTATCGCGAAGATTACACCTGAGCTTTTATATAAATGCACAGACACATTCTATAATCCCTCAAATATGCGACTTGTGTGCGTGGGCGATGTAGAGCCTGAAAGGGTTGCAGAGTTCGTGGATAAGCATATTCCAAAGGACAGGGTTTCAGGTGAAGTCGTAAAATTCGAGGTAGCTGAACCAAAGGAAAGAGTTCAGGAATATATTGAGCAGAAACTGTCTGTTTCAAGCCCGATTTTCAATATTGCCTTTAAGGAAACTGAAACGGGAGTTGACGGAGAGGAACTTTTAAAGAGGGAGATTGAAACTGATATTCTTTTAGAGGTTCTTTTCGGAAACAGCAGCAGTGCCTATAGCGAAATGTACGAAAAGGGAATAATTGACGGTAGCTTTGAGGTGGACTGTGAGTTTGAAAAGGAATACGGCTTTACTCTCATCGGCGGAGAGTCAAAAGTTCCACAGGAAGTATATGAAAAGGTGCTTTCTGTAATAAAAGATGCCAAGGAAAAGGGCATTGACGAAAAGGCTGTAAAGAGAGCAAAGAAACTTTTAATCGGCGACAACTTAAGAAAGTTTAATAATGTTGAGGCTGTGGGAGTGGAATTTATCAAGGACTTTATGAAAAATATCAATTACCTTGATTATACAGAAACAGTAGAAAAAATTACAATGGAAGATATAATGAACAGACTTAATGTTCATTTTGATACAGAAAACGCTGTGCTTTCGGTTGTAAAGCCTTTAGAGGAAGAATAATTATGGATGCTGTAATTTCATTCGGAAAGGGAGGCCCTGTGTTTCATATAAACAGGGTTGCCTTTTCTATTGGAAACATTGAGGTTTACTGGTACGGGCTCATAATCGGACTTGCAATCCTTGTGGGTGTGTGCCTTGCCCTTGTAGAAATCAAAAAAACAGAGCTGAGTATGGACGATTTCCTCAATATGTTTTTAATAGGCGTGCCTGTGGCGATTGTATGTGCAAGGCTCTACTATGTAATCTTCAGCTGGGATATGTATAAGGATAATCTCTGGGAGATTTTTAATCTTCGTGGCGGTGGGATTGCAATTTACGGTGCGCTTATAGGCATATTCCTTATGATAATTATCTATTCAAAAGTCAGAAAAATCCCTATGGGAGTTCCTTTTGATATTCTGGGGAGCATAGTTCCTTTCTGTCAGGCAATCGGCAGGTGGGGGAACTTTGTAAACGGAGAGGCTTTTGGCGGACCCACAAATCTCCCCTGGGCTATGACTATTGAGAGGGAAATTTATCCTCTTGCAGAGGCTGCCTTAGTTGTAGCAGAAAGCGTACACCCTACATTCCTCTACGAAAGCCTTTGGAATTTACTTACAGGAATATTTTTGTGGACTTATAAGAAACATAAAAAATTTGAGGGCGAGGTATTTTGCCTTTACCTGATAAGCTACGGAATCGGCAGATTTCTAATCGAGGGACTTCGCACAGACTCTCTGTATTTAGGACCATTCAGAGTTTCACAGCTTGTAGCTCTGGCTACAGCTCTCATAGGAATAATAATCATATACAAAAACCGCAAAAAGATATAATTTTAATAAAAAATTGGATAAGAAACACTACATTTGGTAGTGTTTCTTTTTTTGTAACACAAATGTAAAAGTTTTTTAAAAAAATTTTAAAAAAATATTAAAAAAGTATTGCAATTGAATATTTTTAATGTTACAATGTAGAAAAGTGGTATGAAGTGGCAAAATGTGTCATGAAGTGGCAAATTTCGAGCAAAAAGGAGGCGATTTTCATGCTGTTGGGAACTTATGAGCATAATATGGACGCAAAAGGCAGAGTTTCTATCCCTGCAAAGTTCAGGGATGACTTAGGTTCTACCTTTGTAATTTCCTACGGTCTTGACCATTGCCTTTATGTTTATTCTATGGAAGAATGGACAAAGTTTGCTGACGAAATTAACGCGGGAAAAGGCACAAATGCCCTTAAAATAAAGAGATTTTTTATGAGTAACGCCTGTGAATGTGAAATTGACTCACAGGGCAGAGCTTTAATCCCACAGAGCTTTAAGATTTACGCAAACCTTACAAAAGAGGTTACAATCATCGGTGTATCCACAAGAGCTGAAATCTGGAACAGAGAAGATTGGAACAGCTTTAAAGCTGATAACGATTTAAGCACAGAAAATATCGGCGAATATATGAATGAACTTGGTATGATGTTATGATGTTTAACCATTTTTCAGTTTTGCTTGATGAAAGTATTGAAATGCTTGATATTAACCCTGAGGGAGTTTATGTTGACGGAACTCTTGGCGGAGGAGGACATTCTTCTCTTATCTGCCAAAGACTTTCGGAAAAGGGAACTCTTATCGGCATAGACAGGGACACAACAGCCATTGAGGCTGCCACGGAAAGACTTTCTTCCTATAATAATAAAAAGATAATTATCCATGACAATTTTATGAATATTAAAAATATTCTTAAGGAATTGGGCGTTGATAAAATAGACGGAGCAATTTTAGACCTTGGAGTTTCCTCTCCACAGCTTGACACAGCTGAAAGAGGCTTCAGCTATAATATGGATGCTCCTCTTGATATGAGAATGGACAGGGATAGCAATTTTTCGGCATATGATGTAGTAAACGGCTATTCCGAGGATGAACTTAAGAGAATAATTTTTGCTTACGGCGAAGAAAAATTTGCCCCGCAGATTGCAAGGGAAATTGTAAAGCACAGAGCTGAAAAGCCAATCAAAACAACCTTTGAACTTTCGGAGATTATTAAAAATTCAATGCCTGTTAAGGCGAGATTTGCAGATAAACACCCTGCAAAGCGAACATTCCAGGCGATAAGAATTGAAGTAAACCGCGAACTTGAGCCCCTTGAGGATGCAATCCGTGATTTTGCAGAGGTGCTTAAGCCTCAGGGAGTTTTAGGAATAATTACATTCCATTCATTGGAAGACAGAATTGTTAAAAATACATTTTTGGATTTAACCAAAGGGTGTATATGCCCAAAGGAATTTCCTGTTTGTGTCTGCGGACATAAACCAACGGGCGAGCTTGTCAACAGAAAGCCTGTTGTAGCAACAGATACCGAACTTAAGGAGAATAACAGGTCCCACAGCGCAAAGCTGAGAGGACTTAGGAAATTATAGAAAAGGAGGCTGAAAAATGAACAGACTTGACTATCTTTCGAGTAATGCACATAAGTTTGATTATGAAGTAAATACTGAAAAGACAGCCCAGCTTAAGACTGTAAGAAAGCAGAAGAAAAAAGCTCTTACAGGACTTAAAAAGTTCATTTTAACAGCATCCCTTTTCGCAGTTGTATTTTCTATTATAAGCGGTTATGTTAAGCTTGACGAGGCGAAAAACAACGCCCTGATGCTCCAGAAAGAGCTTAAAAGCATCACCGCCGACAATCAGCTTCTCCAGCAGAAAATAGATAGTGCAGTTGACTTAAATGCTCTGCAGAAAAAGGCTGTGGAAGAGTACGGAATGGTTAAGCCTGAACGCTCACAGACAATCTATGTTGACATAACAAGAGAGGACTATTCTGAAAGAAAGGGTAAGGACGAGCCCACAGGTAAGCTTAAGCTCCACGGCGTAACAGGTACTCTTATAAATTCTATACATATACTCCACTAACGGGCATAAATGGAGTGCGAGCAAATATAATTAAATAACGAACCGGTGGCTTATGCTATGTGGGTAACGGGTGCCGGTATCAAGTCCAGAGAGGTATAAAACGGTGCGTAATTTTAGATGTTCCACAGCCCAGAAAAAAAGAATATTGATTTTATTATGCATAGTTTTACTATGCTTTTTTGCGTTATTTATAAGACTTTTCTATTGGCAGGTTATAAGAGGAGAGGACTTATCTCTCGCAGCCCATGAACAGCAAACCACAGACAGCGTTATAACTCCCGACCGAGGACTAATATACGACAGAAACTACACTGTTCTTGCCAATAATATGACAGTTGAAACCATAAGCATTACCCCGTCAATTACAAGAGATAATGAGGATATGTACTATGTGGCAAAGGGTATAGCTGATATTTTAGAGCTCGACCCTGAGGACATTATGGCTAAAATGGAAAGAGAGTCCTATTTTGAGTACATCAAGAAAAAAGTGCCAAAGGATAAGGCTGACGAAGTCCGTAATTTTATAGCTAAAAATAAGGTTAAGGGCTTTAACTTTACAGAAGATACAAAGAGATATTACCCATACGGTGCCTTTGCCTCACAGGTTATAGGCTTCACAGGCGGCGACAATCAGGGGCTTGAGGGCATTGAAATGGTTTATAACGATGTTTTAAGCGGAACATCAGGACGCCTTGTGTCTAACGGCGGAGTTATGGGTCTTGAGCTTCCTGACAGCTACGAAAACTACGTTGCGCCTGAAGAGGGAAGAAGTATTGTTCTCACAATCGACGAAACAATCCAGCATTATGTAGAAAAGCATCTTGAGAATGCAAGAATTGAAAATGAGCTTGAAGAGGGCGCAGCCTGTATCGTTATGGATATAAAAACAGGTGAAATTCTTGCTATGGCAACTGCTCCTGACTATGACTTAAACCAGCCTTTTGCAATAAATCAGGCTGTTATTGATAAATATCCTGAAATAGAAGAGGAACTTGAAGACCTTGAGGGAGACGAATATAACGCGAAGATTACTCAGGCTACACAGTTCTTAAAGAGAAATAAGGCTGTTGTTGACTCCTACGAGCCAGGTTCAACTTTTAAGGTTGCAGTTGCCTCGATGGCACTGGAAGAAAACCTTGTGGATAAGGGAGAATCCTATTACTGCGGAGGCTCAATCAAGGTTGCCGACAGGTCAATCCGCTGTGCCAACACAAAGGGCCACGGCTCCCAGACCTTCTCACAGGCAGTACAGAATTCCTGTAACCCTGCCTTTATTACCATTGGACAAAAGGTAGGAACTACAAAGTTCTTAAAATATCTTAAGGGCTTTGGATTTTTAGCTCCCACAGGAATTGAACTTCCCGGGGAAACTTCAGGTATTTTCCATTCCGCTGACAATTTCAAGGAAATTGACCTTGCAACCTCTTCTTTCGGACAGAGCTTTAACGTAACTCCACTCCAGATGGTGCAGATGGCTGCGGGAATTGCCAACGGCGGAAGAATGATGAAGCCTCACCTTGTAAAACAGGTAGTGGATAAGGACTTAAATGTAATTCAGGACATAGAGCCTACTTTTGTAAGACAGATTGTTTCAAAGGAAACAAGTGAGAAAATGATGACTACTCTTGAGTCGGTTGTATCTGTGGGCGGTGGTAAAAATGCCTACCTTGCAGGCTACAGAATTGCAGGTAAAACAGGTACTTCCGAAAAACAGCCTCGAGGAAACGGGCATTATGTTGCATCATTTTTAGGAATTGCACCTGCTGACGAGCCGAGGGTTGTGTGTCTTGTAATCCTCGACCAGCCAAAGGTTGGAAATACATACTACGGCGGTTTGATTGCAGCTCCTGTGGTTAAAAATATTATGGATGAAACTCTTCAGTATTTAGGAGTTGAACCGAAATATACACAGGAAGAAATGGCAATGATAGATATAACAGTTCCGAATGTAATGGGAAAGACTCCTGAGGAGGCAAAGAAAGCTCTTGTTACAGCGGGACTTACAATCAAAACTGTAGGAAACGGTGAGAAGATTAGTGACCAGATGCCAAAGGCATACTCCAAGGTTGCAAAGAACTCTGTAATTTACACATACACAGGGGACAGTAAGGCTGAGCAGAGTGTTACAGTTCCGAATGTGCTTAATATGACTGCTTCACAGGCAAATAAGGCTTTAACTGATGCAGGACTTAATGTTAAAATAAGAGGACTTTCTACATCGGGCGGTATTGCAATCTGTACGGGAATGTCCCCGAAAGAGGGAACAGCCTTAGAGCCAGGCTCTATTGTAACTCTTGACTTCTCCTACGCTGAACTCCGAGATTAAACAATTTGCATCGGCATTTTATGCCGGTGCAGATTTCCGTATATAAAGTTAAAAGGAAGGGAATAAAAATGAAGTTATCCGAATTACTTGAAAATATAGATGTCCTTGATATAAAAGGCGTAACTGATATGAATATTTCGGGAATAACCTTTAACTCAAAGGAGGTTAAACCTGGTTACCTTTTTGTTTGTATAAAGGGATTTACAACTGACGGACATAGCTTTGCCCGTAACGCAATTGACGCAGGGGCTGTGGCAATTTTAGCAGAGCACTTTATCGAGGGAATTGACGCCTCAACAGTTGTGGTTAAGGATACAAGGGCGGCAGCAGGTATGATGACTGCAAAGTTTTATGACTATCCTTTCAGGAAGTTCCGCCTTATCGGCGTAACAGGCACAAACGGAAAAACTACAACTACTTATCTTGTAAAGTCAATTCTTGAAGATAAGGGTTATAAGGTTGGTTTAATCGGCACAAACCAGAACTTAATCGGAAATAAGGTTATCCCTGCGGAGAGAACTACCCCTGATTTTATTGAACTTATGCAGCTTTTCAACCAATTCGCAGAAGAAGGGGCAGATTTTGTTGTAATGGAGGTTTCCTCCCATTCCCTTGCTCTCGACAGAGTTACAGCCTGTGAATACGAGGTTGGCGCCTTTACAAATATTACCCAGGACCACCTTGATTTCCATAAGACAATGGAAAATTATCTTGAGGCAAAATCAAAGCTCTTTAAGATTTGTGAAAAGGGTGTAATAAATAACGATATTGAGTCTGCAGATTACTTAAAGAAAAATGCAGATTGCGGATATATCACTTACGGTAAGGAAAATGAGGCTGACCTTAAGGCTGAAAATATAGTTTATACATCAAAGGGCATTGAATTTGATGCAAAATTCAAGGGAGAAACAGAGAAAATTACTCTCCCTATCCCTGGTGAATTTTCAGTTTATAACGCCCTGACAGCCATTGGAATCTGCTTATCTTTAGGATTAAGCCTTTCCGATATTGCAAAGGGTTTGTCTGAAGCAAAGGGTGTAAAGGGAAGAATAGAGGTTGTGCCGACAGACACAGATTATACTGTAATTATCGACTATGCACATACTCCTGACGGAATTTTAAATATTATAAATGCAATCCGTGGCTTTGCAAAGGGCAGAATTATTACCCTTTTCGGCTGTGGCGGAGACAGAGACAGGACAAAGAGACCTCTTATGGGTAAGGTTGCAGGGGAGCTTTCAGATTTCTGTATTGTAACCTCTGATAATCCGAGAACTGAAAACCCAAGTGAAATTATTAAGGATATTCTCCCTGGAATAGACGAAACAGGCTGTGAATATGTAGTAATAGAAAATAGGTTTGAAGCTATCGGCTATGCTCTTGATATGGCAGGAAAGGACGATATTGTTCTTCTTGCAGGCAAGGGCCACGAAACCTACCAGATTTTAAAAGACAGAACTATAACCTTTGACGAAAGGGAAATAGTTTCAAAGCTTATTGATTTTTCTGAAAAGTGAGGACATAAGTTATGGAAAAAATTCTTACTCTAAAAGAGATTGCAGATTTCATTTCGGGGGAAATAATTGATGCTGACCCTGAAATAAAAGTAGCTGATATAGTCCGCGATAACCGTGAGGTTAAGGAGGGCTTTGTTTTCGTTGCATTAAAGGGTGAGAAGAATGACGGTCATAACTATGTTTATTCAGCTGTGGAAAATGGTGCAGTTTGCTGTATTGTAAATAAAGGCGAAAAGGGAATAAATGTTCCCCGTATTGAAGTTGAAGATACTTTTAAGGCACTTCGTGATGTGGCTGAACTTTACAGAACGAAGTTTGATATTCCTGTGGTTGCAATAACAGGGAGTGTTGGGAAAACAAGCACAAAGGATATGATTTATTCTGTTCTGGCACAGGAGTTTAACGCTTTAAAAACACAGCAGAATTTCAATAACGAAATCGGTGTCCCTCTTACAGTTTTCGGTTTTTCAAAGGAGCATGATATTGCAGTTTTGGAAATGGGAATGAACCATAAAGGCGAAATTTCCCGCCTTTCTAAAATTGCAAAGCCAGAAACGGCTATAATTACAAATATAAGCTGTTGCCATATTGAAAATCTTGGCTCAATGGAAAATATTATGAGAGCAAAGCTTGAAATTCTTGAGAGTATGGTTGAGGGCGGAGCAGTTATCTTAAACGGCGATGACGAAATGCTTTGGGGATTAAAGGGTGAATTACCTTTTGAGACATTGTATTTTGGAATTGAAAACGAAAAGTGCGATATACTAGCAAAAAATATAAAAAAATATTCTGACGGCACAGACTTTACAGCTGAAATTGACGGCACAGAATATAAATTCTCAATATCTGTTGCAGGTATTCACCATGTATATAATGCCCTTGCAGGAATTTTAACAGGCTACCGCTACGGTATGAGTATTGAAAAAATCCGTAAAGGCGTTGAGCAGTTTATACCTCTTGGGTTAAGACAAAAAATTATTGATAAAAACGGCTATACAGTTATCAAGGACTGTTATAACGCAAGTCCTACATCAATGAAATCGGGACTTGATGTCCTTTCGGCTACACGCTCTGACGATAAGATTGAGCACAGAAGAGTTGCAATCCTGGGGGATATGCTTGAGCTTGGGGAATTTTCTCCTGAAGCCCACCGCTCTGTGGGCAGACTCGTCTGCACATATGGAGTTGACTGTCTTATCACAATTGGAGAAAACGCTCTTCTGATTGCAGAAGAAGCAAGACAGGGCGGAGTTAAAACTATAAGCTTTAAGAATAATGAAGAAGCTAAAAAGGAAATTTTGTTACTTCTTAAAAAGGACGATATAATTCTTCTTAAGGCGTCCCATGGGATGCACTTAGAGGAGATTGCAGATTATATTACAGGAGAAAACGGGGAGGAAGAATAATGATAGTGCTTTCACTTGGGATGATGTCCCTTGCATTTATAATTGCAACTGTAGCGGGAATTTTTGTAATTCCATTCCTGCACCAGTTAAAGTTCGGTCAGGAAATCCGCGAGGAGGGACCTGCATGGCATAAAAGTAAGTCAGGCACACCTACAATGGGTGGATTTATCTTTATGATTGCAATGGTTTTAGGCGTTCTTTTTGCATATTTTGTTCTGCCTCTTATGGGAATTGTAATTAAAGCTGACATATTCATTTTGCTTGTTGGAGCTTTAGGCTTTGGTTTGGTAGGCTTTTTAGATGACTATATTAAAGTAATTCTTAAAAGAAATTTAGGTCTTAAAGCGGCACAGAAATTCTCACTGCAGATAATAGTTTCACTTTTAGTTTCAGTGTGGCTTGTAGCAGGGGGATTTGTTGATACAAGCATAATTGTTCCTTTTGCAAAGGGACTTTCTGTAAATCTTGGATGGTTTTATATTCCATTTATAATTATTGTAATGCTTGCCACAGTAAACAGCGTGAATTTAACTGACGGCCTTGACGGACTTGCAACAAGTATAACTGTTATTGTTTCAATCTGTTATATGTTAATTGCAAGACGAGTTGATTCAGGAGTTGTAGCTGTTTTTGCATCCCTTTTAGCAGGGGGACTTTTAGGCTTTCTCCTTTATAACGCCCACCCTGCGAAAGTATTTATGGGGGACACAGGCTCATTATTTTTGGGAGGAGCTGTGTCAGTTATGGCAATTTATATGAGAATGCCCATTACACTTTTAATAATCGGATTTGTTTATGTATGCGAATCCTTATCAGTTATAATTCAGGTAGGCTCCTTTAAGCTTACAGGAAAAAGAGTATTTAAAATGAGCCCTATTCATCATCATTTTGAAATGTGCGGATGGGGAGAGAGAAGAATTGTTGCAGTATTTTCACTTGCAACAGCCATAGTTTGCCTTCTTGGATATCTTTCATAAAATATTCTTTAGGGGGGAGTATTTATGTCAAAGAGAAAAATAAATACAAAGAGAATAGTGGGGAAAATTAAAGAGACAGATTTACAGTTTCTGGCCCTTGTATATACACTTTTAACCTTTGGACTTATTATGGTTTTAAGTGCAAGCAGCCCCTCTGCGTTTACATATCACGACAACAGTTTCTACTTCTTTAACCGACAGCTTTTATGGGCAATAATCGGTTCTGCGGGAATGTTTGCTGTGTCTATGATTGATTACAGATTATATAGAAAGCATATTATGAAAATTGTCCTTGGCGCGTTATTTCTTATTATTATAGTTTTAATTCCGGGGATTGGGCAGGTAATAAACGGTGCAAGACGCTGGATAAAAATCGGGCCTATTTCCTTTCAGGCAGATGAATTTGCAAAGATTATGATTATAATTTTTCTTGCAAATGCAATATCCACACACCCTGACAGGATTAAGAAGATGAAGTATGTTGCAACTTATTTTATCTGTGCCTGTGTTGTGGCGGGAATTGTAATACTTGAGCCACATAAAAGCTGTGCAATCGTAATCGTAATGGTTTCTGCAATTATGCTATATGTAGGCGGTGCAGATATAAAGAAAATTTTGCCTGCGGGACTTGTGATTGCAGGGATTTTGTTTGTTGTTATAATGTTATCTGAATACAGCCGTGAAAGAATCCTCTCATTCCTTGACCCATTTAAAGATATACAGGGAGACGGCTGGCAGGTTGTCCAGTCCCTTTATGCAATAGGCTCAGGGGGAATTTTAGGAGTTGGACCTGGAAAAAGCCGACAGAAATATCTTAATATTCCTGAACCGCAGAACGATTTTATTTTTTCAATTATAGCCGAAGAGCTTGGTCTTTTCGGGGGACTTCTTGTAATGGTTTTATTTTCACTTTTAATTATAAGAGGAATTAAAATTGCATTCAATGCCCCTGATATGTTTGGAAGTCTTCTTGTTGTAGGCTTTATGGCTTTGATTGCAGTTCAGGTAATAATAAATATTGCAGTTGTAACAGCATCAATGCCTTGTACGGGAATGCCCCTTCCGTTCTTTAGCTACGGCGGAACATCCCTGGCTATTACAATGGGAACAATGGGCATAGTGCTTAATGTGGCACGGCAATCACGGAATAAATCCGGGGAGTGATTTTATGAAAATACTGTTTGCAGCAGGGGGGACTGCGGGACATATTAACCCTGCTTTAGCAATCGCAAATCACATAAGGGAAAAAGAAAAGGATACACAGGTTCTCTTTGTGGGAACAAAGAACGGTATGGAAACTACCCTTGTGCCTAAAAGCGGATATGATATTGAGTTTGTAAATGTCCGTGGCTTTAAGAGAAAACTTTCTCTCAAGAATGTAAAGAATGTCTTTGACCTTGGCGGTGCAATTTTAAAATCAATTAAAATAATAAAGAAATTCAGACCTGATGTGGTTGTAGGAACAGGGGGCTATGTAACAGGCCCTGTGCTTTTGGCTGCATATCTTCTTAATATTCCGACGATGGTACACGAATCCAATGCCTTTCCGGGAGTTACAGTGCGTATGCTTTCCGATAAGGTGGATATTGTTGCCCTTGGAATGAAAGAGGCTGAAAAATTTCTTAAAAATCCAAAGCGTGTGGAGGTAGTGGGAAACCCTATAAGACCTGAAATCTTTAAGGAAACCTATGAATCTGCAAGAGAAAAGCTGGGTGTTGGAGATAAACCGGTTATTTTGGTATTTGGAGGAAGCCTTGGCGCAACCTATTTTAACCAGTGTATAGTCCACTGGATTTCAGAGGTTGCAAAGGAAAAGAAATACACAATTTTAATGTCCACAGGCAGAAATAATCAGTACGATACAGTTATAGAACATTTTTATGAACATGGAATAAAAACTGAAGATTATAAAGAACTTTCGGTTTCAGAATATATCTATGATATGGATAAGGCACTTAACGCCTGCGATTTGATTATTGCAAGGTCGGGAAGCTCTGTAAGTGAAATGACAGCTCTGGGTAAGCCTGCGATTTTAATTCCGTCGCCAAATGTTGCGGGAAATCATCAGGAGCATAACGCAAGAGCTGTGGAAAAGTCAGGCGGAGCAGTAGTTATAACCGAAGATGTGCTCACAGGGGAATTGCTGACTAAAACAGTTGACGGAATTTTATCCGATAAAGAAAGACTTGAGAGTATGAAAAAGGGAGCATTATCCCTTGGAATAACAGACGCCACAGAGAAAATGCGTAAGTTGATTATGGAGATTATAAAATAATCACACAGTCGGAAACTTTTGCATAATATAAAATGCAATTGATTTTCGGAGGTGGGATAAGGTGGACAGATTTGAAATAATCGGCGGTCATAAGCTTGAAGGAAAATTTTCTGTTCAGGGTGCAAAAAATTCCTGTTTGCCTATAATTGCAGCGTCAATGCTGGTTCAGGGCGAAACAGTTTTACATAATTGCCCTGACCTTAAGGATACTGAGGTTGCAGTTTCAATCCTTAAAAGCCTTGGCTGTTACACCAAAAGACAGGGGAATGATATTTATATAAATTCGGATGTAAATTTAGAAAATACAATTCCCGAAGAACTTATGTCGAAAATGAGGTCCTCGATTATGTTTTTAGGACCTTTGCTTTCCAGAAATAAATGTGTAAGAATTTACTATCCGGGAGGATGTAAATTAGGCCCAAGACCTATAAATTATCATATTGATGCCTTTAAGATTCTTGGGGCAGAAACCTATGAGGAAGAAAATTCAATCTGTTTTAAGAATTTTTCTGCTCCGCCCAGGGAGATAACTCTTGAGTACCCCAGCGTGGGAGTAACAGAAAACATTATGACATTCTTAGCTGTAGGTCAGGGCGATGAGATAAGAATTAAAAATCCTGCAAGGGAACCTGAGATTTTAGATTTGCAGAATTTCCTAAATTCAGCAGGTGCAAAAATAAAAGGTGCAGGAAATGAAGAAATTATTATAAAACCCGTTGAAAAACTTCACAATACGGAGTATAATATAATGCCGGACAGAATAGCCACCCTTACATATCTGACTTCAGTGGCAATGTGCGGCGGAGATGTAATTATAGATAATGCTGTACCTGAGCATATAAGAAAACCCCTCCTGATGCTTGAGGAAGCGGGGGCAGAAATCAGGGATAACTACGGAATAAGACTTATATCCCATAGGGGGATTAAGGCTCTGGGGAAAATTGAAACAGGCCCCTACCCTGATTTTCCCACAGACGCCCAGGCTTGTTTTTCAGCCCTTATGAGTATGTCAGAGGGAGAAACTGAAATCTGCGAAAATGTTTTTACAAGCAGATTTTCCCATTGCTGCGAGCTTGAGAAAATGGGTGCAGATATAAGCTTTTGTGAGGGGAAAGCTGTTGTAAAAGGAGTTAAACGCCTTAAGGGAGCAGAGGTTTACGCCTCCGATTTAAGATGCGGTGCAGCGCTTGTTGCCGCAGGGCTTTCTGCGGAGGGAAGAACAAAGGTTTACGGAACAGAGTTTATAGACCGTGGCTACGAAAATATTGAAAAGGTTTTACGTAAAATCGGTGCAGATATAAAAAGGCTGAGTTAATCAGCCTGAACAGGACAAGGTGGTGAGAATATGGAGCATACAGAGAATGTGATTTCCAAAGCTGAACTTAAAAAGCGGAGAAGAAAAAACAGAGTAAAAAGACGCCTCAGCGTACTTTTGTTTTTGGTTTTCTGTATAGGAAGTATTCTTGTTATTCTAAAAGCGCCGATGTTTAATATTGTTTCAATCTCCTGCGTGGGAGAAAATATTGTAAAGGAAAACGATATTCTTAAAAAAGCAGAGCTTAATATCGGCAAAAATATTTTCAGTACAAATATGTCTAACGCTGTAGACAGAATAAAAACAATTCCATATATTTCCGAAGCAAAAATAAAGAGAATTTTCCCTAATAAGCTTGAGATAAGCATAGTTGAATCAGTGCCTGTTTTTTCCATTGAGGAAAACAGTAAGCTCTATGTTCTGGATATTGAGGGAAAACTCCTTGAAATCAAAAGACCTGAGGATAAACAGAATCTTATTCAGGTTGTAGGAATAACTGCGGACAAGCTTAAGCTCGGCGAAAATATTGCAACAAAGTCGGAGGGGAAAGCTGATGACCTTCTGGAGCTGGTAGGCATTTTAGAGAAAAAAGAGATGCTTAAGGGTGTTACAAAGCTTGATTTGGAAGATGTTACAAATATAAAAATTGATATTGAAAACAGAATTTTTATTGATTTTGGAATAAATGAGGATATGGAACATAAAATTGTGTTTTTAAACAAAATAATTTCGGAGAATATCGGCACAACTGAAAAAGTCAGAATAGATATGCGCGGGGAGAAAACCTACGTATCTGCGATAAAATAGTAACGGGGGATATAAAATGAGTAAAAAAGTAAAATTCCAGATTGCCATTGCCACACTGGTTTGTGTTATGGTCTTTGCTACAACATGGCAGATTAAAGGCGTAAGAAAAAATAATGCATATAAGGTACAGCTCTCATCAAGAGTTGCAGAGCTCCAGAGTGATTATATAGCCTTGTCGCAAAAAAATGAGGAGCTCCAGACACAGCTTAATAAATATAGAGAACAGGCTGCCTCCAACGACGGTTATGCAGAGCTTTTAAAAGATGACCTTATGAGAACAGAAATGATTGCGGGAATTGCAGCTGTTGAGGGCCCTGGAATTGTAATAACATTAAAAGACGGCAACCTTGACGCTACTGCAAACGCACAGTATTATGACGCAAACTACGGTATTGTCCACGACAGTAATATCTTGACGTTTATAAATGAACTGAGGGGTGCAGGTGCAGTGGCAATCTCTGTAAATGACCAGAGAATAATTGCAACATCTGAAGTAAGATGTGTTGGAAATACTGTTTCAATAAACGGAATAAAACTTTCTTCGCCATTTGTAATCAAGGCAATCGGAAACAGCGAAACTATGGATTCTGCAATGAAGATGCACGGCGGAGCTGTTGACCAGAGTGCATTTTACGGAATAAATATTTCCATAAAGAAAGCGAGTACAATTGAAATAAAGGCATTTGACGGAACACAGACCTTTAAATATGCGAAAATGATTGAACCGGAGGGAGAAGCAGAATGATAATTATTATAGCTGTAATAATCGGTATTGTTATGGGACTTTTAGTTCCCTATAACTTAAATGCACAGACTCTCCAGTATATTGCAGTTGCAATTATTGCGGTTTTAGACTCTGTTTTCGGAGCAGTCCTTGCAAATTATGAAAAAAGGTTTAATCTTGTAATTTTCTTAACAGGTCTTAGTACTAATGCAATTTTGGCTGTTGCTCTCACTTTTGTTGGAAATATTTTAGGTATAGATATGAGCTTTGCATCTGTGATTGTTTTTGGTACAAGAATTTTTACAAATCTTGCAAAAATAAGATATCATATCTTAGACAAGTACTTTGAAAAGAAGTATTATCATAATCCGAAGATTGAGGTAAAGCTTCTTTCTGAGGCTGATGAGGAAAGAAAAGAGCTTGACGAAGAGTTTGATTTTGACCTTGATGATGTAACAGAGGAAAAGGAATAAAAAGGAAGAGTTAAAAAAATCTGAAAAAGATATTTACAAAAAGGGAAAAAGATTGTATAATATAAGATAATCAGATTTTATAATTAAAATTGTGGGGAAGTTTTTATATAAAAGGAGGAACTATCGTGATTGAATTTGAAAATGAAGCTACCAATCCTGCCCAGATTAAAGTAGTTGGTGTGGGCGGTGCAGGTAATAACGCTGTTAACAGAATGATTGAATCAGGTCTTAAGTGTGTTGAATTTATTGCTGTTAACACAGATAAGCAGGACCTTACACTCTCTAAGGCGACTCAGAAAATTCAGATAGGTGAAAAAATTACAAAGGGACTCGGCGCTGGTGCTGACCCTACAATCGGTGCAAAGGCTGCTGAAGAAAGCCGAGACGAAATTGCACAGGCACTTGAAAATGCAGATATGGTATTTGTTACTGCAGGTATGGGCGGCGGCACAGGTACAGGTGCTGCTCCTATCGTTGCTGAAGTTGCAAAGGAAATGGGTATTTTAACTGTAGGTATCGTTACAAAGCCTTTCTGGTTTGAAGGTGCTACACGTGCTAAAAATGCTGCTGCAGGTATTGAGTGTCTTAAGGACGCTGTTGATACACTCGTAGTTGTTCCAAACGATAAGCTTTTGGAACTTGCAGAAAAGAAGACAGCTCTTACAGAGTCATTTGCTATTGCTGATGATGTATTAAAGCAGGGTGTACAGGGTATTTCTGACCTTATCTCCCGTTCGGGTCTTATCAGTCTTGACTTTGCTGACGTTAAGACAATTATGAAGAATGCAGGCTATGCTCATATGGGTATCGGCAAAGCTACAGGTGAAACAAGAGCTCATGACGCTGCTCTTAAGGCTATTAACAGCCCGCTCCTCGAAACATCTATTGCAGGCGCTAAGGGCGTAATCTTAAATGTTACAGGTGGTGCTGACCTTGGTATTCTTGAAATCCAGGAAGCTTCCGAGCTTGTTACACAGGCTGCTGACCCAGGTGCAAATATTATCCTCGGTGCTATAATCGACGAAACACTTGGTGATGAAATTCAGGTTACTGTTATTGCTACAGGTTCAAACGGCGGAAAGTCAACAATTAACAGACCTCTCGCTCCAAGAGTTGGAAACGATATGTTTGGAAAGCTTAAGGAAACTCTTGATATCTCCGATGAGCCAAAGACAGTGGAAGATGCTGAAGAAACTGATGATGCTAAAAGCGATATGCCATCATTCTTAAGCGGAGAACCAAAAGAAACAAAGAACATTTTTCAGGGACTTACAGAGGACGATGGAATTGATGTTCCTGTATTTATTAAGAATAAAGACTAATAATACATAAAAATTAAAAGCCGGATTTTTGTCCGGCTTTTTTTGTTTTGCAAAAATACTGACAATATTTTCAGGACAAAAATGATATGATAACAATGAGGTGAAAAAATGAGGCCTGTTGTTTACATAGATGTTTTGTTTTTGTTGAATTTCATAATGAATTCGGTGCTTTTCCTCCTGACGGAAATGATTGTATCGCAGAGGGTTAAATTATACAGACTGATGGGAGTGTCAGCTCTTGCGTCTTTATATTCAGTGCTGGTATTTATACCCTCGGCAGGACTGTTGGTAAGCGGGCTTGGAAAGGTTATATTTTCGGGAGTTTTTATCCGTCTGCTTTTTGGAAAAATGAGATTTGGAATGTTGCTTAAGGATACCCTGATATTTTTGGCCCTTTCTTTCGGACTTGCAGGGGCGGTTTTTGCCCTGTTTTTTCTCACGGAGCTTGGGACGAGAGTAGGCGCGATAATGTCATCTGGAGAATTTTATTTTAATATTGATATTATTTATCTTCTTGCGGGTGCAGTATTGTTTTATCTTCTTTTAGCAGTGTTTTCCGAAAACTGCAAAACAGTTTTACCACAGGGGGAGCTGATAAAGGAATTTGTTATTGTAAATAATGGGAAAAAGGTTAATGTAAGGACCTTGATTGACACAGGCTGTCATCTTAAAGAACCCGTGTCAGCACGGCCTGTTATAATTGTCCCGTTTTCTTTGGGACAATCTCTGTGCAAATGTCCCAAAGAGTTGGAAATGTTTTATAAAAGTGGCAAAAATCTAGAAAAATTTACGAAATTTGGATTTAAAATAATACCCTTTTGCACCGTGGCGGGACAGTGGGAAATTATGGCAGGATTTGATGCAGAAAAGCTTATTGTTGATGGTAAAAGCTACGGCTGTAAGGACTTTGTAGTAGCTGTGGTAGAGTACAGTTTTTCGGATAATTTTGATGCAATTATTAACCCTGAAATTTTAATAGGAGGTAAGGAAAATGAAGTGGATAATAAGGCTGTGGCAAAGGTTTAAGAGATTCCTTTTCGGAAAAACAGGAGTATTTTATGTGGGAGGTCCTGAAAATCTACCTGCTCCGTTAGATAGTAACCGTGAGGCTGAGCTGATTGACGAACTGATTGAGGAAGAAAAAAGGAATAGTGCCAGAAAAATTTTGATTGAACACAACCTTCGGCTTGTGGTTTACATAGCAAAAAAATTTGAAAATACAGGAGTTGCTCCTGAAGATTTGACTTCAATTGGGACTATTGGGCTTATTAAAGCTATAAACACCTTTAAAAAAGATAAAAATATAAAACTTGCAACTTATGCCTCACGCTGTATTGAGAATGAGATTTTAATGTATTTAAGAAAAAATTCCAACCAGAAGGTAAATGTTTCTCTGGATGAACCGCTGAATGTTGACTGGGACGGGAACGAACTGCTTCTTTCGGATATTCTGGGCACAGAAAATGATATAACCCAGAAAAATATTGAGCACAATGTTGATTTGGAGCTTTTAAAAATAGCACTGTCAAAGCTTTCAGACAGGGAAAGAAAAATTGTGGAAATGAGGTTTGGAATAGGACGGGAGGATGAGGAGCTGACGCAGAAGCAGGTGGCAGATATGATGGGGATTTCCCAGTCTTATATTTCCAGACTTGAAAAGAGAATTATGAAAAGGCTTCGGAATGAGGTTGAAAAGCTGTATAACAGGTAAAAACTTTGTTGACAAAAGGGGATTTGGGTGATATAATAGATCTGTATGTAAAACAAATATAAACTAAATTTATAGAGGGGTTTTTTATGGAAGAATTGAAGTTGTCCTTCAGGGATATCATTGACTTATTTATTTTTAATATCAGGATGATTGTTACAGTTACCCTGGTAGTTACAATTGCTACACTTATTTACAGTGCAACAATGATTGTGCCTAAGTATCAGACGGATGTTACTATGTATGTAAATAACACAAAGGTTACAATTACAGACAGAACTACATCCTCCGACCTTTCAACATCACAGATGCTGGTTCCTACTTGTATCAACCTTATAAACACAGATGTTATGTCTTCTGCAGTTGCTGAGGCTGATGGACTTGGTTATTCAGCTTCCCAGATTAAGAATATGACTTCTGCTTCACAGGTTGGAACTACTGAGATTCTTAAAATTACAATAAAGGGAACTGAACCTAACGACATTACTAAAATTGCCAATACCTATGCAGATATTGTTCCTGAAGTTATCGGCGGTAACGGTGGTATTGTTGAAGCGTGTTCAATTAGACTTATTGATAAGGCGAAGGTTCCGCAGGCACCATACTCCCCAAATGTTACAAGGAATACAATTATTGGATTCATAGTAGGACTTATTTTGAGTTGTTCCTTTATTTTAATCAGAGAAATTCTTGATAACCGTATCAAGAATGAAAGCGATCTTGAAGAAATGTTCCCGATTCCGATTCTCGGCACAATTCCTCAGATTGGTACAGGAAACAAAGGCCATTACGGTTATTATAATAATTCAAAGAGCGGTTCATTTAAGAAACAGGGCTATGGACTTGAAAACCTGAAGGGAAATACTCTTGCGCAGGAAAAAGGCTCTGATGGAAAGACTCCTGAGCCCGTTTCAAAGAATGAATTAAAGGAGGAGAAGAAAAATGGCTGATAAGAAGATACAGGGAAAAAATACCGTGTCTGCTAAAGCAGGAAAAGAACTTCTCCGCGCAAAAATACTTAATGAAAAGACCTCGTTTAACGTAAAGGAAGCCTATAAAGCTCTCAGAACAAATATAATTTTTTCCCTTCCTAGAGAAGAAAAAAATAAAAGAGTAATGATTTCAAGTTCACTTGCCTCCGAAGGTAAAAGTACAACCTGTGTTAATATTGCAATTACATTTGCCCAGATGGGTGCTAAGGTTTGTCTTATTGACTGCGACTTGAGACGTCCAAACATTGGAAGACTTTTAAGTCTTGACTCCGCTCCGGGAATTAGTAATTTCCTTATTGATGCAGTTACTAAAGAAGATATTATTCATAAAAATGTCAGAGAAAATCTGGATGTTATCTGTTCTGGAGATGTTCCTCCGAACCCTGCAGAGCTTATAGGTTCTGAGACAATGGACAAGCTTTTAAAGGAGCTTGATGAAGAGTATGAATACATCTTTATTGACTCTCCGCCTATCTGCGTGGTAACTGACCCATCTATTTTAGCAAGTAAAGCATCAGGTGTAGTACTTGTTGCACTTCAGAATTCAACAGAAAAGGATGTAATCAAGCTTGCTGTAGAACAGGTGGAATTTGTAGGAGCGAAGCTTCTCGGTTTTGTACTTAACGGTGTTGAATATACAGCAACAGGACGATACAAATACAGATACGGATACAGATATTATAATGGTTTCCGAGGAAAGCACTATGAAAGAAATTATTACTACAACAGTGCATACAGTAAGGAAAAGAATAAGACTGCAAACAAATAACCTGAGTTTTAAGGAGTTATTATATGGTTGATTTCCACAGTCATATACTTCCGGGAATAGATGACGGAAGTAAAAATATTGATGAATCCCTTGAGATACTTAGAGAAATGTACAGCCAGGGGATTACAAAGGTTGTTGCAACCCCTCATTTTCTTGCCAGACTACAAAGTGTAGAGGAATTTTTCCAT
This sequence comes from Clostridia bacterium, assembly GCA_017622215.1. Taxonomy (GTDB): domain Bacteria; phylum Bacillota; class Clostridia; order Monoglobales; family Monoglobaceae; genus RGIG8709. The sequence continues at coordinate 263,605 of JAGARO010000004.1, forward strand.
GCAAGAGATGAGGCGATACAAACGCTTAAAGAAGCATTGGTGGGAATAGAGGATGTTCCTGAAATATACGTGGGGTCCGAAACGGAGTATTATGACGGAATAGGCGAATGCGAAGAACTGGACAAGCTTACTATAATTGGCACAAAGATTTTGCTTATTGAGATGCCGTTTACTTTGTGGACCGAGGCAATATACAGAAGCCTGATGAGGCTTCAGGAACGGGGATATGTGCCTGTTATAGCACATATTGAGAGATACATATCTTACCAGAATGAGCAAAAATGCCTTGAACGTCTTGAGGAAATGGGAGTGCAGATACAGTGTAACTGTACGTTTCTTACAAACAGATTTACAAAGAAAAAGGCTCTCAGATTTATAGGAGGAAGGCATATAAACTTTCTGGGCACAGATTCTCACGATATGAGTTCAAGGAAACCGAAAATGGATAAAGCCCTGAAGATAATTGAGAAAAAACATGGATATGAGGCTGTAGAGGATATACTTGATTATTCGGAAGGTGCTTTGAGAAGTGCGACAGTTGTAATATAATACAAGGTGGAAATATGAAGAAGACATTGAAAGTATTGTTGGTTGTTTTATTAGTGGTTGCTGTTGCTTTAGGGTGGTTTCTGGTAAATAACAGAGATTATATAAAGGCTCTGTTTCTTGCAGAGGAAAACACGGGAACAGAAATCAGTACTAATATCGGTGAAAGAGAAAGACGAACTGTTGAAACTCTTGGAAAATATGTTCCAATTAAGGAAATTAAAGAGGAAAGCGGCGAATATAACGGACTTGAGTACGAAAAGCAGTCGGTAGAAAATATTAAGAGTGCCATAGACTATGATTCTCTTGATAATATACAGGCTGAAATCACCAAATACATCTTGAGGCTTTATGAACTTAAGAGTGAGTATTTGGGCAGGGCTGAAGCTCTTATACAAAAGGCGAAGAGCGAGTTTTATTCATTGCCTGCTGATGACAGGAACGTAGATAACCGAACAAAAATTATTTTAAAGTATTCCAAGGACGCATATTCGGCTCTTGCACAGTGCGACAGCGAGGTTAATAAAATATGCAATAGCCTTGAAAAATATTTAAAGGACAACAAAGCAGATACATCTATAGTGAGTGAGATAAAAAAAGCCTATGAGGAAGAAAAGACGCTTAAGAAAGCGTACTATATAAATAAATACATAGGAGAATAGGAAGAACATTTATGTTTAGAAACAGGTTTTTGTTTATTGTAGATGCATTACTGATTTTTGCAGCATATGTAAGTTCTATAATGGTTGTAACCCTTGTGGATTTTGAGCAATTTTACACATTCCTTTATTCTACAGTAAATATCCTTGTATTGGATGTAATTATATTATTTTTCTGTAACTGGAGATTTGGGATTTATGCGACACTCTGGATTTACGGCGGACTTAAGGATTATTTTAATCTGATTAAGGCAAGCTTTATTTCCACAGTAATTTCAATAATTGTAACTCTTGTTATAAGGGCAACTACAGAATTAAGTCCGAATCCGATTTTCCCTCTTACGGAGGAAAAAATAATAATATTCATAGGCTTTATGAATATTGTTGCTCTTCTCTTTATGTTTTTCTTAAGGCTTGTTGCCTGTGTTTTTTATAACAGGACAAAGCTTATAAGAAGAAGAAACGAGGGAAAGCGTCTTTTGATTTATGGTGCAGGTTCGGCCGCTATGACATTTATGCATGACCTTATGAAGAATAAGGATATGGATTATAGAATTGTAGGCCTCATTGATGATGCACAGGATAAGAAAAAGGCAAGAATCAACGGGTATCCTGTTTTAGGTCAGGGCAAGGACATTGAAACAATTGTAAATGACTATGATATTGATGAAATTATTATAGCAATTCCGTCGGCTAGCTTGGCGGAAAGAACTGCAGCAGTTGAAAAATGCAGTAAGACGAAGAAACCGGTTAAGATAATGCCGAGTATTGATAGAGTTATTTTAGATTCTAAAGACAATATGATGGTTAAAAATGTAGATATCGAGGATTTGCTTGAAAGAGACCCGATTAAGCTTGAAAAAGACGGAATTAAGGAATTTCTTGAAAATAAAGTTGTTTTTGTATCAGGCGGTGGCGGTTCAATCGGCTCCGAGCTGTGCAGACAGATTATGAAATTTAGTCCTAAACAGCTTATAATTTTTGATATTTACGAAAACAATGCCTACGAAATACAGATGGAGCTTAACAGAAAATATCCTGATAATAAGCCAACCGTACTTATCGGCTCTGTAAGAGATATACATAGACTTGAGGATATTTTTGGAGAATATAAACCGGATGTTGTATTCCATGCAGCGGCTCATAAACATGTTCCGCTTATGGAGGACAGCCCGGGCGAAGCCATAAAGAATAATGTTTTTGGAACTGTAAATATGGCGAAGGTGTCCGATAAGTTTGGTGTTAAGAGCTTTGTAATGGTTTCTACTGATAAAGCAGTTAACCCTACAAATATAATGGGTGCATCCAAGAGAATGTGCGAAATGGTTATCCAGACCATTCAGACAATAAGTAAAACCAAGTTTGTTGCAGTTCGTTTCGGTAATGTTCTTGGTTCAAACGGAAGTGTAATTCCGCTGTTTAAGAAACAGATTGCCCAGGGCGGACCTGTTACAATAACCCATAGAGATATTACAAGATACTTTATGACAATCCCTGAAGCATCCCAGCTTGTACTTCAGGCAGGAGCATTTGCAGAGGGCGGAGAAGTCTTTGTTCTTGATATGGGCAAGCCTGTTAAGATTTATGACATTGCAAAGCATCTTATAAAGCTTTCAGGTTTCGAACCTGGTGTTGATATTAAGATTGAAGAGATAGGTTTAAGACCTGGCGAAAAGATTTATGAAGAATTGCTTATGAGTGAGGAAGGTCTTGAAAAGACAAGGAACGAAAAAATCTTTGTGGGAAGACCTACATTCAATGACTATTTAACTCTTAATGAAGACCTTCAGGAGCTGAAGGACGCAATTTTAAGTAAGGATAAGGTAAAGATAAAGGCGGCACTTAAAAAGTCAGTACCAACCTTTGTTGAACCTGAAGAAGTAAATAATGCAAAATAATAAAAACCCTTTAGGATATGCCGTCCTAAAGGGTTTATTTTATGATATACTCTCCAGCCTTGAGATTGAAACCTCATAGGCTGTTTTTGTTTCTACTGTTTCATCGTCATATTTCTTTTTATATTCTCTGCTTTGAATACGTCCTGTGAGACGGAGCTTTTCCCCTATGGAAAGAACAGAGGCATATTTTGCGTTAAGTCCCCAGGCGATACATGGAATGTAGTCCGATTTGTTGTAGGCACGATTAACGGCTATAAGTAAATCGGTAATTTCTCTGCCGAATGGAGTGGTGCGATACACAGGAGCCTTGCAGATGTACCCCGTAAGCTGTATAGCGTTGGGATTTTCAGCCTCCTCCGCAGATGCTACAGGAGTAATATTCCTTGCAAAAACAGATAAAATAAGCCTGTTTCCGATATCGGTATAGTTGTTGTATGAACGGAACTGACCTGTAACCTCAACTGTGTTTCCTGCGGACAAATCGTTAGTATATAAAAATTTTTCCGATAAAATTACAGGAATTCTGTCTGAGGTTTCGCTGAGTCGGTCAGTAATTAACTTAAATGTATAAAAATTCTCGCCGTAAAAATCGTGAGAGAACACAGGGTCTTCTTCGATACGCCCTGTTAAAGTTACCTTGTTGTTTTCTGAAAAGCTATCCAATATATTCACTCTCCTAATTGTCCCTGTCGGTTTATACTTTTAGTATATTCAAAGGAAAGTGAAATAGAACAGATATGGTTAATCTTCGGAAATAACCTTTGAGTAGGCTGTTTTGGAGGAAATTCCCTCTAAATTGCCGATTTTTCCTGATAGAGTAGCAATCTTATCCTGGGGTGCGTCTATTACAACTGAAATAATATTTACATTCTTTTTTCGGTACGGAATACCCATTCTTCCGATAATGTATTCGCCGTACTCGTGAAAAATATTGTTAAGTTCATCAATTTTATCGTTGTTTTCGACAATTGTGCTGATAACAGCAATTCTTGTTTCCATAAAATCCCTCCCTGTCTGTAGCTTTAATAATTTTATCATATTAAGAAACTGATGTCAAATAATCATAAATGAGAAGATATAAACTATAATATAACAAGAATAAAATGCCTTTATGACGGGCGGAATGGAGAAGATTATGAAAATCTGGGTAATAGGGAGAAAACAGGGGATAATAATTGCCCTGACAATTCTTTTGTTGTTTTCAGGAATTTATATAGGTAAAACAGCGGTAACAGAAACCTCGGCAGGCAAAAGGGATTTGCCCATATATTGTGTTGATAAACAGGAAAAGGTCTGTGCAATAAGCTTTGATGCGGCATGGGGAAATGAGGACACCCACCAGCTCATTGAAATTTTAGACAGATACAATGTAAAAACCACCTTTTTCGTGGTTGGCTCATGGGTGGATAACTTCCCTGAATCGGTCAAAGAACTGTCAGACGCAGGCCACGAAATTATGAACCATTCCGACAGCCACCCCTATATGACAAAAATTTCAAAGGAGGAAATGATAAAAGAGGTGGAAAGCTGTGATAAAAAAATTGAGAATATCACAGGTAAAAAACCAACTCTTTTCAGAGCTCCTTACGGGGATTACAATAACGAAGTTGTAGGCACAATGCGTGAAACAGGCCACTATACAATCCAGTGGGACGTGGATAGTCTGGACTGGAAAAATCTCTCTGCACAGGAAATAACCGATAGAGTAATCTCTAAAGTTAAGCCGGGCTCCATAGTTTTATTCCATAATGCAGCCTTAAATACCCCAAAAGCCCTTCCGGGAATTTTAGAAAAGCTCCTTGATGATGGCTATACCATAGTGCCTGTCTCCGAAATAATTATGACAGAAAACTTTTGCGTAGATAACACAGGAAAACAGTGTGCCATAACTGAAAATAAAAGCTAAATATATCTGTCAATGTCATCAAGTCCAATTCCCTCATGAACAGCAATATTTATGCCGTTGGCAATCACGGATGAAATATTTTTTATGTCTGTGTCAATTTCCTTTGGTGTAACAATAAATTTTCCGGGGGTTAAGACCTCGGAAATAAGGGAAACCTTGTCAAAATCCTCCACAGTTTTTAAGACCTTGTATAGCTGTGGTGATGCCTGAGAGGACATACCTTTAAGAAGCAGGTCAATAACGTCGGAAGCAATTGTGCCTGCGTCAACCACAGTAGGAACGCCCATGGAAATCACAGGAACACCCATAGTTTCTTTGTTTATGGCATTCCTTTTGTTTCCTATGCCACCACCGGGGATAATGCCTGTGTCGGAAATCTGGATAGTAGTGTTAATTCGTTCCATTTTTCTTGAACAGAGGGCGTCAACTGCAATAATAAGGGAGGGACGGACTTTTTCCGTAACTCCCTTTATAATTTCAGAGGTTTCAATACCTGTAATTCCCAAAACCCCGGGAGAAATAGCGCAAAGTGGGACAAGTCTTTCGTCAATTTCTTCGGGCATGTAGGCAATTAAATGCCTGGACACAAGAAGCCCCTCTGTAACCTGAGGGCCTAAAGAGTCAGGGGTAATATTCCTGTTGCCAAGCCCAACGACTAAAACTGTGTCCTCTTTTTTAAGATGTATAAGATTTTTAAGCTCAGTAGCCGTAATTTTGCATAATTCCTCGTAGCCCTCCTGACTGTCAAAGGTGTCTCTGGGCACGTCAATTGTAATGTAGTTGCCAATTTCCTTGTTTAGTAGTGTAGCAGCTTTATTTGTGAGAATTTTCACCCTTGTAACAGGCCCCTCCTCCTGAATTTCAGTCCCCTCAAGAGAGGAAACATTATTATTTTCAAGGTGCATTTCCCTTGATTCAACTGCTAAATCAGTCCTTATATTCATAAAATCATCTCCGCCTTTAGTTTGCGTATATTTCCTTGACTTATACTATGGAGGATGATAAAATGAGGGTGGGTGATAAATATGGAAAAATCCATTATAGATATAGGTTCAAATTCAATAAAAATGAATGTTTTTGCAGAGGACGGCACAAAGCTTTTCAGGAAACGCTACACAGTCCGTTTAAGCGAGGGAATGAATGAAGATTTGTATCTTCAGCCCGAGGCTATGGAGAGGACGGTCAAGGGTCTTTTGATGCTTCTTGCGGAAGCAAAGGGAGATGTAATTGCCCTTGCCACAGCTGCCGTAAGAAAGGCGAAGAATAAGACTGAATTTCTTGAAAAGGTAAAGAAAGAAACAGGTCTTGATATAAGAGTTATTGACGGAGACAGAGAGGCTTTTTACGATTTTTACGGAGTAAAAGCAACCCTTGGAATAAGAGATTGCCTTATTGTTGACGTAGGTGGCGGAAGCACAGAGCTTATCGGTGTAAAGGGAGGCTTTGTTGTTGGGACGGAGAGTATTCCATACGGTGCAAGAGTCATATCGGAGTTGTATTTTAAGGATGGCGAAACAGAAGATAAAAAGAAAGAGGCATTTGATAAAATCTTTGACCTTGTAGATAAGATAAGTTGGATAAATAAGGTGCGATACACCTCAATCATAGGTCTTGGAGGAACAGCCCACGCTCTGGGAATGCAAAAGAAAGAGGAAATGACCGCGGGAGAGTTTGAGGAAATCTCTGATAAAATTGAAAATGCAGATATAGATGCCCGAGGAAGAATGGAGGGCATCGGCGATAAAAGAGCAGACATAATCTTTGGCGGAATTACAATCTTAAAGGCGATTAAAAATAGGACAAACGCCACAAAATTCATAGTTTCCGATAAGGGAATCTGCGACGGAGTTTTCTATGCCGAGAGAGATTTTGAGAATTTATAAGGAGTGAGAAAATGAAAAAATTAGTTGGAATTATACTTGCAATGGTGCTTCTTTTAACAACAGCTTACGCTGAAGTAACAATGACAGAAGCAGGAGAAATTGCGAAAACAAAGCTTGAAATTTCAAGTGAGTATGAAGATTTTAATGTAGAACTCTGGGATGATGATACATATAACTTTACCTGGGGAAAAGAGGACGGACATATCGGTGTAACTGTAAGTAAAGAGGGAGATATTTTAAGCTACAGAAAAAGTGAAGACAAGCCTTATGATGACACCCCGTCTATTTATAAGTTTACAGACGAAGAGCTTGAAAGTAAGGCCCTTGATTTTATAAAGAAAATTCACGATAAAATATGGCAGGAATTTGTTTTCGAGAAAATAGAAGCATATCCATTTTCCGATGATGTCTGGGTAAGCTTTAAGAGAGTTAAGGACGGAATTGAATTCTGCGGTGATTATGTTACAGTATATCTGGATAAGGAAACAGGGGAAGTTACATCTATGGAAACAGCCCTCACAAATGGTGAACCACAGAAAGCAGACAAGGTTTTAACCGAGGCAGAGGCAAGAGAGATTTTTGCTAAAAATGGCAACTTCCGTCTTGAACACGTTTTCGGGGAAAGAGGAGAATACTCCACAGTTGTATATAAGCCTATAAAGACAATCCGCTATATTGACGCAACAACAGGGGAAGAGGTTGAGCTTTACTATGAGGCAAGACCGCTTTATACAGCCAACTCCAGCGCAGAAGAAAGCCTGCTTATGAAAGACGAAATGGCAGGCGGACTTACAGAGGCTGAACTTGAGGAAATAAATAAGGTAGAGGGCCTTATGACTAAGGCTGATGCTGAAAAGATAATGAAAAATATGAAGAACACAGACCTTAAAAATTATGAGGTAGTGTCAAGCCGTATAAATACATATAGCTTAGAGGGAGTAAAGAAATACGAACTGTATCTTTCTTTGAGAACAAAGGATAAAAAGGGTTACGGAAGTATAAGATTTAACGCTGAAACAAAGGAGCTTTTAGCCTTTAACACATATTCAGACTCCAAAGACGAAAAGGTGGAACACACAGACAAAAAACGCAGTATTGCGGAAAAGTTTGTGGCTGAATATTATAATAATGCAGAAAAGCTTGAGGATATCACAATCGAAGAAACAGGGGGAACAGGCTACACTCCATATACATACTGTGTCAAGGAGCTTGGTGCTCTCTACACAGGCAGAGGAGTATCCATTTCTGTTGATAAAAATGGAATTATAAGAAACTATTATGTAACAGACAGAAATGAGGGAGATAAATTCTCTGACGCCAGCCGTGTATTCCCTATGGATGATGCGGTAAAGACGTATTACGAAAACATTGATTTTGAACTTAAATATATTCAGGTTTTTGATGAAAATAAAGAGGCGAAAATTGTTCTGGCTTATGTTGTAACAGATGAACCAAGCTTCATTGAGGGAATTTCCTTAAAGCCTCTCAAGCATAACCTTAAGGAATTCAAAAAGACAGAAGAGGAGCCTGATTATGTAGGACATTATGCTGAAAAAGAGATTGATTCCCTTGTCCGTAATGGCGTACTTCGTATAGAGGACGGAAAGTTTGAGCCTGATAAGGCGCTTACCTGGGAAAAGGCAGTTGAAATCTTAAATAGCGCAACTCCAAAATATGTTGAAATTCCAAAGGGCAAGGAAAATACGGAGATTAACAGACTTGAGGCCGTTAAGATTTTAATTGACTCTTTAGGTCATAAGGAAGTCGCACAGCTTAAAGGAATTTTTAAGCCTGTATTTAATGATATGAAAGACAGCGCCGATGAGGGCTACACAGCACTTGCAAAGGGATTAGGAATTGTAAATGGCGACGGAAAAGGCAACTTTAAACCCCTTGATAAAACCACAAACGCTGACTTTGCAATAATGGTATATAATTACCTTAAAAAATAAGGTAAAATTGTGAAATTTTTATCAGGAATTATGTTGACTATTTAAGGTTATTGTTATATAATATATAGAAAAAGTTTTACTGAAAAGTATTACAGGAAAGAGGTAATGTATAATGAGTAGAGTATATAATTTTTCTGCAGGTCCTTCAATGCTCCCCTTTGAAGTTCTTGAAAGAGCACAGAGAGAAATGCTTGACTGCAACGGTTCAGGCCAGTCTGTAATGGAAATGAGCCACCGTTCAAAGGAATATCAGGCAATTATTGATGAGGCTGAAGCGCTTCTTCGTGAGATTATGGAAATCCCTGATAACTATAAGGTATTATTCCTTCAGGGCGGTGCATCAACACAGTTTGCTATGATGCCATTAAACCTTGGTAACAAGAACAAGAAGGCTGACTTTGTAACAACAGGTCAGTGGGCTAAAAAGGCAAAGCAGGAAGCAGGAAAGTATATTCAGGCAAACGAAGTTGCATCATCTGCTGATACAACTTTCTCATACATTCCTGAACTTACAAAGGATATGTTTGACCCTGAAGCTGACTATGTACATATTACATTTAACAATACAATCTACGGAACAAGATACACAAGTCTCCCAGACACAGGAAATGTTCCTCTCGTGGCTGACCTTTCATCAAACATCTTATCTGAGGTTGTTGATGTATCAAAGTTCGGTATGATTTACGCAGGCGCACAGAAGAACATGGGCCCTGCAGGTGTTACAGTTGTAATTATCCGTGAAGATTTAATCGGAAATGCAATGGATATCACACCAACAATGCTCAACTATGAAACACATTCTGAAAACGGTTCAATGTATAACACACCTCCAACATATGCAATTTACATCTGTAAGCTTGTATATGAATGGATTAAGGCACAGGGCGGTATCAAGGAAGTACAGAAAGTAAACGAAGCTAAGGCTAAGATTTTATATGACTACCTCGATAGCTCTGAAATGTTCCGCGGAACAGTTGTTCCAAAGGACCGTTCACTTATGAATGTTCCTTTTGTAACAGACAGCGAAGAACTTAACGCAAAGTTTATTGCTGAAGCAAAGGCACAGGGCTTTATCAACCTTAAGGGACATCGTTCAGTAGGCGGTATGAGAGCTAGTATCTATAATGCTATGCCAACAGAAGGCGTTGAAAAGCTTGTTGCATTTATGAAGAAGTTTGAAGAGGAGAATAAGTAATGTATAAGATTCAGACACTTAATAAAATTGCTAAAATCGGACTTGACGTTTTTGACGATAAGTTCACTTGCGGAAATGAAACTGAAAATCCTGACGGTATTATTTTAAGAAGCTTTTCAATGCACGAAATGGAGCTCCCAAAGAGCCTTAAGGCTATTGCAAGAGCAGGTGCAGGCGTAAATAATATCCCAATTGAAAAGTGCAGCGAAGAAGGTATCATAGTATTCAATACTCCTGGTGCAAACGCTAACGCTGTTAAGGAGCTTGTTGTTGCAGGTCTTCTCCTCGCATCAAGAAAGGTTGTTCAGGGTATCATGTGGAACAACACTTTAACAGGTGATGACGTGCTTAAGCAGGTTGAAAAGGGTAAGGGCGCATTCGTAGGTCCTGAAATTATGGGCAAGACTTTAGGTATTATCGGTCTTGGCGCAATTGGTATTAAGGTTGCGGCTGCAGCTGAAGCTCTTGGAATGAATGTAATCGGTTATGACCCATTTTTATCAGTTGACGCAGCTTGGCATATGACAGCTACAGCTGAAAAGGCAAAGGATGTAAATGAAGTTTACGCAAAGGCTGATTATATCACAGTTCACGTTCCTGCTAACGCTGATACAAAGGGTATGTTCAACAAGGAAACATTTGCAAAGATGAAGGACGGAGCAAGACTCTTAAACTTCTCAAGAGATGCCCTTGTTGTTAATGCAGATGTTATAGAAGCAGTTGAATCAGGAAAGCTTTCCTGCTATGTAACAGACTTCGGTGGCGAAGAGCTTTTAAATAAGGAAAATATTATTGTTATGCCTCACCTTGGTGCTTCAACACCAGAGAGTGAAGACAACTGTGCAGTTATGGCAGCACAGGAAATTAAGGACTTCCTTGAAAACGGTAATATTAAGAACAGTGTTAACTTCCCTGCTTGTAATATGGGTAAGGTAACAGGCACAAGACTCTGTGTTATTCATAAGAATGTTCCTGCAATGCTTTCACAGATTACAGATGTATTCACAGCTGATAATACAAACATTGAGAATATGATGAATAAGAGCCGTGGCGATTATGCTTATACAATGATTGATATAGACGGTGCTATGGCAGATAATGTTAAGGCTGACGTTGACGCAATTGACGGCGTAATCAAGTCAACAATCTACACAGCATAATTAAATTTTAGTAAGCTGGACGGTTGCGGGCATAAGGAGTAATCCTGTGCGTGAGGAAAGTCCGAGCTACATAGGGCAGGATGCAAGATAACGTCTTGTGGAGGCGACTCCAAGGATAGTGCAACAGAAAGTTACCGCCGATTTTCGGTAAGGGTGGAAAAGTGAGGTAAGAGCTCACTCGTGGTATGGTGACATACCATTGGTGTAAACCCCATCTGTAGCAACACCTGATAGAGGAGGATAAGTTGGCCCGACATCTCCCGGGAAGGTGGCTTAAGGCGCGTAGTGATATGCGCATTAGATAGATGACCGTCTTAAATGACAGAACTCGGCTTACAGGCTTACTAATAACTAGGTATATCCCCATAGGGATTAGCCAACTTGAAACTTTACATTTATGGCGCCGTACTGCGGAAAAAGCCTCGTCAATCCACAAAGGATTAACTGCGTTTTTTACCTTGTCCGCCATCCAAAATGTTTTGTTTCAAGCAACAATGTTGTTTGGATAGATATTAAACCCTTGCAATTTTATATTGCAAGGGTTTTTATAATGCTGAAATCCAAATTGACTTCTCCCTATGGGGATATACCTTTTCTTTTTCGGTTTTAATTTATGGAAAAAGATTTGTTGTAATTTCTGGAAAATGATGTTATAATAGGAATAACAGATAATAAATCATATTAAAAGGAGAGATAAATATGAATATTGAAACAATTATGAATTTTCTTTTTGAACTTCTCACATCCTTCGGACTTAAGATTCTGTCAGCAATTGTAATTCTTTTTGTGGGAAGTAAGCTGATTAAATTTATTAAAAAGTGGATAAAGAAGTCTCCGAAGCTTGAGAAAATTGATAAAGGTGTAAGAACCTTTTTAAGCAGTTTTGCGGGAATATCCCTTTATATATTCCTGTTTATAACAATTGCTATGATTCTGGGAATCCCTACAACATCCTTTATCACAGCCCTTGCTTCCTGTGGTGTGGCTATCGGTCTTGCTCTTCAGGGCGCTCTTTCAAACCTTGCAGGTGGAATTATGATTTTAATATTCAAGCCATTCAAGGTAGGAGATTATATTACTACATCGGCGGTTTCAGGTACAGTTTCAAACATTACAATTATGTATACGGTTTTAACAACTCCTGATAATAAGGTTATTACAATTCCTAATGGAACATTAACAAATACAGTGGTTGAAAACTATTCAGCAGTAGAAAACCGCAGAGTTGATTTAACCTTTACAACAGCTTATGAATGTGATGTGGACAAGGTAAAGGGAGTTTTACTTGACGCTGTCAGGGGACACGAAAAGGTACTTTCTGACCCTGAACCATTCGCCCGCCTAACAAAACATGGCGAAAGCTCTCTTGAATACACAGTCCGTGCATGGTGTAAGACAGAGGACTATTGGGATGTTAACTTTGATTTAATTGAAAAGGTTAAGATGGAATTTGACAAAAACGGAATTGCAATTCCATATCCACAGATGGATGTACATATTGATAATGTAAAATAAATATAAAGGAGAAATTTATTATGCTTAAAGGAATTCCAAGTATTTTATCACCTGAACTTTTAAAGGTATTATGTGAAATGGGACATAGCGATACAATCGTTATTGCTGACGGTAATTTTCCGTCTGAATCAATGGGGAAGGATGCAATCGTTATCCGTGCTGACGGCCACGGCGTACCTGAAATTTTAGAGGCAATCCTTAAGGTTTTCCCACTTGACACTTATGTTGAAAAGCCAGTTTCTCTTATGCAGGTTATGCCTGGGGACACAGCTGAAACACCAATCTGGGATGTTTACAAGAAGATTGTTGCTGAAGCTGATGAAAGAGGCGATGCAGTTTTCGGAGAAGTTGAACGCTTTGAATTTTATGAAAGAGCAAAGAAGGCTTATGCTATTATTGCCACAGGAGAAACTGCAATTTATGCAAATGTTATGCTCCAGAAGGGCGTTGTTATCGCTTAAACTGAGGAATATAAGGGGACAGGATTATGATTAAGTTAGGAAAAAATGATGTAGTAGTATTCTTAGGAGACTCTATAACTGACGGAAGCAGATTCAGGAATATGGATTGTAATAACATTTTTGGTCACGGTTATGCAGAAATGATTTGTTCAAGACTTGGTGCAGATAACTGTGAAAATGCTCCGAAGTTTGTAAACAAGGGTATTTCTGGTGAGTCAAGCTCACAGATTTATGCCCGTCTCGGAAGAGATTGTCTCCAGTATAAGCCTACTTTTATAAACATTCTTGCAGGTGTAAATGATGCAGGGGACTTGTCCCTTGGATTTACAGAAGAAATGGTTGTAAGGAACTATCTTGAAAACCTTGAAAGAATGGTTAATGAATCAAGGGAACTTTATCCTGATGTAAAGATTGTAATCTGTGAACCTTTTTATAAGAAGATTGATTATAAGGAAGATCCTTATAATCATATTCCTCATCCATTCTGTGAACCGTACTTTAAGTTTGCCTGTTTTGAGGTAACAGAGGAAACAATTGAAAGATACGATTCTATTGTAAAGAAGATGCAGAAGGAACTTCCTGGACTTTGCGAAAAACTTAATGTTATATTTGTTCCATTCCAGGATATTTACGATAAAGCAGAAGAAAAGACACATATTTCATATTTTATTTGGGACCATATTCATCCTACAATGGTAGGCCATCGTCTTATGGCTGACAGATGGCTTGAGGTTGTGGAAAGGGAACTGAATAAATATTAGGGGGAGAAATTATGACAACAAATTTGTCTGAAAAGGCACTTAAGATTATTAAGAAGATGCAACAAAACGAGCTTAACGAAAGTATTATTTATGAAGAAATTGCTAAGTTTGCCAAGGGCGAAGATAATAAGGAAACTTTAAAACGCCTTGCATCTGAAGAAAAGGCACACTACGAAATTTGGAAGAAATATACAGGTCTTGAGCTTAAGCCGCAGAGATGTAAGATTTTCCGATATAAGATGATTGCAAGAATTTTGGGCTTTACTTTTGCAGTTAAGCTTATGGAAAACGGCGAGGAAAATGCCCAGAAAGAATATGACCTTTTGGCTAAAGAGGTGGAAGAAAGCGTAGCAATCAGGGCACAGGAAGAGGAGCACGAAGCTGCGCTTCTTGAAATGCTTGACGAAGAAAGTCTTAAATATGTAGGAAGTATGGTTCTTGGTATGAATGATGCCTTGGTTGAGCTTACAGGCTCTCTCGCAGGCTTTACATTCGCACTTGCCAATACAAAAGTGATTGCTCTGTCAGGTCTTATTATGGGAATTTCAGCCACATTCTCAATGGCGTCAAGTGAATTTTTGGCGGCAAAGAGCGAGGGCAGAAACGATGCTTTTAAGTCCTGCTGTTATACAGGAATTGCCTATCTTGTAACTGTGGCACTTTTGATTTTACCATATTTGCTTTTCGGTAATGAATATTATATGTATGCATTTTTCGTAATGCTTGGAATAGTAGTTTTAATTATTGCAGGCTTTACATATTATATTTCCGTTGCAAAGGGTGAAAAGTTTAAACCAAGATTTTGGGAAATGACATTGATTTCCATTGGTGTTGCAGTTTTATCCTTTGTTGTAGGTATACTGGCAAAGAAGTTTTTAGGCGTAGAATTATAAAATGAGAGGAGTGAGGATATGAATAAGATTAAGAAAATTCTTATTTTTGTTCTCACTCTTGGTTTATTTTTGGGACTTTTATGGAGAGGCGGAGTTTTTGATAAGTCCTACGAGGAAACTCAGTTCTGCCTTGACACAGTCTGCACAATTTCTGTGGAAAGCGGTAAGGACAAAGAGACGGTAAGCGAAGCCTTTAAGAGAATAAATGAAATACATAAACTTATGAATATGTATGATAAGGATTCCGATGTGGGCAGAATAAATTCGGCTAAGGCGAATGAGTGGATTGAGGTTGATGAAAGTACCTATTATGTTTTAGAGAAGGCACTTGAGATTTGTGAAGCAACAAAGGGTAACTTTGATATAACAATAGGGCAACTTTCAGCAATTTGGAGCTTTAAAGACGGGGTCGAAAAAGTTCCTATCCAGTCGGAATTGGTGGAAAAATGTAAAACTGTGGGGTATGAGAATATAGTTTTAGAAGACGGAAAGGTTATGAAACTCCGTGATGACACGTGGATTGACTTAGGCGGTGCAGCCAAGGGCTACGCGGGAGATGAGGCGAAGAGAATTCTCCTTGAAAAGGGCGTGAAATCGGGACTTATCGACCTTGGCGGGAATGTAATTGCCTTTGGAAACAGGGACTATACCATAGGTCTCCAGACCCCTTTTGCCCCTGCGGGAAGCTATGAAAAAACAGTTGAAATCAGGAACAAATCAGTTGTAACCTCCGGCACCTACCAACGCTTTTTTGAAAAAAATAACAAAATTTTTCACCACATTTTATCCCCGGAAAATGGGTATCCTGTGGATAGAGAATATGACAGCGTAACCGTTATTTGTGAGGAGTCGCTCTTGGGAGATTGCCTTTCTACCGCTATTTTTGTACTGGGCGAGGAAGAGGGAAAGTCTCTTGGGGAGAAGTATGGCTGTGAAGTCATTTTTCAGTAAAAAACAAGCCTAAAGAGACAAGCGCAAGCTTTCAAAACTGCAACTTTCCGAAAGAAATGGGTGCAACAATCCGAAACTGCAACTATACAAAATAAATGGGTGCAACAATCCGAAACAGAAGAGGTGAATTTATGGATAGGTATGACGTAATAATTATTGGCGGAGGGCCTGCTGGGTGTACTGCGGGGATTTATGCCTGCCGAGGCGGACTTAAGACGCTTATTATAGAAAAGAAGTTCTGCGGGGGGCAGACAGTTTTAACCGATACTATAGAAAATTATCCCGGTCTGGACGGGATTTCAGGCTTTGAATTTGCACAGAAATTAAAGGCTCATGCCTTAAAATATGGCGCTGAAATCGTGTCGGAAAATGTGGAAGAAATTGACCTTGAAAGAGAAGTTAAAAGAGTAAATAATTACGAAGCCGATGCCGTTATTATAGCCACGGGGGCTGTTCCTAAAAAGCTCGGAATAGACAGAGAAGAGGAGCTTACAGGGAAAGGGGTTTCCTACTGTGCAACCTGTGACGGAATGTTCTTTAAGGGAAAAGATGTTGCAGTAGTTGGCGGAGGGAATACTGCCCTTGAGGATGCAGAATATTTAAGCCGAATTTGCAACAAGGTTTACCTCATTCACAGGCGGGACAAGTTTAGGGGCGATATGCACCTTGTAAAAAGGGTCGAGGCTTTAGAAAATGTGGAGCTTTGCATGGAAAACCAGGTTTCTGAATTGGTGGGAACACCACTTTCGTCAGTTGTTTTAAAGGACGGACGGGAGCTTTCTGTGAATGGGATTTTTATTGCCGTTGGAAATAACCCTCAAAGTGAACTTTTTGGAGCTTGTGAAAGAGAAAACGGATATATTTTAACTGACGAATTTATGAGGACAAGCGTCAAGGGAGTTTATGCCGTTGGAGATGTAAGGAAAAAGTTTTTAAGACAGATTATAACAGCCTGCTCCGATGGGGCTGTGGCATCTTCGCATATAATAAGCAACAAATAAGACCGTAGCAAAAGCTACGGTCTTTTCTTATATTTTCAGAATGCATACATCTTTAAGGGTTTCTTTAAGTTTGTCTGCGCAGGTTTTAATATCCTCGTCCTTTTGGAAGAAACCAAAAACTGTTGGGCCACTGCCTGTCATCATTGAAAGGTCTGCGTTATGGGAATACATAACATCCTCAATCTCCCCGATTTCAGGGTGCATCCCCTTGGTAACCTCTTCAAGCACATTATGGGTGCTGTTTTTAAGGGCTGAGATATCGTTGTTTTTAACTGCCTCAATAACTGCCTTTGTGTCAGGGTGTTTTTTAATCTCTGTGCGGTCGTATTCTGTATATACATCCTTTGTTGAAACGCTGAAATTAGGCTTTGCAACAAGCAATTTTTTGCCTTTTAGAGTTGGAATTTCTGTGAGTACCTCACCGATGCCCTCTGAAAGACAACAACCGCCTTTTATACAGAATGGAACATCTGCGCCTAAAGAAAGTCCAATCTCCATAAGTTCCTTTTCATTTAGTTTTTCGTCAAAAGCTCTGTTAAGACATTTTAAGACTGCGGCGGCATCTGTACTGCCCCCTGCCATACCTGCGCCAACAGGGATATTCTTCTTTATCCTTATATAAATTCTTGCTTTTTCGTTTATTCTGTCGAGATATTTTTCGGCTGCACGGTAGGCTATATTTTTACTGTCTGTTGGTAAGGTTTTATCCGAAACTTCAAGAGTTATTCCCTCGCCCTCGCCTACCTCTACAGTTACAACATCAAAGAGGGGGACACTGTGCATAACCATAGCTACTTCGTGGTAGCCGTCAGGTCTTATCCCTGTAATATCAAGGCTTAAATTTATTTTACCGTTTGCTACGGAAGAAAATGCTTTCATAGTTTTCTCCTTAAAATTAAAGGCGGAATATATCCGCCTTTGAATTAGTTTTCTTCAGTTGTGTCAGTTTCTTCAACTGTTTCTTCGATTGTTTCGTTTACTTCAACCTGTGCAGGTGTGAAGATTGCTTCAAATTCGTCTCCGTCAATCTTTTCCTTTTCGAGAAGTAACTCTGCAACCTTAATAAGCTCATCCTTGTGCTCATTAAGAATTGTTTCACAGTGCTTATAAGCCTCGTCGATAATTGACTTGATTTCTTCGTCAATTTTTGCTGCTGTAGCCTCGCTGTATGGTACTGTACGGCTGAAGTCTCTGCCGATAAATACTTCGTCGTTGGCGTCGCCAAAGCTTCTTGAACCTAAATTGTCGCTCATGCCGTATCTTGTAATAAGCTCCTTGGCAATTGTTGTAGCTCTCTGTATATCGTTTGATGCACCTGTGGAAATATCTCCAAGCATAAGTGCCTCTGAAACTCTGCCACCAAGAAGTGAAACAATTTCTTCAAGCATTTCAGTTTTTGTTCTGAAGGACAAATCCTCCTTTGGAAGAGAGAGGGTGTATCCGCCTGCTCTGCCTCTTGGGATAATTGAAACCTGATGAACTCTGTCCTGAGTTGAAAGGAACTTTGTTGCAACAGCGTGGCCTGCTTCGTGGTAGGCTGTGAGCTTTCTTTCTTTTTCGATAACAACCCTTGATTTCTTTTCAGGGCCTGCAATAACCTTCATAAAGGAGTCCTCAAAGTCCTCCATTTTAATTGACTTTTTACCTGCCTTGGCAGCCTTGAGTGCCGCCTCGTTTGAAAGGTTTTCAAGGTCTGCACCAGTGAAACCAACAGTTGTCTGGGCAAGTGTCTTAAAATCAACATCCTCGTGAAGAGGTTTATTTCTTGTGTGAACCTTAAGGATTTCTTCTCTGCCCTTTATGTCAGGGTGAGAAACGTAAACCTGTCGGTCAAATCTGCCCGGTCTTAAGAGGGCACTGTCTAAAATATCAGGTCTGTTTGTAGCTGCAATAACAATTACGCCCTGATTTATACCAAAGCCGTCCATTTCAACTAAAAGCTGGTTTAAGGTCTGTTCTCTTTCATCGTTTCCGCCGCCGAGACCTGCACCTCTTTGCCTGCCCACAGCGTCAATTTCATCTATAAATACAATACAAGGTGCATTTTTCTTTGCCTGCTCAAAAAGGTCGCGGACTCTTGAGGCACCTACACCTACAAACATTTCAACAAAGTCTGAACCGGAAATAGAGAAGAAAGGAACTCCCGCTTCACCTGCAACAGCCTTGGCAAGAAGGGTTTTACCTGTTCCCGGAGGGCCTACTAAAAGTACACCTTTTGGAATTCTTGCACCAAGGGAATTGAACTTTGCAGGATTTTTAAGGAATTCAACAATTTCCTCAAGCTCCTCCTTTTCTTCGTCAGCACCTGCTACGTCTGCAAAGGTTTTCTTGTTTTTATCGTCAAGGACTTTAGGCTTTGTTTTGCCAAAGGACATAACTCCGCCTTTTCCGCCTGAATTCTGCCTGAACATCATAACCCAGAATATAAGGATTACTGCACCTAAAAGCAATGAAGGAAGCATAGACAACCACCATGGAACTTCCACAGGAGCAGGAGTGCTTACAACAAGAGTGCCCTCTGCAATCTGTGTTTTGATTGAGTCCCCTGCAGCATTATATAAAGCCTCATAGCTTGGAACTGAAATTTCAGCTCTAGAGCCGTCTTTAAATTCCACTGTGGCAAACATTTCGTCTTTTATTTCAAGCTTTGTTATCTCTTTATTTTCAAGCTTTGTAACTAAATCTGAAAAGACATATTCTGTCTTGGTTTCAGGAACAGAAACAAAGGAATAGATTGTAAAAATCAGTGTCAGGAGTATAAGGTAAAATCCCCATCCCTTAAAAACTTTCTTCATATCTCAGCCTCCATTTATTATATCAGGATATAATATAGCATATTTGTGTGAAAATTACAAGTCTTTCAAGCAGATTTTTCTAAAAATACTACTTTAATAGTATTGACAAAAATTTTTGTGTGCATTACAATAATATTGTACAATTTTTGGGGATTTAATGCCCCTTTTCAGCGGAGGACAATTATGAATGATACTGTAAAAATTCATGTAAAAATGGAAGATTTTGGTGAGTTTACACTTGAACTTTACCCTGATTTTGCACCACAGACTGTAGAAAATTTTGTTGATTTGGTTGAGGACGGTTTTTATGACGGACTTACATTCCACAGAGTTGTTGACGGATTTATGGCACAGGGCGGCGACCCTAAGGGCGACGGAACAGGTGGTTCAGGTCAGAATATCCCCGGGGAATTTTCTTCAAACGGTTTCAGTCAGAACACCTTATCCCATGCAAGAGGCGTAATCTCTATGGCACGTTCTATGGACCCTGATTCTGCATCTTCACAGTTCTTTATCTGTTATGAGGACTGCAGTTTCTTAGACGGAAATTATGCGGCTTTCGGTAAGGTTATAGAGGGAATGGATGTTGTTGACTCCTTCTGCGATGTGCAGAGAAGCTACAACTCTATGGGCGAATGCGCTGTGCCTGTTGACCCGATTATTATTGAATCAATGGAAGTTATCGGATAGAAAGGAAAGATAAAATGAAAAAAGTTATTGCATTAATTCTTGTTTTTGTTATTTGTTGTGGAACTGTGTTCGGTGCAGGTTTTCCTGACATAACAGGACACTGGGCTGAGGCCAATATTATGAGAGCTGTTGACAGCGGTTTTGTTAACGGTTACGAAAACGGCACATTTAAGCCTGACGGGCTTGTAACCCGTGGGGAATATCTTAAAATGGTTGTGGCTATGCTTGTAAACGTTTTGGATTACCCTGAGGTTCCTGAGGAATATGCAGACGATAAGAATGGATGGGTATCAAAATACTATAATTTTGCCGTTGAATCAACACTTATTAAGCCTGATTACGAAAATAAGGTTGGAGATGTTTCTCCTGCTGTATTCGTAGGTGATTCTGACAAAAATATTACAAGATGGGAAATGGCATTCATCCTTGGTCAGTCCTTTCAGAGTCTGTTTGAAGTTTTTGATGATAAGGCAGTTAATTTTACTGATGTTAAGTCCTTTGAGGGACTTCCGCAGTCTGTTATAGGTCAGATTTATAACTGTGCAAACTTTAGCCTTATTATGGGTGATGATAAGGGTATGTTTAACCCTAGAAATAACGGAACAAGAGCTGAAGCAGTTGTTATGATACAGCGTCTTCAGGATATTTTAGATTATATTATGGGTAACGGCACTGAGGACGAATATCAAAAGGAAATTAAGGAAAACCTTAAAATATATGAGGAAAAGGATATTCCGACAAAGCACGAAAAAGTAAAGTTTACTATGTCAGACGGCAAGAGCTTTGTTATTGAGCTTTTCCCTGAGGTTGCACCACAGACCTGTGCCAACTTTATTTATCTTGTTAAAACAGGCTTCTATGACGGACTTTCTTTCCACAGAATTGCACAGCTTGACAAGGGCTTTATCGCTCAGGGCGGAGACCCTAAGGGCGACGGAAGCGGTGGAGCAGGTCATTATTTAACAGGTGAATTTGCATCTAACGGCTTTACACAGAATAATATGTCTCATGTAAGAGGTGTTGTTTCTATGGCCAGAGCAAATTACCCTGATTCAGCGTCATCACAGTTCTTTATTTGTATTGATGATGTCAAATTCCTTGACGGAAACTATGCGGCATTCGGTAAAGTTGTAAGCGGACTTGATGTTGTAGAGGAATTTGTTGAAGTGGAAAGAATTGAAAGCTCAAACGGAGAACTTTCAATTCCTAAAACACCAATTATTATTAAAAAAGCTGAAATGATGTAATTTCAGCGGAGCATGAGGGAAAGGAGAAACTTTATGAAAAAGTGTGGGTTATTATCATTTATAAAAAAATATTTTTTCATAGTTTTTGCTGTCATTTCCCTTGTTATTCCTGATTTTATAATCCGTTACATAATCAGGGAATCACAGTTTGAAGAAACTCTTTATGCCCATACTGTGCCCTGTGCTTTTACTGCATTATGGATTTTTCTTATTTTATATTTTTGCATTGCAATATTGCCAAAAAAGGCAGGAAAAATAACCTTTCTTATTTTTTCGGTTGCTATAAACATTCTCGTATTCTGTGAATACATATACTACAAAATCTTTTCACAGCTTTTCTGGCTCAGCAGTATTCTCCTTGTGGGAGAGGCAGGAGATTATGTGGGATTTGCTATGGAATACACAAAACCTCTTCTCTGGATTTGCACAGGAGCGGGGATTTTAACCTCTGTTGTTGCTTTCCTTTTCTGGAACAAGCCAAAGAAAAGCAAGGTAAGAAGTATAATTTGTGTTTCAGTTCCCATTGTGGCAATCTTAGGGATGAATATTGCTCTTCAGCCATGGGGAGTAAGCGAAATGAACTGGGACTCATGGCAACAGCCGAGGACTGTTTATCAGAAATATACTGATGTGAACCGCTGTACTGCTATGAGCGGACTTTATCAGTTTATCTATAAGAATTTTGAGACGGGAATTTTTGGCGGGGACAATTTTTCAAAAGAAGAATATGAAAGCGCTACTGAGTACTTTGAAAACAGAGGCCTTCCTGAAGATAACTCTATGACAGGCATTTTTAAGGATAAAAATGTTATTGTTATTATGATGGAAAGCATTGACGACTGGATGATTGACCCGAAAATTATGCCAAATCTCTATGAGATGCAGAGAAAGGGAATTGCTTTTGACAGCCACTTCGCACCAACCTTTGGAACGGGCTACACCTTTAATTCTGAGTTCTCTGTTTTGTCGGGATTTGCTACTCCGAAATCAGCAACAACGGCTGTGAATTTCAGCAAAAATAACTTCCAATACAGTCTTGCAAACCAGTTTAAAAAAGCAGGGTATACTGCTAAATCATTCCATATGAACCTTGCTGATTTCTACAACAGAGGAATTATGCACAAGGCTCTGGGAATGGATGAATATGTTTGTTTTCAGGACTATGCGCCTTACGTTCAATCCATTCAGGACAGTGAGATTACGGAGATAGAAGAAGTTTATGAAAAAATGACAGAGGGAGAAAAATTCTTCGATTTTGTTATTACATATTCAGCCCACGTACCTTATACATGGGATGACGAAAAGCTTAAGCCGATCAAGGAAAAGTATCCTGAAATGATTGACGAAAACGAGAAGCTTGAAATGAATAACCTTAAAATTCTTGCCCGTGATACTGACGAATTTATAGGAAGACTGGTACAGAAGCTGGGTCAGGACGGACTTTTGGATGATACAGTTATTGTTTGCTATTCTGACCACTGGGCTTACGGATATTCAGAGCCAAGTGAAATTGAGGCTATGATGAGGCAGGGGGAAACTGATTTTCTCCACAGAGTTCCTTTCGTAATTTTCGCAGAGGGAATTGAACCGCAAGTAATTACAAAAGTTACAAAAACTCTGGATATTTATCCCACTGTTTCAAATATGTTCGGACTCCCAAAACACCCGTACTATGCGGGGGAAGATGCTTTT
Organism: Clostridia bacterium; assembly: GCA_017622215.1. Classification (GTDB taxonomy): domain Bacteria; phylum Bacillota; class Clostridia; order Monoglobales; family Monoglobaceae; genus RGIG8709. The sequence goes on from JAGARO010000004.1 coordinate 286,810, forward strand.
GACCCTGAATATGAGGGATACTTCTACTTCGAGGACGGAAGCTGGTTTGACGGGGAAATTTATCACTCCATAGATGCAGGTTTTTCCGGTGAATACGAAAAAGAGAGAACTGAAGAAATTTCGGAAATAATAAGAATGAATGATATTGTCATCTTTGGCGATTATTTTAATAATCTTTAGAAAAGGAGATTTGAATTATGGATAACGGAAGCACAATGAAATTTGACAAGGCAAAAATTGCTATGAACATTGAGGATATTATCCTTGAGGTTCACAAGGCTTTGGAGGAGAAAGGCTACAACCCAATCAGCCAGATTGTAGGATATATTATGTCCGGGGATCCGTCATACATCACTTCCCACAACGGTGCGAGAACCTTAATTCAGAAGATTGAGCCTGACGAAATTTTAGAAGAACTTGTAAGATACTATGTAAAGAGATAAAATTAACCCCGACATCTTGTCGGGGTTTTCTTTTACAGGAGGGCTGTTTTAAGACCTTTTATAAGAAGAGGATATGTTTCTTCGTAAACTTTACTGAGGCCAGAGAGAGGAAGAGGATTTTTGCCTTTGCCGATTTCTACTGTAAAACCCATACGTCTGTATTCCTTTATGAACCAATCCTTAAAGCCTCCGAAAGAGGCAAAGCCTGTGGGAGTGCAGACTTTGTAGTCGGTGTTTTCTGTTAAGAATTTTGCCACGGAATAAGAATAAGGAGGTTCAAGGTTTTCGTAGTTATAGTAAACCTCCATGCCCTGTGAGTGAAAGGCGAAGACTGTTTTGAAATTATGGCTTTTTACAAACTTCAGGAGAGCATCTGTTTCCGCTTCGGAAAAAGGATAGAGCCCTGCGTATCTTGTTTTGCCGGGACCTGTTATGCCATGGGACTTTTCGTAGGCACGGGAGTTATCGTGTCCTGCGTCGAAGTTGTGGTTTAAGTCAACGCCCCTGGCGTTTGATTGCCAGCCCTCACGGAATCTGCTTATTTCAACTCCGTCGGGATTTACCATGGGAATACAGTAAAGTGTAACTTTTTCCGGGAGCAAATCAGGATTTTTTTCAATATTTTTTATAAATTTTACAAGCATGGCTGAGGTGAGCCATTCCATTCCGTGAAAGGCTCCTGCATACAGGAGTTCGTTAGTGCCGGTTCCTTGTTTTATGCAATATATATCCCTGTCCAAATGGCTTTTCCCTATGGAGAAAATTTCTGAATTTATGCTTTGTATGTCTTGTTTAAATGTGTTATAACCGTATGTTTTGTTCTTCACAGATATCACCTCTGTAATAAAGTATGCTGACACGGGAAAAAACTTTATAAATATCTTGAAAAAAATTCGGATATGTGCTATAATGTGTGTACTAATGAAGAAAGGTTGGATTATTATGAAGAATCTTTTTAAGAAAATTGTTTCTATTATTTGTGTGGTTGCTCTTTTAGGCAGTTTTACTGCTTTTGCTGAAACCTACAAGGATATTCCGAATGACTGGTCAAAAGAAGGTCTTGTTAAGGCTATTGAGGCTGGTTTGTTAAACGGTGATGGTGGTTATGTAAGACCTACAGACCCTATGACACGTGCTGAAATGGGTACAATTATGACAAGAGCCTTTGGTGCGTCAAAGGTTGCTGACATTTCAATGTTCAAGGATGTAAATAAGGCAGACTGGTTCTATGATTATATGGGCAAGGCTGTTGCTATGGGTGCATTTAAGGGAGACGGAGAAAATCTCCGCCCTAATAATAACATTTCAAGACAGGAAGCTATGGTTGTTCTTTCAAGACTTTTTGCTATGGAAAGCGATAACCTTTCTGTTCTTGACCAGTTCAGCGATAAAAACAAAATTCAGGATTGGGCAGAGGCCGGTGTTGCTGCTGTTGTAGAAAGCGGTTATGTTAAGGGAAGCGATGGTATGGTTAACCCTGAAGCTAATATTACACGTGCTGAATTTGCTACAATTATGAGCAGAATGGTTGGCGGATATTTTGTAACTTCAAATATGTTTACATATCCAGAAGGAACTGTTATAAATGAAAATATGGTTATCCGTTCAAAGAATATAGGACTTCAGAACATTGTTTCACCTGGCATTATTATTATTGGCGACGGTGTTGACGGCGGAGATATTATTCTTAAGAATATCACATCTACAGGCCGTGTACTCATCCGCGGAAACAACGTTACAGTTGACCTTACAACAGGTACATTCAAAGATGTTAAGCTCTTAGGAACTGGTATTACTGTTAAAATCAGTGGGGATAACATTGAGAACCTTGATATGGGCGAAGGAAACGCTGTTGAATTTGATATTGTTGGGGATGCAACCAACGTAACAGAAGAAGTAGCTGAATAATATGAGTATTAAAGCTTCATCCCTTTTTCGGGGTGAAGCTTTATCCGCTTTTTGAAAGGTGCGTGAGTTAAGTGAAAATCAAGAATGGTTATGTTTTAAGAAGGGTTGCAGACTCTGCTGTTGTTGTGGCTGTTGGTGATGAGATTGTTAACTTCGGCGGTATGATTAACTTAAACGACACAGGAGCTTTCCTTTGGGAAAGACTTGAGGCAGGAGCTGATAAAAATGAACTTTTAGAGGCTATGCTTAAGGAGTATGATGTAACAGAAGATGTTGCATCAGAGGGAATTGAGCAGTTCTTAAACAAACTCAGAGAGGCTGGTCTCATTGAAGAATAGTAAACGTGTTTCCCTTGAGGAGCTTTTTCCTGTTATGCTCGAACAGCTTGAATCAGGGAAAAAAATTACATTTAGACCCAGAGGGACAAGCATGCTTCCCCTTTTAAGAGAGGGAAAGGACGGTATTGTTCTTGAAAAATCCAAGGGAAATCACAGGAAAAATGACATTGTTTTCTACAGACGCAAGAATGGGCAGTTTGTTCTTCACAGAATTGTCTATACAAAGGACGGATATGTAATTTCCGGAGACCACCAGTTATTCTTTGAATACGGAATTACTGATGATGAAATTATCGGCGTTGCTACGGGATTTTACAGAGGAGAAAAATATTATTCTGTAAACAACATATTTTACAGGATTTATGTTTTTTTAATCCGTATTAGGAGAAACTTTAAAAATTCTATTTTTGGACGTATTACGGCAAGAATTTTTCATTAAAAATTGATTTATAAAAGGAGGCGTGGCTATGAAAGACAGAAAAACTGTTTTATGGGTACTTAAAATGGCGAGGGAACATATTCCTGCTGTTATTACCCTTATCTTCGTGAACAGTATTCATGCTTTTATGGGCGTAGCCTTTGCCTTCGCCTGCAAGGAGGTTATTAACTTTGCTGTTGCAGGAGATTTTGATTTATTTATTAAGGCACTGCTTGGACTTGTTTACGTTATTTTGGGACAGATTTTGTTTTCTTCCGTTTCATCCTATCTTAACGTGAGGACTACTGCCAGAATTGAAATGAAATTTAAGGAAGAACTTTTCAGGGCAATCCTTAAAAAAGATTACCAGACCATAAATAAGTTCCACAGCGGGGAGCTTTTGACAAGACTGACCAGCGATATAAGTATTGTTGCTTCGGCGGTTGTTTCACTTGCGCCTGGGGTTGTGGCTCTTGCTACAAGGCTTATTTTTGCTCTTAGTGCCCTTATCTATATGGATAAGCAGTTTGCTCTTATTTTGTTTGTTGGCGGAGTGCTTCTTATTGGAATTATAAGCTTTATGAGAAGATTTTTAAAGAAGATGCATAAGGCTGTGCAGGAAACTGATGGAAGAGTTCGTTCCTTCTTTCAGGAGGCAATTTCAAGCTCTCTTATGATTAAGGTTTTTAACCTTAATGACAGAATAAATGCAAAAGGCAATACCTTGCAGTTTGAAAACTACAAGGCACAAAGTACAAGAAATAAGATTTCTGTAATTTCTCACGGAGGTATGGGGCTTGTATTTAATGCAGGGTACCTTTATGCCTTTGGGTGGAGTGCATACAGACTTTTCCTTAATTCTACAGGTGTTGTAACGGGCTTTACTTACGGTGATTTTACTGCGATGCTTCAGCTTGTAAATCAGGTTCAGTCGCCATTTGCTGCATTTTCAGGAGTTATCGCAAGATATTATTCTGCTGTTGCATCTGCTGAAAGAATTATTGAAATTTATACACTTCGAAACGAGAAGAAAGAGTCGAGAGTTATTAAAAAGGCTGAATATGAAAACCTTGAAAGCCTTGTGCTTGAAAAGGTTTCCTTTAAATATGATGATGATGAGGCAATCCTGGTTGATTGTGATTTAAAGATAGATAAAAACGATTTTGTTGTTATTTCGGGCATTTCCGGTATTGGAAAAAGCACTTTGCTTAAGCTTCTTTTAGGGGTCGTTAAACCAAGTGCAGGCGGGATTTATCTTGACTTTAAGGATGAAAGAGTTGTTGCAAATAAGAACACAAGAGCGCTGTTTTCTTATGTTCCCCAGGGTAACTTCCTTTTGTCAGGCACTATCCGTGATAATGTGAAAATTGTTAAGGAGAGGGCAAAGGACGAGGAAGTACTTAAAGCCATAGAAGTTGCTTGCGGTGAGTTTGTCTATGATTTGCCTGATGGACTTGATACTGTTATCGGCGAAAAGGGACTTGGACTTTCCGAGGGACAGGTTCAGCGTCTTGCCATTGCAAGAGCTATACTTTCCAATGCTCCTGTTATACTTCTTGATGAGGCTACATCGGCACTTGACGAAGAAACAGAGGAAAGGCTTCTCCGAAACTTAAGGAGTCTTCAGAATAAGACCTGTATCATTATTTCACATAAAAAGGCTGCTTATGAGATTTGTAACAAGGAAATTGTTATAAAAGACCAGAATATTGTTGTGAATACTATTGACAAATAATAAATTCTGGCATAAACTTTAATAAACTTAATATTTTCGGGGCAGGGTGGAATTCCTGACCGGCGGTATAGTCCGCGAGCGTTTTGCATGAACAGGTGTGATTCCTGTACCGACGGTATAGTCCGGATGAAAGAAATTTAAAGCATACCCCGAGGGTATGCTTTTTTATTGGGAGTGATTTTTATGAAAAAATTCAATACAAGAAGTCTTGTTATGGTGGCTATGCTTTCGGCTGTGGCAACTATCCTTATGTTTATAGATTTCAGCGTGCCTTTTATGCCTCCATTTATCAAAATGGAAATTTCGGAGATGCCTGCGCTTATTGCTTCCTTTGCAATTAGCCCACTGGGCGGGGTTCTTGTGTGCCTTATCAAGAATATTATAAACTGTCTGCGGACTTCAACTGGATGTGTAGGTGAGTTTGCAAATTTCATTTTAGGGGCTGTGTTTGCTTATACTGCAGGGGTAATCTACAAGCACAACAAAAATAAGATGGGCGCTCTTTGGGGCTGTATTGTAGGCTCAGTGGTAATGGGACTTTTGAGTGTTCCAATCAACTATTTTATTACATATCCTATGTATGCAAGGGTGTTGCCTCTTGAGGCTATTATTGGGATGTATAAGGAAATTTTCGGCGGTGTAGACGGACTTTTGTCCTGTCTTGTGATTTTTAATCTGCCTTACACAATCATAAAAGGACTCCTTGATGCAATCATAACATTCCTTATTTATAAAAGAATTTCGTCGTTTATAAAGGGGGAAAAGTAATGGAACAGTTTTTAAGAACAAGCCTTGTCTTAGGCAGTGGGGCTGTGGAGAAGCTTAAAAATAAAAGGGTTGCAGTTTTCGGAATAGGCGGAGTAGGTGGATATGTTGCTGAGGCACTGGCTCGTAGCGGTGTGGGGGCTATCGACCTGATTGATAACGACACAGTTTCCCTTTCCAATATAAACCGACAGATTATTGCTCTTCATTCCACTGTGGGCAGGCTTAAAACTGACGTGATGGAGGAGAGAATTCTCGATATTTGTCCTGATATTAAGGTTACAAAGCACAATTTGTTTTTTATGCCTGAAACTTCGGGAGGGATTGATTTTTCACAGTTTGACTATGTGGTTGACGCTATTGATACAGTGTCGGGAAAGCTTGAAATTATTCGGCTTGCAAAGGAAAATGGGGTGCCTGTTATTTCTTCAATGGGAACGGGGAATAAACTCAGTCCCCTTGAATTTAAGATTGCTGACATTTCAAAAACCAAGGTTTGTCCTTTGGCGAAGGCTATGAGGCTTGAGCTTAAAAAGAGGGGAATAAAAAATGTTAAGGTGCTTTATTCTGAGGAGGAGCCTGTTTCTGATTTTGACCCTGAGGCTTTGGAGAAAGTCCGTGAAGAAAACCCTGAACGCAGGTCTGTTCCAGGCTCAGTAGCCTTTGTGCCATCTGTGGCAGGACTTGCCATTGCAGGAGAAGTAATTAAAGATTTAATCAAAGATTAAATCAGGTAATAGGTAATAGTGAAAAGTGAAGAGGTAAGGAAAACTCCGAAAGCATCAGCTTTCGGAGTTGTTTTTTTTCCATATTATAAATGATGTTGCGAAAATCACAATATAACCTATTATGCTGTATATATCAGGGGTTGTCTTAAACACTACAAGGCTTAAGAGGGCTGCTACAATTATCTGGAAATAATCGAAAATTGATATTTCCTTTGCAGGCGCATAGGTGTAGGCTGTTGTGATAAAGAACTGGGCAACTGTGGCGCAGAGTCCACACAAGATAAGATATATCCATTGGATTCCCGTCATAGGTGTATAGTCGAAAATCAAAAATGGAAGAAGCATCACCGTGGAAAAGGCTGAAAAGAAGAAGATTATCTTTGTGCCTTTAAGTCCGTGAGTTCCTAAATATCTTACAGCTGTGTAGGCGGCACCTGCGAAAACTCCGCCCAGGAGACCTATTAAACCTGCTCCCGAATGGAGAAAGCCTGTGCCCGGCTTAATAATAAGAAGTGCACCAAGGAAGGCAGTGATAAGCCCTAAAACCTGATACCGTTTCATTTTTTCTTTAAGGAACAGATAGGAGAAAATTACTGCTGCAAAGGGGGAAAGTTTATTTAGCATATTTGCGTCGGACAACACAAGGTAGTCGATTGCATAAAAGTTAAAAATCAGTCCCAGATTTCCGCAGATACTTCTCAAAGTAAGAACAGGAAGATATTTTTTCTCATAACGAAAACCCTCACCTGATTTAAGAAGTACAAAGAAGAAAACTACTGCAGCGACAGAGTTTCTGAAAAATGCTTTTTGTATAAAGGGTATGTCCCCTGCAAGCTTTATAAACATTGACATCAGGGCGAAAAAGATGCCTGACATCAATATGCAAAGTACGCCTATGTTCTTTCGTTTCATTTTAGCCTCCGATTAAGCCCTCAAGGAGTATTTTTGTGCCAATTAAAATAAGGATTATTCCGCCTGCAAGCTCGGCTTTTGAACGGTATTTAAGCCCAAAAAAGTTGCCGATAAAGAGTCCTACTCCAGACAAAAGAAAGGTTATAATGCCGATGACTGTTGCAGAGAAAACTATGTCTGCCTCTAAAAATGCAAGGCTTACGCCAACAGCAAGAGCGTCAATGCTTGTGGCAATTGCAAGAGGAAGCATTGCACCGATGCTGAAAGAAGCATCAAGGCTTTCGCAACTGCTACAACCCTCTTTTATCATATTCGCACCTATTATAACCAGCAGAATAAACGCAACCCAATGGGAATAAGAGGATATGAGGGTGCTGAATCTTGAGCCTAAAAAGTAGCCGACAAGAGGCATTATAGCCTGAAATCCGCCAAAGTATGCCCCTGTAATCATTGCATATTTAGTTTTAATCTTATCAACAGACAAGCCTTTGCAGATTGATACTGCAAAGGCGTCCATAGCAAGACCTAATCCTAAAATAAAAATTTCAAAAAAGGTCATATTTAATTCCCCTTAGTCAAGGTATTTTGATACGTCATTATCCATTTCTTTTAAGATGCTTTCAGCCTCTTCAACTGAATCAGCCTTAACGCCGAAATAGAACTTCATTTTTGGCTCTGTGCCTGACGGACGGGCTGCACACCAGCAATCGTCTTCCATTTCAAAGAGAAGTACGTCAGATACAGGAAGGTCAATTTTTTCTGTTTTGCCATCAGCACTTGTGCGTGTTGATGTTTTAATATCGCTTGTATATAAAATTTTCTTTCCGCCAAGGGAAGTTGGAAGATTTGCTCTTATGTCAGCCATAATTCCCTTGATTTTTTCTACGCCGTCCATACCCTCAAGGGTGATTGACTTAAGTCCTTCACGGAATGTTCCGTATGTAGCATAAAGGTCTAAAAGTGCTTCGTAGAGGGATTTGCCCTGTAGTCTGTAATAAGCTGCCATTTCGCAGATAAGCATTGTGGCAAGAACGCCGTCCTTATCTCTTGCGTAGGTACCGCTTAAGTAACCATAGCTTTCTTCAAAGCCGAAGAGGTATGTATGGTCGCCCTTTTCTTCAAATTCGTGAATCTTTTCACCGATGAATTTAAAGCCTGTTAAAGTATTCATAACTTCAACCCCAAAGCTCTTTGTAATTACATCTGCCATACGGGTTGTAACGATTGTCTTAACTACAACGCCGTCTTTTGGGAGGTTGCCGTTATTCTTTCTCTGGGAGAGAATGTATTCTGTAAGGAGTGCGCCAACCATATTTCCTGTGAGGGCGATATATTCACCCTCTAAGTTTCTTACTACAATTCCGCAACGGTCACAGTCAGGGTCAGTACCTACAATAAAGTCAACATCATTCTTCTTTGCAAGCTCAATTGCAAGAGTAAATGCTTCCTTATTTTCAGGGTTTGGGGACTGAACTGTTGGGAAGTTGCCGTCAGGGATAAGCTGTTCTTCGACTAAAAGAATGTTCTTATATCCACACTTTTTAAGCATCTTTCTAACTGGCATATTACCGCTTCCGTGGAGTGGTGTGTAGATAAGCTTGAAATCGTCAGCTACCTTTTCAATAAGATCAGGATTTATTCTCTGCTTTAAAACTTCAGCCAGGAATGCTTCGTCAAATTCGTCGCCGAATAAAGTAATCATTCCGCTTTTTACCATTTCATCAAAGTCTGCAGTTTTAACATCGTCAAAAATGTCGATTGATTCAATCTGCTCTAAAACCTTGCTTGCAAGGAAGAGAGCAGCCTGACCGCCGTCCTCGCCATAAACCTTATAGCCGTTGTACTTGGCAGGGTTGTGGGAGGCTGTAACCATAACGCCTACAGCAGCGCCGAAATGACGAACGCCGAATGAAAGCATAGGAACAGGTCTTAAAGCGTCGGAAAGATGCACCTTAATTCCGTTTGCGGCAAAAACGCAGGCTGTTTCACGGGCAAAAAGCTCTGAATTATTTCTTGAATCATAAGAAATTACAACGCCTTTGTCTGCTAAATTCTGTTCATGGATAAAGTTTGAGAGGCCCTGTGTTGCCTTTCTTACAATATATTTATTCATACGGTTTGTTCCGCTTTCCATAACGCCACGGAGACCGCCTGTGCCGAACTCAAGGTTTCTGTAAAAGCGTTCTTCAATTTCCTTTTCGTTGCCTGCGATTCCGCGGAGCTCCTTTTTTGTTTCTTCGTCAACAATTTCGGAGTTTAACCATTTTTCGTACTCATTCTTATAATTCATAAGTATATTCTCCTTTTTCAACGTGATATTTATTGTTATTGTATATTATATCTGCTTCCTTTGGAACAACTACCTTTAAGGTTTTCTTGTCCCAATATACATCAATTCCCTTGTGGGTTACGTGTACCCAGTCAAGCTGTGGAATGAAACTTGGTTTGATTGTGATTTCTCCTTTTCTTAGGTGGATACCGCCTAAGTGTCTGTAAAGCCAGTAGTCAACCTCGCTAAACATATGGTGGTTTAGGGAAACGTTCATACTCCAGCTTTCAGCCAGAGTTGTCATTCCGCTTAAAATCCAATGGGCATAGCTTGGGAAGGTTGGGTTTACAACCATATCGTAGGCAACGTCAGCGTAGCCGTTATCGGAAAGGGCGCTGAAGATATACTTTGTGCCTAAAATTCCGCAGTCGATGTGATTGTCATTTTCGCGGACAAGGTTTGCAAGTTTTTCTGCAAACACAGGAATTTCGTCCTCTTCTAAAAGTCCCTGATAAAGTGCGCAGGCAAAGTAGGTCTGGTACTTTTCGTAATCAGGTCGGTTAAGATAATTTTCTCTCCATGCCTTTTTGATGTTTTCTGCAAGAGTTTTATATTTTTCTTCTGTACCCTTATTTAAGATGACTGAAGCTTCAGCCATAATCTTTGCAAAGGTGTAGTAGTAGGCGACATCTGTAACCTCTGAAGGCATGATGTCTCCCCCTCGTGGAGAACACCAGTCAGATAGTCCGAAGTTCTTTATAATATATCCATCTTGCATAGTGTAGATGAATTCCATATAAAGCTCCATATTCTCCCACATCATTTCAAGGAGTGATTTGTCGCCGTATATTTTATAAACGTTATATGGAACTACAAAGAGGGCGTTGTCCCAGGCAGGTCCGTTACCCCAGTTATAACCCCAGCCTGTTGAGGGGATTGTGGCAGGGATTTCTCCGCTTGGTCTTTGAACATCCTTAAAGTCCATAAGCCATTTTCTATAGCTTTCTGTCATTTCGAAGTTCATAAGTGCCTGGTCGGAGGAGATTGCTGCATCTCCTGTCCAGCCATTCTGCTCTCTGTGTGGGCAGTCTGTAGGAACGCTCATATAGTTTCCTAAAGTTGCCCTTAAAGAGGCCTTATGAATTTTATTAAGCATCTCTGAAGAACTTTCGAATGTGCCGTGAGTTTTCAGGTCTGTATGGAAAACTTCGGCTACAATTTCAAAATCCTTTGGTGCATTTTCGACCTTAACGTATCTGAAACCGTGATAGGTGAAATGCCCGCTGAATTCGTCATTTTTGCCACTTAGGATAAGTCTGTATTCATTTCTCGGAGCATTATCCTCAGGATTTTTCGGATAGTTAAATTCGTTTATCTGTCGGTTGTCGATATCTCCGTCCTTATAAATTTCCGAGTAGAAAATTCGGATTGTCTGTCCCTCATCGCCTTTGGTTTTTACCCTTACCCAGCCTGTAATATTTTCGCCGAAATCGTAAATTCCGTTTTCTAAATATTTTGCTGTAAGAGTGTACTGAATTCTTGGCGGAGGAAGAAGAGCAGGTCTTAAAATTCCACCGGGGGTACGGCAGATTACTGTTTCTTTCCAATCACTATCGTCGAAACCAACCTCGTTCCAGCCCTCAATTTCCATTCGGGCGTCAATAATTTCGCCATGACGGATATGATTATAGATTACAGGGCTTTCCATCCACCTAAGGTCTGGTCTTGAGTAAAGCTCTGTTTTTTCTCCGTCTGTAAATTCAACAGAAAGGGTAAAGCAAAGCTTTGGCTGGTCCCTCCAGGTTACTGTGTCAAAGTTCCACTCGACTGTTGTGTTGTTATAATAACCGTTTCCTAAATGAACCCCAAGACAGTTTGTGCCTTTATTTAAGAGGGCTGTTACATCATAGGTATTATAATAAACAGTTTTGTCGAACTTTGTAAATGGAGTTGTAAGGACGTCCTCTGTAACTCTTTTTCCGTTTATAAAAGGAATTCCGTATCCTAAAGCTGCGATATAAAGAGTTGCGGACTTAATATTTTTATCAAGCTCAAACTCTTTTCTCATATAACGGGCGTTGTCAACGTAACCGTTTTCGCTGTCGTTTGCGTAAATCCATTTTGATTCTCTGAACAAATTGCTCACCTACTTGCTAATAATTTTTCCGTAGCCTTCAAATGGGTAGTCAATTGTAACTCTGCCTACCTCGCTGTCGCCGATACCGCTGTATAAATCAGCCTTTCCGTCTTCTCTCATAACGATACCTGCAGGGAATGCACAGTCCACAAGGTTAGGACGCTTTGCAATTCCTACAGGATAGCAAGGACGGGTTGCGAGAATTCTGTTTTCAATAATTTTATGCTCTACAGGGTCAAAAATGAACGCTACGTTCATATAAACCTGTGTGTCATTTTCTCCATGATAACAATGGTGTCCGATAATACCGATTTTGCCTGAGTCGAGAATATATGCCTGATTGCATCCGCCCCATTCTCCCTCGGAGAAGATGTTAGGGATAATTCTTGCGTTCTGCACAAGGTCAGGTGTAAGCTCGGAGAGGTCATTGATTTCAGTATAGCCAATCATTGATTCACAACCGTACTGCTTTAAAATTTCCTCTGATCTTGGTCTTGAGAATACGCCAATTTTTCCGCTTGGGAACTGCACAAGACGGATGTCCTTCATATAGTCAGGACCTGTTGTGAAATAGTAAAGGTCTTCTAAATCGTCGCCCTTATAGAAATAGCCTCTGTATGTAGAAACCTGTCCGTTTACCTTTTCAACGTGTGTTCCGCCCATAACTAAAATATTATTTATCTTTGCAATATATGGGTCTTCAAGCTGGTAAACCATTGAGTCGGGAACGAGAGTGTATTCGTCTTCCCCTGTTTTCTTAAAAAGCTTTACCCATGAACGAGCCCATTCGTCATGCTTTTCCACTCTTCCGTATATGTAATTTTCACCTTTCCAGCTAAATGGGATTGAGCAGTTATAAACGTCAAAACCGTCAACGCCGATAAAGGTAACTTTCTTGCTTTCATATATTTTTTTGTTTTTTTCAAACTCTGATCTTTTATCATGAAGTGTCATTTTTGAAAAATCTCCTTTTTTGCATAATTTTACCTATAAATTATACTACAAATGAGGCTGTCGGTCAATAAAACATTATAATAAATATGAATTTTTTTTCGTAAGTTTTGTAGCATTTTATAAAAATTTTAATAATATTACTTAAAAGACTTTACTATAATGGTAAAATGAGGTATAATTATTTTGAAAGATTATGCAGGAAAGGAGAACTCTTTTATGGGACTTTTTAAAATACTGCGAGAAGAAGTAAATGTTGTATTTGAACGCGACCCTGCGGCAAGAAGCCGTATTCAGGTTGCATTATTATATCCCGGTGTTAAGGCTGTGCTTAATTACAGAATTGCACACAGTCTCTGGCTTCGTAAACACTATTTCCTTGCGGACTGGATTTCCAAACACACAAGGAAAAAGACAGGTATCGAAATTCATCCCGGCGCTACAATCGGTAAAAATCTCTTTATCGACCACGGTATGGGGGTTGTAATCGGTGAAACTACTGAAATTGGTGATAACTGTACAATTTATCAGGGGGTAACCCTTGGAGGTACAGGTAAGGATAAGGGTAAAAGACATCCTACCATTGGCAACAACTGTACAATCGGTTGCGGTGCAAAAGTTTTAGGACCGTTTACTATCGGGGATAACTGTAAGGTGGCAGCTAACGCTGTTGTGCTTAACGAAATTCCTGATAACTGTACCTGCGTGGGTGTTCCTGCACGTATTGTCAAGAGAAATGATAAGAAGATTACTCCTTGTATCGATCTTGACCATACACATATTCCGGACCCTGTATCTATGGAACTCTGCAGGATTCATGCTGATATTGACAGACTTATTGAAAAGGTGAAAGAAAATGAAACTTTATAACTCTCTTACAAGAAAAAAAGAAGAATTTGTGCCTGTTGTGCCGGGAAAGGTTATGATGTATTCCTGCGGCCCGACAGTTTATAACTATTTCCATGTTGGAAATGCAAGACCTTTTATTATCTTTGATGCTTTAAGACGCTATTTTGAATATCGTGGATATAAGGTGGATTTCGTGCAGAACTTTACTGATATTGACGATAAGATGATTAACAAGGCAAACGAGCTTGGCATTACCGTAAAGGAGCTTGCTGACCAGTATATTGCTGAATATTTCACGGACGCAAAGGGCCTTGGAATTAAAGAGGCAACTGTGCATCCAAGGGCAACTGAAAATATTGATGCAATTATTGATATTGTAAAAGACCTTGAGGAAAAGGGCTATGCCTATAACGTTGACGGAGATGTTTATTTCTCTCCTAAAAAGTTTAAGGAATACGGAAAGCTTTCCCACCAGCCACTTGAAGACCTTGAGGCAGGTGCAAGAATTAACGTAAATGAAGATAAAAAGGACCCTATGGATTTTGCTCTCTGGAAGAAGCAGAAGCCTGGCGAACCTGCATGGGAGAGTCCTTGGGGAATGGGCAGACCTGGCTGGCATATTGAATGTTCAGCTATGGCAAACAAGTTCTTAGCCCATACAATTGATATCCATAGTGGCGGTCAGGACCTTATTTTCCCTCATCACGAAAACGAGGTTGCACAGAGTGAATGTGCAAATGGCTGTACTTTTGCAAACTACTGGCTCCACAACGGATATATCAATATTGACAACAAGAAGATGTCAAAATCCCTCGGTAACTTCTTTACAGTCCGTGAGATTGCTGAAGAATTTGACTATGAGGTAATTCGTCTCTTTATGCTTTCATCCCATTACAGAAGCCCGATTAACTTCAGTAAGACTATTATGGAATCTGCTAAATCTGCTTTAGACAGACTTTACAACTGTGTTTCTGACCTTGAATTCAAGCTTTCAAATGCTCAGGCTGAGGTAATGACTGAAGATGAAAAGAAGTTTAAGGAAGTTTTAGGGGGCTACAAGGCAAAGTATATTGATGCTCTTGACGATGACTTTAATACTGCAGACGGTATTTCGGTTATCTTTGAAATTGTTGCTGATGTAAACAAGAATGTTTCTGCTGAATCTTCAAAGGAAATGATTTCCTTTGCCCTTGATTTAATCAGAGAGCTTACAGGAGTTTTAGGACTTTTAAGCAAGGATAAGAAGGACGAAATTTCCCCTGAAATACAGAGCCTTCTTGATGCTCGTGCTGAGGCGAGAAAGAACAAGGACTGGGCGAAGTCTGACGAAATCCGTGATGCTCTTAAGGAAATGGGCATCATAGTAAAGGATACTGCTCAGGGTCAGCAGATAAGCTTTGAATAATGCTGTTTTTAGATACATTTAAGATTGGGGAAAAGCTTCCTCCTAATCAGTATTCAGCTTTGGAGCTTGCTTATATCGGCGATGCAATTTACGAGGTTTATGTCCGCACAATGATTATTGCGGACACAAACTGTCCTATGAAAAAGCTTCACAAGGAGGCTACAAACCTTGTGAAAGCCAAGGCACAGGCTGATTATTTCAGGCTTATTGAGGGAATACTCACAGAGGAGGAAATGGCTGTTTTTAAAAGGGGCAGGAATACAAATTCAAGGCCCCCTAAGAATGCAGACCTTATTGATTATAAAATTGCAACAGGTGTTGAGGCCCTTATCGGCTACACATACCTAAAAGGCGACGAGGACAGGCTTAATGTTCTACTCGGCTACCTGAAAAAATAATTTTATAGCTTTACATATCCAGATTTGGAGGTAGAGTATGAAGAAAATTTTGATGACTATATTAGGGGCAACCCTTATGGGTTTATCCCTTAACTTGTTTTTAATTCCCGCACAGATTTCTTCAGGGGGTGTTTCGGGTCTTTCCCTGAGTTTGAATGCGCTTTTGGGGATACCTGTGAGCTTCCTTATATTCGGACTTAATATTCCGCTATTTATATGGGGCTACAGAAGTTTTGATAAGAAGTTTCTTGCGCTTTCCTTTCTTGGAATGGCAGTTTTATCCCTGTCGTCGGAGATTATAGCTATTTCAAAGCCTATTACAGAGGATAGAATTTTAATGGCTGTTTTCGGTGGGGTTATATCAGGTCTCGGAATGGGGATTGTTTTCCGCGCAGGCGGTACAACAGGCGGAGCAGATATTGTTGTGAAGATTTTAAAGAAGAAGTATCCCTCATTTTCAACGGGAACACTTATTCTTATAATTGACGCATTCACAATTGCTCTTGCGGGAGTTGTTTTTAAGGACTGGAATGTAATTTTATATTCTGTTCTTGAAATTTATATTGCAACTCACGTTATAGATATTACAGATGAAGGTATTAACCTTGCAAAGCTTGTGTTAATTATTTCTGACCATCCCGCTGAAATTTCTTCGGCTGTGTCGGACAAGCTTTCAAGGGGTGCAACTATATTAAACGGATATTCCCAATACAGCGGAAACGATAAGAATATTGTTTTATGCGTTGTGAAAAAAAGAGAAATTACTAAACTTAAAAATATTGTGAAAGATACCGACAGAAACTCTTTTGTTATTATTTCTGATGCGAAAGAGGTTCTGGGGAACGGTTTTGTTATATAAGAAGGAGGAGATTTTATGAATTCCGTTATGGAAAAAAATCTTAAGCTTGCTGCGGCAGACATAAAGAAAATGGCACTTGAGGGAGTACATGCTGCAAAGGCAGGACACCCTGGCGGTTCCTTGTCTATTGCTGAAGTTCTTGCTTATTTATATCTTGAAGAAATGAAGGTAGACTCAAAAAATCCTAAAGACGAAAACAGGGACAGATTTGTTTTGTCAAAGGGTCATTGTGCACCTGCTTTATACGGTGCTCTTGTACTTAAGGGCTTTTTGCCAAGAGAGGATATCAAGACTCTCCGTAAGGCAGACAGCTATCTTCAGGGACATCCTGATATGAAAGGAATTCCCGGGGTTGATATGTCAACAGGTTCTTTAGGACAGGGCATTTCAGCTGCCTGCGGTATGGCACTTGCAGGAAAAATAAGCAATAAGGATTACAGAGTTTATACTGTTTTAGGTGATGGTGAATCCGAAGAAGGTCAGGTTTGGGAGGCTGCTATGTTTGCGGCTCACTATAAGCTTGACAATCTTGTTGCTTACCTTGACTTTAACGGACTCCAGATTGACGGCGACATAACAGAAGTTATGAATCCAACTCCTCTTGATGAAAAATTTAAGGCATTTGGCTGGCACGTTATCGTAATTGACGGTCATAATTTTGAGGAGATTGAAAAGGCGTTTAATGAGGCTAAAACTGTTAAGGGAAAGCCTACATTTATCCTTGCAAAGTCTGTTAAGGGTAAGGGCGTTTCCTTTATGGAAAATCAGGCGGGCTGGCATGGTGTTGCTCCAAACGACGAGGAATATGCAAAGGCTATAGCTGAGCTTGATGAATATATTGCTTCTTTAGGAGGTGTCAATTAATGAAATACGAAGTTGGTTCTAAAATCGCAACCCGTCAGGCATACGGCGATGCTTTGGCTGAATTTGGCTGTGATGAAAATATTTTTGTTCTTGACGCTGACCTTTCAAAATCTACTAAAACTGATTCCTTTAAGAAGGTTTATCCTGACAGATTTATAAATGCAGGTATTGCAGAGGGAAATATGATGTCTGTGGCGGCAGGTATTGCATCCTGCGGAAAGACTGTTTTTGCAAGCTCTTTCGCTATGTTTGCTGCAGGCAGAGCCTTTGAACAGATTAGAAACTCAATCGGATATCCTAACCTTAACGTAAAAATCGGTGCAACTCACGCAGGCATTTCTGTTGGTGAGGACGGTGCTACACACCAGTGCCTTGAGGATATGGGTATTATGCGTACAATTCCTAATATGGTTATTATTAACCCTGCAGACGCAACAGAAGCAAGACTTGCGGTTAAGGCTGCAATCGACCATAAGGGTCCTGTTTACTTAAGATTTGGCAGACTTGCTGTGCCTACTGTTTTTGATGAAAACTATAAGTTTGAAATCGGAAAGGGCGTTGAACTTAAGGCGGGAACTGATGTAACAATCGTTGCAACAGGTCTTATGGTTCCTTACGCTATGGAAGCGGCTGATGTTCTTGCGGAAAAGGGGATTTCAGCGAGAGTTATAAATATGGCTACAATCAAGCCTATTGACAAAGACATTTTAATTAAGGCGGCAAAGGAAACAGGGGCTGTTGTTACAGCTGAAGAACATAACGTTATCGGCGGACTTGGTTCTGCTGTTGCTGAAGTTTTAGCTGAAAATGCACCTGTACCTATGAGAAGAGTGGGAACTCAGGACGTTTTCGGACGCTCAGGTACACCTGCTGCACTTTTAGAACTTTACGGTCTTGACACAAAAACAATTGTGGCAAAGGCAGAGGAAGTTATTAAATTAAAATAAGAAATTCACATATTTTTAACATTCCGGTGCTAAATTAGAAGTAGGAATACTTTTTTGGAGGTATCTATATGGACGAATTCAAAGATTTTTATGATAACACTCCCGAAGAAAATTCTTCGGGATTTTCCTTAGGGGAAACTCCTGTGGAAGAGGAGGCTGTGGCTGAAAAGCCGAAAAAGAAAAAGGGTAAAAAGCTTCTTACAGTTTTTATTATCCTTTTGATTGTGGGAGCATATATTTTCGGGAATATGATTGGCAGAGGCCTTATAAATTTTGAGGGAAAAAGAGTTCCTGTGAAAGATGAGGAAACTGTTCTTAACATTAACAGGGCGGATTTGACACAGCCGGGACTTACCACTGTTGAAATTGCAAAAAAGGCAGGCCCGTCTGTTGTAGGCGTGGTCTGTAAATCCTTAAATGCAACCGGCTTCTTCGGTCAGGCCTACGAAAGTCAGTCTTCAGGCTCGGGAATTATCCTCACAAAAGACGGTTACATTGTTACAAACAATCACGTAATTGAGGGTGCAAATTCAATTGTTGTCGTGCTAAACACAGGCTCTGAATACGAGGCAACTTTAGTTGGAACTGATGCGAAAACGGAGGTTGCTGTGCTTAAAATTAAGCCTGAGGAAGAGCTTGTTGTGGCTGAAATCGGGGACTCATCAGTTCTTGAAGTAGGGGAGAAGGCTGTTGCAATCGGCAATCCTCTTGGAATGGAATTCTTCGGCACTGTTACAGAAGGAATTATCAGCGCTGTGAACAGGACTGTTACTGTGGACAATAAACAGATTAACGTTATACAGACTGATGCGTCCATAAACACAGGTAATTCAGGCGGTGCACTGATTAACCGATATGGTCAGGTAATCGGCATAAATACTGCTAAAATATCAAGCGATATGGCAGAAGGTATGGGTTTTGCAATTCCTTTCGGTGATGCCAGGCCGATTATTGATGAGCTTATCAAAAACGGATATGTTAGGGGCAGACCTATGATTGGCGTCAGCCTCCGTGATATAAACGAATATGTTTCCTATTATTATGACTGGCCTGTGGGTACACAGGTTATAGGTGTGTCGCCAGGTTCGGGAGCTGAGGAGGCAGGACTTAAACAGGGTGATATAATCACAGGCATAGAGGGAACTAAAATTAAGACTGCTGACGAGCTTAACAAAAAGCGGGACGAATATAAAGCCGGAGACACAGTTGACCTTGAGGTTTACAAATATGCAACGGGGAAAACTGTTCATATAAAAGTAAGGCTTTCGGAAGATAAACCGCAGTAATATATAATGAAGCATAAAATCTGATTTTTCAGGTTTTATGCTTTTTTTGTAATTTTTTAGAAATTTTACAAAAAAAGTCTTGACTTTATTACTTTACTATGCTAAAATGATAAAGTAATAAATTGGTAATTAATTAAAACTAAAAATAAAGGGGTTTTTAAAAATGAAAAAGTTTACAAAAATTATCTCAATTTTAATGGCAGTTACACTTCTTGCAACTATGTTTGCAGGCTGTGGTGCTGAAAAGAAAGTTGCTGACTCTGAATACGTTGCAGAAGATGGCAAGATGATTATCGGCTACACAGACTACGCTCCAATGAACTACACAGACGAAAACGGTGAATTTGTTGGTTTTGATACAGAATTTGCTATTGCTGTTTGTGAAAAGCTTGGCTATGAACCTGAATTTGTTGAAATCGACTGGGATAACAAGTTTATCGCTCTTGAATCAAAGTCAATCGACTGTATCTGGAACGGTATGACAATCACAGACGAAGTTAAGATGAACTCAAACTGCACAAAGGCTTATGTTAAGAATGCACAGGTTGTTGTTATGACAGCTGATAATGCTGCTAAGTACGCTACAGCTGAAGATATGAAAGACTTAAAGTTTGTTGCTGAAGCCGGCAGTGCTGGTGCTGCTGCTATTGAAGAAGCTGGCTTTGCAAACTTCTTAGAAGTTGGCGCACAGTCAGATGCTCTTTTAGAAGTTGCTTCAGGCTCAGCTGATGCTTGTGTAATTGATATTACAATGGCTAACGCTATGACAGGCGAAGGTACAAGCTACGCAAACCTTACATCTACAATTGAACTTACAACAGAAGAATACGGTATCGCATTCAGAAAGGGTTCAGATCTTACAGAAAAGGTTAACGGAATTATTGACGAGCTTAAGGCTGACGGCACACTTGATAAGCTTGCTGAAAAGTACAGCCTCACACTTGCACTTTAATATTTAATACAAATTAAAAAGGTCAAGGCAGTAGATTTATCTATTGCCTTGCCTTTGCGTTAAAAGGAAGATTTTATGTTATTAAAAGTTACACTTAGCCTTCTTGAAGGAATGGCAGTTACAACTAAGATATTTGCTCTTACATTGCTTTTTGCACTGCCTTTGGGACTTATTATCAATTTTGGCTCAAGGTCAAAAATTGCTCCTCTTCGCTGGCTTGTAAGAACATTTATCTGGATAATAAGGGGTACACCCCTTATGCTCCAGCTTATAGTTATTTACTATGG
>JAGARO010000005.1 GCA_017622215.1 Clostridia bacterium
AACCACGGTACCGAAAAGAATCTGGTGACTATAGCGGGAAGGTCACACCTGTTCCCATACCGAACACAGTAGTTAAGCTTCCCAGCGCTGATGATACTTGGCGGGTGACTGCCCGGGAAAGGATGACGTCGCCGGAACAAATAAAAAGACACCCAATAGGGTGTCTTTTTTTACTACTTGCCAAAAGTATAAATATGTGCTATAATAAATACGGAACCTGACAAAAAGAGTAATCTGACGGAAAGGTACTGCGATACAGAATATTTTTCGCTGTGCTCTTTTTGTGGTACAGCGATTTTTTATTTGGTGATGAATATGAAAAAAATGGCCCAAAAGTTAATAAAGAACCATAGCTTGTCAGAGACAGAGTATGAATTACTGATTAAAAACAGAACGCCTGAAATTGCTGAAATTCTGCAGAATGAGGCAGTCAGACTGCGTAAACAGGTCTATGGAAATGAAGTTTTTCTTCGTGGCCTGATTGAAATTTCAAATTATTGTAAAAACGGTTGCTATTACTGTGGAATAAATTCCGCAAATAAGGAATGTAATCGTTACAGACTCACCCAGGAAGAGATTCTGAATTGTGCCATAGGGGGTTATAAAATTGGCTTTCGCACAATTGTTCTTCAGGGTGGCGAGGATAACTATTTCACAGACGAAGTTGTCTGCGATATTATCAAAAAAATAAAGAAAAATTGCCCTGAAACAGCCATAACATTGTCCCTTGGTGAGCGAACAAAAGAGAGTTATCAAAAGCTCTATGAGGCAGGTGCAGACAGATATCTTCTAAGGCACGAAACCGCAGATAAAGCCCACTACGAGAGGCTTCATCCGGAAAAAATGTCTTTTGAAAACAGGATGAATTGCCTGAAAAACCTGAAAGAAATCGGCTTTGCCACAGGCTGTGGCTTTATGGTAGGCTCGCCCTATCAGACAGAAGAAAATCTTGCAAAAGACCTTAAATTCATTGAGGAATTTCAGCCACAGATGTGTGGAATCGGGCCGTTTATACCTCAAAAGAACACAGTTTTTGCAACTGAACCAAAAGGCACAGCAGAACTTACAACATACCTGCTGTCCATAATCCGAATCATAAAACCAAACATTCTTCTCCCTGCCACAACAGCTCTTAATACCATTGAGGAAGACGGCAGAGTAATGGGAATCTTAGCAGGTGCAAATGTAATAATGCCGAATTTGTCGCCGAAAACCGCAAGAGAAAAGTATAATCTTTATGACGGCAAGGCGGTAACAGGTGAAGAATCTGCAGAAGAAGTGAAAAAACTTGAGAAAACAATGGAAAAAATCGGTTATAGGGTAGTTTATAATCGTGGAGATATGAGAGAATACAGAAAGGAAGATGAAAATGGCAGTATATAATCCAAAATCATTAAAAGCAGAAGAATTTATAAATCATGAGGAAATTCTTGCAACTTTAGAGTATGCAGAGGCTCATAAAAACGATAAGGAACTTATCAAGACAATTCTTGAAAAGGCAAGACCGAAAAAGGGAGAACTGGGCTATGAATGTAAGGGCTTGACCCATCGTGAAGCCTCAGTTTTACTTGACTGCGATGACCCTGAGGTAATTGAAGAAATCTATAAAATAGCGGAAGAGATTAAGCTTGCTTTCTATGGAAACAGAATAGTAATTTTCGCACCTCTTTATTTGTCAAATTACTGTGTAAACGGCTGTGTTTACTGCCCTTATCATATTAAAAATAAGACAATTCCAAGAAAGAAGCTCACTCAGGAAGAGGTTAAAAACGAGGTAATTGCACTTCAGGATATGGGGCATAAACGCCTTGCAATTGAGGCGGGAGAAGACCCTGTAAATAATCCGATTGAGTACATTTTAGACTGTATAAAGACAATTTACTCAATTAAGCATAAGAACGGAGAAATCCGCAGAGTAAATGTAAATATCGCTGCAACAACAGTTGAAAATTACAGAAAGTTAAAGGATGCGGGAATAGGAACATATATTTTATTCCAGGAAACCTACCATAAGGAAAGTTATGAAGAGCTCCACCCAACAGGCCCAAAGCACGATTATAATTATCACACAGAGGCTATGGACAGAGCCATGGAGGGCGGAATAGACGATGTAGGTTTGGGCGTACTTTTCGGTCTTGAGCTTTATAAATATGAGTTCGCAGGCCTCCTTATGCACGCTGAACATTTAGAAGCAGTCCACGGCGTAGGCCCTCATACAATCAGCGTTCCAAGACTTAAAAGAGCAGACGATATTGACCCTGACCAGTTTGATAACGGTATCGATGACGAAACTTTTGCGAAGATTACAGCTTGCATAAGACTTGCAGTTCCATATACAGGAATGATTATTTCCACAAGAGAAACAGAGGAAGTTCGTTCAAAATTATTAAGACTTGGCATTTCACAGGTCAGCGGTGGCTCTAGAACATCGGTTGGCGGTTACGCAGGTTATTCAAATGATGAAAGACCTCACGACACAGAACAGTTTGACGTATCAGACCAGCGTTCACTTGACGAGGTAGTTCACTGGCTTATAAAGAACGGACATATTCCGTCATTCTGCACAGCCTGCTACCGTGAAGGAAGAACAGGGGACAGATTTATGAGCCTTTGTAAGTCGGGACAGATACTGAATTGCTGTCATCCGAATGCACTTATGACCCTTTCAGAGTACCTTGAAGATTATGCAAGTGAGGATACAAAAAAATCGGGTTATGAAATGATAAAAGAAGAGCTTGAAAAGATACCGAATCCAAAGGTAAAGGGTATTGCAGAGGATAATATTGATGCAATCCGTAATGCCAACGGCAGAGATTTCAGGTTCTAAAAAGGAGGGAAAACTATGACAGGGAAAGAACAGGTTTCGGGAAACAGACTTCATATAACCTTTTTCGGAATGCGAAACGCAGGAAAATCAAGTTTGGTAAATGCCGTAACAGGGCAGGAACTGTCCATAGTTTCTGATGTAAAGGGCACAACCACGGACGCTGTGAGAAAGGCAATGGAGCTTTTGCCTCTTGGCGCAGTTGTAATAACTGATACCGCAGGGGTGGATGACGAGGGAGATTTAGGTAAGGAAAGAGTAAGAAAAGCTAAACAGGAGCTTATCCGAACAGATATAGCAGTTCTGGTTACAGACGCCACAAGAGAGCCTCTTGAGGAGGAAAAAGCCCTTTTAAATGAGTTTAAGGATAGGAAAATTCCTTATATAATAGTTAGAAATAAAGCTGACCTTGACACAATCCCATGGGAGAGTGAGGAAACAGTTTTCACCAGTGCAAAAAATGGCACAGGCATTGAAGAGCTTAAGGAAAAATTAGGTAAGCTTAAGATAGATAAAAAGGATAAAAAGGTGGTTGCCGACCTGGTTAAAAAAGGCGACACAGTCCTCCTTGTAATCCCAATTGACGAGGCTGCCCCAAAGGACAGAATAATTTTGCCACAGCAGATTGTAATTCGCGAACTTCTTGAAAAAGGAGCAACAATTTTGTGTTGCAGGGATACAGAAGTTGAGGAAACCCTTGAAAAACTTAAGGATATGCCAAACCTTGTAATAACAGACTCCCAGGTTTTTGGCAAGGTTGAAAAGAATGTCCCAAAGGATGTCCCGTTAACCTCATTCTCAATCCTTTTTGCAAGGTATAAGGGTGAGCTTAAAAGTCTTACAAAGGGTGCGGAAAAGCTTAAAAACCTAAAAACAGGGGACAAGGTGCTTATAGCCGAGGGATGTACCCACCATAGACAGTGTAACGATATCGGCACAGTAAAAATGCCAAATTGGATAAAGGAATTTACAGGAGAAACACCTGAATTTGCTTTTGTGTCAGGTCGGGAATTCCCTGAAAACCTAAGGGATTTTGCCCTTGTAGTTCATTGCGGAGGCTGTATGATAACAGAAACCGAAATGAAAAACAGGATAAAAATTGCAGAGGAAGAAAACATACCTGTTGTAAATTACGGAATAGCAATTGCAACAATGAAAGGCATACTGGATCGAAGCACAGAAATTTTTAAGAGTAACGAGGAAGAAAAATGATAAAAGGAATAGTTTTCTTTGATTATGACGGCACGTTGACAGACGAAAATAAGGGGATATACAGACCAAGCGAAATCACGAAAAATGCAATAAAGACACTTCAGGAAAACGGCTATATGGCAGTCCTTGCCACAGGCAGAGGAAAGAGTTATCTCCCCGAAACAGGCATAAATTTTGACGCCTTTGTAATGAATAACGGAGCCTATGTTGAGTATGAGGGCAAAGAAATTTTTGGATATTATATAGACGAAAAAATTGTAGATGAACTTATAGAAGATATGGATAAGTTGAATCTTGCCTACGGCTTTGATGCAAAGGAAAACTCTTATACAAAGGATTTTGATATTCCGCTGTTTAAGGGAATGGCAGAAAATTTTGACCTGCCGAGAAGTGCCTTTGCACCCCTTGATGAAATGAATAAAAAACAGGTCTGTAAGCTTATTATGGCATATAATGACCCAAAGGAAATTGAAGAGCTTGAAGAGAAGTATAAGGGAATTTTAGTTTTTGATAAACATAGGAAATTTTATTCCTGCGACATTTCAAGGTTTGGAGTTCATAAGGGAATAGGCATTAAGAAACTTGCAGATACGCTGAATGTGGATATGGAAAACACCTATGCTTTCGGGGACGGCACAAACGATTATGATATGATGAAAACAGTTGCCCACGGAGTAGCCTTAAAGGACCACGCGGAAATTTTAGACGAAGTGGTAGAACTTGTTACAGATTCAGTTGAAAATAATGGCGTAGCAGAGGGGCTTAAAACCCTAAAACTCATATAAAATATTCAGTAAAATATATTGACAATTCTGCCAATATGTGCTATTATAATCAGGTATGTTAACCTATTGCTTAGTTTGGGGATAAATTTCACTACCCTTACCAGGCTTTATGGGGATAAAAATTATGGAGGTGAAAACAATGGATAAGACATTAAAGCAGGAAATCATTAAGAAGTACGCTGTTCACGAAGGTGATACAGGTTCACCTGAAGTACAGATTGCTCTTCTTACAGAAAGAATTAACCACTTAAATGAACACTTAAAGACACACCAGAAGGATCATCACTCAAGACGTGGTCTTCTTAAGATGGTTGGTGACAGAAGAAATTTCCTTGGCTATCTTGAAAAGAACGATATCGAAAGATACCGTGCAATAGTTGAAAAGCTTGGCTTAAGACACTAAAAAATAAAGTCTTTGTCGCATATTTGCGGCAAAGACTGATTTTTATTTTATGAGGCTTGTAATTTAGCAGTTAGAAATGCACTTTTTATGGAAAGCCCGTTTCTAAGTGCTAAAATAGCAGGCCCGAAAAATTGATAAAAAACGGAGGAGAAAAAATGAGTAGAATTTTTGAAACAGAAGTTGCCGGAAGAAAGCTCAGCCTTGAATTTGGTAAGGTTGCAGAACTTGCAAACGGCGAAGTAATCGTAAGATACGGAGACACAGTTGTTCTTGTTACAGCTACAGCATCCGAAAGACCAAGAGACGGGATTGATTTCTTCCCACTCAGTATCGACTATGAAGAAAGAATGTATGCGGTAGGTAAGATTCCTGGCGGATTTACAAGAAGAGAAGGAAAGCCATCAGAGAATGCAATTTTAACTGCAAGAGTTATTGATAGACCAATGCGTCCACTTTTCCCAAAGGATTTAAGAAACGACGTATCTATCGTTGCTACAGTTATGTCAGTTGAACAGGATAACGCTCCTGAATTCTGTGCTATGATTGGTTCATCTGCGTCAGTTTCAGTATCCGATATCCCATTTAACGGACCAATCGCAGCTGTATATGTTGGTTTAGTTGACGGCGAATTTGTTATCAACCCAACAGTTGAACAGAGAGCAAAGAGCGACCTTAACTTAACAGTAGCAGGCTCACTTCAGAAGGTTGTTATGATTGAAGCAGGTGCAAACGAAGTTGACGAGGATACAATGTATAACGCAATTATGTTTGCTCACGAAGAAATCAAGAAGATTTGTGAATTTATAAAGGGTATTCAGGACGAAATCGGTAAGACAAAGTTTGAGTATGAACATATTACAGTTGACGAAGAACTTTTTGCTGATATTAAGGCTTATGCTGAAGATATGGTTAAGGCTGCTCTTGACACAGACGATAAGAATATCCGTGACGAGAGAATGAAGGTTGTGTATGACGATGTCTATGCACACTTTGAAGAAAAGTACCCATTAGAAGAAAATCAGCAGGCAATTGATGATGCAATCTATAAGCTCCAGAAGACAATCGTTAGAAGATGGCTTTTAGATGAGCATAAGAGAGTTGACGGCAGAAAGATTCAGGAAATCAGACCGCTTTCAGCTGAAGTTGGACTTCTTCCAAGAGCTCATGGTAGCGGACTTTTCCGTAGAGGACAGACACAGGTTATGACTGCTGCAACCCTTGGTACTTTAGGAGATGCACAGATTATTGACGGACTTGATTTAGAAGACTCAAGAAGATATATTCACCATTATAACTTCCCTGCATTCTCAGTAGGCGAAACAAAGCCATCAAGAGGCCCAGGCAGAAGAGAAATCGGTCATGGTGCACTTGCTGAACGTGCTTTAGTTCCTGTAATTCCAAGTGAAGAAGAATTCCCATATTCAATCAGACTTGTATCTGAAGTATTAAGCTCAAACGGTTCTACATCACAGGGCAGTATCTGTGGTAGTACACTTGCTCTCATGGACGCGGGTGTTCCGATTAAGGCACCTGTTGCAGGTATTTCAGTTGGTCTTGTTACAGAAGAAGACAGATTTATCACAATCCTTGATATTCAGGGGCTTGAAGACTTCTTCGGTGATATGGACTTTAAGGTAGCAGGTACAAAGAAGGGTATCACAGCAATCCAGATGGACTTAAAGATTGACGGTCTTACACCTGAAATCATCAGAGCAGCCCTCACAGAAACAAGAGATGCAAGATATTATATCTTAGACGAAGTAATGCTTAAGGCAATTGATAAGCCAAGAGAAGAAGTTTCAGAGTACGCACCAAAGATTATAAATATCACAATCCCTGTTGATAAGATTAGAGAAGTAATCGGTAGCGGCGGTAAGGTAATTCAGGGAATTATCGCTGAAACAGGCGCAAAGATTGATATTGAAGATGACGGAAGAGTGTTTATCGCAGCTCCAAATCCAAAGGACGGCGAAGCAGCACTTAAGATGATTCAGGATATAATCCGCGAACCTGAAGTTGGCGAAATTTACGACGGTAAGGTTGTAAAGATTATGGAATTCGGTGCATTCGTAGAATTCCTTCCTGGAAAGGACGGCCTCGTTCATATTTCAAAGCTTGATAATAAGAGAGTTGAAAAGGTAGAGGACGTAGTAAAAGAGGGCGACGAAATCAAGGTACAGCTTATCGAAATCGATAAGCAGGGCAGACTTAACTTAAAGAGAATTGTCCCAGACGCCGAATAATATTAAAGAGCAGTGATTCCTCACTGCTCTTTTTTTACACCTACTTTCATACCCCCCACCACACAAAAGTTGAATTTTTTATGACTGTATGATATAATAAACTAAAAGCATTTTTTATCTACTCTTGACACGAACTTTGTCGAATAACGGGAAATATAATTTACATACAAAAGAATAATAATGGAGGATTAAGAATGAAAAGTTTAATATCCTTTGAAGGATTTGCAGATGTAGCTAATAATTTAATTGATAAAATTTCAAATGCAGTGGGGTGGGTAGTAACGCACGATACTGCAAAAAAGATTGCAATAGATACTTATATAAAAGATATACAAAATGGTGATTATGATCCGATAACAAAGGCTGCACTAATTAGTCAAGCAAAGAAAACAATTAAGGAATATAATAATCAATATGATATAGTTAGTAAAGCTTTAAATCTTCTTGTTCCATCTGCTAGCCCTGGGGATATTGATTCAGACTGGCTTTTGCAGTTTATGGATAAGATTCGTCTTGTTTCTGAATCAGAGTTTCAAATTATTTGGGCAAAAATTTTGGCAGAGGAATGCAATTCCCCCGGAACTATTCCCAAAGCTGTATTACATATATTAGAACAAATGGATAAAGATTCTGCAAAGTCATTTATGAGAGTTGCGTCTTTATCAGTTAACTATATTGATAGTGATAGTTCAGGGTGCTGTCCTATTATATTGAGGGATGAGCATACAAGTTATTATGATTCTATGGGAGTCACACTAGATGATTTAATTGAATTACAGTCGTTAGGATTAATTATAATGGCAGATGGTCTTACTCGCTATTCGAAGATGTTTGATAATCCTGTAGTTATACATTATCATGACAAAGAATATAAAGTTGCCAAAAAAATTGTCGTTGGAGAAGTTGTCTATACAAGAATAGGGGAGGCATTATGCAATGCTGTACATCCTGAAAAGGTTGATGGTTTCTTTGATGAAATATGCGTTCCTTTGTGGGAAAAATCAGATAAGGAAAATGCATAAACAGAACACAAGGGGTCGGTTTTGCTGTGCTTAGTTCGTACTAAGTCTCAAAATTTAAAAGATTAGTTTGCCGACAAATTATATTTACCGAATGCAAACCAAAAACACACAAAAAAAGCCACCCGAGAGGGTGGCTTTAATTTTATCTTATAATAATTTTTCTAATCTTTCAATTGCCTCTAAAGTAGCCTCGCGACTGCCGAAAGAAGTAAGACGGAAGAAACCTTCGCCTGCCTCACCGAAGCCTGCACCAGGAGTTCCCGCAATCTGTGCATTTTCAAGGAGCCAGTCAAAGAATTCCCATGAACCCATGCCGTTAGGACACTTGAGCCAGATGTAAGGGGAGTTGATTCCACCTGTGTACCAGATACCCTTGCGGTCTAAAAGCTCAGCGATAATCTTTGCGTTGCCCATGTAATAGTCAACACATTCCATAGCTTCCTTGTGGCCTTCAGGAGAAATAGCCGCCAAAGCGCCCTTCTGCACAACATAAGGAATACCGTTGAACTTTGTAGCCTGACGTCTTGCCCAAAGCTTAGCAATCTTAGTGTCTCCGGCTGAAAGTTCCTGAGGCACAACAGTCCATGCGCATCTTGTACCTGTAAAGCCTGCAGTCTTGGAAAGTGAACAGATTTCAATACAACACTCTCTACTTTCCTCAATTTCAAAAATTGAACGAGGGTAGTCTTCTTTGATGTAGGCTTCATAAGCTGAGTCAAAGATAATAAGTGAGCCTGACTTTAATGCAAAATCAACCCAAGTTTTAAGCTGTTCACGGCTGTAAACCGCACCGGTTGGGTTGTTAGGGGAACAGATGTAAATAATGTATGGCTTTTCAGCAATCCCATCAGGCATAGGAAGAAATCCGTTTTCTTCGGAAGCCTTGATAAGAGTAATTTTTCTGCCGTTCATGATGTTGCTGTCCATGTAAACAGGGTAAACAGGGTCAGGAATTAAAATTTCGTTGTCCCCGAAAATATCTGTGATGTTACCAACGTCAGATTTCGCACCGTCGCTACAGAAAATTTCGTCAGGAGCAACATTCACGCCAAAAGTTGCGTAATAGTTTGCCACAGCTTCACGGAGGAAGTCATAGCCGTATTCAGGTGCATATCCACGGAAAGTATCCTTGTCAGCCATTTCGTCCACAGCCTCATGCATAGCTGAAATAACAGACTTTGTAAGGGGAAGAGTAACGTCGCCGATACTGAGCTTAATAACCTTTTTGTCAGGGTTTTTAGCGCTGTATTCTCTGATTCTTCTTGCAGTTTCAGAGAAAAGATAGCTTTCCTTTAAGTTTTTGTAATTTTCATTGATGTTAATTTTCATATTCGTAAACTCCTTCGTAAACTTTCTTTGCCTTGCCTGTCATAAACACACGGAGGTCGTCGGCCACTTCGATTTTAAGGTCTCCCCCGATAAGCTTAACTGTAACAGCTTCATTTTTAGGAGAGATGCCGTTGAGTACTGAGGCCACAACAGTAGCGCAAGAACCAGTACCACAGGCAAATGTTTCTCCCGAACCACGTTCCCAGACTCTCATTTCAAGTGTGAGTGGGTCAATAACCTTAACAAATTCAGTGTTAACTCTGTCAGGGAAAATAGGGTGATTTTCAAAATCAGGGCCAATTTTCTCGAGGTCAAGAGTTGAAACCTCGTCCATAAAGATAACGGAATGTGGGTTGCCCATTGAAACTGCAGTCATATTATAGGTTTTTCCATTTACTTCCACAGGAGCGTCAATCATTTCCCCCTCATGGATAACAGGCACCAAATCAGCCTGAATAATGGCAATTCCCATATCAACTCTGACGGACTCAACAAGACCGTTTTCAACGTTGAGCCAGAGTGTTTTGATACCGCTTAAGGTTTCGATTGTAATTTCAGTTTTATCAACGATTTTGTTGTCGTAGAGATATTTTCCTACACAGCGGATGGCGTTACCGCACATTTTACCTTCACTGCCGTCAGCGTTAAACATTCTCATTTTAGCGTCAGCCACCTGGGAGGAACAGATTAAAACAAGTCCGTCCGAGCCAACAGAGAAGTGTCTTGGCGACATAGCGATAGCAACTTCCGACGGGTCAAAAGGAATTCCGTCGAGGCAGTTAACATAGATATAGTCGTTGCCAATGCCGTGCATTTTAGTAAACTTTATTTCCATAAATACACCTCAAAAAACATAATTTAGCATAATACAGTTATTTTAACATTATTAAAATCAAGTGTCAATAATTTTACGTTATTTTCACAACAAAAAAAGAGATGTGCCACGCACATCTCTTTTAAAATATCTAACTTATTTTGTACCGAAAATTCTGTCTCCTGCGTCCCCAAGACCTGGAACAATGTAGCAATTCTCGTTAAGACATTCATCCACGTTAGCGCAGAAAATCTGCACGTCAGGGTGAGCTTCGGAGAGTGCTTTAATGCCCTCAGGAGCAGCAATAAGACAAAGGAACTTAATCTGTGTTCCGCCACTTGCCTTAATCTGTGAAATAGCGTCGATAGCTGAACCGCCTGTTGCAAGCATAGGGTCAACAACAACGATAAGTCTCTTTTCAATGTCGGCAGGAAGCTTACAGTAGTATGGCTGTGGAAGCATAGTTTCTTCGTCGCGGTACATACCGATGTGTCCCACCTTTGCAGAAGGCACAAGGCGAAGAAGACCGTTTACCATACCTAAGCCTGCACGAAGAATCGGAACAACAGCAAGCTTTTTGCCTGCAATCATCTTCTGTGTAGTCTTCTTGATAGGAGTTTCGATTTCAACATCCTCAAGAGGTAAATCGCGAAGTGATTCAAAGCACATAAGCATTGTAATTTCTTCTACAAGTTCACGGAATTCCTTGTTGGTAGTTTCCTTTTTGCGAAGAATAGTTGTCTTGTGCTGAATTAACGGATGATTAAATATTGTAACGTTTTCCATAATGTACTCCTTAAAAATGCTTATTCTTCGTCAGATGCCTTTGAAACAATGAGGTTAACAATGATACCGAGGATAAGGGCACAAGCAACAGAAGTAATTGTAATCTGTCCGAAGTTAAGGGTAAGACCGCCGATACCTGCAATAAGAATTGATGAAACAACAAAGAGATTCTTGTTGAGGTTTAAGTTAACGTTCTGCACCATCTTAAGACCTGATACAGCGATAAATCCATAAAGTGCCATACAAACGCCACCCATTACGCAGGATGGAATTGAGTTAACAAAAGCGATAAATGGTGAGATAAATGCGATAATAATCGCCATAACAGCTGCAGTGATAATTGTGTAAACTGAAGCATTCTTTGTGATAGCTACACAACCAACAGATTCGCCGTATGTAGTGTTAGGACAACCGCCGAAGATAGCGCCGAGGAAAGAACCGATACCGTCGCCGATAAGAGTTCTGTGAAGACCAGGCTCTTCAAGGAGGTCAGTTTCAATAATTGAAGAAATGTTCTTGTGGTCAGCAATATGTTCAGCAAATACAACGAAAGCAACAGGAATGTATGCAACAGCAATAGTTCCGAGGTATGCGCCGTTTAATTCACCAATGCCCTTCGCAGCTGTAACGAATGTAAAGTCAGGAACAGAGAGGAATGTCTTAAGTGTAACACCGTCAGCAACAAGAGCAGTAAATGGTGCTAAGTTGAGAATTCTGAGAGCGTCGTTACCTGTAGCATTTCCTATAAGAGTGAAAATAAGTGAAACAGCATATCCGCCGAGAATACCGAAAATGAAAGGAATGAGCTTGCCCATTTTCTTGCCGTAAACTGAACAGCAGATTGTGATAATAAGTGTAGTAAGACCGCAAAGAACAGCAATTAAAGGTGATGCCACAACATCAGGAATACTGCCTTTTGTAAGGTCGCCGATAGCGTTACCTGCAAGAGATAAACCGATGATAGCAACAGTAGGTCCGATAACTGCAGCAGGCATAAGTTTGTTAATCCATTTAACCCCTGCAATTTTTACGATAATTGCGATAATAACGTAAACAAGACCTGCAAAAAGTGCACCGAATATGAGACCTAAATAGCCAAGGCTCATGGAAACACCGCCTGCAAAAGCTGCAAACATTGAGTTAATGAATGCGAAAGAAGAACCGAGGAAAACAGGGCTCTTAGCCTTTGTGCAGAGCACATAGAAGAGAGTACCGATGCCGGCACCAACAAGTGCAGCAGCAGGGCTCATGCCGTTTCCGATAATAACCGGAACAACAAGTGTAGCTGTCATAATTGCAAGTAACTGCTGAATTGCAAAAATGAGGAGCTGACCAAATTTTGGTTTGTCTTTTACTCCATAGATGAGTTTCATTAGTAAATCCCCCTAATAATATTATGGTATTTTGATAAATTATTATCTACCTAAAATTTTACTATTACAGTTTTGATTTGTCAATAGTTCATAAAAAAATTAAAGAAATAAGTGGATATTTGTTGAAAATTATCCCTTTTAATGATAAAATAAAAGCAATATAATAAAAAAGAGGTAGAAAAATGAAAAAAAAGACATATATCATATTATTTTCTGCAATTTTAATATTGGCTCTGGGTACAGCTTTGTTTTTCTCTGCCCAAAGAACAATCACTCCCGAAGAGGCAGAAGAGCTTTGCTATACAGTTATGGGCGAAAAAGATGAAGCGACAGGATTCCCCTTTTCTTTCGGAGTAACAGGGACATACGAAATAGACGGAGAGGAATACTATGTGGTACGTGCCACATGGCTTGTAAATAATGACCATATGTCATATATCGGGGATTTTTTTGTTACAACAGACGGTAAAAAAGTCTATACAGGAATAGTAACACCTGAGGAAAGTATAATAGAAAATCTTATATGGAGTAAGTAGTTATGTACAAATATATATTGTGGGACATAGACGGAACAGTGTTGGATTTTCACGCTGCCGAAAGAAACGCCATAAAGACATTGTTTGAAAAATTTAATATGGGTGAATGCACAGAGGAAATGCTCAGGATGTATTCGGAAATCAATGCAAAGTACTGGCAGATGCTTGAAAAAGGTGAAATGACAAAGCCTGAAATTTTAATTGGCAGATTTCGTAAATTTTTTGAAAATATCGGAGCAGATACAAGTCTGTGTGAAGAGTTTAATAAGGCTTACCAGCTTGCCCTTGGAGATACCATTGAGTTTGTGGGTAACGCAAAGGAAATTCTTCTTTCCCAGAAAGGGAAATATATTATCGCAGCCGTAACCAACGGCACAAGGGTTGCACAGGATAAGAAACTCCGCTTGTCAGGGCTAGATAAGATTTTTGATGAAATTTTTATATCGGAAAATGTTGGATATGAAAAGCCTAATAAGGAATTTTTTGATTATGTATTTAAGACGCTTAATATAAAGGATAAAAGTGAAGTAATCATCATAGGCGATTCCCTTACAGGCGATATAAAAGGCGGATATATGGCGGGGATAGATGCCTGCTGGTATAACCCAAGTCGTAAACCGAATACGCTGGGTATACAAATAACTTATGAAATTGATAATATTGAAAAAGTAACAGATATAGTTAAATTATAAACTTACATAAAGGAGAAAATTATGAGAAAGAAATTACAGGACAAAATGTTTGAGATAAGCTATATTATTGAGCTTTTTATATCCCTTCTTGTGAGCTTTGCAGTGTTGGTTATTGCAGGTCGCGTAGTGGTAGATATGTTTAATCTGACATTTTTTGAAGAAGGAATTGAATCTTTGGTTGCAGTTCTTGATAAAGCGATTACTCTTGCAATCGGTGCCGAGCTTATAAAGATGCTTTGTAAGCATACTCCTGAAACAATTATAGAAGTTCTTGCTTTTGCCCTTGCGAGAAAACTTATTGTAGGACATACAACCCCACTTGAAAATCTTATAACAGTTGTAGCAATCGCAATACTTTTTGTAGTAAGAAGATTTTTGCTTAACCGTTACGATATGGTTGAAACTCCTGACGGACTTGTAGAGATAGATAAAAAAGGAGAATAATTGTGAATTACGAAGGATATAATGAAGTTGGTATTTCCGAAAAGGTGTATAATTTCGGGGAAAAAATCTTAAAGGAACTTGAGGAAAGATTTAAGGAGATTGACGAAATTGCAGAGTATAACCAGCTCAAAGTAATTTCAGCAATGCAGAAAAATAAGCTGAGCGCAAATCATTTTATGGCTACAACAGGCTATGGCTATAATGATGAGGGACGCGACAATCTTGAGAGAATATATAAGGATACATTCCATACGGAGGCAGCTTTAGTAAGACCCCAGATAACCTGTGGTACTCACGCCTTAGCAGTAGCCCTCGGCGCAAATGTAAGACCGGGGGACGAGATTTTGTCTCCTGTGGGAAAGCCTTATGATACGTTGGAAGAGGTAATCGGCATAAGGGATTCTATAGGCTCTCTTAAGGAGTGGGGCGTAAGCTACAGACAGGTTGATTTAATAAATAATGCAGACTTTGACTATGAGGGCATTAAAAATGCAATCAACGAAAAAACAAAGCTTGTTACAATTCAGCGTTCAAAGGGTTATCAGACAAGAGAAACCCTGTCAGTTAAAAAAATCGGCGAGCTTATAAAGTTTGTTAAGGAAATCAAGCCTGATGTAATATGTATGGTTGATAACTGCTACGGTGAATTTGTTGAAAAAATCGAACCGTCAGATGTGGGAGCGGATATGATAGTAGGCTCTCTTATTAAAAATCCGGGTGGCGGACTTGCGCCAATCGGCGGTTATATCTGCGGACGACAGGACTGTATCGACCAGTGTGCATATAGACTTTCTGCCCCTGGTCTTGGTCAGGAGGTTGGTGCAAACCTTGGTATAATCCAGTCAATGTATCAGGGCTTTTTCCTAGCTCCGACAGTAGTTGCAGGCGCGGTAAAAGGTGCAATTTTCGCCGCAAATATATATGAAAAGCTTGGATTTAAGGTTGTGCCTGACGGAAAGGTAACAAGACACGATATAATTCAGGCAGTAGAGCTTGGCTCAGCGGAAAGAATGATAGCGTTCTGTGAGGGTATTCAGTCAGCCGCCCCTGTTGACAGCTACGTTACACCTGTTCCATGGGCTATGCCCGGCTATGATGACGAGGTAATTATGGCTGCAGGCGCCTTTATTCAGGGCTCATCAATCGAACTTTCTGCCGACGGCCCTGTAAAAGAGCCTTACGCAGTTTATTTCCAGGGCGGTCTTACATGGAATCACGCAAAATTGGGAATACTGATGTCCTTGCAGAAACTCTATGAAAAAGGACTTGTAGATGAAGACAAAATGAACTAAAGGTACTTTTTCATGTGCTTTATAGCGTTTTTTTCAAGGCGTGAAACCTGAGCCTGTGAGATGCCGATTTCGTTGGCAATTTCCATCTGGGTTTTTCCGCTGAAAAATCTTAAATCTAAAATGTGCTGCTCCCTTGGGGGCAGCTTTTTTAGTGCCTCCTTTAAGGTGATGTCCTCAAGCCAGCTTTCGTCAGTATTTTTGTCGTCTTTAATCTGGTCCATAACGAAAATGGCATCCCCGCTGTCGTGATAAACAGGCTCATGGAGAGACACAGGGTCCATAATGGCATCAAGAGCTTCGGATACTTCCTTTTGAGAAATGGATAGCTCCTTAGCAATCTGTTCAAGGGTAGGTTCCTTAAGTTCGCGGTTAATAAGCTTTTCTTTAACAGCCAGAGCACGATAGGCAATATCCCTGAGGGAACGGCTGACACGGATTGAGTTGTTGTCCCTGAGGTAGCGACGGATTTCCCCGATAATCATAGGTACGGCATAGGTGGAAAATTTAACGCCGTGAGATGTGTCAAAGTTATCAAGGGCCTTAATAAGACCCACACAGCCAATCTGAAACAGGTCGTCCATATTTTCTCCTCTGTTTCCGAAACGCTGGAGAATACTGAGAACAAGCCTTAAATTTCCGTAGATAAATTCCTCACGGGATTTTTCGTCTCCCTCTTTAATTTTTATAAAAAGCTCCTGTTTTCTTTTTTCAGAAAGTACAGGTAGCTTTGAAGTATTCACACCGCAAATTTCAACCTTGTTAATGAGAGCCATAATCAAATCTCCTTTGCTGATTAAATTATTTGCAAAGGATAAATAAATTATACTATTAAGGCAAAATATCTCATAAACTTTTATGAGGTGATAGATATGAAATGCACAATCGCAGATATGAGGTCAAAGGAAGTAATAAATATAGCCGACGGAGCAAGGCTGGGCTATGTCCACGATGTGGAATTTGATATAGAAAAAGGCACAATCGAGTCCATAACAATTTTGGGAGCATACAGGTTTTTCGGCTTGTTCGGACGGGAAGATGATGTGGTAATCGGCTGGCAGGACATCAAAAAAATCGGTGATGATATAATAATAATTGACGCAGAAAGTTGACAAACCAAAAAAATAATTTATAATAAAAACATAACGAAAAGAGGCGAAATATGATGAACTTTGATAAAATGACAGACTTTTTGCACCATCTGGTAGATGAATACGGAATACCGACGGTGGATTGTTCTATTAACTATAA
Source organism: Clostridia bacterium (assembly GCA_017622215.1). Classification (GTDB taxonomy): domain Bacteria; phylum Bacillota; class Clostridia; order Monoglobales; family Monoglobaceae; genus RGIG8709. Next base: position 17,004 of record JAGARO010000005.1, read on the forward strand.
GGGCGAAGAGGTTTACAGATATTATTACGGAGAGGGAATTTCGGACAAGTCCCTTTATAATATGTATTCTGCAACAAAACCAATCACAGCCACAGCAGGCCTCCGCCTTATGGAAGAGGGCAAGTTTAAGCTCACCGACCCTGTGTATGAATATATTCCTGAATTTAAGGAAATGACAGTGAAGAAAAAGATTTACACAGGTGGCGACGGCTTAAAGTATGCCACAGGAAATAATCCCACAGGGGACGAACTCCTGGAAGAAAAGTTTGAAATAGTTAAGGCGGAAAATCCTATTTTAGTTAAGGATTTGTTTGCTATGTCAGCAGGCTTTAACTATAACACAGATATTGACGGAATTAAGAAAAGAATAGATGAAAACAACGGCAGATTTGAAACTGCATGGATAATTGACGCCTTAAAGGACGAGCCTCTTGATTTTGAGCCTGGTACCCATTGGGGTTATAGCCTTTGCCACGATGTTCTGGCGGCATTTATCGAAAGAGTATCAGGAAAGAAATATGACGAATATGTGCAGGAAAAAATCTTTGATCCGCTGGGTATGACAGACTCTACATATAAGAGAACAGCTGAAGTGGAAAAAAGACTTGCCAAACAGCACAGATATTATAACTGTGATAACTGTGCCCGTGAAATAGATAATGATAATCCTTATTGTTTCGGAGAGGGCTACGCCAGCGGTGGCGCAGGCATAATTTCTTCTGTAAATGACTACTCAAAGTTTGTAAGAGCAATGAGTATGAATGGGGTAACAAAGGACGGCTACAGGATTTTAAAGCCAGAAACAATAAATCTTATGAAGACAAACGCATTAAATCCTGAAGCACTTAAGGACTTTAACTGGGAGCATCTTAAAGGCTACGGCTACGGCCTTGGCGTAAGAACAATGATGCACCCTGAACTTGAGGGGATTAAGAGTGTAAAGGGTGAATTTGGCTGGTGCGGTGCAGGCGGTGCCTATGTAATGATAGACACAGATAATCAGATTGGCGTATTCTATGCCCAGCAGGTAATGAATAATCAGGAACCTTATGTTCACCCAAGACTGAGAAACATAACATATTCAATTTTCGGATTCTAAATAAAATTAACATAAAAAACAAGGAGGTGGCGGAATGTCATCAGCAAAAACAAAAGGAAAGTTAACAATTTTCATGGGAATCCCCCGTGTAAAGAAAAGAGCATACGGCACAGGAACAACTCCACCACCAGATACTTCAGAATTTTAATTTATAGAAAATTTTAATTTTGAAGGAGAAATACTTTTATGTGGTTAATTTTTGCATTACTTACAACTCTTTTATGGGGTTTAGCTGAATTATTTTATAAGAAAGGTGCCAGACAGGATGAAAAGTATGCGCATTTGAAAATTTGCGTATGCGTAGGTGCCGTAATGGGAATACACGCAATTTTCACATTGCTCACACAGGATATCAATTATAATCCAATAAATCTTCTCAGATATCTTCCGGTATCGCTTTTTTATATTGTATCAATGGCATTTTCATTTTTCGGTATGCGTTTTATTGAAGAATCCATATCCGACCCGATCGAAAATACATCAGGCGCAATGTGCTCACTTCTCTGTGTTATCTTTTTAAAGGAAACACTTTCAATACCTGCAATAGTTGCAATAGCTATTATGGTTATAGGTGTTTTAGGTGTGGGCTTCTTTGAAAGCAAGAGAAAAGATACTGTAAGAAAAAAGGTTCTCAGCAAAAAAATGGCAGTTATTGCTTTCTGTATGCCATTCCTTTATGCCATTCTCGATGCAGTGGGAAGCTTCGTGGACGTATTTTATCTTGATGATGTAGCTGCAACACCTCTTATAGGTGTAACTGCAGAAACAATTGAAGCAGTGGCAAACACCAGCTATGAGCTGATATTTGCATTATTTGCACTTATCTTGTTTGTGTTTATGAAGATTAAGAAGGTTGAGTTCGGCTCAATCCCAAAGCAGAAAGACAAGGTTCTCTCTGCAGTATTTGAAACTGCAGGTCAGCTCACATATGTATATGCAATGAGCGGTAACGGTGCAGTTGCAGCGCCGATAATTTCATCTGTATGCGTTGTATCACTACTTCTTTCACGAATTTTCCTGAAAGAAAAGCTTCCATATAAGCAGTACATAGCAATCGGCGTAACTATTGTAGGTATATTGATGCTTGCAATAATCGAGGGTTAAAAATGACAACAAAAAAACACTCCGTGAAATGCCGAGTGTTCTTAAGGACACTAAGTAGAAATACGGGCATTGCGAGGTAAGAAGATGAGGAAAACTCAGTAAAATGGGTTTTCCTCTTTTCTTTTTTTATCCGTACATTCGTCAAAGTAAAAGCCTTCTGATAAAATGAAGATACCAAATTTGAAGGAGGCGTAAAGCTATGAAAGAGAAATTTATCGAAAACGGAATTGAGTATGTGAGAAACGGTGATTATTACATCCCAAACCTAACTGTACCTGATGATAAAGTGTACAACATCGGTAAGTATGGCAGGCTACACTCAATATTTATTAAGGAAAACAGACCTTGTCTATACTCAAAGAAAATGCTCAACGGAACTTGGCTTGCCTATCTTGAAGAAATTGATACAACTGCAAAGGAAATGGTTGATAAGCTTGTCAAAGATATGGCGATTAAACAAGGGATTACCGAAGAACTCAAAGCAACAGACCAAATGGCTTGGGTTGGTGCAATGAACAACATAAAACATTCCGCAGAAGAAATTATATTACGAGAATTTGTATGTTCAACGGAGGTGCGAATATGAGTTTTCTTGACGAATTATATTATGGTAATATCAATCCAAATGAAAATAGAAACAGAAAAAAGTTACCATATGAAAAAGCTTTAAAGACCTTTTCTGACATTGAAAGTAAACTGACGAAAGAATTAAACGGTGAAAATTTAAAGCTCTTTAATGAGCTTATAAATGCAAGCGATGAAATAAGCGCTACAAGCGGTGTTGAGAATTTCAAAATAGGTTTTAGGCTTGGTGTGCTGATGATGTGTGACAGTTTGTTATTTGATAACAGTTTTATTCTGAAGGATATTAAATTATAACGGAGGTATTTCGAAATGAAAAAATCAATCATATCCATCATATCAATCGTATCAATTTTAATAAGTTCTTTTTCTGTAAATGCTGCAGAGGTGCCGAGAGAGTCGACACCATGCAAAGCTACAAATGAAGCAATCGTGGTCGTTGAAAGTTTGATAGGAGATATTTTAACCGAAGTACAGAACGGATTGGGATATGCTGATGCAAGAGCAAAATCAAATCGCATATTCTTCGATGCTTTTCTCAAAGGACAAACAAATGGGTATAGCTACGGCGAACTTGTCGATATAGCGAACTGTGCAATATGGCAGTACCGAGATATGTACTTGCGACCTGATTTTTACAAATATAATATTGAGAAAGTCAGAGTTATTATCACTCCCGTTATTGAAGATTATAAATCCGGCAAAATCACTTATGCAGAAGCGGAGTTCAATGCACGAAATAGGATTTATCAATCTGTAAAACCTGATTTTAATTCTGATGTAGAATATATGAAAGATCCTCTGTCAAGAGATATTCCGTCGGTGGATAATAGCTTATTTATACTTGCGAGAAAACTGATTTTAGAAAGTAAATAGTATCAAACAACGCAAAAAGGTGTAGCCGTTCATAGCTACACCTTTTTACTTGCGAGTAGGTTTTACATTTACATCGGGATTTATATCACCCTCTATTGTTCCGTTTGCATCTTCAAATGCTTTGATGTTCTCTCTGATTAAAACAAGAACATGACTGTTAACACTTCTGCCTTCATAATCAGCAACATAGGCAATTTTATTTAACATTTCTTCCTCAATTCTTATTGAAACACTCTTAATAGCCATAAAATCACTCCAAAATAAATATATTATATATTTATTTTACCGAAAAAGTATGGTATAATGTACCGAATAGATATATAGTATATCTATAATATTTTTATGGTGATGTTATGGAAGATATAAAATTATATACTTGTTGCTTCTTTGGGCATAGAAAAATAAAAGAAACAGACGAGTTAAAATCAAAATTATATAATGAAATTGAAACCCTTATAACATATAAGAAGGTTCACACTTTTCTCTTCGGTAGTAAAAGTCAGTTTGATGATTTGTGCTATAAAATAGTTACCGAACTTAAAGAAAAATATCAGCATATAAAGAGAATCTATGTTCGAGCAGAATTCCCATACATAGATGATAGCTATAAGAATTATTTGTTGGAAAGCTATGAAGATACTTATTATCCTTCAAAAATGATAGATGCAGGAAAAGCAGCTTATGTAGAGCGAAACTATGAAATGATAGATAATAGTAGTTATTGTATATGTTATTATGATGAAAATTATATGCCACCAAGACGAAAAAACAGTAGAAGAGATTTAACTGACTATCAACCAAAAAGCGGAACAGGAATAGCATTTGATTATGCAAGAAAAAAAGAACTCAATATTATAAATCTAAAATAAAACAAGCACGAAAGTATGACATTTCAACTTTCGTGCTTTTGATTGTTTATGGCTATCTTTCAACCAATCCATATTTAACTTTAATTCTTTCAAGCTTGTCTATCATAGGCTCGGATATAAACCAAAGGAAAAAGGCAGTTCCGAGTGCATGGATTAAATCAAATGGTATTCCCATAATATAGGCGGCTTCAATCATATCCCAATTTATTTTACTTTGCCACATAATAACAGATGCAGGGTTCATAATCCCACCGTATATTACAAGTGTTGCTAAAAA
>JAGARO010000006.1 GCA_017622215.1 Clostridia bacterium
ACTAACGTTTTTTGTAAAGTTCGTTAAAACCTTTGGAATTGACAAGGTTCCAATCCAATACAGATTTCACCTTGTGCAATTGTCGTAATATCTTTATTCTAAAGTATATTACCGCTTTATCACTGTTTACTTTTCAAACATCACTCGCTGTCTTGCGACAGCTTTAACAGTATATCACGGAAATCCCTTATTGTCAAGAACTTTTTTCGACTTTTTTAAAAAAGTTTTAAATTCTTTTTTCGGGTCGTTTCTCGCGACAACTTCTATAAGATACCACTAATTATCTCTTTTGTCAATACTTTTTTTGAATTTTTTTAAAAAAATTTGCAAAATAATTAAAACGGTCTATTTCACGAGGAAATAAACCGTTTTTCTTCCTATAATATAATACAAATTAAGCCTCCGCTGCCTTCGTTTATAATTCTTGTAAGTGTTTCCCTGAGTTTTATTCTTGCATCCTCAGGCATATGATACAATTTATTATTCAGTCCCTCATTCACAAGCTCGTGAAGAGATTTTCCGAAAATATTACTCTGCCAGATTGATTTCGGGTCATTTTCAAATTCATTAAGCAGATAATGCACAAGCTCTTCGGACTGTTTCTCTGTTCCTACTATTGGGCTTACCTCTGTTTCAATATCTGCCCTTATCATATGTATTATTCGCTGCAAAACAATGTGCTTAGCTGCATAGTAACTGATAATTAAATTTCATTTCATATTCTTTTAAGGCTCTTGTATTTCCTCCCCGTGTTTTTATTACAGTTCCCTCTGTTTTGCCTCCAGGTGCAACCTTTAATTGTATTTTAAGGTCTATTTCATCTTCCTCTTTACTTTTAGCAACTATAATTTTATCAATAAAACTATCAAAAACATTTTTCCCAAGCTCATCAGTAAATTTCATTTCATTTTCAATGCCAAAGCGCAGATTTTCTATTGACTCTTTTTGGTCAAGACTTCTTTTTTCTTCCTCATCAAGTTCCAAGAGCTTATTCTTAAAGCTTTCTATTTGACTGTTAAAAATACTATTTCGTTGTTCAAATTCTTCATTGGAAAGTCTGTTGTCAAGGGTTAAATCCAACAACTTTTCTTTTTTTAAGTAAACTGCGTCCATATCTGACTGAATTTTATGCCTTGCTTTTCCAATAGCTTTTGTTCCTCCGCTTTGACTATATATCTCAATCAATTCATTTACTATATCCTTTTTATCATATAGAATTTTATTATACACCTCACTCATCACAGCATCAATCTCTGTTTTATAAATCAACGGACTTTTACACTTGTTACCGTTTGCGTATTCTTTGCAAGTCCAAAGCTCCTTATTCCCTGATTTATATTTATAAACTGTGTGATGGTAACAGGTTTTATGTTCTGCACAAATAAGCTTTCCCGAATATAAATACTTATTCTGATAGCTTGTCTTATTCTCGCTTGTCATTTTCATGCTTCGCTCTTTTAATTTTTTATTCGCTCTCTCCCATAACTCCTGCGACACAATAGGAGGCACAGCATTGTCATCCTCATACAATATCCATTCATCAGGTGAGACACGGATTATTTCATTACTTAAAAAATTTACCTTATGAGTTTTATTTCCACAGTAAAATCCTTTATATTTGGGGTTAGTAAGAATTCCCTTTATTGATGAAAATGAAAATGGATTGCCGTTAGAATTCTTAAACCCCAAGTCAGATATAACCTTTGCTATTTTTCTTACTCCATAATCCTCGTTTGCATACATATCAAATACTTTTCTTACCATTTCTGCCTCTTCAGGAACAATTATCAATTTGCCTTTTTCCTTGCGATATCCCCATATGCTGTTATTCCCTAAAACTGTTCCCTTTTTAATAGATTCCCTGAAACCAAATTTTAATCTTTCGGATATTTTCCGCGATTCCTCCTGGGCAAGACTTGCCATAGTAGTAAGTCTGAAATCGCAATCTTCATCAATTGTATTTAAATTATCATTTTCAAAAAGAACTGCAACACCATAGGATAACAGCTCTCTTGTACAACTTAAGCTATCTAGTGTGTTTCTTGCAAATCTTGATACCTCTTTTGTGCAGATAAGGTCAAATTTCCCAAGCTTTGCATCTCTCATCATTTCTATAAAGCTGTCTCTTTTGTCAATTTTTGTTCCTGTAAGACCTTCATCCACATAACCTCTTATAAATGTCCAGTTAGGATTTCTCTCCAACAGATTTTCAAAATAGGTCTTCTGCGCTTCAAGGGAATGCAATTGGTCATACTTATCAGTGGAAACTCTTGCATAGTAAACAACCCTTAAATTAAAATCAGAAATTCTTTTATGAAAAGCCTTCATATCCTGTCGTATTTTATATATATTCACGTCTTTTCTCTCCTATTATTTTCTAATTCCCTGCTTAATTAGAACTTCCTTAGCATCAAAATACATCTGTTCTGAAATTATATTTTTTTCAAAAAGCTTTTCGTTTATGTAGATTTTTACTTCGTTATTAAAACGATTATAATTGTTTATTAATTTTTCATCGTTTTTAATCTGACATGACATTTGACATACCTGCCTTTTTTCAATAATTTGTTTGTACATAGATATGAATGTTACTTTCAAAATATGTATACAGTATTGATACTATTGACAAATAATTAAGTCATGATATAATTTTAAGTGTGTAAATTCACATAAAATTATGAATGGAGAGTTTTCAATGAATTTGGAGTTATACGTTTCATATATTACTGAATTAATAAGTTCTTTCTTGAAAAACGAAAATATAAAACCTTTACCGTCAGGTATTGACATTAACTATTTTTTTTCATTTTGTAAATTTCACAGGCTTGAAAACATTGTTTATCTTGCCTTGAAAAACACTGATATTCCCAAAGAATTGAGAAGCTTATTTGAAAAATCATACTTTGTTTCTATTAATCACATGGCAAAACAACAGTATTATATGGAAAAGGTGGAAAAGGCATTTGAAGATGCAGGTATAGACTATTTTGTCATGAAAGGAAAAGAGCTGTCAGGTCTTTATCCTTCAGAAGACATGCGTATATCCTCTGACTTTGATATGTATATCGGAAATGAAAAAGCTGAGCTTGCACGAGATATTATGGTAAATCTTGGTTTCACAATCAAGGACTACATGGATGATGACGGGCATGACCAATATGTGATTGATAAAACAATACTCTGTGAACTCCACAGAGTCCTCATTCAAAGCGATTTTCCATGGAAAAATGAATGTAATAATATAGCTGAGCGTGTGATTAAATGTGAGGGCAACAATCACCGTTATAAAATGAGGATTGAGGATTTTTATATCTATAATCTTGCACATGCTGCAAATCATATTAAAACTGCAGGCGTGGGCATTAGAATTTATACAGATTTATGGCTAATCTATACTAAATACCAGGACACATTCGACTATTCATATCTTAATGAAAAACTTCGATTAGCAAATCTTACAAGATTTGAAGAATGTTCAAGGGAACTTTATCTATATTGGTTTGAGGGAAAAACACCTATTGATTCAACTGTTATGGCTATGGCCATATTTGTTGCCCAAAGTGGCTGGATGGGAACTTACAACCAGTACAGCTCAGCAAAGCTTGCGCAGGATGCCAAAGATAATAGTTCTTCCACGGCTACAAAGATAAAAAGCTATTTGGATATTATATTTCCTACCTATAAAAACCTAGTAAAGAGATATCCAAATGCAAAAAAACATAAAGTACTTATTCCGTTTTACTACATCTACAGAATTTTTAAATCTGTATTTGGAAAGGATAAGGGTGCAAAAAGGGTAATTAATGAAATAACTGCTGGCGATTTAGAAAAGGGTAAATATATACTTAGACTTAAAAAAGATATGGGACTTTAATTTTAAATAATAAAAGATGCTGCCAAAATTGGCAGCATCTTTTATTATTTAATTTTTTCTAATGTTTCCTTTAAAAAGGTTGAGGACGTTCCCGCAGTATACGGAAAATATACTATCTCTGCACCACGTTCTTTAAATTTTGGTTCAAGACTTAAAAACAATTCTGTACCCTTCCAGTCATCCCCAACAAACATCTTATTAAACTTATATTTTTCCAGGGCACTTAGCTTATCTCTGTTTTCTTGCGGAACCACCATATCAACATATTTAATCGCCTTAACAATCTCCGCCCTTTCTTCATAGCAAATCACAGGGGTTTTATTCTTGTATTGTTGCACAAGTTCATCTGTACTTACCGCCACTATTAGAAAATCACAATTTTCCTTTGCTCTTTTTAATATATTTAAATGCCCTATGTGAAATAAATCAAAAACGCCGGCAGTATATCCTATAATTTTTTTATCCATATTTTTTACCCTCTTTGTTTTTTCATTAGAATATTTTTTGCTATTAACTTTAAATAACTCATTTCATTTGTTCTTGCATATATCACTAAGAATACACTATTTGATATAACAAATGCTACAATAGCTTTAAATATTACAGAAATAATTTCATCACCTGGAATCACTTCTGTTACATAAAAACAAAGGGCTCCTGTTACAAATAGTATAACTAATTTTACTAAATAATCAATAAAATAATACTTAGGACTCGACTGCAGACCTTTTTTAAATACAATATACGGATCGAACCATACATTAGTGGTAGCTCTTGCAATTATAGTTCCCCACAATATACCTTCAAGTCCAAAACGCTTTCCAAGAGCAACAGATGCTATAATATTAATTACTGCAGATATAATAGGTCTTATTTTACCATAAACAAATAATCCCATAGTCTGTCTGTAATTAAACGGTGCAAACAACATCCCGGCAACATACGCATTTAAAACAATAACAAACAACTCTCTGTATGATAATAAATATTCTTTACCAATCCAAACCGTTATAAAGGGATTTGATACACAGAATATACATATAGAACAGACTCCATACAACCAGAAAGTTGCCAGGTTTATGACATTAAACATTTCTATTTTCTTTTCCTTAGTTTCTACTGCATTGAGATTTCCAATACTTGCTGTTAAATTCCCAAAAATAGTTGACAAAAAGCCAGTAACCGATGTACTTATCAAATGATAATTAGAATATAAACCTACCTTAACGATGCCTACAAAAGCAGATATTAATATATTATCAGTTGAATTAAGTGCCAAAGTACCCACTTTATAAATCATAAGAGATTTAATATTTTTTATAAGACTATTCTTTTCTTCAGTGTCCAACCCTTTAACATTTTTTGTTCTCAACTCAGGAAAAAGCTTCCCTGCAACAATTGCAGTTGCTATATTTTGACAAATAACTGTACATATCTGTACAATTAAATAGACAAAATAATTTTTAAAGACAACCAGTCCCACAATCTGCAACGCCATCATAAGAATTGAGAAAATATAGGATAACTGACTAATTATATAATTTTTCTGACTCGCTGTTATAAGAGTATTCCTATATACAAACAAATAGGAAGATGCAGAATTAAACACATACAGTATGTAAATGACAGTTATATGCGGTATTTTATCAAAATCCTTGATTATATATCGCAAAAATGGAGCAAGAGACATTCCAACAATAAGAACAAATACAAAAATTCCTGAATATATTTTCTTATATATCGCCATTAAACTGCTTATTTTATCATTGTCATTTTCTGCAATTGGCTTATACAAGCTAAACATAATAGCTTGACCCACACCTAACTCTGCAAGAGATAATAGAGATAAAATGTTGCCAAACAGTCCGCTTACACCTAAATATGTTGAACCTAATACATTTATAAATACTGTTCTTGTTATAAAATTTGCAAATAACAACAACATCTGACCAATAAGACCGGTAGTTATATTTTTAATAGAATTCTTTATTCTCATAACAACTCTCTCTTCTTAACAATTAAATCTACAATTGTTTTACATGCAATTCCCTTCTCAAAAGAACCAATTTTATCCAAGAAAGAACATATATCTGATTGATACTTCTTTTCATTAAATTTTTCGATTGCATCGAAAATTTCACTTTCAGTATATGCTTTTAAAAAAGGAAGCTCTTTTATGTTAAAATATAACGCTCTCTCTTTTTTTGTATAATCCTCAAAATCAGGCATGTACAAAATACACGGTTTTTTAATATACATCACATCAAACATACACGAAGAATAATCTGTAACCATTAAATCGCTTACAGCAATCAATTCCTGCATATCACTATAGCTACACACATCAATACACACGTCGGAAATATTATGTTCCTGAATTTTAAAAATCAGGTTGGGATGCAGTCTATATAAAACCTTCCATTTTCCTCCCATAGATTTTTCGCATACATCCACAAGTTTTTCAAAATCAAAATTATACTCATAATTATTATCAGCACGAAATGTAGGTGCATATAATATATATCTATATTTATCAGAAAGCTTTATTTTTTTTAATATATCTCGTCTGTCGCTTTGCCGTAACAAAAAATCAATTCTTGGTGTACCGCATTCTAAGACACATCCATCATACCAAAAGGATTCTTTAAATATGCGGCTACTGAAATCACATCCTGAAATTATATAATCTATTTTTTTACTATCGCTTTTTGCTGCCTCAATATATCTTTCTGGCAGTGAATTTTCTGCATCTTTTTCTATGGTTTTAAGTCTTATGGAACTATGCCATGTCTGAATATATATCTGATTCTTACGTTTATGCCAAAAATATGCGTCACTTGTTCTCGCATTGCATATAACAAAACGTGCTGTATGTAACTCATATAGATATTGCTTTGAAAAATACCTTACAATACGAACGCCCTCAGGAATATCTGAAGGTACTGGTAAATCAGCATCAATTACCCATACAATATCAAATTCCCCAGGATAATTTTCCAAAATATATTCTGCAATATACTTAGGATTGCAACCATATGATTTGAAACTATTGCTCCATATAATAATCTTATTCTTTTTTATAGGAATGGACGAGTACATTTTTATTAAAAATTTATGTCTTAGCCTTTTTACCATATTAACTATGTTCATTTTTATACCCTCATAATATGTGAATTTGAGATGTTTAATCTTTTTAACAACTTAACTATTAGCACTTCTGAAACAAATACAACAATTGTAACAAAAACTGCTTTCAAAAAACCCTCGGCATGCCATACATCATATCCATTCAAAAAAGAAACTGACAAATATTGCAAAAATCTTAGCAAGAAATAATGAGTGCACATTACATTCATGCTATATGCCCCGCATTTTTTTAAAAGATCAAATATAATGTTATTTCTTATAACAAGCTTTGCAATTAAAAAAATTCCAACAACACCTGACACACCAGCTATCAAAGCAATTATATAATTGCCAAAATAGTTACCATACATAGAAATTCTATTATTCAATTGGCTCCCCAATATACTTACAAAAATCATTGGAACAGCTAAAAAATATTGTGTCTTTGATATTTGTATTTTAGACAATAAAACCCCAATACCAAAAAATATTATTGCATTAGGCAAAATATTTAATCCCATAGGTAAGGAATCGAATATACCATAATAACTACAAAACACCATTAAACACAGTATAGTTATTAATAAATGTTTTTTATTACTTAATGCTTGATAGAACATTCTCGACCAGAATAACACTACCAAAAACCAAACAGGAGCATTCCAACTTACTCCATTTAGAAAAAACATCTTCTCTATACCTTGTGTAAAAGTGTACTCTCCCATCAACAAGCTAAAAATAATTGCCACCGCATTCCAAAAAGCATACGGCAAAAGGAGAGTCTTTGTACTTGTTTTAAACTGTTCACCTAGACTTGTTTTTTTCTTAAATACATAACCTGATAGAAAAAAGAAAAGAAACATATGAAAAGAATAAATCCACTTTTCCAGATAAATGCATGGATTTAAATGTCCAAATACAACTAAGATAATTCCTATTCCTTTTAAAACATCGATTGATATGTTCCTCTTCATTACTATCCTCTCATACCATACGTATTATTTATATTTGTTTCATAACCTTCTTATACATATAATAAAAATTAAGTAGCTTTATATTTGTTTTACACAATTTATATACAATCTCCATTTTTCTACTAAAATAAAACTTAGAACTTTTATCAAATAGATTTATTTTTTCTTCTATTAACTTTATAGATTCTCTGTCTTTTACTTTTTTTGCCGAGCACCATAAAGTTATTAATTTCAAAAAATAGTCCTCTTTTGCATGATTTTCCAAATCAGTAAACCCAAGTCTATTAAACTCATTAATCCTAGTTTCTAAAACTAAAATACCATCAAGTTTTTTCTTTGAGAATGCGGATGTTATAATACTATCTGAATGTATTAAATAATTATAAGGGCTTATGTCAAGATAAAGTGCTTTTTTTACTTTTTGCAGCATAAAGGTAGTAAAATATACATCCTCATGAATTATGCCTTCTTTAAATCTGAGTCCGTCAAAAATCATACTTTTATATAATTTGCTACAAGCAGAGTCCCCTGAACCGACTGTTTCAAACATCTTCCAGTACATCTGTCTCAAATCTGTAATAAGCTCAGCATTATACTCATATGAAATTTGTTTTGGCAAACTCTCTTCACTTGTAATATGATTTAAATAAAACTGTACAATATCAGCATCATATTTCAAGCTATCCCGTACAAGAATCTCTACTGCATTATCCACAAGACAATCATCACTGTCTACAAACATTATGTAGGCACCTGTTGCAATGTCTAGCCCCGCATTTCTGGCAGATGATAAACCACCGTTTGTTTTATGAATTACAGTAACACGATTATCTTTTTTTGCATATTCTTCACAAATTTCACCTGAATTGTCAGGAGTTCCGTCATCCACTAATATAATTTCCAAATTTTTATACGTCTGTCCTATTATACTTTTAATGCATGTATTAATATATTTCTCAACATTATATACGGGTACAATAATGCTCACCAAAGGTTCCATATCTTTCAATCCTTTATCTTGTTTAAATACTTTGATTCATCAAAATATTTTTCAATTTCAGGGGTTTCATCTCCCACTAATGTGTTTATATTGTCAATAATTACAGTATCGTCTGTATACTTTTTCGATGCAAATATTAACTTATTTTTTAATGGAAGTTCTGCAAATTTTTGCATCATCTCAGGAGTGAATGTATTTCTTTCACTAATCTTATATATTATACAATTCCAATTAATACGTTCTGCACGTCTATACCATTTTTTAGCAGCGTCTTCCTCTGTATCGTAATGCATAAAATAAATTTCAATATCATCAAGCTTTGCAACAGGGAACGGTTCGTGGTTAATTAACCCGCTATACTTTCCCTCAGAAAAGTTAATAAACTCAAGCTTTTGAGATAAGTAATATTTTAAATTACTACAGAACTTAATATAATCCTCTCCCATAATCAACAGACCGCATGTAGGCGAGCGATACGGCAATCCATATTTTTTGCTAATTAATCCTCCCCAACAATTGTTGGAAATTATTGTGAAATCTTTATTTCTTAGCTTAAAACCATTTTTTATTTTATTGATATAAGTTAAAAGCATGATTTTTAATTTTTTTTCAATTTTCTCTAATTTATACACAGCAACTTCCTTAATCCATTCTGCCAAGGTTGGCTGGATACATTTTTGCATATTTATCTCTATATTTTCTCTATTTAAATTTTTAAAAAATTGTTTTCGCCTTTTTGACAATTTGCAATGACCATCAATAAAGGGATTGCCTTTTTTTATATCCTCTATAGATACTTCATTCATTATAAATTTATCCTGAATCTTATCAAACCCCAATATCCCTTTGGGACTATTTATAACTGCAATTGATATACCTCTTTCTGCATCAGCATTTTTAAGCTTTCCTTGCCAAAAATCACCCAAAGTAATATCCGCTTGTCTCGGCAAAACATTAAATTTACAGTTTCCACAGGATTTGCGAATAGACACATTTGCCAAAAAAGCCTTTAGATATATATTTTCGTTTCGAGGTTCACACAATATCTCTTTCCCGTCAGTCAGAATCTGCATAGAGAATCTGCTCCACCCAAATTTTTTACTGCGGAAAATAATATTATTTATATCAGTATTATATTTCTCTTCACAGTGTTCAATATATTTACTCAAAACTTTTGGGCTTGGAACACCATGACAGATAAAATCAACACATAACAGGTTTTCAAAATCCTTTTTCAAATAACTCTTCAGTCCTGCTATATGACAAGGCGTACCAGAAAAAAGAACCTTTAAACCATTAGTCAAATCCTCTTTCACTTCTCTAAAACAACGCACGTCACTCTGCACATACTTTGAACCTAAAAGCGGAATTAGATTTTCTATGTCATCCACTTTTATATGAGTTGCGACATTATCAATCATTGCACAGCCATATACAACACCATTTTCTAATAATGTTTGTTTTGCCAACTCATAGAATATGCCGCCACTACTGCTGTTTAGTAAAATATTATCATCCAAATTTTGCATCGCATATGCTTTAGGCACATCGTTATATTCATTCTTCTCACTATTTATAGGACATACCTTATAACACATGCCACAATCAATACATTTTGACATATTAATTTGAGGAAACTTAAAGCCCTCTTCATCAGGAGTTAATTCGATTGCATTCACCGGGCAAGCACTGTAACACGCTGAACAACCGGTACAGTATTTTCGATTTATTTCACTAACAGTCTTTACCTTTTTCAAATTCTATACACCTTTCTATGTAACTTTTGGATGTGTTAACAAAATCTTCTATCAAGATATTTACTTTTGAATAATTAATCTTGTCACTATATCTATTAATTACATCTTCTAACGTAGCTATTTTCCGCTCCATTAGATTTGCAATCTCTAAAATATTATCCAGCCTTTCACTTAATTCTTTTTCTGCACGATCTACAACCCAGAATTGTTTTTCAAATATTAAAGAAAAGGCTATTGCATGAAAAGAATTCGTTACTACATATTGAGCATTTTTAATTAAATACAAAAATTCACATGGTCCAGAAGAATATTCGCTCTTACCATATGCAAATTCCTTAATTTCAAAATCATTTTGAAAAGCTATATGTTTTGCAATCTCCCGTGCCTTTTCCATATTATTAAATGCATAAATCAACACATATGGTTTCTCTATTTTTTTTCTAGCTAATTTGCTCCATTCATTTTGGGGCAACAGAAAAACAGGGTCAACCACAAATTCTACATCTGACACATTCAAAGATTCTAAAATTGCCTGCCCGCTTTTCTCACGGACAGAAATTGCATCAAAGCTACTCAACTTCTCTTTTATAAATTCAGAGTAATCTTCATCAATTCTATTACTGCCAAAGCTTGCAGCATAAGAAAATTTCGATGCATTTGACGGTGCAAAATCCAAAAAAAATGCCGGGTCCTTGCCACAAGGATAGTTGTAACTATTCCAAATCTGATCACTGCCACAAAAATACATATCAGCAGGTTTAAGCATCCTTAATTGCTCATTATTTATAAATTTTTCTGAAGTTAATTTTAAATATTTTTTATTAAATTTCTTATAACGAAAATATTTAGGTATGGCAGGTATATACACATTTAGCAAATGACATCTGAATAACCATTTCAGAACAAGGTTTTTTTTGCATTTTTCAGGCATATCATTAAAATCAAACAATTTTGATAAGTATGGTGCCTGATAATCAATAATCCTTGCATCTACTTCTCTTTTCTCCAAAAAGGTCTGCAATGCATATGCCTGCAAAGATGCACCATAATTATATACATCATGACATGTAATAATATATGCACTTTTATCAGCTTTTTTAATAGACACATTTTTTTTAATATTTTTTATAAATCGGGATGGCGCTTGATATTTTTTGTCAATCTCGTCAATTATACGACTAAAAACCTTGAATTCATATGCGGTATATTCCTTAATCCCCACGCAATATTTACTAAAAATCCTTGCTTCATCCAATGAAACACAAATACCCATCTCATTTAAAAATTTATGCTTTAAAACTGCATGTTTTTCTAATTTATGACCGTCCGTTTTTTTTGTTACCTGAAGGCTATGTTTCCTATATCTAAGTAATGGTTCCGATAAATTACATATCTTTGACTTTTGAACAATTCTCGTCCAAAGTTCATAATCTTCACGGCCTTCCCATGTTGAATCATATCTATATATACCATCTTCAACCAAACTGCGTCTCGTCATCACTGTAGGATGCGCTAGTTGAGAATTTATAAAAAGATGTATGCGAACATCCTTTTCATTACATGGGAATTCAGTTTTATTTTCCTCAGTTTCTGTAAAAACTATAACATTGCTTCCTAAAACTCCAACGTCCTGATTCTTATCCAAATAAGCTACCTGTTTTTCAAATCTTTGGGGCATGGATATATCATCTGCATCCATTCTTGCAATATACTCACCTTTTGCAATGTCAAGCCCTCTGTTTAAAGTTCCAGCCACGCCAAGATTTTGCTCATTTTTTAGATACACAATTCTATTATCATCATAAGATTTTATAATTTCTTCTGTAGAATCTTTTGAATCATCATTTATTATAATAAATTCAAAATCAGAAAAAGTCTGATTTAGTATGCTGTCTATTGCCTCGCGAAGATATTTTTCACCGTTATACACAGGCATTATAACACTAATTTTTGGCATACTACCCCTCCTTATTGACTGAACCATTTTATAAAATCAAATTGATCATAATATCTCTTTCCAAATAAATTGGAGAACTGTAAAATATTCCCCAAACTTTGTTTCTTTTCAAATCCTTTTATATAGTACATATTATCATATGTCTTACACAACTCAGATTTATTAACAAATCCTACTTTTTTTTCGACCGGTAGAGCCTGAAATCTTTTATAGTCTTCCTGTGTGTAATTATCAAAAGCAAATGTCCAAACAACATATATATTATTTTTATTCATTCTCTTCTTACGTTCATTCCATTTCTCACTTGCTTCTTTAAAATCCCTATAATGCATAAAATGAACAAGAATATCCGGTTTTTCTCCATCACCCTTTAAAACACCAATAGGATACTGTGGATCTTTATTCACACCACCATCTTCCAGCTGTTTTTCAAGATAATATTCCATATGTTCAACAAAATCAAAAAAACTCCGATCAGGAAAAAATAAATTTACCGTAGGTGAACGAAACTGCTGACCAAAATCATGAGTAACCAATCCACCCAAACAATTATTGCATATAAGTGTCCAATCACAATTTTCGTTTCTTCTCCTTAAAATAGGCATCCTTATTTTAGTTCGTACAAATCCATTTATTCTTTTTGAAATTGCATTATTATATAAATCCATAATTTATTATCTCCCATGTTTCATATTCAGCATAATTGCTATAATGCTCAATATAAAAATATTTTTACGTTCAATCAATCGCGAGCGAACATCAGTAGCACCTGTTACTTTTATTGTGTTCTGAATCAGCTGACTACTACATATTTCCTTGATTTCTTCAATCTTCTCTTTAAAATTTTTCGGCGAATCTTTATAAAAAGCATTATTAATCGCACCATGTGTCATATGTACAATTTGCTTTTCATATATAAGCTTGTATTCGGATCTGTCATTCCACGCCATCTCTATGGCTTCCATATATCCATTTCTGACCTTATCAATAATGCTACACATATTTATATGATATTTACTGACTGCACTTCCCTTACGGACATATCTGTTATAAAAAGGATTTTTCGTATAATACACTGCATTTGCATATCCCATTGCCAATATATTAAATATTCTGTCTTCTGAAAGCGGAATGTTTTTAGGGAAAAGCACATTATTATTTATAAGAATTTGTCTCCTATAAATACATCTGCATGCAGAGCCTGCAATCTCGCATAATAATTTAGGGGAAATCTGCTCCTTCATTAATAAAACATCCTCAGGCAACTGTGTTATAGTATCCTCTTCATCAGGCTTGTCATCATATTTTGTTACAGTATCACACATTACTATATCACAGCTGTTTTTAAGAGCAAGATTATATAGCTTTTCATACATATCTGGTTCAATCCAGTCATCAGAATCAATAAAGCCTATATATTCACCTTGTGCAATCTTAAGACCTGTATTTCTCGCAATGCTCACACCTTCATTTTCTTTATGGATAACCTTTATTCTGTCATCCTGACTTGCATATTTATCACATATTGTACCGCTTTCATCAATCGAGCCGTCATCAACTAAAATTAATTCAAAGTCGGTTAATGTTTGAGAAAGTATTGAATCAATACATTTATGAAGATATTTCCCAGTATTGTAAATCGGCATTATTATCGACAAGTGTATCATTATTTTTCTCCTCCAGGGTGATTGTTCTTGCATATATCAATCCTAAAATCAGATATGGAATTACATTTGGTTTTGAAGCTATTATCCCCAGTTCAACGGACTGCTGCATCCATACAACCAGGAATGATGTAATTAAGCCATATATAACACTGTCGTCTATCCATCTTAATGCACGTCTTATAATTCCGTAGCATGCACCTATTAATATCAAATATCCAAATGCGCCTACTGCTACAATTGTAGTAATTGCACTGTTATGATAGCTTTCATGAGCAAAATCTCCATTGCCTATAAACGGTGATTCAAGCCAGGCTTCAATACCCCATTCCCAAAGTACATCTCTTCCATTGAAAATAGGCTTGTTAAAAGTTTCAATACTCCATTCATTTAAAATATCGGCAAGCGCCGTTTCATTAATACTCATAACAAATATTGCTATAAGCAAAGGCGACAATAATATAAGATATATAAATGTTTTACTTAAAAATTTTTTAAAAGGTATAACCGATAATGTACATAGAAGCATTACAATGGAAAACAATAGAGCACTTCGCGAATCAAATTTATTAAGCAAATAAAAATATACCGCTGAAAATACTACAATATTTCGTATGTTTTTTATGTCTCTAACCTCAGTAAATATGGACATAAACACAGTATAACTGAAAAACTGTACCATAGATACTGAATTTCCGTCCCAGCCATCAAATGTATCAGTGAAATTACCAATCAACAAAACTGCTGTAGACATTCCTCCAAAGATATATCCAATCTTTTTCATTTGGGATTTCTCAAGACCAAAGCTTTTCATTATGGGTATTAACAACCAAACCCATATATAGTCTTCTATAGATTTATCATTACGAATTACGTTAATTACAGTAATACATGCTATAATTATTGTAGCTAAGGCAATTTTTGTAGTAAGATGGTAGTTTTCATTATTAAAAATAATGCAAGCTAGAAAAACTACTACTGTAACTTTTTTTGCTGTTTCAAATACATTGTAACTTTGACCAAAGCCTGTAGGATAGGTGAATCCCACAAACCAAATCAAAATGCATACAAATATCAGTAATTTACTTATAAAGGGTTTTGATTCTGTATTTTCCATATTCATTTCGTCTCACTATCATTAAACTTTTATTTATTATATATTTTTTCTTTTATTATAATATTTTGTCAGCAACCATCCAATAGGTTCTAAAAACTTAACAAAAACATTATATTTTCCATTATAATCGTATTCATTATCCTTGCTTAAAATATTAAAAGCATTATAGCGAATTATATATCCTATTCGCTCTTTTAAGGAACACGCCATATCTATTCGCTGTTTGTAATAAATTTTATAACCAGTCGGGTTTTTTAACATGTTAATAAATATTCTATTAGTTAACCCATCGGGTTGATATTCACAAACCGTAAGAACTTTATTAATTACCAGCATTTCATAGTCTTTATCTATTTTATCATAGACAACACATTCGCCAATAAACTTCTCATTCTTAATTTCAGGGTAAGGATATTTGCGCAAAATGTCCGTTTTAAATATCAATGATTTTTCACCATAACATTTATATTTATTTACAAGTTCATACATTGTTGTTTGAGCTACTCCCACAGGAAAAACTTCGCTCAAGAGATTTTCATCAATATCTGTTTTTAACCCGATAATGCCTGCAATTTTGTCATCTTTAACGCTATTAAAAGCATCTATAATTTCATCAACACAATGTTCCGGCAGATAATCATCAGAATCTACACAGAAAAATAGCTCCCCAGATGCATTTTTTACACCTTGATTAAATGCAAAATGTTTTCCTCTGTTTTCCTGATAAACATACTTGATTTTAATAACAGCTTCATCAATCCATTGTTGCACTACTGTTTTTGTATCATCAACTGAGCCATCATCAACTATAACCCATTCGAAGTTTGGATTTGTCTGTGATTTTAAACTATTATAAATACGATTTAACAGCCCTGCACGGTTATAAGTCGGCGTAAAAATTGTTACCATAATATATTACCTCATTTTACAAAGCCCTTACTGTTTTCCAATGCATAATACATTTCTTCTTTTTGTTCCATAGTCATATTTTTATTTCTCAATGTATATTCTTCTCCATACACTCTGCTATTCTTGAAAATATTTTCTTGTTTTTGAATATACTCGTTATAACTCATTATTCTTTTTGCGGGATTTCCTGCGTAAACTCCGTCAGACTCTAAATTTTTACTGACTACCGCTCCCGCACCTATAATTACTCTGTCTCCAATTGTTACATCAGGCAAAACAATTGTTGAAGCACCTATGAAAACGTTATTACCAATATTCACTCTGCCAATTTTCGCATACCCCAATTCATAGCATGTACTTGCGTCATGTGCTAAAATATGCACATTAGGCGCCATAGTAACATTATCTCCTATTGTAATTAACCAACAATGAGAAGGGTCTAATATTACCCCATGAAGCCTTAAAAAGTTCTTTCCAACCTTTAGTCCAAGTTTAACTAACTTTTCTGTTGTATACTCTCCCCTTATTCTGTAAAGCATCTCTCTTAAAAATCTTTTTATAATCATTTTTTTAACCACCTAAAGCAATCATTTCCAAAAATTCTGTGAAATGGTTTTGTAATTTTGCTCCTTAAAATTTCACCTTTACTTAGCCACGTTTTGGAATACCAATGAATTGAATGAGTATTCTCAGTTATCCGTAGCCTACCTGTTGCATCATCAAAAGGATTAAAGTAATCTTTAGGATAAATTGTTATATCCGAAACCTTCTGAACGCCAGGTCCGTCAGATAACCCATTTTTTAAAAGTATATCCGTTGTATATTCAACTATTGTTGTGGTATTTAAGGTTCCATCTTCATTTATAAACTTGAATGTACTGTATGCGTCAAGAATCTGCTTGTAAATTTCCTGTCCCGGTGCTACTGCAATCCCTAATCCCGGATTAACATTTATATGATTGCTTCCTTTTCCGTCAATTTCACAACCCATAAATGCACCGTTTTTTAATATGTCATCAAAAGACTTTATAACTTCAACATCGGTGTCAAAATACACACCGCCGTATGTATATAAAATATCAAAACGGGCATAATCACTTACAAATGCATATTTCTTAGCCTCATACGCTTGTTTTGTATATGAAATATTATTGACATCATAATTACTCTCGTTCCACTCTTTTATTTCATAATCAGGAAAATACTTCTTCCAGCTTTCAATACATTTTTGAGCAGATTTTGGCAATTGATTTCCACCAAACCAACAATAATGAATAATTTTTGGTATCATTTAACCCCTCCATTAATTATGTATGATTACCAGCTTTTAAATTTCGACTTACAATATAGCTTCATAAGAAAAAAACATTTATATTTTAATGCCAAAAGCGATATTCTTCCTTTGTAATTTTTCCTGCCAAATTTACAATTTTTTATCGTTTTCCTATAATATGGCTCTTTAAGACACGATTTTATATCATTAATAATTTCCTTATAGGGCTTATTATAATAAAATTGAGATGAGCATGCATTGAATAAATTATGTGCCACATATCTGTATATCTGTGCCTGAAAATCAAATTTCTCAGCATCAATATTTTCCTCAAAACTTTGGCCAACTCTCATAGGATAATATAAGTCAAATGGCTTATGTCCTTTTGTCATTGAATTCGTATTTATTCTATAATTGTATAGGATGTCATTCATAACATACATCGAATTTGCACCACATATTATAGGTTTTGTACACACTGCATCTTCACCTATATCTACATCATCCGAAATATTTAGCTGTACAGGTACATACAATTCCCTATTAACTACAGCATCTACTATTGATGTGTCATAATATAGAGAATTTTCATCCTCAATCAGTATTGGAAAAATATCTCTTTCGATATCTTCCTTTGTATAAAGACCACTTTTTAAACCTACGTGTTTTTCTATAATTTTATCTTCATATACATTTCTCCAGTCAAAACGAATAATATCTGGTGAATATTTTTTTATAATTTCAAGAATCTTTTTAAAAAAATTGTCATCATACCAATCATCACCATCAAGACTTGCTATATATTCTCCTTTAGCCTCGACAGTTCCTGCTTTTCTTGCACTTACTAAGCCTCCATTTTCTTTATGAATAACTTTTATTTGCGGATACGCCTTTGCGTATTCATCACAGATTTTTCCACAATTATCAGGAGAGCCGTCATCTACTAAAATAATTTCTATTTCATCTGTAATTTGACAGATAAGACTGTCCACACATCTGTTTAAATATTTTTCAACGTTATAAATAGGAACTATAACACTTAAAGTAGGAATCATATTATACCCTCGCTTTTACTATTATTAAGAATACATCTCAATATATCTTCTTTTCATAATAACTCCATATTTAGGGGTGATTTCAGGAAGTTCTTCCCCCAAGCAACGCTTAACATTGAGATATAATAAGTTTACTCCCGATGCAGTAAACTCTGAAACCCCCGCTGTAGCTCTTGGGTTGCATTCCATAATCAAAGGTGTGCCATCCGCCCTTTCTTTTATGTCAAAACCTATATTTCCTGAAAGCTTAAGACTTTCGGCAACCGAATTACACATCTCTATAATTTCCGGCTTATCTTCTACAACCCCATCTAAAATAATGCTTGACTGTACATTAAGACCTCGTCTTACTAAACTGTATTTAACAACACCTTCGTCAACAAGCATATCAACCGTATATTCGTTACCCGGAAGGTATTCCATCGCAAGCATTTCAGGCATATTCCCCTCTAAAAGAGTTTCTTTAAATTCTTTTAAAGTTGTATACAAAGAATTTGGTTTTTCATGAAAAAGAATATCAAATCTTGATTTTGTTGAATCAATAATTCTCATGCCTCTGCTTCCGCTACCCTCTGTCGCCTTAAAAACTATTGGTGTACCAATACTATCAATTGCTTTATCTACATCGTCAATGCTCTTAACAGAGCAAAACTTTGGCGTCTCGATACCATTTTTTTTCATATACTCAAATAGTGAGAGTTTATTATTTGCAATTTTAAGCGGCTCTAAATCAGATACAGATATAATAATACCTGCGTTCAAAAAGCGTTCCTTGTTTTTGGATAATATTTCAAGCTCAACCGACATAATTGGAATTACTACATCGACGTTCTCCTTTTTACAGATTTCAAAAATACAATCAGCATATGAAGGGTCATCCCCTCTCGGAACCTGATAGTATGTATCAAACATCTGTAAAATTGTATCATCCTTATTCATGTCTGCCCCGATAAGACGAATATTTCTTTCTTCAATATTCTTAAGGCATTCTGCTGTTCCTGGCATATATACATTTCCGCAAGCTGTAATTAATACCGTAACATCATTCATAAGTCGAAAAAACCTCCTCAAAAGTTTCTGCACGCTTAATTATTTTTCCATTTTCCGTTATCATCGGGCAGTTTGGGCGAATAAACGGCGGCTTTGAAACCAACGAATATCCACCTACATTTCCAAAGACAATTATGTCCCCCACAGCAAGACTCCCTGAAAATTCTTTATATATAACATCATGTTCCAAACATGTATATCCAACCAAATCTGCATTATTTAACAGGGTTTGCTTTTTTCCACATGGAATAATTTTTACTGGTAGTTTCTTTAATTCACATATCTCGCCAAGATTTTGTTTGCTACAATTGAGTTCAACAAAGCTCTTCCCTCTAATTTCCTTAATGCTGATAACTTGCGAGACAAATTCTATATATTTATTTATAAGAGTAGTTCCGGGTTCAGTAAAAAGAAGTGGTTTATTTTCTTCGTTTTTATAATGTTCTTCAACAATAGCTGCAGTTACTTTTGCATAATCTTCATATGAAGGAACAAATGAAAACTGAGATTTTAAGCTTTCGTCCATATCTCCATACATTCCGCTCCCCAAATCTATATATAAAAGATTGCCATTTTTAAAATATTTATCTGCAATATTAAGCATAAGTTGGGTCCTTTTTTCCCACGCCTCTAGAGTTCTTGCCTGACTGATATGACAATGAATGCCTACTATACGATCGCCTGCAATACGAAATGCTTCATCAAGGTCCTCAACCCCAAAACGACTTATAAATCCTTGCCCAACATCTATATTTACACGTAATCCAATTCTCTTATTTGGAATAATTGATAGCTCGTCCAAATTGTCAACATTAATTATACATTCTGGAAATTCTTCTTTACTTGGCCCGTTAAAAATTATTTTATCATCAGTAAAACCAATTTTTTTTGCAAGATTATATTCCATCATCGATACAACCTCTGCATATCCACCAAGACTTTTAATAAGTTTTAATATGTAAGGTGTATAATTTGTTTTAAAGGAGTATGCAATATTATAATTTGAATAATATTTTTTAAAAGTTTGTAATAAATTATTATAATTATCTATAAAATCTTTTTCCTTAAACAGATAACAAGGAGTTAAAGAATACTGCATTTTTCATCAAACCCCATTTCAAGTCTTAGCACTTCAAATGCTTCTGCATATTTTCTTCCTATTTCATATCCTCTGTACCCGCATCTGCTGTGAACACCTGTTACCCAGTCCTCTGCACCAAATTTATTGTATTCACTTTTATGTTCTCTTAATGAATCAATTTTTTTATCAATTGTTGACTCTATATCTACATACAACTGCGGTCTGAAAGCTACATATGATCTTCCAGATGGAGATATTGGTTCATAAAAAAACACAGTGTTCTTTCGCCTTGCAGCGGCAATTGTCGCATTGCTCACACCAACATGTGCCTGATGTGTATCAAACGGATGATGTGTAAAAATTATGTCAGGGTTAAACTCGCTAATTCTTAGATCAATTGCGTTAACTACATCTGACTGAAACGGAATATCTTTTGTGGGAAAATCAAGTATTTCAATCTTTTCTATGCCTAATGTATGTAATGCATTCAATCCTTCCTGCACTGCATCTTCATCAGAACGTTGTACATTTCCTTCTTTATTTGTATATCCCGATTTGCTCATTATTAAAACACACACATCGTGTCCTGATTCTACCGCCTTTGCCAAGGTTCCCCCGCAAGCTATTTCCACATCGTCCAAATGTGCACCTACTGCTAAAATTTTCATGTTTTATCCTCCCCATAAATTATTTTCAAATCAATACATGTAGAAACTTTATTAATCTAAATTCAAAACTTTTTTTCATACAATGACTGCATTTCACAAAAGACCGCTTGATTTCCAAATGAACAAACTTTATTTGCATTATATTCACCCATTGAAATCAAGTTTTTACTCAGTACTTTTTCAATTGCTTTTTTACAATCAGCAACATTGCGTGGTTCAAAAAAGGTCCCTCCACTTTCATCAATTAAATCAGTATTGCCACGAATTTTTGTTACTACACATGGTAACGAACTTGCCATTGCCTCCATCAAGGAGACAGGCAATCCCTCACGAGTTGATGGAAAAACAAAAATATCAGCTATGGCACATAATTCTAAAATATCTTTTCTGTATCCAAGTAACCTTACTCTATCACCAAGATCTAATTCTTTTATGATACCATCTAAATATTGATGCAAATTGCCTTCTCCTGCTACTAAATAATACACATTATCCATATCTTTTATTGCCCGTATTACTGTTTCATGATTCTTAAATATATCAAGCTCTCCAACCGATAATAACAATTTTTTGTTTTCAGGTATATTCATTTCCTTTTTCTTAGCTTTTACATCTATACTTATATTCTTAAACTTATCAACATCTATACCTACCCCCGGTACATAAGAAATCAATTTTGCTTTTATTTTCTTCCTCGCAAAGTTATAATCTTCTTTATTTATAGTTATAAGCACATCGGTTAACCTAGCACATAATTTTTCAACGGGATAATACATCATCCAATTCTTAAAAGGTGCTCCCTTGTAAAAATGGAAACCATGTGCTGTATAAAAAACTTTTGTACCTTTTTTTCTTGTCTTTATACACGCAATCCTTGTACACATAGCCGCAATAGGAGTATGACAATGAACTATGTCATAACTATTTTCTTCTACAATCTTTTTAATTTGTTTTATTGCTTCTATATTTCCGATATTTAAAGGAGAGCGAACACATGAAAGCGGATATATTTTACATCCCCAATTTTCATAGCAATCCGAAACCATACTTATATTTTGATTAGTCGCAATATGCACCTCATTGCCTTCGTCCAACAATCTTCTAATAAAAGCCCTAAAAAAATTCATTGTTGTCCCAACGGTGGTAACATACAATATTTTCATACTCTCTTTCTCCTTTGACACACTCTATTATGCGATTATAACCTCATTATATTTCATCATATATACGTCATCTTTATAAGACCCTATATTGGGATTATTGACATTACCATTTATATTATTAACAATAAGTTTTATATGATTTATACCACATTCATATGCGTGAGGATATCCGCCTCCAAATCTCGGATTCACCTCAGAGATGTAATACTCCCCACTAATATCAAAAATATCAATATCAATCTGACCTAAAAATCCAAATTCCTTACAAAATGTATTTATAAGCTCAAACAGTCTCTCATCCTTAAACGATACCGCCTTATCGGTTTCTCCCGCTCTCATTACTAGTTTCTTCTTCGTAAAAACAGACACAAGTTCACCGCTTATCATATCAATATAGCAATCAGCGCCAATTTCCTGTCCATCTAAAAATTCCTGTATCATCAAGTTATCATTATGAGAAAACAAACACTCAAGTGTTTCCTCGTCATAGACCTTAGAGATTTCAATACTCGCACTTCCACATATCGGCTTTACAAATACAGGGTAAGAGATTTGTCCTAATTTTTCATCCTTAATAAATTCTTCCTTGTCCACATATGTTTTAGCACAGTTGTATCCATGTTCTTTAAGCCACAAATACATATCGTATTTATTTAATGTTTTCTCACATATATTATAATTAGACTCAATAACCATGACGCCCAAAGCTTCAAATTCATTCTTGTGCTTTGCAATCAAAGATAATTCAGGATCAATAAGCGATAAAACTCCCTTTATTTTTTCTTTCTTACAGATATCAAAAATGACATTAATGTATCCAGGTTCTGTTATTCTTGGTACTATGTAATAATTATCAGCCTCATAAATTGCAGGCGCAATCGAACTACAATCGGTTACTATAACCCTTCCTTTTCCACCAAGTTCCCTTTTAAAATACTGTACAATTTTATTTCTTGACCCTGCGCTAAGTATTAAAATATTTGTCAACTTAAAGCCTCCAATCCATCAAAAAACAACGGTGTTCCCCCTGTATTTAAAAACAATATGTTTTTATTTTTAATTCCATTTTCTTCTATATATTTCTTCATTCCCCAAAAAGCTTTTCCCGTATATGTAGCATTCAATGCTATTCCATCAAAAAAAAGTACATCTTTTATGGTTCCTAAAATATCACTGTTATACTCTCCATATCCTTCACATATATATTTATCTATAAAAATAACATCTGACTCATAATTTATATTACTATTAAAATATTCCTTTAGTGAATCAATTATCACTTGTCTTCCGTAAGGATTTTTTCTAGCAATACTAATTCCTACAATCTTTTGTGTTATATTTTTATTCTTTATTTTCCCAGCAATCAGCCCTGCCTGAGTTGTTCCTGTTCCTGAAGCAAGGAAGATATAATCAAAACAAATATTATTTTCTTTTTCATACTGTAAAATTTCTTCATACGCATTTACATACGCCTGTGTTCCTAAATTGCCGTGTCCTCCACCCTTGATAAAATACGGGGTGTATCTTTTTTTTAAGTCTAACATTGTTTTTTCAATGGTATCTGCCACACAATCTAATGGTGTTTTTACAATGCTAGCTCCAAACAAACCAACCATTTTACTATTATATGTCTCTTCATAACCTTCTTCTGGCGAAATTATATAACACTTTATATTATTTAAAGCCGCCATATTCGCAATAATCCTGCAATGGTTTGAACTGCTACTCCCATATGTTACTACCACATCACTATTATTGCTTCTTAAATCACCAAAAAAAAGTTCGGCTTTACGAACTTTGTTTCCACCAAAGCAAAACGGTAACAAATCCTCTCTCTTAACATAAAATCTATTATCATTATATTCTTCCTTAAGTCTTGTTATTGGAGTTTCAAACAACATTTTCATATACCTCTTTTAAAATACCATAAACATACCGGTTAACTTTTTTCCCGTCGCATATCAAATCTTGTCTAATTAAACCTTCCTTTTGAAAGCCCAGCTTTTCAAAAAGATTTTGAGCAGAAATATTTTCTTCTTCTGTATACAAAAAGATTTTATTCAATCCTAATGTGTTAAAAGCATAATTAATCAACAACATACTTGCCTTTTTTGCAATTCCACAACCCTTAAACTCTTGTTCTCCTATGCATACATAATATTCCGCTTTTTTATTTTTATTATCTATGTTTAGCAATCCAATTAAACCAACTGGAATACCCTCATACTCAATAACAGCGTCAAACCGTGTATCCAAATCCTTTATTCTATGAAACCACATTGTTGTTTTATCATATTCCAGTGGCAAGTCATAGTGAAGATACTTATTGTTATCAGTATTATTTATCCACTCTACCTTCTTTGGTATATCCTCCAAACAAAACTTGCGCAAAGAAACATTCCCATCTCTTAAAATAATCACTATTAAATCCTTTCTTTTTGTATAGTTCTTTCCTCGTACAACTTTCCAACAGTATGTTGTTCTCCCACTAAAATATCAGCACCATTTGCAGCTTTGAACACTGTACGGAAAATAATTTTAATGTCCAATAAAAACGATATATTATTTACATATTCCAAGTCATACTTAAATTTTTCTTCCCATGTAATAGCATTTCTGCCATTGACCTGTGCAAGCCCCGAAAGTCCCGGTCTTACGTCATGACGATGTCTTTCCTCTTCAGTATAATAATCGAGATATTCAACCAGAAGAGGTCTGGGGCCGACTACACTCATATCGCCCTTTAGGATATTAAACGCCTCAGGAAGCTCATCAAGGCTTGTCTTTCTTAAAAGCCTTCCAAACTTTGTAAGTCTTACATCATCAGGAAGAAGATTTCCATTTTCGTCCTTTTCGTCTGTCATCGTCCTGAACTTATAAAGATTAAAAATCTTCTCATCTTTACCAGGACGTACCTGCTTAAACAAAACAGGACTGCCAAGCTTTATCTTCACAAGGACTGCAACAATTATGTAAAGCCAGCCAAAGACTATCAGCGCTGCCAGGGCACACACTATGTCAAAAAGCCTTTTTCCATATTTTTTATACACTAAAACAACCCCTTAATTATACTAATTACCTCTTTTTGTTGCTCCGCTGTCATTTTTACATCTGACGGCAGACACAATCCTCTTTTGAATATATCTTCACCTACATTATCGCCATTAACCATTATATAATCATTTCCAGAATAAACCGGCTGCATATGCATAGGCTTCCATATTGGTCTTGACTCAATATTTTCCGTTTCTAAAGCAAGTCTTATTTTTTCAGGGGTTACAATATGTAACGCTTCCTCATCAATTATCATACAGCTGAGCCAGAAGTTTGGTTCAGAATTCTTTTCATCATAAGGATTCATACTAACAGGAAGCCCCTCAAAGCCCTCCTTATATCTCATATAAATCTCTTTCTTCTTCGCTATATGTTCTTCAAGGTGCGGGAACTGTCCCCTTACCACGCCTGCGATTACATTACTCATACGATAGTTATAGCCAATCTCTTCATGCTGGTACCAGGGAGCATTCTCTCTTGACTGAGTTGACCATTTTCTTGCCTTATCAGCACTTTCCTTACAGTCTGTTAGAAGCATTCCGCCTGAAGAACCTGTTATAATCTTATTTCCATTAAATGAGATTGCATTGAAATTACCAAAATCACCTGTCTGTTTTCCCTTATAGCTTGCGCCAAGAGATTCTGCAGCGTCCTCAATTATCATTGCACCGTGCTTTTTACAAATCTTTGTGATTTCATCAATCTTTGCAGGAGTTCCGTAAAGGTGGGCATAAACCACAAGCTTTACATCAGGATAGATTTCAAAAGCCTTTTCAAGTGCCGCAGGGTCCATATTCCATGTGTCATACTCTGTATCAATAAATACAGGCACACCCCCCTCGTAAACAACAGGATTAACTGTTGCGGCAAAGGTCATATCTGAGCAAAAAACCTTGTCCCCCGGTTTCACACCGGCAAGTTTAACTGCCATATGTAGTGCCGCTGTGCCCGCTGAGAGACCAACTGCGTACTTACAGCCCACCTTTTCACAGACAAGTTTTTCAACCTCGTTAA
The DNA here is from genome assembly GCA_017622215.1 of Clostridia bacterium. Classification (GTDB taxonomy): domain Bacteria; phylum Bacillota; class Clostridia; order Monoglobales; family Monoglobaceae; genus RGIG8709. The sequence goes on from JAGARO010000006.1 coordinate 26,737, forward strand.
TATTTTCCCCAACTGTGGACATCCAGTTTGTTTCATAAGCCTCTCTTACAAAGTCCATTTCTTCCCCGTGCATTGTGGGTGTAGAAAGCCATATCTTCTCCTTCATAATTAAACCCCTCATATTTCAAATTTTCATATAAAAAAATCAAAAACTTATATGAAAACTATTAAACTTATACATATTCATTATACCACCGCACATTTTGCTTGTCAACCTTTATATACCGATATATATACATATATTTACGTTGACTTTTCACACAAAAATATGCACCATTAAATTATCACATTTAATGGTGCATATTATATATTTATAACACTTGGGTTTGTAGCGGTTAATATGTATTGACGGAGCCGATGCCTTAAGCTTTACGCCGAAACGACTGCCCTGTTTTACAATTTCAGGCTCCTCCAGAGTTAAGTCTGTTATTTCAGGAGTTACTATACCGTAACCTGTTCTTTCCAAGTCGCTTAAGGCTACCGCAATCTTATCGTACTCCTTCTTCATTCCCGCAAGGTCCATAAAGAGTCTCATTATTTCGCCCTCGTTTTCAGCCTTAAAGCCTGTTTGTTCATCAATCATTCTGTAAAACAGTTCTTTCGGAGTATTAAGATGAAGTATAGCTGTGCCGTCAGCAGGATTTACAGAAACATATCCGTTATCATCAAAAAAATCTTCCTTTTCAAGATTTTCTGCAAAAGCTTTTATATCTGAAATCTTATTTATTTCGCCTGTGGCATTGACTATTGCCTCTCTTATTCCCTTTTTCAGCCAGTTGTCATCATCAAGCATCTCAATCCAGTCAGGAATCTCAATTCCTATCTCTTTAACAGGGAATTCAAAAAGCATTTTAGCCATTATATCTTCAAGGGCATCCGCTGTCATTTCAAGGCAGTTTACAGGAATTACTGACACGCCGTATTTTTCTTCCATTTTCTCTGCAAGATTTATTGTATTTTCGCTATATGGTTCAGCACTGTTTAAAAGAACTACAAAAGGCTTTCTTATATCCTTAAGTTCTCCTATAACCCTTTCTTCCGCCTCTTCATATTCATCCCTTGGAATATCAGTTATACTTCCGTCAGTAGTAACTACAATTCCAACTGTGGAATGGTCATTTATTACCTTTCTTGTACCAAGTTCTGCGGCGTCCCTAAACTCCATTGGCTTATCAGACCAGGGGGTCATAACCATTCTTGGATTTTCATCCTCAATCTGTCCCATGGCACTGTCAACTACATAGCCTACACAGTCAATCATCCTCACCTTTGCGTGAGCATCCTCGCCCACAGGAATTTCAACTGCTCTTTCAGGAACGAACTTTGGCTCTGTTGTCATTATTGTTCTTCCCCCTGCACTCTGGGGAAGCTCATCCATTGCCCTGTTCCTCTTATACTCATTTTCAATATTAGGAATTACAACTGTATCCATAAACCTTTTTATAAAGGTGGATTTTCCTGTTCTTACAGGGCCGACAACTCCTATGTAAATATCCCCCTGGGTCCTTCCTGCTATATCCTTATAAATATTATTCATAAAAATTCCTCCATAGCTTTTCTTGTTTTAAGTCTATGAAGGAATTTTACTTTTATGATTGTTTGTCTGTATTTTATTTTTTATTTACCTAAAACCTCATCAATTATATCACAGGCTATGCCTACAAGCTCTCCGCAAGGTCTTTTCTTATAATACTCTTCTGTCCTTGTTTCAGGATTTGGGTTGTTATGTACTGTGTCTGTCAGTCCCAAAAGCTCTCTGCAGTATATTGAGCCGTTTTCTTCCTTAAACTTTTCCGCAAGTTTCTGGACTGTTTCATAATTATTAACCTTGGACTGTCCGTCCTTTGGGTCGGTCTGTCCGTTTTCCAGGCCTGCTACCATAAACATTCCGCTGACTGCTCCGCAGACCTCTCTCATTCTGCCCATACCTCCGCCAAAGGAAGATGCGATTTTCTTTGCCTGTGTTTCATCCATTCCGTAGTCCTCGGCGTAGGCTAAGAAAACTGCCTGGGCACAGTTATAGCCCTCCTTAAAAAGTTCCATGGCTTTTTCTCTTTTAATCCCCATAATATCACCTCTGTTTTATGATTTTATTATAGCCTACCTTGTCTGTCTATGTCAACAAACAAAATCTTGATTTTTGCGACTTTTTATGATATTATTTTCCCATAACATAACATTAAGGAATGAATTTATGAAAGACAATCCCATTATAAACCATTTACTTGCATCCTTTACCATATTTGTATGGGGGATTACATTTGTCTGCACAAAGCATCTTGAATATCATTTTTCTGCACTTGAAATTTTATTTATAAGATATTTTATCGCATATATTGCCCTTTGGATACTTTGTCCGAAGTTTATGCCTTTTAAATCCTTTAAGGACGAGCTTTACATATTCGGGGCATCTCTTTCAGGAGCATCCCTTTATCAGTACCTTGAAAACTTATCGGTTGTATACACAAGTCCCTCAAGTGTTTCATTTATTACTGCAATCGCACCAATCTTTACCGCGCTTCTGGCTCACAAATATCTTGGGGAGAAGCTTACCGTAAAGCTTATGGTTGGTATGTTTGTATCCCTTGTGGGTGTATTCTTTATCTGCTTTGGTGATGCACATAAAATTGAAACGGGACTTCTCGGGGACATAATTATTTTCTGCACCGTTTGGCTCTGGGCAATTTATTCTGTGCTTATTAAAAAGCTGTCCGAAAAGGGCTACACTGGTTTTCAGGTTACAAGAAGAATTTTCTTCTATTCCCTTTTAAGTATGATTCCTTTTATGCTTTTAAAGGGCAAACCTATGAACTTATCAGGCTTTACAGGACTTAACACATTCTTCCTGTTCTTCCTAGGCTTTTTTGCCTCGGCACTTTGCTTTGCAACCTGGAACAGGTCGGTGGAAACCCTTGGGGCTACCACCTCAAGCAAGTACCTTTTTGTTATGCCTGTTATCACCCTTGTGTGTCAGGCTTTCTACGACAGCTCTGCTATCGGCATCTATGCACTTTTAGGTATGTTTATCACCCTTTTGGGAATTGGAATTACTGAATTTGATTTAAAGAGGATTAAAAAATGAGTATATTAAACGTTGAAAATGTCAGCCACGGTTTTGGCGGACGAACTATTTTAGAGAACGCATCATTCAGGCTCTTAAAGGGCGAACACATCGGTCTTGTGGGAGCTAACGGTGAAGGAAAATCTACTTTCCTTAACATTATCACGGGAAAATTACAGCCTGACTCAGGTAATATCGAATGGTGCAAGCACATTACAACAGGCTATCTTGACCAGTTTTCTACCCTGGAAAAAGGCAAAACTATCCGTGATGTTCTTCGCGATGCATTCATCCACCTTACAAAGCTTGAAGAGGAAATGCTTGCAATCTACGATAAAATGGGCGAGGCTTCCCCTGAGGAGCTTGAGGACCTTATGGCTGAAGTAGGGGACATTCAGGATATTCTTGAAACCTCAGGCTATTACGTTATTGACAGTAAAATTAACGAATGTGCCAACGGTTTAGGACTTGGGGAAATCGGACTTGAGCGTGATGTAACTGAACTTTCAGGGGGACAGAGAGCAAAGGTGCTTCTTGCTAAACTTCTCCTTGAAAATCCTATGATTCTTATCTTAGACGAGCCTACAAACTTCCTTGACGAAAACCACATTGTATGGCTCAAAAACTTCTTACTTAACTATGAAAACGCATTTATTCTTGTATCCCACGATATTCCTTTCTTAAACGATGTAATTAACGTTGTGTATCACGTGGAGAATGCAGTTTTAACACGCTATACAGGTAACTATCACGACTTTGAACGTATGTACGACCTTAAGAAAAAACAGCTTGAGCAGGCATACAACAAACAGCAGAAGGAAATTGCCGACCTGACTGAATTTGTAAACAGAAACAAGGCGAGGGCTGCTACCGCTACTATGGCACGTTCAAGGCAGAAACAGCTTGACAAGATGGACATTATCACTCTTGCACCTGAAAAGCTCAAGCCAAGTTTTTCATTTAAGTCTGCACGAACAACGGGGCGTGTTGTTATCGAGGCAAAGGACCTTGTTTTAGGCTACGATGAGCCTCTTACATCGCCAATCAACCTCCTTGTTGAACGAAACAAGAAGATTGCTATTAAGGGAACAAACGGTATTGGAAAATCTACACTCCTAAAAACATTACTTGGAATTATACCGCCTTTTGAGGGGACTGTTTCCCGCGACCAGTTCATTGAGCTTGGTTACTTCGAGCAGGAGGAAAGCGCATCCGACAGGACTGCCCTTGACGAAATGTGGGCGGAATATCCATCACTTACAAACGCTGAAATCCGTGCAGCTCTTGCACGATGCGGACTTACAACTGAACACATCACTACACAGATGAGAGTTCTCTCCGGTGGCGAAAACGCAAAGGTACGCCTTTGTAAGCTTATGAACAGAGAAATCAATCTCCTGGTTCTTGACGAACCTACAAATCATCTTGACATTTACGCTAAAGAAGAGCTTTCCAGAGCTGTTAAGGAATTTAAGGGGACTGTTATTTTAGTTAGCCACGAACCTGAATTCTATCAGGGGGTTGTGGACGAAGTTATTAACCTTGAAAATGTATCAAATAAACTAATATAAATTTTCCAGGAGGTAAAAATTATGTGGAAAGATTTTAAAAAATTTATCTCAAGAGGCAACGTAGTTGACATGGCTGTCGGTGTTATTATCGGTGGTGCTTTCGGTTCTATCGTTTCATCTCTCGTTAACGACATCATTATGCCTGTTATCGGCGTAATTACATCAGGTATGGACCTTAAGGCTATGAAGTTCGTACTCAGAGCTGCCGAAATGGACGGTGCAACAGTTGTTAAGCCTGAAGCTGCTATTACTTACGGTATGTTCATTCAGAACATTGTGAACTTCTTTATTATCGCTGCTTCAATCTTCGTTATGATTAAGTGCATCGAAAAGCTTCAGAAAAAACAGGAGCCTGCTCCAGAACCACCAAAGGGTCCTACAACTGAAGAACTTTTAACAGAAATCCGCGACCTTATGAAGAAATAAAAACAAGAAAAAAGCCCTTGAGTTCAAGGGCTTTTTAATTTGTGAATTTTGTTATATCTTTTAGGGTCGGGGAGATTGCCATAGCGTTATTTGTTTCAAGGATTGCAGATGCAACTCCTACTACCTCGCCTGTGGCAGATATAATCGGACCTCCTGACACACCATTGGTTATAGGGATTGTCAGCATTGTAACATCCTTTCCATTGACCTTTGTATCAGGGGTTGAAACTACTCCGTCGCTAATGAAAATACTCTCTCCGTAGGGAAAGCCGATAACATAAACCTTTTCGCCGTAATCGGGAATTTTCTTACTTATATTAAGATATGTATAATTTTCGGTCTGTTCCTTTATTCTTATTAAAGCTATGTCATTTTTTATATCTGTTTTAATTATCTCAAAGTTTCCAAGGCTTTCACTTTCTCCGCCAAATCCCTCTATATTATCACATCTGTTTATCACGTGGGCTGCAGTTAAGGCTGTCCCATTTTCGTCAATGAAAAAGCCTGTGCCTGACATCTGGGTTCTTTTTTCTTCGGATACTGCTCTTATGCGGAATACTGCGCCGTTATATGCTTCAAAAATTTCTTCTGCTGTTTTAACAGGAGGTTGAGTTTTTTCACCTTTATTTGAGGTAGCAACCAAAACAAAAGACAATATTAAAATAAATCCAACTGTTTTTATGAAGGTTTTCATTTTATCTCCTCCAAGTACATAATAATACTTTTTTTATCTCTTGTCAAATTCATAATTAAAGGCGGATTGCTCCGCCTTTAAACTAATTCAGTAAATTTATCATCCATGTAAGGTATCCTGCAAAAATTATCCACAATATATACGGAATCTGCATTATTCCTGCCCATTTATCAATTCTGTAAAACTCATATGCCATATAAATTACAAGCACAAGCAGGAATATGAGCCATATAAACGCAAGTAAATAGGACTGCATATTAAAGAATATCAGGCTCCAGAAGAAATTTACAATAAGCTGTATTCCGTAAATAAAAAGAGGAAAAACTTTTCTGTCTCCGCCCTTTATATACACTCTTGCCGAGCCTATTCCCATAAGCACAAAGAGTATGCCCCAGACTATAGGAAAAACTGCGCCAGGGGGAGCAAGGGGCGGTTTTACAATCTCCTCATATATGTCCATACTGTTTCTTGTGGCTAAAGCTGACAGTCCGCCTACTAAAAGGGGAATCAATATTCCTATTACATAGGGTTTAATTTTTTTCCACATATAATCACCTCTCTCTTATTCTATGTACTTTTTTATAAAAAATTCATTTGACAGAAGCGACCAGTTGGGCGGAAATCTTCGCATTATATTCCAATAGCCTCCTCCACGGAGCCCAAGTTCCTTAATTAAATCAAGCTTTGCCTTAATTGACCTTACATCTTCAAAATAAACAATATGGTTTCTGTATTCAAAAAATGGTGCCATTGCTTTTTCGTCAAATTTAATCTCTGCACCGCTTCTTAATGCCCTCATAACTGCCTCTTCGTTTCCGATTGTTTCAGCCATTGTTACACCCTTTTCAAAAGGCAGAGGCCAGTCATATCCATAGTTTGGTATACCTAAAGTTATCTTCTCCTTTGGAATTTCAGTCAAGGCATACTCCGCTACCTGTCTTACATTGGGCAGGGGAGCTACCGCCATAGGAGGTCCAAAGGTATATCCCCATTCATAAGTCATAATCAGCACTGTGTCAGCTATTTCTCCGATTGCCCTGTAATCGTGCGCCTCATAGAGCAGTCCTTTCTGGTCGGCTGAGGTTTTTGGAGCTAAATCCACATTGACTGTGAAGCCGTAGGGTCTGAGCTGTGCAACTGAATTTTCAATAAAGCCCACAAAGGCATCCTTATCCTCAGGCTTTATAAATTCAAAATCTATATCCAGCCCTGTGTAGCCCTTTGCCTGCATTGTGTTTATTATATTTGCAAGGACTTTATTCTGCAGTGCTACATCGTTAAAAAGCTTTGAAGCATTTTCACTGCTGAAATTTCCTGTGCCTGTGATTGAGGACAACAGCAATATGGGTCTTGCTTTATAAAATTTTGCCGACGCTAAAAGAGGCTCATCGTTTATTGTAATCAGACTTCCGTCCATATTAAAGCCATAACCGAAAATTGTCAGTTCACTCAGGCACACAAGGGCACGGCTTAAAGTATTTAAATTTATATATGGATATGCGTAGCCGTTAAAATCACCCTCTGTTGCGTCCTGCTCCTCATATTCTATAACCAGCGTTTCTCCCTCGTATAGTGTTCTTCCAATCAATGTTGGGTTTCTCTGAAGAAGCTCTATTTCTGTTATTCCGTAGTTTTGTGATATGGAGAAAACTGTGTCTCCTCTGCTTACTCTATGGGTTATTCTTGGGCGCAAAATCAAAAGCGCCTGTCCAACAACAAGGGGATTACGGGAATTAAGACCGTTTATAATTTCTATTCTTGTAGGTGTAACGCCGTACTCCCGTGCAATTTTGAAGACTGTATCGCCTTTTTTAACTACATATATCATTATTTCACCTCATTTTATTATACTGTGAGATAAAATAAAAAATACCATGCAAACGCAAGGTATTTACTAAAAACGTTTAAATAATAGCAGGAAATTATATCTACGAAAAAGTCGGATGGTTTGGATGACTACAAAAATAAGCTTTGCAAAAGCAAAGCTACCTCAACCTATTCCTTCTTCACTATTACTTATTACTTCCCAAAAATCGACGATAGTTTTTATTGAAAAGTGAATAAGTAAAAATCGACATTCCTCTGTCGAAGAATGTCGATTTTTGGTACACCATCACGGACTCGAACCGTGGACACCCTGATTAAGAGTCAGGTGCTCTACCAGCTGAGCTAATGGTGCATATCGTGTCAACAGATGCTATTATATCGCACCATTCCTCATTTGTCAAGACTTTTTTCAAGATTTTTCAAAAAATTTTCGGGGTAAATTTTTTACCCCGAAATTATATCCGTTTTATGCCCTTTTTACATAATATTATAAAGGATTTTAGCCGCCTCCGCTTTTGTTAAATTCTTTTTCGGTTTTATACTTCCGTCCTCATAGCCGTTGACTGCTCCGATTCCAACTAAAATCTCAAATCCCTCTTTCGCCCAGTCGGCAATATCTCCTTTATCCGTATTCTTTATCTCCGACTTTTTAAGTCCCGACGGGATTGTTCTTGAAATGATTGTTACCGCTTCAGCACGGTTTATACTTGTCTTCGGGTCAGCCAGAAGTCCTCCGTCGGTATCCTTTCTTCCCTTGACTGTGCCCCACTTATAAAGGGCCTTAAAGCTATTAAGCGCCCAGGCAGGAATTTCCTCCACATCCTTATAAGGAAGCTCAACATCAGCATAGGAATCTACATCAATCCTCAAATAATTTGTTATCATTACTGCAAATTCTGACCTTGTCATCTCTTTCTGTGGATTGAATTTAAGACCTGAATTTGTCTTTTCGCCACTAACTATCCCTGTTTTATACATATAATTTATAAGACTTTCAGCCCAGTTACCCTTTGTGTCAACAAAAGGATTTTCTGCATTTCCGTCAAGGCCTTTGTTTTCCTCAATCTTCGTTGTATAGCCAACTGTGTTTGTTATATAAAGGGTTATTTTATCATATTTTTCATAGTTCTCAATATGAAGGACTTCTGTTTCTTCGTTATAGTCATAGGCTATGCCTCTGCCGTCTGCACGGAGCTTTATTCCGTCAGCTTTAACCTCAAGTCCGTAATTAGACTTTATCTTAAAATAAAGGTCTGTGCCGTCCTTTTCCACTTCTGCATAGGAATAAAGTTTTTCTTCTTCCTCTGTGCCGTTTGGCATAATTCTTACAGTTTTTGTACCTGTTTTATCCCCTGCTGTTGCCATAACAAAACCTGTTTTGCCCATTACATCTCCTGCCGTGAAACAGCCCTCGTGGTCAATCTCACCGATTTCTTCGTCGCAGTCCCATTCGTAGCAACTGTCATCAGACACAAGAAGATTAAATCCTCCGTAGCTTTCCGCTGTCAAATCAATTTTTTCTCCTCTTTTTACAACAATTTCGTCCTTTGAATAGGCTGTGTTTTCTTTCTTTATGTAGATGTCTGTCGGGGTATCAAGACAAACTATATCTGCTGTTGTTTCTACGCCCTGAGATTCAGCAGAAACAGTTACTACACCTGTTTCGCCTGCTGTGAACAGGCCGTTTCTTGTTATATCACTTTCCTCTGCCTTTTCAAGAGAAAACCTTACATTCCTTACATCAACAGGGTGATAGCCCCCGTCCACACCCTTGGCTGTAAGCTGTACGCTTGCGCCCTTAAGCACATAATTCATAAGCGGGTAGATTGTAAGATATTCAAGGTCTCCTTTTTTTTCCATTTCATTCTTCAGAAAGAAGAAGTTTGCAACCTTTCTCTCTCTGCCGTCTGAGGGCTTATTTATAACTGTTGCCTCTTTCTCACCAGGAAGTCTTACAACACAGGTTGTAGAGCCTCCGCCGTCAAGGTTTATGGCATCAACGCAACCAAGTTCTTTCATTCGGGTTGCAAGGGTTTTAAGCTGGGCACCGTAGCTATAATCTGTCTGTCTGCCGTCAAGGGTATAGAAAACTATTGAGCCGTCGTTCTTTCTGCCGATAGCTGTCCTTGGGTCTGCACCTGCCTTAAGATTCGGATTTACATTTCCGCCCGAAAGCAACATTCCGCCTGTTGCACCAATTAAAAGGTCAGCATTCTTCCACCTTTCGTCTCCCATAATCCCAAAGGAAATTGTAATTTCCTCTCCGATTTCAAGATTTTTGATTGGTTCTAAAAATTCCTCAGGAGCATTTTTATCAACTGTGAGCACCACCTTGCCCTCTGGGATTTTTATCGAGCCATTATATTCATCAACAGAGTCAACCACAAGGGACATTGTTGTTCCAAGTCGCATTTCGCCCTCTAAAACTGTCAAAATTACATCTATTCCGTCAGTTTTATTATGGGTTTCAGTGGAAAATTCCTCTGTCATCATATAAATCGCGTAAGGCTGGCGGTACTTATTTATATTATAAATATTTACCTCTGTGCCATCCGCCTTTTTCATTACTGAAAACATTGTGCCCTCTGACACAAAGGAATTGCCATCCTTATCAATACCGAAAGCGTACTGTTTCGAGGCATCCTTTGTTTTTATAAGTCCGTCAACTATCAGGTTGCTCATTGGCACTCCTGTTTCAAGGGAGAAAAAGTCTGCATTTACGCCACCGATAATGTCCAGTCCCTCGCCTGTGAGCCTCTGGACTTCAGCTGTTGCGATTGATTTTCCGTACATTTTTTCACCAAAGGTTATAATCGGTTTTACATCCTCGTTTGGCTTATATACAATATAATTTTCAGTCTGTCTTCCTACACCGCTCTGGTCGCTGTACCACTGGTTATGGTAGAGGGTTGTCCCCTGTCCGATTTCAAGCTCATATCCATTTATTTTTGAAGAACCCAAAACAGAGCCGAAAACTGTTTCGCACAGCATAAGACCCGTTAGAGCTACTGATAAAAATCTCTTATTCATAAGACTGCCTCCAAATAAAAAAGTCCGAATTCATATTCGGACTTAATTATATCACTTTTTACTTTTTTTGTAAATATTAAACCTTTGTAAGTTTTTGGATTAAATTACAGAAATTGTTTTCTGCGGGCATTTTTCTACGCAAAGTCCACAGTTCTTACATTTTTCTGTATCAATCACTGCAAGGTTATTTTCCATTGTAATTGCTTCTTCAGGACAGTTCTTTGCACAAATTCCGCAACCGATACAGCCCTTGCTACAATTCTCTTTAACCTTTTTACCCTTATCAAGAGAATGGCATTTTACCAAAGTTTCCGCTGAGTAGTCCACCAACTTTATTACGTTTTTAGGACATTCCTTAACGCACACTCCACAGCCGATACATTTCTCTTTATCTACAACTGCGAGACCGTCTTTAACGGAGATTGCACCTGTAGGGCACGCCTTTACACAGGTACCAAGACCAAGACAGGCATATTTACAGGACTTTGGACCGCCACCTAATCTGTTTGCATAGTTACAGTCATTTAATCCCTGATAAATATATCTTGTTTCTGCTACGTCTGTTGCACCGCTACAAGCTACAAAAGCAACCTTTTTATCAACCTTTTCTGCAGAAACGCCCATAATTTCAGCAATTCTTTCAGCAGATTTGCTTCCGCCAGGGGCACAAAGGCTACACTTTGCCTCGCCCTTAATGATTGCATCGGCATAACCTGCACATCCTGCATAGCCACAACCACCACAGTTTGCACCAGGGAGAGCTTCAACTATCATTGGAATACGTTCGTCCTCTTTAACTGCAAAAATCTTTGAGGCAAGGGCAAGAATTATTCCGAAAAACAATCCCATTCCGCCTACTATGGCACAAGGAAAAATTATATCCATAACTCTACCCCCTTAAAACGACATTCCTGAAAATCCCATAAAGGCAATTGACAGGAGACTTGCTGTTATTAAAACAATTGGCATTCCCTTTAAAAATTCAGGAATATCTGCATTTTCAAGGCGTTCTCTTACGCCTGCAAATAAAATTATCGCAAGGGTAAAGCCCAGACCTGCAGCACCGCCGTAAACTACTGAATCCAAAAAGCTTGTGGTGGAATCAGCAAACTTTGTTATATTAAGAATTGCAACACCTAAAACTGCACAGTTTGTTGTAATAAGGGGAAGATATATACCCAGCGAATTATAAAGTGGCGGGATATTCTTTCTTAAAAACATTTCAACGAACTGTACTAAAACTGCAATTACCAATATAAAGGCAATTGTCTGAAGATATTCAATATTACAAAGCACTAAAAGCTGATTTACGAGCCAGGTAAGAGCCGAGGCACACACCATAACGAAAACTACTGCAAAGCCCATACCGAAAGCTGTTTCAGTTTTCTTTGATACTCCAAGGAAAGGACAGATACCTAAAAACTTTACCAAAACAAAGTTTTCGGCGAAAATTGCACCAAGGGAAATCATCAAAAGTCTAGTCAATAGCATTTTCTTCCCCTCCCTTTTTCTTCATCTCAATTATGTTCTTTACCATAGCAAGAAGTCCTAATGTGAGAAACGCACCAGGGGCAAGAACGAAAATTGTAATTGGCTGGAAATGAGTTGTTAAGATATGGAAACCAAAGAGAGTTCCCGCACCTAAAAGTTCACGGAGTGCTCCGATGATTGTCAGGGCAGCTGTAAAACCAAGTCCCATTCCTACGCCGTCAAGCATTGAATCGATTGCGCTGTTTTTAGACGCAAAAGCCTCTGCTCTTCCTAAAATAATACAGTTTACAACTATCAAGGCAATATAAATACCCAGCGCCGAGTAAAGTGAAGGTAAAAACGCTTTAAGAAGCATTTCAACCAATGTTACAAAGCTTGCGATTACTACTATGTAGGCTGCAATTCTTACCTTTTCAGGTATAAACTTACGAAGAAGGGAAATGAAAAGGTTTGAAAAAACAAGAACCACCATAGTTGAAAGTCCCATTCCGATTGCATTTACAACTGAGGTTGTTACAGCAAGGGTCGGGCACATACCTAAAAACAAAACAAAGGTAGGATTTTCCTTAAGGAGACCATTTAATAGGACATCTTTTTTATTCATCAGCCTTTTCCTCCTCTACCTGTTCTATCTGTTTATGGGATTCCTCATCAAGCTTTTCAAATTCTTCGTTTACAGCCTGTGAAATATCTATACTTGTTGTTACAGTTCTCTTTCCCACAGCCTCAAGACCTGCATTCACGGCTCTTGTAACTGCTTCAGAGGTTATTGTAGCACCTGAAATAGCCTCAATTTCGTCAAAGTCTGCATCCTCATTCTTTACAACTGAAAGAAGCATACTTTTGTCCTTATACTGGTCAATAAACTCAGGTTCAGAGGCTTTAGCGCCGAGACCTGCAGTTTCAGAAGAATTAAGGATTTTTACTGCACAGATTTTTCCGTCTGTGCCTACACCCATAATTATTTCAAGTTCTCCGCCGTAGCCGTTTGTTATAACATCTACAACATAGCCTACAAGTCTTTCTTCCGCTGTTCCTGTATAGAATTCCTTAATCCTTACATCCTTTTCAGAAAGCTCAAGTCCTCCTGTATCCACTTTCTTAAAGTCCTTTGCATCAGGAAGAACTTCCTGCATAGCCATTTCCTGTCTTTTAGCATCATTTTCAGCTATAACAGGGGCTGTTACCTTATTTGCAACTGCAAGTACTAAGGCTGAAACAAGAGTTATTACGAAAAGCTTAAGGGCGTCCTTAATAAGATGATTTTTAAGCATTCTCCTTCGCCTCCTTTACCTTGCCGAAGCGACGGGGATGTGTGTATCTCTCAATAAGAGGTGATGCCACATTCATCAAAAGTATTCCGTATGTAACGCCCTCAGGGTAGCCTCCGAAGAATCTTATGAGGACTGTTATAAGTCCGCAGCCGATACCGAAGATTACCTTACCCCATGGGGTATATGGTGTTGTAGTATAGTCTGTTACCATAAATACTGCACTGAAGAGAAGTCCCCCTGCAAAAACGTGGTAAACGCCCGAATAAAGTGTTCCGCCAAGGCATGCACTTAAAACAAATGTTGTAAGCACATAGGCAAGCGGGCATTTATAGTCAATAACTTTTCTCCAGATGAGATATGCAAAGCCTATAATAATTGCAATCGCCGATGTTTCGCCGATACATCCGCCTCTGTTTCCTATAAACAAATTCCAGAAGCTTGTAAGTTCCTCTCCCGCTTTATAAAGGCTGAGAGGTGATGCAGATGTGATTGCATCTGCATTATTTATAAGGTGAAGCTTTTCAAAAGGCTCAACCCATCTTGTCATAGGCATTGCAAAAGATGTAAGAAGAAAAGCTCTTGCTGCGGCTGCAGGGTTCATAAAGTTATGACCAAGACCGCCAAAGAATGCCTTTACAATAATAATCGCGAAAAGTGAGCCTAAAATTGCCTGATAAAACGGCAGGGTTGCAGGAAGATTCATTGCAAGAATTATACCTGTTACCGCTGCACTTAAATCGCCCACTGTTGACGGCTTCTTAAGGAGCTTACACCAGCCCCATTCAAAAAATATACAGGCTGCCATACATACAGCTGTAAGAAGGGCTGCCCTGTAACCGAAGAAAATTACACCTGCGATTACTGACGGAAAGAGAGCAATAATTACATCAAGCATTACTGTCTGTACTCTTTCTTCCCCTGAAATATGAGGGGCGTGTGAAACTATAAACTTTTTAGTCTTTTCCATTTTGCTCCCCTCCCTATTTCTTTTCTCTTATCTTAGCCTTGGCAATTCTTATATTCTGTACCACCCTCTGGGAGGACTGGCAGATATAAGAACAGCTTCCGCATTCTATACAATCCATTACGTTAAGCTTCATAAGTGCATCAAAGTCATTTCTCTTATAAGCATTGTTTATCTCAAGAGGAACAAGTCTCATAGGACAAATTTCAACGCACTTTCCGCATCTTAAACAGGTTGTCTCTTCCTGTGCTCTGGCAAATTTTCTACCGAAAGCAAGAAGACCTGAAGTACCCTTAACCACAGGTGTATCAAGGCTTATCTGGGCAATTCCCATCATAGGTCCGCCCATAATTACCTTTCTTGGTTCTTTCTTAAAACCGCCTGCTTTTTCAACAATATAATTAAACGGTGTACCGATGCGAACTCTGAAGTTCACAGGGTTTCCTATACAATCCCCTGCCACCGTTACAATTCTTGAAATAAGAGGTCTGCCCTTTGTTACTGCACGGCAGATTGAGGCAACTGTGTCAACATTGTCAACTATCGCACCCACATCTGCAGGGAGCTTACCTGGAGGAATTTTTCTTCCTGTTATAGCGTCAATAAGCTGTTTCTCGCTACCCTGAGGGTACTTTGTTTTAAGAGTTACAATTCTTATATCTGCCTCTCCGTCAAGGGATGCTGCATTCTGAAGCACCTCGATTGCATCAGGCTTATTTTCCTCTATTCCGATATAACCTGTTGTAAGTCCGAAAATCTTCATTAAAATTTTAAGACCTGTAATTACATCCTTTGGATTTTCAAGCATCTGTCTGTGGTCAGATGTAAGATATGGTTCACACTCTGCACCGTTTACGATTACATAGTCAATCCTTTTATCGTCGGAAACATTAAGCTTTACATGGGTAGGGAAACAGGCTCCGCCCATTCCAACTATACCTGCTTCACGGACAATATCAACTATCTCCTTTGGAGAAAGTTCCCTGTAATCATAGCCCTTAAGACCTTCTACAACTTCATATCTTCCGTCGTTTTCTATGAAAATACATTCTACCTCTGTTCCGTTGGGATGGAGGCTTGGTTTAATTTCTTTAACTGTTCCCGATACAGAAGAATGGATATTTGCAGAAACATAACCGCTGGCTTCTGCAATTTTCTGTCCTACCTTAACTTCATCTCCAACCTGAACAATCGGAGTGGCAGGTGCACCCAGATGCTGTACCATCGGGAAAATCATAAGCTGTGGCGCATCAATATCAACAATGGGCTTATCCTTTGTTTCTTCCTTCATTGCGTCAGGATGTATCCCTCCCCTGAAGGTATAAACTTCTTTCTTGTCAGAGATAAAGCCTTTTATCTTTTCTGCTGCACCTTCAAAAAATTTATTTTCCAAGATTTTTACACCTCGTTTCAATCATAATTACAATATACTAGTTTAATTATAACAAATACTGTCGGAAATTGCAACAAAAATATTGTCGAAGAATTTTTGTCCCATTTGTCCAAAAAATGACAATTTATATTTGGCTTTTTTCCTATAATATTCCTAAGATTAAGGAGGTATTACCATGCAGAAAATATATACACCCCTCAAAAATGATTTTCAAAAGAAAATTGTCCCAAACGGGCTATCCTCCACAGAAATTTTTCTCTGTGTTATGGGGCTGTTCTTTTCAAGAGCTATGCCCTTTGGAGGTGTTGCACCTTTCGGGCTTTCCTTTCTTTCCACAAGACACAAAATGAGCCGTATTACAATTTATACATATATCGGGACTGTTATAGGCTCTCTCTGGCTCGGGGACAAGCTTCTCTCCATAAGATACATCTGTGCAGGCTTTCTTTATATGGCATCTTTATTTGTCCTTGAAAAAGGAGAGAAAACAACTCCTTTTGCATCAGCTGTAATTATCGGAATCTCATTGGCTGTTACAGAAAGTCTTATGATTTACTGGGCAGGATTTAAGGCTGAATACTTTTTAATAATGGTTTTCGATGTTGCTTTGGCTGTGGCAGGTTCATTCTTTTTCAGCAAGGCTGTATCCTTAATTAAATCAGGAAAAATTTCTTCCTACCGTCTTTCACAAAATGAAAAAAACTGCCTTGGTTTATTCTTTTCCCTATTTCTTATGGGGCTTAACGGTCTCGAATTTACTTCGTATTTTTCTGTGTCCCATTTTGTCTGTATCCTTCTCCTTCTCCTTATTGCTGAATCCTCAGGAGCAGGCATCGGAGGCAGTTCGGGAGTTATTTTAGGTCTTATTTCAGGACTTGGGACAGACTATCTTCTCCCTACAATCGGGGTCTTCGGTTTTAGTGGATTTCTCGCCGGAATGTTCTCCCGTTTCGGCAAGGGAGGTGCAGTTTCAGGACTTGCAATAGCTAACGCTGTTATTGCAATCTACATAAATGAAGTGGCTGACACCATTCTTACAATTTACGAAATTATCGGTTCAAGTATAGTTTTTGCACTTTTACCTGTAAAATTCTCCGTTTTTATCCGCACGCTACTCACACCTGAATCAAATGACAGCCTGGAAAAACTTAAAAACGGACTTAACTCAAGACTTTCTGCTTTAATTCACGCCCTTTCAAATCTTGCCACATCTCTTTCGCGTTTTACGGCAAGCAGATGTACTGCTGACATTTCAACTGTTGGCAACAAAACAATAGACAATGTCTGCAGAAACTGTCAGCGTTATTCTTTATGTTGGGAGAAAAACTGCGAGGAAACAAAAAAAGCTTTTGGCGAAACAATATCTCTTCTCCGAAAAAACAGCAACATAAACAAAGGTATGCTTCCCGACATTCTCCGAAAAGACTGTGTATTAGGGAACACCCTTTCCACTGAATTTAACAGACAGTACGAAATTTACACCCTTAAAAAAATTATTGACAGCAACATAAGACAAGGTCAGCTTTTAGCCAAAGACCAGCTTGAAGGCATATCCACTCTTATTGAGAACCTTGCAGAAGAGGTGGAGCACGATATAAATTTTGACACAGTATGCGCTGACAACATTCGTTTTGCACTTGAAAACAAAGGAATTCAGGTTTATGACATAAATGTCAACACCAACCGTTTCGGCAAGTGCAGAGTTGAACTGTCTCTTAAGAAAATATACTGGAGCAGTAAAAACAAATCCCTCATAACAAAAGTTTTATCAAATATCACAGGCTGTGATATTTCCATTGTACAGGTTTCCGAAGAAAATGACCTTATAATGCTCTCCGCAAGGGAGTGTGAACAATTTTATGTTGAGCACGGGGCTTTTGCTGTTACTTCTTCAAAGGAAAGCGGCGACAATTTTCACATTATAAATCTCTCTTCAGGAAAACTTGTTGCCATACTCTGCGACGGAATGGGCACAGGCCCTCTGGCATCACGGCAGAGTAAATTTGTCATCAGTCTTTTTGATGATTTTATCAAGGCGGGGTTCAGCGTTTCTCTGTCTATCCGTCTTATCAACTCCTTTATGGCTTTTAGACCCGACTCCGAAGTTTTTGTTACCATTGACATCTGCATTATCGACCTCTATTCAGGAAAAACCGAATTCATTAAAACAGGGGGAGAACCTACATTCGTCCGTCGGGACAACCGTGTGGATACCATTTCTCTCTCTTCCTTGCCTGTAGGACTCGTTCCACAGCTTGTATCCGAAAAAAAATCAGGACAGCTTAAAGACGGGGATGCTGTCGTTATGGTAACAGACGGGCTTTCCTCCCGCACCGAAAACAATTTATGGATTAGAAATTACATAAGTCAGTCCCAAATCCTTTCTCCTGAAAATTTCTCAAAAGAGCTTATTAACAAGGCAATTTCCAAAAACAACGGTGAAATCAAAGACGATATGACCGTAATTACATTAAAGCTTAAAAGAAAATCTGCATAATTTTCAAAATCTACTTGAAATAGCTACTAAAAAATGGTAAAATGACTATAATTATTATTGTTTTTCGGAGGTGCTTTTATGAATATATTAGTTACAGGCGGTGCAGGTTACATAGGTTCCCATACCTGTATTCAGCTTTTAAACGCAGGCTACGATGTTGTTGTTGTTGACAATCTTTCAAACAGCTCTGAAATTTCTTTAAATCGAGTTGAAGAAATTACAGGCAAATCCCTTAAATTCTACAAGGTTGACTTGTGCGACATTGACGAGCTTCACAAGGTTTTTGAGGAAAATACATTTGACGCTGCTATCCACTTTGCAGGTCTTAAGGCTGTTGGAGAATCAGTTTCCATGCCTGTAAGATACTACGAAAACAACATTTTAAGCACACTTAATCTCTGCAAGGAAATGGCTGCACATGGCTGTAAAAAGCTTGTTTTCAGCTCTTCAGCCACAGTTTACGGCAATCCTCACACTGTTCCGATTACAGAGGATTTTCCTACTTCCTGTACCAACCCTTACGGCTGGACAAAATATATGATTGAGCAGATTTTAAGAGATATTCACGTTTCTGACAAGGAATGGGATATTGCACTTTTAAGATATTTTAACCCTGTTGGCGCTCACGAAAGCGGACTTATCGGGGAAGACCCGAAGGGTATTCCAAACAACTTAATGCCATACATTTCTCAGGTTGCTGTTGGCAAGCTTGAAAAGTTACACGTATTCGGCAACGACTATGATACTCCTGACGGTACAGGCGTACGCGACTACATCCACGTAATTGACTTGGCTGACGGTCATCTTTGCGCTCTTAACAAAATCAAGGATTCTGTTGGAGTTGTTACCTACAACCTGGGCACAGGCACAGGCTACAGCGTTTTGGATATGGTTAAAGCATTCGGCAAAGCATCAGGCAAGGAAATCGCTTACCAGATTGACCCTCGCAGACCGGGAGATGTTCCTGCTTGTTACGCTGACCCTAAAAAAGCAAGAGAGGAAATCGGCTTTGAGGCAAAGAAAACTCTCGAAGATATGTGCCGTGATACATGGAACTGGCAACAGAAAAACCCTATGGGTTACAATAAATAAAATGAATTGCGATTTGCATTATATTGTTGCAAATCGCATTTTTTTATGGTAAAATATTTAAAGACAATTTATAGGAAGAAAGGCTGTGAAAATTATGAAAAAATTTGATGTTTTAGGCGTTAAAATTGCACATATTACAAATGCTGAAGCCCTTGAAATTTCCAAAGGACTTCTTGCTTCAGAGGGAGTTTCCAAAATTTTTACTCCTAACCCTGAAATAATTATGGCGGCACAGGAAGATACTGAACTTAAGGAAATCTTAAACTCTGCTGACCTTTGCACAGCCGACGGAATTGGTGTTGTTTATGCATCAAAAATTTTAGGTAAACCTCTTCCTGAAAGAGTTGCAGGCTTTGACCTTGCCTGCAGTCTTTTAGAGCACGTAAGCCACACAGGAGACGGTGTTTTCCTTTTCGGTGCAAAACCGGGAGTGGCTGAAATTGCAAAGGCAAAGCTCGAAAACAAGTACCCTGGAATTAAAGTTTCAGGCACAAGAAACGGATATTTTAAGGATGAGGATTGCGATGAAATTGTAGAAGAAATCAACAATTCAGGGGCAAAGCTTCTCCTTGTCTGTCTTGGTGCTCCAAAACAGGAAAAGTGGATTGCAAAATACGAAGACCGCTTAAATGTAAATCTCTGTATGGGGGTCGGCGGAACTTTAGACGTTCTTGCGGGGACTGCAAAAAGAGCTCCTGAGGTTTTCATAAAGCTCAATTTAGAATGGGCATACAGATTTATGAAACAGCCAAACAGAATTATAAGCCGTGGAAAAGCACTTCCGCAGTTTTTAATCAAAGTTATTAACTCAAAAGGAGAAAAGAAATGATTTATATGTTTTTAGCTGACGGCTTTGAGGAAACTGAAGCTATTGCTACTTTGGATATGATAAGACGCGGGGATATCCTCGTACAGACTGTGAGCTGTGAAAAGGATTTATTTGTAACAGGAAATCACGGCATTACTGTTAAAGCTGACATAAGTCTTGGCTCTGTTTCCCTTGAGGAAATTGACGGCATTGTTCTTCCGGGGGGAATGCCGGGAACACTTAACCTTAAAAACAATAAGGCTGTGGAGGAAATTATCCTCTACTGCTTTGAAAACAAAAAGCTCCTCTCCGCAATCTGTGCGGCGCCGATGATTCTGGGCAATCTCGGACTTTTAGAGGGACAGGAAGCAACCTGTTTCCCTGGGTTTGAACAGGAGCTTCACGGAGCAAAAGTCAGCGATGCTATCGCTGTAACTTCAGACAATTTTATTACAGGCAAGGGTATGGGGGCTGCTGTTATTTTCGGAGCTCACATCATCAACTATTTTAAGCCTGACTTCGGGGAAAAGGTGTTGAAACAGATACATTATGCTTAAAGATGAAATGCGAAAAAAATTTACTGAAATAAGAGGGGAAATCCCTCACGATATCCGTGTTATGAAAAGTACAATGATATGGAAGTATTTTTGCAACCTGTCATTCTACAAGGATGCGGAGATGATTATGACATACGTAAATACCAAGTCAGAGGTTACAACCTACCAGCTTATCCCTCTTCTTCTTGCACAGGGAAAGCGTGTCTGCGTTCCTAAATGCATAGGAGAAAGTCTTGTGCCTTACGAAATAACCGACCTTACACAGCTTTGTGCAGGGTCTTTCGGAGTTTTAGAGCCATCCCAGGACCTTATCGACAAGGGCGTTCTTAAGGAAGTTCCAAAAGATGAGATTGATATTTCAGTCTGCCCCGGACTTGCCTTTGACTTTCTTGGCTACCGTTTAGGCTACGGTAAGGGTTACTATGACAGATTTTTAAAGGATTTTCAGGGAATTAAAATCGGTTTCTCTTTCGATTCATGTCTTTGCCCTGAAATCGAAGCAGACGAATTTGATATCCCTATGAATATTATTATTACAGAATCCGGAGTTGAGTACTGTTGAAGCAAGGTTATGAGGAGATAAAAAGAATAAAGCAGGTCCGTTGGCTTGTCTTCGGCATTGTCTTAGCTCAGTTTGCATCTGAGCTTATTATGGATGCCCTGGCAAGCTTTATGGCAAAGCCTTTTAATCCTTATCTGGAAATTGCAATTGTTGAAATTTTTACCTTTATTATTCCTTTTTCAATTTATGGCAAAAATTTCAAGAACAGTAAAAATACAGTTGAAGAGCTTAACATGTCTCCTATGAAACTTTCCCACATCTTTCTGATTATTCCTCTTGCAATCTCGGGACAGTTCATTATGCAACTTTTAGACGTTCCCGGCTGGCTTATCTTAAACAGCCTGGGCAGAAATGCCGTTACAACTGTTTTGCCAAAAAGTTTTGGCAACATTTTTCTCGCTGTAATTGCAATCGGAATTATCCCTGCTTTCCTTGAGGAAATATGGATGAGAGGCATTGTGTTCGGGGTTTTCAGCCGTGTCAGCACTTTTGTGGCTGTTATGTTTACAACCATAATTTTTGCAATACTTCACGTTAATCCTGCTGAAATTCTCGGCATCATTTTCCTTGGATTTATGGCCTGTCTTTTGGTTATCCGCACAGGCTCACTTTATTCTGCAATTTTATTCCACCTTGTTATAAATATATCTTCCATTTTTGCAACCTACGGTATGGAAAATCTGGAAAATGCCAACACAATTATTGTTCTTATGGCTTTGTCAGTTATAGTTTTTGCACTACTTCTTTTCCTCTTCCTTAAAACTACAAAGCCTATGATTATCAAAAAATACAAAAGAGAAAAGAAAATGCTTGCGTCAAGTCTTTTAAGCCTCCCTGTTCTTCTGAGTTTTGCTCTTATTATTATCAAAATCTGGCTTAAGAGTACACTGTAAGCAATAACCTTTGGGGTGATGGTTATGAAAAAATTTATAAAAATTGCATTGGCAATTGCAATTCTCATTTTAATAGTCGGACTTATCTTCGTTTCAGCTGAAGTTCTCGGGCTTGGCAAAGGTGAAGATATCGTCGTAAACATCCCTGAGGGAGTAAACAACCGTGGGATTGTGAAAATTCTTGAAAATGACGGAATAATTGAGCATCCCAACATTTTTCTTGCTTTAATCAAGCTTAAACAGCCTGTTTTTCAGTGCGGTATGCACACCTTAGGCACAAAAGAAAACTATTTTTCCATAATAAAAAAGCTTATTGATTTCCCTGATGCAGGGTATGATAACATTGTGAAATTCACAATTCCTGAGGGCTACGAAGTCAAGGATATTGCAAAGCATCTTCACGGACTTGGATATGCTGACTACGACAAATTTATCGAAGAAGTAAACACTGGAAGCTTTGACTATGCCTTTCTAGATGGCATCGACAGAAAAGAATATCGTTTAGAGGGATACCTTTTCCCTGCAACCTACGAAATTGTTTTAGGGGAAAGCGAACACAGCATTATAAACCGTATGCTTGAAGCATTTGAGCTTAACATTCTTCCTCTCTACGAAGAAAGCAAAACCGAAAAAACCTTAGACGAAGTCATTATTATGGCGTCAGTTGTTGAAAGAGAGGCTGCAAACGACGAAGAACGAGGAAAGGTTGCATCTGTTTTCTACAACCGTCTTGAGGCAGGTATGACACTCTCCTCCTGCGCAACTGTGCAGTACATTATTGGAGAGAGAAAGGATGTCCTCTCAAACAGAGATATTGAAATTAAATCTCCATACAATACATATAAAAACCCAGGACTTCCATACGGACCTATTGCCTCGCCGGGTGTGAACTCTGTTAAGGCAACACTTTACCCTGAGGATACTGATTTCTACTACTTTGCCGCAACAAAGGACGGCTCGTACAACGTGTTCACAAAAACAGGCGAAGAACACTTAAAAACTGTAAAGGAGCTTCAGAAATGAGAGCTTTAATTGAAGACGACAACATAAATTATGAATACATAATCCGTTATTTAAGGGACAGCATCCCTGAAAGACAGGGACTTTTAAAGGAAATGGAGGAGTTTGCACATACATACTCTGTTCCTATTTCACAGCCTGAGAGCATCCGTTTTATTGAGGTGCTTCTTAAAATCAAACCTGCCGAAAAAATACTTGAAGTGGGGACCGCTATCGGCTACTCTGCAATTATTATGGCAGAGGCTTCAAGGGGCGAGGTTACCACTATCGAACTCAGCGACGACGCCTACCGCAAAGCCAACGAATTTATTTCAAGAAGTGATGTAGCAGACAAAATCAACGTAATTCACGGCGATGCAAACGAAATTTTGCCTACCCTTGATGGCTCATTCGATTTTATATTTGTTGACGCTGCAAAGGGACAATATATGGAGTTTCTTCCTCACTGTATGAGGCTATTGAAAAAAGGCGGAGTTCTCGTTTCAGACAACATACTTTATAAGGGTATGACTGCAACCGACGAGCTTTTAACTCACAGAAAAATCACTATTGTAAAAAGGCTCCGTTCCTACATCGAAACCCTTAAAGAAAGCAAAGAATTATCCACTGCAATTATCCCAATCGGAGACGGAATTGCACTCAGTTTCAAAGAAGTTTAATATTTTCAGGAGGAAAATATGACAGGTTACAACACCTTCTCAACTACTAAAAAAGATATTGTAAAAAAACTTGATATGCCCCTTTCAATCTATACCCTTATTGCTGTTATATGGGGTATAATTATGATTGCAAGTGCTTCCTCCTCCCCTGTTAAGCACGTTGCAGTGCAGACTGTTGCTTCCTGTCTAGGTCTCGTGGGAATTTTTATGATAATAATCTGGGACTATGAATATCTGGCAGGAATTTCAAAGTTCCTCTACCTTGGTTCTGCTTTTCTCCTCACAATTGTCCTTATCCCCGGCATCGGGTCTATGGCAAACGGAGCGAGAAGCTGGTTCAGAATTGGAAATCTTATCAGTATTCAGCCTGCTGAAATTGGGAAGCTCTTTTTTATTATCACCTTTTCCAACCTGCTCTCTGCAAGAGAAGACGCCA
The DNA here is from genome assembly GCA_017622215.1 of Clostridia bacterium. Lineage (GTDB taxonomy): Bacteria > Bacillota > Clostridia > Monoglobales > Monoglobaceae > RGIG8709. Next base: position 50,992 of record JAGARO010000006.1, read on the forward strand.
TTGATGACCCTATGAATGTTATTGCATTTCTCCTGCATCTTGCAATTCCTATCGGCTTAATACTTCTGCAACCTGACCTCGGGACTGCATTTGTATTTTTCTTTATTTTCTTTGTACTCCTTTTCGTAGCAGGTATTTCCTGGAAATACATTTTGGGAGCTTTGGGAACTCTTGTTCCTGTTATTCCTGTTTTATGGTTCTTTGTTCTCAAGGACTATCAGAAACTACGAATTATAAACCTTTTTCATCCTGAAAATGACCCGTCAGGCTCGGGCTATCATGTTGTTCAGTCCAAAATTACCATTGGCTCCGGACAGCTTACGGGCACAGGGCTGTTTGGTGGCGCAAGTCAGTACAACAACTTCCTCCCTGAACGCCACACAGACTTTATTTTTTCTGTAATCTGCGAAGAGCTTGGACTTATCGGCGGTCTTTTATGTATAGCACTTCTTATTGCAATTATTGTCCGCTGTATTCAGATTGGTTTAAATTCCAAAAACAGCCTTGGAAAATACATCTGTCTTGGGGTTGCCGCTATGTTTACATTCCACGTTTTTGAAAACATCGGCATGTGCATTGGGATTATGCCTGTTACAGGCATTCCTCTGCCTTTCTTCACCTACGGAGGCTCGTCAATCCTGACCAACCTTATAGCAATCGGACTTGTTCTTAACGTTGACTACCGAAGTAAACAGATAAACATATAACAAAAAAAGAGGCTTATACAAGCCTCTTTTATTTTTTCATATTCTTATAAGCATCAAGGAGTGCCTTCTTATTATTATCACAGTCTCCTGAAATTACCATATTAAGCAGTTTTTCAAGAATCTCTCCCAGCTCCTTGCCTGGGCTACAACCCTGCTTTATAAGGTCGCTGCCTGACACTTTAAGCTGACTTAAAGAATAACAGCTCCTGTCGTTTATAACTTTATTTACTATTTTTTCAAATCTTACAACCTCATCAAATCTATACTGGGCCGCTGAACTTTTAGCAAGATTATCTGCCTTTCTTACCTTTATAAGGTTCAAAAGGGTATGATATCCCAGTTTTCCAAGCCAGAATTTTGCATTTTTTTCGTCAGGCTGTATTATTGTATCGTGGTAGAAAACAAGCCTCTCTACCTCTTTTATTGTCCTTGTATCATACCTTAAGCGTTTTAAAACTGTTTCAGCAATCTCCGCCCCAAGTCTTGGATGACCTCCAAAATGAGCACAGCCGTCTGTTCCCATTACCATGCATTTCGGCTTTCCTAAATCGTGGAAAAACAAAGAAAGTCGCACTGTAAGATTATTTTCCGATTTACCAATTGCCTTTGTTATATGGTGCCAGACATCATAAATATGGTTCTTTGTGTTCTGGGCATAGCCTATACTGTCTCCGATTTCAGGTATGAAAACTCTTATTATCTCCGCATATTCGTTAAGCACCTTTTCGGCATATTCGCCCATTAAAAGCTTATTAAATTCTGCACCGATACGCTCTGCTGAAATATTTTTAAGGAGCTCCTTTGTTTCAAAGATAGCTCTTCTTGTATTTTCCTCAATGTCAAATCCAAGGCATGCAGAAAAACGGATTGCTCTTAAAATTCTTAAAGCATCCTCTCTAAATCTCTCCTGAGGGTCCCCAACAGCACGAATAATCTTACTCTCGATGTCCTCCCTGCCTCCGAACAAATCCACAAAACCTTTTTCATTATAGGCAATTGCATTCATTGTAAAATCTCTGCGTTTTAAGTCGTCCTCAATATTTTTTGTAAATTCCACTATATCAGGGCGCCTGTTATCAGTATATTTCCCCTCAAGCCTGAAGGTTGTTATCTCAATATGGCAATGGTTTATTATAACCGTAACCGTTCCATGTTGTATCCCTGTTTCAACAGTTTTATAACCATCAAAAACCCTCATAATCTGATTAGGCTCTGCCGATGTTGTTATATCCCAATCAGATGGAACTTTTTCTATTAAATTGTCCCGTACACAGCCTCCGACTATATACGCGTCATAGCCCTCTTTTTCAAGCATCAAAAGGGCCTGACTCACCTGTTTTGGAATATTTATCATAGGTTTCTCCTCTGTGATTTATAAATCGGCAAAAAATATTTCTGCAAGTTTTGCGTCTATTTCCGATTCTCCCAAATCCTCTCTTATTGCCACACTTCCATCTTCCTTCTTTGGAATTGTAATCATACATCTTGTGGTATTCTTCTGTTTCTTTTCCCCATAGTCAAAGCCCATTACTTCGGCAATTTTCTTTGCCACAAAGAACATACAGTTATCAAGCTCTGTTGCTTTTTCAAAAAATGTGCTTTCGCCCTTAAACTCCATAAAGAGCTTCCTGTCTGTTTCATAAAGCCTGATTTTCAGTTTCGGTTTCTGTCCCATAGAGCCAAGTAAATAAATTCTTGCAATATTATAAACTAAAATCTGCATTCTCTCCGGATTAAAGCTGAGCATTGGTTCATCGGTTTCATCTGTAAATTCAATTTTATCAGCTGATGCAGGATAAACTCTTTTTATTTCATTTATAAGCCTGCTTAAAAACTCCGCAAAATTACAGTAACTCTCTCCGCCAAGCATTGCCCCGTCCTTTGATGTCATAATCTCAATAACAGACAAATACTTTCTTATATTCAAAAGGGCTATTCTGATGCTTTCAAGATTTGATGCTCCGTCCATAGAAAAGGTCTCTGTCATCTTAAAAAGCTTTAAGCCCGACTCTGCAAGATTAAGATACTCCTCTATTCCTCCTATTATCATTTCAAGAGATTCAAGTCTTTTTTCCAAATTCATCCTCCCCTTTGTCTATATTATCAGTATATCACAAATTTAATTATTGTCCATATTTTAATCAAATTATGTTGAAAAAAATGAGCTCTTGTGTTACAATAAATCTATGAAATTCTTTCTTAATCTAAGATAAGGAGTGTTTTTATGAAAAAAATTATCACTTTATTACTCATCGGCGTTTTACTTTGTTCATCTGTAGCTTTTGCAGACGGCTCTACTATTATGATTGACGACAAAGAGGCTACTATTGCCGAGGGCATGGGCTCTGTGAAAAATATTTCCGACAGAACCTTTGTTCCAGTTCGTTTCATGCTTGAATACTTTGGCTATACAGTTGTATGGGACGAAGATAGTCAGCTTGTTGCAGGCTATTCAGGCGACAGCTTCTTCGCTCTTAACATTGGTGCAAAAACCTTATTTCACGGCGTAGAAAACGGCGAGACGAAGAAAACTGAAATGGACGTCGTTGCTTTTCTTGACGAAACTGAAGACAGAACTTACGTTCCACTCCGTTTTCTTGCAGAGGCTTTTGGCTTTTTAGTTGACTACGATGAAGCAACTGACACCGTTATAATCACAAGTCAGACTGAAATTACAGAATAATTATCTTATGCAGAGCTATTTTGCTCTGCATAAATTTTCATTACGCCTTTTCAGGCAGAAAGACTATGGAAATTATTATGGACTACTACGTTACACCCCTACAAAATTTAATAGATGAATTTGAAAAGCTCCCGGGAATTGGCAACAAGACTGCACAGCGTCTTGCCTACCACGTGCTTAATCTCCCAAAAGAGAAGTCAACCAAGTTTGCAAATGCCATACTTGAAGCACAGGAGAAAATCTGTTACTGCAGAATCTGTCAGAACTTTTCCGAAAATGAAGTTTGTACCCTCTGCGACAACCCTGTTCGTGATAAATCCGTGATTTGTGTTGTGGAAAATCCAAAAGATGTTCTCCAGATGGAAAAAACCAACGAATTCAAAGGGCTCTACCACGTTCTTCACGGAGCGATTTCCCCTATGGACAACGTTGGACCTGATGACCTTAAAATCAAGGAGCTTATGGTAAGAATCTCCACCGGAGAAGTCAAGGAGCTTATTATGGCTACAAACCCAAACCTTGAGGGAGAAACTACAGCTATGTATATTTCTAAACTTGCAAAGCCTTTCGGAATTAAGGTTACAAGGATTGCTCACGGCGTACCTGTGGGCGGAGAGCTTGAATATGCCGACGAAGTTACTCTTTCAAAGGCATTAAAATGGCGTGTTGAGATATGAGAAACAAAATTAAAAACTTTGCCTGTGAAATCGGGATTAAAGAATGCGGTTTTTGTAAAATTGACGGCAGAACCTACCTTGTCTGCCTTTTTCCTTACTATGTAAAGGGTGAAGAAGGCAACATTTCTATGTATGCCCGTGGCAGAGATTATCATCTTGTCATTCGCGAGAAGCTTGATAAAATCAATGAATTTTTAGGGCAAGAGGGCGAAATTCTTGCCGACATTGGTACACAGGATGACAGAAAAGCTGCTTTCCTTTCGGGGCTTGGTTTCTATGGCAAAAACGGACTTCTTATAAACCCTAGGCTTGGTACTTACTTTTTTATCGGACAGCTTGAAATTCACGCTGAAATTACACCAGACAGTCCCCTTGACGAGAGCTGTATGAATTGCGGTGCCTGTGAAAAAAGTTGTCCAGGTGGTGCACTGAGAGAATATTTTAATATTTCCAATTGTGCATCGGAAATTTCCCAGAAAAAAGGAGACCTTACGGAAGCTGAAATTGAAATTCTTAAAAAGTCAGGCTTAATATGGGGCTGTGATATCTGCCAGTCGGTTTGTCCTCACAACAAGGGGCTTGAAACTACTGCTATGGCTGAATTTATAACTGACAGAATTACTTATTTTAAGGATTTTAACCTTTCAAACAGAGAGTTTTTAAGGAAATACAAGGAATACGCTTTTTCCTGGAGAGGACTCTCTCCAATCAAGCGCAACGCAGAATTACTTGGAGCAGATAATGAAGAAAAATGACATTTTTGAAATTGAAATAACAGGCGTAACCGACGAGGGCGACGGCGTTGGAAGAGCTGAAAACATTGCGGTTTTCGTGCCTTTTGCACTTTTAGGCGAGGTTGTGGAGGTTCTTATTATCAAGACCTACAAAACCTACGCAATCGGCAAACTCCAGCGTGTAATTTCCCCATCTCCCCATCGAATCAAGTCGGAGTGTGAGCATTTTTACAGGTGCGGTGGTTGTAGTTTTCAGAATGTAAATTATGATGCCGAGCTTTCCTTTAAGGAAAAGGCTGTTACAGACGCTATTCGCAGAATAGGTAAGTGCGACTGTGAGATTTTGCCCATACTTGGTGCAAAAAATCAGAACTGTTACAGAAACAAGGCACAATTTCCTGTAGGAGTAGAGGGCATCGGACTTTACGCAAGAAAAAGTCATCGAATTATTGATATGGATTTTTGCTCTATTCAGGACGAAAAGACTGCTATTATTATTAAAACTGTGCGAAAGTGGATGGCTGATTTTGGCGTTCCTGCCTATGACGAAGCGACTGACAGCGGACTTATAAGACACATCTACACCCGAGTTGGCAACAACAAAATGCTCCTTTGCATTGTTTCAAGAAAGGCTGAAATTCCTCACAAAGACGAGCTTATTTCCGCACTTCTGGACACAGGAATTGAGTTCTGGGGCATTATTCTTAACGTTAACGAGAAACAGACTAACGTTGTTTTAGGTAAAAAGAGCCTTGTGCTCTACGGCAAGGATTATATGTTCGGCAAAATCGGGGACTGCGAATTCAAGGTTTCCCACCTTTCCTTCTGGCAGGTGAACTCTGCACAGACCAAGGTTTTATACGATGTTGTAATGGATTTTGCTTCACTTAAGGGCAACGAAACTGTTTGGGATTTATACTGCGGAATCGGCACAATCGGTCAGTATATCGGCAAAAATGCAAAGAAACTTATTGGTATTGAAATTGTGCCTGAGGCTATTGAGGACGCAAAGGAAAACGCTAAGCGCAACGGCATTTCTGACTTTGAATATTACTGCGGAACGGCGGAAAGCCTTGCATCTTCTATAAAGGACAGACCTGATTTAATCATCCTTGACCCACCGAAAAAGGGTTGCGACAGAGCGCTTATCGACACTGTGATTAAAACAGGGGTTAAGAAAATTGTTTACGTTTCCTGTAAGGCATCTACTCTTGCAAGGGATTTGGAAATTTTAGAGAAAAACGGCTACAAGGCTACCCGCATTCAGCCTGTGGACCTTTTCCCACGGACAAACCATTGCGAAGCTGTGGCGGAGATTGTGAAGGTAAAATAAGGAGTTAATATGCTTCATATTAAAGAAACTATTATTGTCGAGGGAAAGTTCGACAAGGAAAAACTGAAAAAAATTACTGATGCAGCCATAATCTGCACTGAGGGTTTTAACCTCTACCGAGACGGGCGGATTATATCATCAATCAAGAAAATGGCGGAGAAAACAGGCATCATTATTCTTACGGACTCTGACGCTGCGGGCTTCCGCATACGAAATTACATAAAGAACTGTTTAGGAGGAAAGGGCATTATCAAGCACGCCTACATCCCAAAAGTTGAGGGGAAAGAGCGTCGGAAAGCCATCGGTGGCAAAGAAGGAATCCTTGGCGTTGAGGGAATGACTGAAGAAGTTTTGGAGAAAATTTTGACAACTGTAACAGACATTTCCTACGAAAAAGTAAACGAAAACCCTGTTACAAAAACAGACTTTTTCCTTGACGGGCTAACGGGGAAAGCCGACAGCGCTGACAAACGGAGACGGCTTGCGCAAAGGCTTGGACTTCCGCCAAGATTATCTGCAAACGCCCTCCTTGAGGTTATAAACAAGACCTGCACAAAAGATGAATACGAAAAAGTAAAAGACGGGATTTAGGCGTCTTCACTTAGGGAGAAGCCAATTTGGATTTCAAGATGTAAAAAAAGCCTTGCAGCACAGCGTGTTGCAAGGCTTTATATTATTTCTCCAAACAATTTATTGCTTAAAACGAAGTGTTTTAGATGGCGGACAAGGTAAAAAACGCAGTTAATCCTTTGTGGATTGACGAGGCTTTTTCCGCAGTACGACGCTAAAACACAAAGTTTTAAGTTGGCTTCTCCCTAAGTGTAGATGCCTTATATACAAAAAAGGGACATCCATTGGATGTCCCTTAAAATCATAGATTAAACAAGCTCTAAGATTGCTACTTCAGCAGCATCTCCACGTCTTGGGCCTGCCTTAATTACTCTTGTGTAACCGCCGTTACGTTCAGCGTACTTTGGAGCGATTTCCTCAAATACCTTTGTAACAACGTCTTCCTTTGTAATATAAGCTAAAGCCTGTCTTCTTGTGTGAAGAGTATTTTTCTTGCCGAGAGTAATCATCTTTTCAGCTAACTTCTGTACTTCCTTTGCTCTTGCATAAGTTGTTTCAACCTTGCCTGTTTCGAGGAATGAAGTAGTGAGATTTCTGAGCATTGCTCTTCTCTGATCTGTTGGTCTGCCGAGTTTTCTCTGCATAGCCATACATATCACCTCTTTCTTTAACGATTATGCAACTTAGAATTAGTCTTCGTCGTTTGCAAGTGTTAATCCCATTGAATCAAGTTTTGCAATAACTTCTTCTAACGACTTACGTCCGAGATTTCTAACCTTCATCATATCGTTTTCAGATCTTGTTGTAAGGTCCTGAACAGTATTGATTCCGGCTCTCTTTAAGCAGTTATAAGAACGAACTGATAAATCCAGTTCTTCGATTGTTGTTTCCAAAACTTTTTCTTTCTTGCTCTGTTCTTTTTCAACCATTATCTGTGTATCCTTAGCCTTTTCAGATAAGTCAATGAAGAGATTTAAGTGTTCATTGATAATCTTTGCACCGAGGGATACAGCGTCGGATGGATTGATTGTACCGTTTGTCCAAACTTCAAGTGTGAGCTTGTCAAAGTCAGTAATCTGTCCAACTCTTGTATTTTCAACAGTATAATTAACCTTTTCTACTGGTGTGTAGATTGAGTCAACAGCTATTGTTCCGATAATTGGCTGGAGCATCTGCTTGTTTCTGTCTGAAGAAACATAGCCACGACCCTTATCAATATTGATTTCAATAAAGAGCTTTGCATCATCATTACATGTAGCAATGTGAAGGTCTCCGTTTAAAATCTCAACGTCTGAGTCGCACTTAATATCACGGGCACAAACTTCGCCTGCGCCTTCGTGATTAATGTATATGGTCTTAGGACCCTCTGAGTGAAGCTTCATAGCTAAAGCCTTGATATTAAGAACGATTTCTGTAACATCTTCCTTCACTCCTGGAATTGTAGAAAATTCATGTACAACTCCGTCAATTTTGATAGAATTAGCAGCCACGCCCGGAAGAGAAGAAAGCAAAATTCTTCTAAGGGAGTTGCCGAGTGTAATTCCGTAGCCTCTCTCTAAAGGTTCTACTACAAACTTTCCGTATTTTTCGTCATCGGAAATCTGGACACACTCAATTTTTGGTTTTTCAATTTCTATCATACTCGCCCTCCTATTATCCTTTTTAATAAACGATTCTAAATCGTACTTTACCAATTAGGGCTAAAAGTCTAATTATTACTTGCTGTATAATTCGACTATTAAATGTTCCTCGATTGGAAGGTCAATATCTTCTCTTTCAGCAAAAGCAACTACTCTTCCTTCAAGAGCTTCCTTATTCATATCAAGCCATTTTGGAACTATTCTACCCTCTGTTGAAGCGAGAACTGCTTCAAATTTAGGACTCTTCTTGCTTGTTTCAGCAACTGTAATTACGTCCCCTACCTTAACGAGATATGATGGAATATTTACTTTCTTACCGTTTACGAGGAAGTGTGCATGTGATACGAGCTGACGAGCTTCAGGTCTTGATACTGCAAGACCAAGTCTGTAAACTACGTTATCAAGTCTTCTTTCGATAAGTGTTAAAAGGTTTTCACCTGTAACGCCCTGCTTTTTATTAGCAAGTTCAAAATAGTGAGCAAACTGACCTTCTAAGATACCGTATGCACGTCTTACCTTCTGCTTTTCACGAAGCTGTGTACCGTATTCAGAAAGCTTCTTTCTGCTCTGTCCGTGCTGACCAGGAGCGTATGCTCTTCTGTCGATAGCACATTTATCTGTATAACATCTGTCGCCCTTTAAGAACAACTTCTGTCCTTCACGTCTACAAATTCTGCAAACTGACTCTGTATATCTTGCCATGACTTAATTCACCTCCTGAGTACTATACACGTCTTCTCTTTGGCGGTCTACAACCGTTATGAGGAATTGGTGTTACATCCTTAATCATATTTACTTCAAGTCCTGCAACCTGAAGTGCGCGGATAGCTGATTCTCTACCGCTACCTGGTCCCTTTACGTATACTTCTACATACTTAAGACCGTGTTCCATAGCAGCCTTTGCTGCTGTTTCTGCAGCCATCTGTGCTGCGAACGGTGTGCTTTTCTTTGAGCCTCTGAATCCGAGTCCACCAGCTGAAGCCCATGAAATTGCGTTTCCTTCAACATCAGTGATTGTAACAATAGTATTGTTGAAAGTAGACTTGATATGAGCGGCACCGCGTTCTATATTCTTTCTTTCTCTACGACGTCTGGTTTTCTTAACCTGTTTTGCCATAGTAAATCCACCTCCTGAATTTTGCATCTAAATTGCAAAATCTAAATCGAAAATATCTTATTTCTTTTTGTTAGCCATTGTCTTTCTTGGGCCTTTTCTGGTTCTAGCATTTGTCTTAGAACGCTGTCCTCTTACAGGAAGACTCTTTCTATGACGCATACCTCTGTAACAGTTGATTTCGATAAGTCTCTTAATGTCGAGAGCAACGTTTCTTCTTAAGTCGCCTTCTACAGTATAGTTATCGATTTCAGCTCTGAGCTTTGATACTTCGTCCTCTGTTAAATCACGAACTCTTGTGTCAGGGTTAATTCCTGTAGCAGCAAGAATCTTCTTTGATGATGTAAGACCGATTCCGAAAATATAAGTTAAGCCGATTTCAACTCTCTTATCATTTGGTAAATCTACACCTGCTATACGTGCCATACTTCAATTTCACCTCCGAGAATAGATTTTTTTGAAAAGTATGGACAGAATTTCATTCAGCGGTCTCCCGCCTACATCAGCTTATATGCTTTCGCATTTGTGGTTCATAAGCCTGACCCTGTCCGACTTTCAAGATTTTTAAAGATACGGTTTCTGATTAACCCTGCTTCTGCTTATGGCGTGGGTTTTCGCAAATAACCATTACCTTTCCTTTTCTCTTGATAATCTTACACTTTTCACAAATAGGTTTTACTGAAGGTTTAACTTTCATTATCCTCCACCTCCTAAAAGTAATTATTGGCAATTTTTCTCCATTGTCAACCTAAAAATTATATCATCTTTAGAAAACTTTGTCAATAACTTTTTGTAATAATTTTATAATTTTTTATTTTGCTCTCCAGGTAATTCTTCCTTTTGTTAAATCATAAGGAGAAATTTCAAGTGTAACCTTATCTCCTGGGAGAATTTTAATAAAATGTGTTCTGAGTTTACCTGAAATATGCGCTAAAACCTGATGTCCGTTTTCAAGTTCAACCTTAAACATTGCGTTTGGTAAAGCTTCAAGGACTGTGCCTTCAACTTCAAGTACGTCTTCCTTTGCCATATCTAATCCTCCTTAAAAATTAAGAAAAAATTTTTCCGAAAACTCTGCAATCTCTCTTCTCAGTTCTGCATTGGTCGGTCTTTCACCGTTTTCAAGCTTTCCCTTTATGAAACTGCTTGTCTCCATATATTTTAAATGTTTAATATTTTTCTTCTTCAGATTGTCCATCTTCCTTACATCACCGTCTGCAATCTCTGCAAAGTTTCCTTCTTTGCCAATTACAACGAGGAACTTTCCTCCGTCTCGGCCTGACTGTGAAAGGACAATATCTCCTATATTGATTTCGAAATTTTCCATATCCTCACCTTTAGTCCACATATGTTAAAAGCAGTGGTTCTCCGTCGGTAATCAAAATAGAATTTTCATAATGTGCCGAAAGCTTTCCGTCCTTTGTAAAAACTGCCCAGCCGTCATCTGCAATAAAGTAATCCTTCTTGCCCTGACACACCATAGGTTCAACCGCTATACACATTCCGTTCTTAAGGCGCGCCCCTCTTTCCCTCTTTGATACATAATTAGGAATTTCAGGGTCTTCGTGCATTTCTGCTCCTATTCCGTGTCCGCAGAAGTCTCTTAAAACGCTGAAGCCGTTTTCTTCAACAAAGTCCTGGACTGCTTTTGAAATATCTGAAACTCTGAAGCTTTCCTTACAGAATTTCAATCCTTCAAAAAAGCTTTCTTTTGTTACATCAATAAGTCTTTGTGCCTCATCCGACACCTTTCCTACAGCAAAGGTTCTTGCAGCGTCGCCATGATATCCCTTCCAGCATGCACCTACATCTATAGACACAACATCTCCCTCACGAAGAGGTTCGTTATTAGGAAAACCGTGGATAATCACATCATTTACACTTGCACAAACAGTTGCAGGAAATCCGCCGTATCCCTTAAAGGATGGCAAACAACCCTGACTTCTGATATAATCCTCTGCTATCTTATTAAGTTCGTTGGTTGTAACACCAGGCTTTACAGCCTCCTCAACTCTCTTAAGAGTTTCGCCTGTTACTCTACCCGCAATCTTCATAAGCTCAATTTCAGCTTTTGATTTTATAGTAATCATTTTATTCACCCAGCACTCTAAGTACCTCTCTTGAGGTATCCTCAATACCCTCTCTGCCTACAACTGTCTTAAGAAGTCCTCTTTCTTCAAAGTATTTCTTAAGAGGCTCTGTTAAGGTATGATATGTGTTAAGTCTTTCTTTAACTGTTTCAGGTTTATCGTCCTTTCGGGTCTTGATTGCCCCTCCACAGTTATCGCAAACACCCTCTACGGCAGGTTTTCTGTATTCCTTATGGAAAGCTGTTCCACATTCGCTACATTCAAGTCTTCCTGACACTCGTCTTATAATTTCATCATCCGAAACATCAAGAGTGAGCACAACATCAATTTTAAGTTTTGACGCAGTGAGAGTTTCTGCCTGTTTTATATTTCTTGGAAATCCGTCTAAAATAAAACCGTTCTTACAGTCAGGCTGACTTAATCTTTCCTTGACCATCTTTATCATAACGTCGTCAGGGACAAATTTACCATCATCTATAAACTTCTTTGCAATCTCACCTAATTCTGTGCCTTCATCGATATTATGTCTAAGCATTGCTCCGGTTGAAATTGTCGGAATATTAAAATGTTTGCTGAGCATCTCCGCCTGTGTTCCTTTGCCGGCTCCCGGCGGTGCAAGAATTATAAGATTCATTTATGTCACATTTCCTTTCGATAATAAATTAAGTCTAAAGCCTCTGTTTTCAAGGTTTTTATCGATTTTATTGTTAATTTTTATTTCTGCTTTTGGAAAAATATTCCTATAAACTCCACAAGGGGCTGTGTCAGAAGCATATTTCTCCTGACACATCCCCTGTATGTTTGTTTATTTAAGATATCTTATTCAAGAAATCCCTTATAATGTCTCATAAGCATCTGGGATTCGAGCTGCTGAACTGTTTCAAGGGCAACACCAACTACGATAAGGAGTGATGTTCCGCCGATTGAGAAGTTCTGAATATTAAGTCCAAGGTTCATCAAAATCGGAAGGATTGCGACGAGACCGAGGAATATAGCTCCGCCAAATGTAATCTTAGAGAGCACTCTATTGATATATTCAGATGTTGGACGGCCCGGTCTGATACCTGGCACGAAACCACCGTTCTGCTTCATATTGTTCGCCATTTCTACAGGATTGAACTGAATCGCTGTGTAGAAGTATGTGAAGAATATGATGAGCAAGAAGTACACAATAGCATAAACTACACTATCACCTGAGAATATCTTAAGGAATCCACCCCAGAATCCGCCTGAAGCAGCTGTCTTTCCGAAGAAAGCAGCGATTGTGCCAGGGAATGCAAGGATTGACATAGCAAAGATTACAGGAATAACGCCTGCTGACGCTACCTTAATCGGAATATGTGTGCTCTGTCCGCCGTACATTTTTCTTCCCACAACACGCTTAGCGTACTGTACAGGGATTCTTCTTTCAGCTTCATTGAACATTACAACAAATCCGATTACTACAACAACCAATATTACCAATGCTATTACTGCAAAGATATTAAGGGTTCCGCTCTTGAAGTAATCAAATAATGTGTATGCAAGTGCAGGTACTCTTGAAATAATACCTGTGAAGATGATGAGAGAAATACCGTTACCGATTCCTTTTTCTGTAATCTGTTCACCAAGCCACATAAGGAACGCTGTTCCCGCTGTGAATGTGCCGATGATTACTACTGCAGATAAGAAACCTGGGTTTGTAACTGCATTCGCATTCTTCAGGAGGAAGTAAAGTCCTAACGCCTGAATAATTGCAAGTACTACAGTTCCGTATCTCATAATCTGTGCAATCTTCTTTCTGCCTTCTTCTCCCTGCTTCTGAAGTCTTTCAAGGGCAGGAATAGCAACGCATAAAAGCTGCATAATGATTGATGAGTTGATGTATGGTGTGATACTCATTGCAAATATTGTTGCATTTCTGAATGCACCACCAGATACTACATCGATAAATCCGATTAACGACATTTCAGATGAAAACATCTCGTTCATCGCACCTGCGTCCAATAAAGGAACAGGAATGAAACATCCAAAACGGAAAATTACCATCATCATAAGTGTGTAGAATAACTTCTTTCTGAGGTCTGGTATTTTCCATGCGTTTCTAATTGTTTCAAACATTATTATACCACCTCAACCTTTCCCCCGGCAGCTGTAATCTTTTCTTCAGCAGTCTTGCTGAATCTCTTAGCCTTAACCGTGAGAGATTTTTCGAGTTCACCACGGCCTAAAATTACTACGCCGTCACAAACCTTTGAAATTACACCTGCTTCCTTGAGTAATTCAGCTGTAACTTCTGTTCCATTTTCAAACTTATTTAACATTTCAACATTTACAGAAACATATTCCTTTGCGAAAATATTTGTAAATCCACGCTTTGGAAGTCTTCTGTAAATAGGCATCTGTCCACCTTCGAAACCTGGTCTTACACCACCGCCAGAACGTGCATTCTGACCCTTGTGTCCCTTACCAGCAGTCTTACCGTTACCGCTTCCGTGACCTCTGCCTACTCTAAAATAATCTTTCTTTGAGCCTTCGCTCGGAGATAATTCATGAAGTTTCATTAAGTACACCTCCTCTTATGTTTTTATATCCTATTGCGTTTTACGCTTCTTCAACTGTTACAAGATGCTTAACCTTGAAAATCATACCTCTAATCTGTGGATTGTCAGGTTTTTCAACGCACTGGTGAAGCTTATGAAGTCCGAGGGCTTCAACAGTAGCTATCTGGTCTTTCTTGCAGCCAATTGTACTTTTTGTAAGTGTTACCATTAACTTTTTAGCCAAGGAAAAAACCTCCTATCTTTCTTGGTCTTTGGAAATTAACCTAAGATTTCTTCAGGCTTCTTTCCTCTGAGCTTTGCAACTTCTTCTACGCTCTTAAGTGATGCAAGAGCTTCAACTGTTGCTGAAACTACGTTCTTTGGATTGTTACTTCTTAAACATTTTGTTCTGATATCTCTGATACCTGCGAGTTCCAAAACTACACGGGCAGGGCCACCGGCAATAACACCAGTACCTTCTGCTGCTGGCTTGAGTAATACTCTGCCGGCACCGTATTCACCGATAATTTCGTGTGGGATTGTTGTGTTAACTCTTGGTACGAAAATTAAGTTTTTCTTTGCTTCATCGATACCCTTACGGATAGCATCTGGAATTTCAGCAGCCTTTCCCATACCGTATCCAACATGGCCGTTTCCGTCACCTACTACAACGAGTGCGCTGAATCTTGATGTTCTACCACCCTTTACAGTCTTTGATACTCTGTTGAAAGTAACTACCTTTTCCTGTAAATCAAGCACAGACGCGTCGATACGTTCCTGCTTTCTTGATCTTTCTACTACTTCTGCCATTTATGTTTCACCTCTCTTACGATTAGAATTCGAGACCGCCTTCACGAGCCCCTTCTGCTACGGCAGCAACTCTGCCGTGGAATAAATATCCGCCTCTGTCAAAAACAACTTCCTTAATGCCTTTTTCAGAAGCCTTCTTAGCGATTAAAAGTCCAACTGCTTTTGCTGCTTCACAGTTTCCACCGTAGTTTGCCTTGAGTTCTGCATCAAGTGTTGAAGCAGATACAAGAGTTACACCCTTAACGTCATCAATAATCTGTACGTTGATATTCTTACGGCTTCTGTAAACTGAAAGTCTTGGACATTCAGCTGTGCCAGAGATTTTCTTACGAACACGTGCGTGTCTAGCAAGTCTTGACACATTACTATCTTTTCTCTTAATCATTTGAATTGCACCTCCTTGTGCGGAATTTGAAAAACAGTATATATAAGGAAGAAATTACTTCTTCTTTGAACCTGTCTTTCCTTCTTTTCTTCTGATTGTTTCTTCAACATATTTGATACCCTTGCCCTTATATGGTTCTGGTGGTCTCTTTTCTCTTACTTTCGCAGCGAACTGACCAACTACCTGCTTATTAGGACCTGAGATTATAATCTGGTTTGGCTGAGGAACATCGATTTTTATGCCGTCGATTTCTTCCATTTCAACCTGATGGGAATAACCAAGGTTTAATACAAGCTTATTTCCCTGCTTTGCAGCTCTGTAACCAACACCGTTGATTTCAAGCTCTCTTTTGAAGCCTGTTGCTGCGCCTTCTACCATATTAGCTACGAGTGTACGTGTTAAACCGTGTAATGACTTATGCATCTTGTTTTCAGATGGACGCTTAACAATAATTTCAGCGCCTTCCATTTCGATAATCATATCGTCATGCATCTTTTCAACTAATGTACCCTGTGGGCCTTTTACAGTAACTAAATTGTTTTCACCTATTGTAACTTCAACACCTGCTGGTATTGTAATAGGCATCTTACCGATACGAGACATTCAAAATTCCTCCTTTCTTACCAAATAAATGCTAAAACTTCACCGCCTACGTTCTGGCGACGAGCTTCCTTGTCTGTCATAATACCCTTTGAAGTAGAAATGATTGCGATACCTAAGCCCTTAAGTACTCTAGGGAGTTCTTCTTTAGACGCATAAATTCTAAGACCTGGCTTTGATACTCTCTTAAGACCTGATAAAACCTTCTGCTTATTTTCAGCGTACTTAAGTGTAACTCTGATAATACCCTGTGTTTCATCAGCAATAAATTCTACGTTCTTTACATAACCTTCGTCAAGTAAAATCTTAGCGATGGCCATTTTCATCTTTGAAGCAGGAATGTCAACTGTCTGATGCTTTGAGTTGTTGGCATTTCTGATTCTTGTAAGCATATCTGCTATTGGATCTGTGATCTGCATATTTTTATCCTCCTTCTTAGCGGATTTCAGAGAGTCAGTTTGGTTATCCGAATCACAAATAATTAACCACTTGACTCTTCCTATTTAATATATTTTCGGCTTACCAAGAAGCCTTTTTAACACCCGGAATCTGACCCTTATAAGCCAATTCACGGAAGCAAATTCTGCAAATGCCGAACTTACGAAGGTAAGCGTGTGGTCTTCCACAAATCTGGCATCTTGAGTATTCTCTTGTAGAATACTTCTGCTTCTTCTGCTGTTTTAATATCATAGATTTCTTTGCCATGAGCTTTAATCTCCTCCTTTATAAGAGTTCAAAATGTCCGCGAACTATTTCGCAAACGGAGCACCCATTAATGAAAGAAGTTCACGAGCTTCTTCATCTGTATGTGCTGTTGTAACAAAGATTATATCCATACCGCGGATAGCATCTATCTTATCGTAATCAATTTCAGGGAAGATGAGCTGTTCCTTAATACCCATTGAGTAGTTACCTCTACCGTCGAATGAGTTAGGGTTGATTCCTCTGAAGTCACGTACTCTTGGGAGAGCAGCGTTAAAGAGTCTGTCAACAAATTCATACATCTTTGAACCTCTGAGTGTAACCTTACAACCGATGTTCATACCTTCTCTGATTTTGAATGTAGCAACCGACTTTCTTGCCTTTGTAACGATTGGCTTCTGACCTGTGATAATTGCGAGGTCGTTCATAGCGTTATCAATAACCTTTGAGTTATCCTTTGCTTCGCCGCAACCAATGTTAACTATTACTTTTTCGAGCTTTGGAATCTGCATAACACTTTTGTAGTTAAACTTCTTCATCATAGCATCTTTAATTTCTTTTGTATAGAGTTCTTCAAGTCTCATTGAAAATTATCCTCCTTCCGTTAACAATTATTCGAAGATTTCGCCGCACTTCTTGCAGTAACGAACGTGTGTACCGTCCTCTAAAACCTTTCTTCCTATTCTTGTTGCAGCATTACACTTTCCGCAAACGTTCATAACCTTGCTTGCGTAAATTGGTGTTTCCTGGCTGATAATTCCGCCTTCTTCGCCCATACGACGTGGCTTCTTATGCTTCTTTGCCATTGATACGCCTTCAACAATAACAGTTCTCTTAACAGGGTTTACAGAAAGAACCTTGCCCTTCTTGCCCTTATCTTTACCGGATAATACAACAACTGTATCTCCAGTCTTAACATGCATCTTTATCATGATTTTTCCTCCTTTCACCATTTTTACTGGTAAAATAATAGAAATTATAAAACTTCAGGTGCAAGTGATAAAATCTTTAAAAATTCCTTCTCACGAAGTTCTCTTGCAACTGGTCCAAAAATACGAGTACCTCTTGGTGTTTTATCATCTTTTATTATTACTGCAGCGTTTTCGTCAAATCTGATCTTTGAACCGTCGTTTCTCTTAACGCCGTTTACGCTACGTACAATAACAGCCTTTACAACGTCGCCCTTTTTAACAGCGCCGCCTGGTGTTGCTTTTTTAACAGATGCTACGATAATATCACCGATATTACCATATCTTCTATAAGAACCACCAAGTACGCGGATACACATAAGTTCCTTCGCACCGCTGTTATCAGCAACCTTTAATAATGTCTGCTGCTGTATCATAATGGAATTCCTCCTATCTTTAAATTCAGATACGGGCTAAATTATTTAGCCTTTTCGATTATTTCAACAAGTCTCCATCTCTTATCCTTTGAAAGTGGTCTTGTTTCCATAACCTTTACTTTATCACCTATTCCGCATATATTCTCTTCATCATGAGCCTTGAGCTTATAGGTGTTCTTGATAACCTTTCCGTAAACCGGGTGCTTAACGCTGTCCTTTACAGCAACAACGATTGTCTTATCCATCTTGTCGGATACAACGATACCAACACGAGTCTTACGATAGTTTCTTTCTGTAGTCATCTAAGTGCACCTCCTATGCGTTTTTCTCAGCGTTTAAGCCAAGTTCTTTTTCCTTAAGGATTGTGTTAAATCTAGCGATTTCCTTCTTAACTGCTGCAATTCTCATTGGATTTTCCAACTGATTTGTAGCGTTCTGGAAACGAAGATTAAATAACTCAGCCTTAGCTTCTTTAATCTTATCATTAATTTCTTCAACTGAAAGGTCTCTTATTTCATTGATTTTCATTAATTTTCACCTTCCATTTCCTGATCTGCTTTTCTGACAAACTTACACTTGATTGGGAGCTTATGCATTGCAAGACGCATTGCTTCACGAGCAACTTCTTCGCTTACGCCTCCGATTTCAAATAAGATTCTGTCAGGTTTTACTACTGCTACCCAGTATTCTGGTGAACCCTTACCGGAACCCATACGTGTTTCAGCAGGTTTTTCTGTTACAGGCTTATCTGGGAATATCTTAATCCAGACTTTACCGCCTCTCTTTGTATAACGTGTCATAGCGATACGGGCTGCTTCGATCTGGTTACTTGTAATCCAACCAGGTGTGAGAGCCTGAAGACCGAATTCACCGTAAGCTACCTTATTACCACGAGTTGCTCTGCCCTTCATACGGCCACGCATTACTCTTCTGTACTTAACTCTTTTTGGTGATAACATTATCTTTTGCCCTCCTTCTTAGCAGGAGCATCAGTCTTAGCATTCTTCTTTCTTCCTTCAGCTAAAACCTCACCCTTATAAATCCATACCTTAACACCGAGCTTACCGTATGTTGTATCTGCTTCTGCAAAACCATAACCGATATCTGCTCTGAGTGTCTGAAGTGGAATAGTGCCTTCGTGGTACTGTTCAGTTCTAGCGATTTCAGCGCCGCCTACACGACCTGAAACTGCAGCCTTAATACCCTTAGCACCCATCTTCATTGTTCTTGCCATACACTGCTTCATAGCTTTTCTGAATGAAATTCTTCTTTCGAGCTGTGATGCGATGTTTTCAGCAACGAGCTGTGCATCTGTATCAGGAGCCTTAACCTCGATTACGTTGAGGATAACTGACTTTCCTGTCATCTTTTCTACATCTTTCTTAAGCTTTTCAATTTCGCTACCGCCCTTACCGATTACAAGACCTGGCTTTGCGCAGTGGATAGAAAGGCGGATTTTGTTTGCAAACTTTTCGATTTCAATCTTTGCAACTCCGGCCTGGAAAAGCTTCTTCTTAAGGAATTCTCTAAGCTTGTAGTCTTCTACAAGGTTTTCGCTGTAATGCTTCTTATCAGCATACCAACGTGAATCCCAGTCTTTAATAACGCCAACACGAATACCGTGTGGATTAACTTTCTGACCCATCGAATTTTACCTCCTTCTCAAGAATTATTCTCTCTCTGCAAGCTTGAGAGTGATGTGGCTTGTTTTCTTGTTGATTCTGAATGCTCTGCCCTGTGCTCTTGCCTGTATTCTCTTAAGGGTTGGACCCTGGTCTGCGAATACTTCAGATACATAGAGATTTTCAACATTCATACCGTGGTTGTTTTCTGCGTTTGCCATTGCAGATAACAATAATTTTTCTACAACCGGGCTAGCTGCCTTTGGTGTATTTCTTAAAATACCAAGAGCCTGGCCAACCGGCTTATTTCTGATTAAATCAATGACAATACGTACCTTTCTTGGAGCGATACGTACATGAGTAACCTTTGCTACTGCTTCCATTGTTAAATCTCCTTTCCGTTCAGCGTTTTATATCCGCTCTTTAATTAAGATGTTTTTGAACCTGTATGTCCCTTGAATGTTCTTGTAGGAGCAAATTCTCCGAGCTTATGACCAACCATATCTTCTGTTACATATACAGGGATATGTTTTCTTCCGTCATATACAGCAATTGTATGTCCTACGAATTCAGGGAAAATTGTAGATGATCTGGACCATGTCTTTACAACATTCTTTTCGTTCTTTTCGTTCATAGCTTCAATCTTTTTCATTAAGCTTTCAGCAACGAAAGGTCCCTTTTTAATACTACGTCCCATGAAGTAAATCCTCCTTCATCAAATTTGCCTATTCAGGCATCAATTATTTATCATTACGTCTCTTAACAATAAACTTGTTAGTTCTGTTCTTCTTATTTCTTGTCTTATAACCAAGAGCAGGCTTACCCCAAGGTGTTACAGGGCTTGGTCTACCGATTGGTGACTTACCTTCACCACCACCGTGTGGATGGTCGTTAGGGTTCATTACTACGCCTCGAACTGTTGGTCTGAAGCCCATATGACGCTTCTTACCAGCCTTACCGATGTTTATGTTAGAGTGGTCTGTGTTACCTACCTGACCAATAGTTGCACGGCAGTTAAGTCTTACAAGTCTAACTTCGCCTGAAGGAAGCTTAACCTGTGCGTAACCGCTTTCTTCCTTAGACATGAGCTGTGCGAACACACCAGCAGATCTTACAAGCTGACCGCCCTTGCCAGGGTTGATTTCGATATTATAAATAAGTGTACCAACAGGTATTTCGCTGATTGGCATTGCGTTACCAGGCTTAATATCCTTACCGCAACCTGATACAACTACATCACCCTTCTTAAGTCCAACTGGAGCGATAATGTATGTCTTAACGCCGTCTTCGTACTGAAGGAGTGCGATGTTAGCACTTCTGTTTGGATCGTATTCAACAGAAACAACTGTTGCTGGAATATCGTCCTTGTTTCTCTTAAAGTCAATAATTCTGTACTTTCTCTTTACACCGCCACCACGATGTCTTACAGTAATTCTTCCGTATGAGTTACGACCAGCCTTGCTGTGGAGAGGAGCCATAAGAGACTTCTCAGGAGCAACCTTGTCGATTTCTTCAAATGTAGAAACTGTCATCTGTCTGAGTGAAGGTGTGGTAGGATTATATTTCTTAATTCCCATTTTTACATCTCCTTATCTACAAATTCAGATTAGTTTTCAAATACTTCAATTGTCTTACTGTCAGCTGTGAGCTTAACTACAGCCTTTTTCCAGTCAGCTCTCTTACCGGCGTGAACGCCCATTCTCTTTGGCTTACCGTCGTAGTTAATTGTAGTAACCTTTTCAACCTTTACCTTGAAGATTTCTTCAATGGCTTTCTTAATCTGAATCTTGTTTGCAGCTTTATCTACTTCAAAAGTGTATTTCTTTTCTGCAACCTGATCCATGCTCTGTTCTGTGATAATTGGTCTTTTAATAATATCGTGAGCTGTCTTCATTATGCATACACCTCCTCAAGTTTTGCAACTGCATCTTTTAAGATAATACATTTTGTGTGGTTTAATACTTCGTATGTGTTGATTGCACCAACGAATGTAGTATCTACACCCTCAATATTTCTTGCTGAGTTAACAACTACCTTGTCATTTTCAGGAAGAACTATAAGAGCCTTTTCAGTAACGCCTAAATTCTTAAGAATCTGTGCGATCTGCTTTGTTTTGATTTCTGTGAGCTGAAGGCTATCGAGTACGATAATGTCTTCATCAACAACCTTTGATGATAAAGCTGACTTAAGAGCAAGTCTTCTTACCTTCTTGTTAACAGCATAGCCGTAATCTCTTGGCTTTGGACCGAGAGCAACGCCACCGCCAACCCACTGTGGTGCACGGATACTACCCTGTCTTGCACGGCCTGTACCCTTCTGTCTCCAAGGCTTAATACCACCGCCGCGGACTTCTGTACGAGTCTTTGTGCTCTGTGTGCCCTGTCTCTGGTTTGCGAGGTAGTTAACTACTACTTCGTGCATAATGTCTCCACGTACTTCTACGCCGAATACATTTTCATTTAATTCGATATCACCGACTTTCTTACCGTCAGTGTTAAATAATCCAACTGTAGGCATATCTTAAATCCTCCTTTCAATTAAGCATTTGCCTTAACGGCACTCTTTACTGTGAGTAATCCACCCTTTGGTCCAGGTACTGCGCCCTTGATTAAGAGGAGATTACGTTCTGTATCAACCTTAACTAAGCTAAGGTTCTGTACTGTAACCTTTTCAACACCGAAGTGACCAGGTAACTTCTTACCCTTGTAAACTCTTGATGGTGATGAACATGCACCAAGTGAACCAGGTGCTCTGTGGTAATGTGAACCATGAGACATAGGACCTCTGTGTGTGCCCCATCTCTTAACTGTTCCTGCAAATCCGTGGCCCTTGCTTGTTCCTGTTACATCAAGAACTTCGCCAGCCTCGAAAATGTCAACCTTGATTTCATCGCCGATGTTTAATTCTTCAGCATTGTCAAGCTTGAATTCCTTCAAATAACGCTTAACGTTTACGTTAGCTTTAGCAAAGTGGCCCTTTTCAGCCTTGTTTGCCTTCTTTTCCTTCTTGTCAACGAAGCCGAGCTGTACAGCTACATAGCCGTCGTTTTCAAGTGTCTTCTTCTGGATAACGCTACATGGACCTGCTTCAACAACTGTTACAGGGATAAGCGCTCCGTCTTCTGCAAAAATCTGTGTCATGCCAAGCTTTTTGCCTAAGATTGCTTTTTTCATTTTTTTATCCTCCTATTTTCACACGCATAGGTTCGCAAGCGAACTTACATGCGGGTCATTGGTTGGCGTTGCCAACATAACCTAAATTTGTTTTGCCATTTCTCAAATTAGATTTTGAGCTCAATATCTACACCTGCTGGCAAGTCAAGGTGCTTGAGTGCGTCGATTGTTTTAGCATTTGGACCTAAAACATCAATCAGTCTCTTGTGAGTTCTCAGTTCAAACTGCTCACGGCTGTCCTTGTACTTATGAACCGCTCTGAGAATTGTAACAACTTCCTTCTTTGTTGGAAGAGGAATTGGTCCTGAAACCTTTGCTCCTGTTCTCTTAGCAGTTTCAACAATCTTTTCAGCGCTCTGGTCGATAAGATTGTGGTCATAAGCCTTAAGTCTTATTCTGATTTTCTCTGCTGCCATAGTTTTTACCCTCCTATAGATTTTTCTAAAGGCAATCATTGGGTTCTTGCCTTTACGCTGTGCCGGGCGTTTCTCACAGCTTACATAATAAAACCCGAAACTTTTACCCTTACGGGCAACGGTTTTCGGGGCACACAGACACAGTAAGCCTCAGATAGGCGCAACAGCATACTACGCCCAAAGAGGTTTAATTTGTAACTGTATTTAGTTGGAAAGTGACCTTCCGCCCGCTTTTCAAAAACCGGACAATCTCCTCCGAAATTTCCAGAAATCCCTGATAAATCAAGGTTTCCGCCACCTCCGGAATCATCGTATGTCTTTGTCACTTCGACCATTATACTACAATATATATACAAAAGTCAAGCCTTTTTTTAGTAAAAAATCCAATAAAATCAAGGGTTTTACGGTATTTTCCGCAAAACCCCTTTATTTAGTATTTTTACAGCTGTTTTTCTACTATTTTTTGTGCAAGTTGCACAAAGTTTCTCTTTTAAATTCTTTAATTTTCTACAACTGTATTTTTGTTTTCCTGGCAATGATTTTTGTAAACACAGAACTTGCATGGTTCAAAACCTTTCACATCGCAAGGATTTATCTCAATTCCGCCCTCCATAATCTTCTCCGCTGTTTCCTTAAGCTTAAGCTTGGCGTTTTTAATTCGTCTGTCTAAAACCTCTTCAGGCAGACAGGACTTGTTTCCTGTTGGAATTCTGTGAATTTTCTTATCATCTGCTATATCTCTGTCAAGGCCTGTTAAAACTGCATCATCACCTAAGACTACGCCCTTTATCTCAACCTTTTTAGCTACAGCCTTTTCAATATCGCCCTTTATTTCCTCCTCTTTTACAAGAGGGTCATTCATATGCATATAGAACATAGCTGCAATGGTAACATTCTCCATATTCTCACGGACTATGCCTGCGTAGATGAGAGGCTGGATTTTAACCCCTGCCTCCTCCATTTCCTCTTCTAAATCCTTAACAGAGGACTTATAGTCAACTATTGTTACAAACTTCTGTCCATCAATTTCAGCCATATCCATTCTGTCAATTGAACCGACTACATGGGCTTTGCCTTTTTCAAGGTCTACCTCAAGCCTTGGGATATCCTCTCCGATTTTTACTTCAAAGCCGTATGGCCTGAAGCTGCCGTTAGCGTAGAATTTTACAATCTCCCAGGCAGTAACGCTTGTTATATGCTTCATTCTAATTACAAGATACTTATAGTAAACCGATGTTTCATAAAGCACCTGGTCGTAATCACGGGCAACCTGATTTATAATTCTTTCAATATCAGCATAACATTGCTCCCTTGTAATCTGTGAGTAATCTACATCCTTTTCCTTGCACTCTGCAAAGTATTTCTCAAGGGTTTCGTGCATAATTGTACCCTTGTCATTCACTTCTACTCCTGCAAACTTTCTCTCCTCTGCTTTAAGTCCGTAACTCAGGAAATAAGAGAATGGGCAGGAATTGTACTTTTCAACCTTTGAAACGCTTAGCCTCAGTTCATCTCCGTAAAGCCCCTCTATGTTCTCTGCATCAAGAATCTGTGGGGTTTCTTCGCTGTTAAGTCGGCGGATAAAGTCTTCAAGTTCTTTCTTGTAATCCTCGTGGTTTGCAAAGTAGCTGTAAATCTCTTTCCAATCTTCAGTCAATCCCTCTTCTTTGCCCTCTGCACCAGATAGCTTTGTAAGAAGTGCATCAAAGGTCAGTTCCTTATCCTCGATAAGCTCTTCCCCATCCTCCTGACTTATGCCGAAGATTTTTTCTACATTATATATAATCTCTGATTTCTGG
Source organism: Clostridia bacterium (assembly GCA_017622215.1). Classification (GTDB taxonomy): domain Bacteria; phylum Bacillota; class Clostridia; order Monoglobales; family Monoglobaceae; genus RGIG8709. Next base: position 75,914 of record JAGARO010000006.1, read on the forward strand.
ATACTCTCACCGCTACGGGAGGCAACAGGTGAAAACAGATACAGCTCCTCTGTTGGTGCTGTCAGCACATTATATATGAGCATTTCTTCTTCCTGCTGTTTATATTCAGCTGTGGGGGCAAGTTCAATGCCCAGCGCCTTAAGTTCCATACGCTCATCGTCATTAAGAAGACCCTCGGTTATATAACTTTTCGGAAAAACCCCCTCTGTTACGCCTAAAACAATTACAATCTTTTCTCCATCGGGTCTGAAACGGTCTATTTCGCTAATAAGCACCCTGTCCTGAGACGGTGGGTACTGGGCAACGGAAATTTCCCTGCAGGCTGTGGACAGTATCTCATAATACTTAGCATAAGTCAGTCTTTCCTCTCCTAAAATGTCTGTGCACTGTGTAAGAAGAGTTACAAAGGTATTCCAGCTACGTCTGTAAATCCCTGCAGTTTCAAGATTTCCCTGTTTTTCAAAGGTCTCAATCTTCTTCTCCATTTGCCTGTCTAAATCACAATCCTTCATCCACTGACCTATCTTTGCAGAAATCAGTCTTGCAGTCTTTGTGCCTTTTATACTGTCAATCAAATCAAGTATAGGGAAAGTCAATCCCTCTCTTGTTTCGTTAATCTCATCCAAATCGTACTTATCCCTGCCACCACGGTCTTTCGGGGTATAGTTCCACTTATCCCTTGTGTACCAGAGCTTGTTTGTTATATTGACCTCCAAAAGATAATTTTCAAAGGTATCAATTTTATCTGCATCTATTCCCGAAAGAGATGACCTGGCAATAACCATAAGTCTTTCATAGGAAAATCCAAAGGCTAAAATCTCAATGAGAGACAGCATCATTCCTACAAAGGAATTTGAGGATAAGGGCTTTTTTCTGTCCATAAAATAGCTTATTCCAGACTTTTCAAAAACTGCAGGAATAACCCTGTCATATCTTCCGCTATCTCTCGTCAGCACAAGGAAATCATTATAAGTATAGCCCTTTGTTCTGCAAAGGTTTGTGATAAGCTTGGCTAAAACTGTTACTTCGTCGTAGGAGGTTTTGGGGTACATTATATGCACCTCATTATTTTCTCCCTCAAACTTTTTCTTTCTTGTCTTAAAATAGTTATTTTTAAGATGCAAAAGCGCCTCTCTTTTTTCAAATTTATATTCCTTTTGGAGCTTTACATTTTCCGCCTTTTCAATCCCATTTTCACCTGCAATTTCACAAAGTCTATTATAGGTATAACGGACATTTGTAAAAGGTTCTGAGGGCATTTCAGGGTTGTCTGCACAGAGGGTTACTGTAACATCCATTTTTTTCATAAGCTCTGTGAGAGCCCTGTATTCATCGGGCGTAAAGCTTTTAAACCCATCCACATAAAGTTTGCCCTCAAACATATCACAGTCCTTGATTTTAGGCACACAAATACTGAGGTTGTCTGCAGAATCGGAATAATCCCTCTCCAGAAGTTCCTCATAGGTTTCATATATAAGTTTTAAGTCCTTAATCTTCTTTTTAAGGTCCAAATTTTCTATTTTATCCACAGCCTCGCCCAGCACATCAGGAGTAACGCCGTATCTTTTCATTTCGCTGACCATATCGGAAACTGTTCCCGCGAAGCCTTTCCTGCTTCCGCCATGAACAAAATATTCAAGCTTTTTTTCGAGGACCTGCAGGGTTTTCTGTGCTACCATATAGCGACCTGCATTGTCAATATATTTCATTCTGAGGGGGCCCATTGCACCGAAAATCATATTGCAAAGACGTGAAAAGCTTATTACCTCAACCATAAGCTGTGCATTCACACCAAGCTTTTTTATCATATTTGTTTCGGATACCATTGTGCTCTGGTCAGGCACAAGAATAAAAGACTTTATTCCCTTTGAAATATTGTCCCTTACCTGATTATAAACATATTCAGTTTTCCCTGTACCTGCTGTGCCATACACAATTTTAAGCATTTTATCACTTCCGAAACAGTTTATATTTTTATTCTACCATACCAATATTAATTAGTCAATTCAATAAAAAAACGGACACGAAATGTGTCCGTTTTTATTACGCAATTACGCTTCTACCGCTTCAGTTTCAGCTATAACCGGATTTTCTTCTCCTGCCGCAACAACATCAATATCACTATACATAGCAATACCTGTACCTGCAGGGATAAGCTTACCGATAATAACATTTTCCTTAAGGCCGAGAAGTGGGTCCTTCTTACCCTTAATAGCAGCGTCAGTAAGAACTCTTGTTGTTTCCTGGAAAGAAGCCGCTGATAAGAATGAGTCTGTAGCAAGGGCAGCCTTTGTGATACCCATAAGCACATCTTCAAACTTCGCAGGTTCTTTTCCTTCTTTAATCATCTTATTATTTACTCTTTCAAGCTCATAACGGTCAACGAGAGCACCTGTTAAGAATTCAGTATCGCCTGATTCCTCAACTCTTACCTTATGGAGCATCTGTCTTACAATAACTTCAATATGTTTATCGTTGATATCAACACCCTGAAGTCTGTAAACCTTCTGTACTTCACTGATAATATAGTCCTGAACAGCTGTATGGTCAAGAACTGCAAGAATATCCTGTGGGTACTTAGAACCTTCTGTAAGAGCCTGACCCTTCTTAACTTCCTTAACTTCGCCGTCTGCAATCTTTCTTGCAATCTTTGCACCGTAAGGAATAAGGTATGTTCTTACATCTCCGTTTTCATCGTTAAGAACCTGAATTTCAGTCTTTCTTTCGCCGTTACCCTTAACGTCTGTAACATTGATTACAACTCTACCGTCAATTTCAGAAATAATTGCACAACCCTTTGGTCTTCTTGCTTCAAAGAGTTCTTCTACTCGTGGAAGACCCTGTGTAATATCTTCATCATCGCCTGCAATACCGCCGGCGTGGAAGGTTCTCATTGTAAGCTGTGTACCAGGTTCACCGATTGACTGTGCAGCGATAATACCAACAGCTTCACCAACATTAACAATCTTTCTGTTAGCAAGGTTCATACCGTAACACTTAGCACAAACACCAATCTTAGCACGACAGGTAATAATACTTCTTACTTCAACTTCAGTAACGCCTGCCTTTTCAACCATTTCTGCCTGTGAAGCAGAAATTGGCTTAGCCTGGTCAGCAGAAACAAGAACTTCCCCTGTTTCAGGGTGAACAATATCACGAACAGGGAATCTGCCTTCAAGTCTTTCAGCAAGCTTCTCTATTCTTGGGATTTCTCTAACGATAATACCTGAATAATTTTCCTTATTATCGCTGTCTGCGCAACAGTCGTCTTCTCTTACAATTACATCCTGTGATACGTCAACAAGTCTTCTTGTAAGGTAACCTGAGTCGGCTGTACGGAGCGCTGTATCAGTAAGACCCTTACGGGCACCGTGTGTAGAAATAAAGTATTCAAGTACGTTAAGACCTTCACGGAAGTTAGCTCTGATAGGGATTTCAATTGTTCTACCCTGTGTATCCGCCATAAGACCACGCATAGCGCCAAGCTGTCTAATCTGGTTGACAGAACCTCTGGCTCCTGAGTCAGCCATCATATAGATTGGGTTAAGGACATCAAGTTTTGCCATAAGTGCGTCAGATACTTCGTCTGTTGTGTCGCCCCAGATTTTGATAACCTTCTGGTATCTTTCTTCATCTGTGATAAGACCACGGCGGAAGTTCTTTGTAACTTCATCAATCTTTGTCTGAGCTTCTTCTAAGATTGAGCCCTTGGATTCAGGGATTTCAACGTCAGATACACCAACAGTAATAGCACCCTTAGTTGAATATTTATAGCCCATAGCCTTAATATCATCAAGAAGCTTTGCTGTTTCAGTAATATCGTGAATCTTAATACTCTTATCAATAATTTTACCGAGAACTTTCTTTGAAACCTTTACATCGATTTCATACTTTAATGCGTTCTCTTCCTTTGTTCTGTCAATAAAGCCTAAATCCTGCGGAATCTTTGAGTTAAAGATAATTCTACCAACAGTTGTATCAACAACCTGTGTGATTTCTTTTCCGTTCCACATACCTGTCTTTCTAACCTTGATAGGTGCGTGAATTCCAACAGCCTTATTTTCGTAAGCAAGTAATGCTTCATTTTCAGAAACAAAAAGTTTGCCTGCACCCAATTCATCAGCAAGGGCAGGTGCTTCCTCAGCGCCGATTGTAAGATAGTATGAGCCAAGTACCATATCCTGTGTAGGAACTGTTACAGGCTTACCATCCTGTGGCTTTAAGAGGTTGTTTGCAGAAAGCATAAGGAATCTTGCTTCTGCCTGTGCTTCAGCTGAAAGCGGGAGGTGAACAGCCATCTGGTCCCCGTCAAAGTCAGCGTTGAAGGCTGTACAAGTAAGTGGGTGGAGCTTAAGCGCCTTACCCTCAACAAGTACAGGTTCGAATGCCTGAATACCAAGTCTGTGAAGTGTAGGGGCACGGTTTAAAAGTACAGGATGTTCGGAAATTACTTCCTCTAAAATATCCCAAACCTCTGGGCGTACACGCTCTACCATTCTCTTTGCAGACTTAATATTATGTGCAAGTCCGTCCTCTACAAGCTTCTTCATTACGAATGGCTTGAAGAGTTCCAGCGCCATCTTCTTTGGAAGACCACACTGGTAAATCTTAAGTTCAGGTCCAACAACGATAACTGAACGTCCTGAATAGTCAACACGCTTACCGAGGAGGTTCTGACGGAAACGTCCCTGCTTACCCTTAAGCATATCGGAGAGTGATTTTAAAGCTCTGTTACCAGGGCCTGTTACAGCTCTTCCGCGTCTGCCGTTATCAATCAATGAGTCAACAGCTTCCTGGAGCATTCTCTTTTCATTTCTAACAATGATTTCAGGTGCTCCAAGGTCAAGAAGTCTCTTTAATCTGTTGTTTCTGTTGATAACACGTCTGTATAAGTCATTAAGGTCAGATGTAGCAAATCTTCCGCCGTCTAACTGTACCATCGGTCTGATATCCGGTGGAATTACAGGGATTACGGAGAGAATCATCCATTCAGGCTTATTGCCTGACTGTCTGAAGGATTCTACAACCTCAAGTCTTCTTATTGTTCTCACTTTCTTCTGGCCCTTTGCGCCCTCAAGCTCAGCCTTTAACTCTTCGTAAAGAGCTTCAAGGTCGATATCCTGAAGCATTTCAAGGATAGCCTCTGCGCCCATTCCTGCACGGAATACTCCTTCACCGTACTTTTCAACTTCTTCACGGTATTCTTTTTCTGTGAGAATCTGGTTCTTCATAAGACCTGTTTTACCAGGCTCAATTACAATATAGGCTGCAAAGTATAATACTTTTTCAAGAGCCTTTGGTGATACATCAAGAATAAGTCCCATTCTGCTTGGGATTCCCTTGAAGTACCAGATGTGAGATACAGGAACTGCAAGTTCGATATGTCCCATTCTCTCACGACGAACCTTAGCTTTAGTAACTTCAACACCACAGCGGTCGCAAACGATACCCTTATATCTTACACGCTTGTACTTACCGCAGTGACATTCCCAGTCCTTTGTAGGTCCGAATATTTTTTCACAGAACAAGCCGTCTCTTTCAGGCTTTAATGTTCTGTAGTTAATTGTTTCAGGTTTTTTAACTTCGCCTTTTGACCATTCTCTGATTTTCTCAGGTGAAGCCAGGCCAATCTGAATGGCGCTGAAAATATCATTTTCACTCATTTAACGAACACTCGACTTTCTGTCCGCAATATTTTGTCTATGATTTTTGCTGCGGACTGCAAAAACCATTTGTCTGTGAGTTATTAAAACTCCTCTTCGTCGTCAAATTCGTCTTCTTTCATAGCATCAAGAGAAATTTCGTTTTCTTCATCATCCCCGTCAGGGCTGTATGAATTTTCAAACATCTCGTCGTTGATTTCTGAGAAGAAGTCGTCTGTAACTACCTCTGCGTCATCATCTTCGTTAAATCTGAACGCGCCTTTTCCGCTTTCGGATTCGATGTTGCCAGGTACATTGCCCGGAATATCGTCATCATCATCAATTTCTCTTAAAATTACTTCGTTTCCTGCTTCGTCAAGAACCTTAACATCAAGAGCCAAGCTCTGTAATTCCTTAATCAATACCTTAAATGATTCAGGAACGCCTGCCTTAGGAATGTTTTCACCCTTAACGATAGCTTCGTATGTGCTTACACGGCCTGTTACGTCATCGGACTTAACAGTTAAGATTTCCTGAAGTGTGTATGCAGCACCATAAGCTTCAAGTGCCCAAACTTCCATTTCACCAAATCTCTGTCCACCGAACTGTGCCTTACCGCCGAGAGGCTGCTGTGTAACAAGTGAGTAAGGACCTGTTGAACGGGCGTGAATCTTATCGTCAACAAGGTGGGCAAGCTTAAGCATATGCATATAACCTACTGTTACCTTATTATCGAAAGCATCACCTGTACGTCCGTCGTAAAGGATTGTCTTACCATCTCTGCTTGCGCCTGCAAGTTCAAGGGCTTCCATAATATCATCTTCAGTTGCACCGTCAAATACAGGTGTTGCAACCTTCCAGCCAAGCTTACTTGCAGCGTAGCCGAGATGAACTTCAAGTACCTGTCCGATGTTCATTCGGGAAGGTACGCCCAGAGGGTTTAAAACAATCTGGAGCGGTGTACCATCTGGAAGGAATGGCATATCTTCTTCAGGGAGAATTCTTGAAATAACACCCTTGTTACCGTGTCTACCCGCCATCTTATCACCAACAGAAATCTTTCTCTTCTGGGCAATATAACAACGTACAATTTCGTTAACGCCTGGTGGTAAATCGTCTCCGTTTTCTCTTGTGAATACCTTAACATCAACGATAATACCGTATTCACCGTGAGGAACCTTAAGGGAAGTATCTCTTACTTCTCTTGCCTTTTCACCGAAGATTGCTCTTAAAAGTCTTTCTTCAGCGTTAAGGTCAGTTTCACCCTTAGGTGTAACCTTACCAACAAGGATATCGCCTGCTTCAACTTCAGCACCGATACGGATAATACCTCTTTCATCAAGGTCCTTAAGGGCATCTTCGCCTACGTTAGGAATATCTCTTGTGATTTCTTCAGGTCCCAGCTTTGTATCTCTGGACTCGATTTCATATTCTTCTATATGAATAGATGTAAATACATCTTCCTTAACAAGTCTTTCATTGATAAGCATAGCATCTTCGTAGTTATAACCTTCCCAGGTCATAAATCCGATAAGAATATTCTTACCAAGACCGATTTCACCGTTCTTTGTAGAAGGACCGTCAGCAATAATATCTCCAGCCTCAACTCTTTCCCCTTCTTTTACGATTGGGCGCTGGTTGATGCACATGCCCTGGTTGGAACGCTTAAACTTAATAAGCTTATAGCTGTCCACAGAGCCTTCGTCTGTCTTAATTTCAATTGTTGTAGCAGATACCTTTGAAACTACACCTGCGTTATCTGCGAGAATACATACTCCTGAATCCTTAGCAGTCTTATATTCCATACCTGTACCGATAATAGGAGCCTCTGTAATCATAAGAGGAACAGCCTGACGCTGCATGTTAGAGCCCATGAGTGCACGGTTAGCGTCATCGTTTTCAAGGAACGGAATCATTGCTGTCGCAATAGATGTAACCTGTCTTGGGGATACGTCCATATAGTCAACTGCACATTTTCCAGGTTCAGCGTTTCTTTCAAGGAATTCATCCTTATATCTTGTAACAACTCTCTTGGCAATGAACTTACCGTTTTCATCAAGCGGTTCATTTGCCTGTGCTACGTAGAATCCTTCTTCTGTATCAGCTGTCATATATTCAACTTCGTCTGTTACAATACCATTTTCCTTATCAACCTTACGGTATGGTGTTTCGATAAAGCCATATTCATTAACTCTTGCAAAACCACTGAGTGAGTTGATAAGACCGATGTTCGGACCTTCAGGTGTTTCGATAGGACACATACGTCCGTAATGTGAATGGTGAACGTCTCGAACTTCGAAGCCTGCTCTTTCTCTTGAAAGACCGCCAGGACCAAGGGCAGATAATCTTCTCTTATGTGTAAGCTCACCAAGAGGGTTAATCTGGTCCATAAACTGTGAAAGCTGTGATGAACCAAAGAATTCCTTGATTGCTGATGTAACAGGTCTTATATTGATAAGTGACTGTGGTGTGATTGTTTCAGTATCCTGAATTGTCATTCTTTCACGAACAACTCTTTCCATTCTCGCAAGACCGATTCTGAACTGGTTCTGGAGAAGTTCTCCAACAGAACGGATTCTTCTGTTTCCAAGATGGTCGATATCGTCAACATCGCCTACACCGTGAGCTAAGTTACATACATAAGAAATTGAAGCGATAATATCGTCAATTAAAATGTGCTTTGGAACAAGCTCATCGCACTTTTCTTCGATTGCAGCCTTAAATTCATCTGTATCCTTAACTTCGTCTAAGTCCTTTCCTTCAAACTGTTCGTCAAGAATATTCTTAAGTACGCTCCAGCGTACCTTTTCTCTGATTCCAAATGGCTTTAAGTCGTAATCTACGTTTGCCTTAAGGTCAAACATATTGTTACCGATTACCTTCGTGATACTGCCGTCTGAGCACTTGATATTAACAGCGTTAATATGTGCATTTTCAATAGCAACAGCCATTTCCCTTGTAATCTTTTCATCTGCTGAAACAATAATTTCACCGTTTTCGTCAACTAATGTATCAGCTGAAACCTGACCTACAATTCTTTCAAATATGCCAAGCTTCTTATTGAACTTAAAGCGTCCTACTCTTGCAAGGTCATAACGCTTAGGGTCAAAGAAAAGATTTGTAAGAAGTGTTCTCGCACTTTCTACTGTAGGAGGTTCGCCCGGACGAAGCTTTCTGTAAACCTCTAAAAGACCTTCTTCCATTGTCTTTGTAATATCCTTTTCAAAGGTTGGTGTAAGTCTTTCGTCGTCTCCGAACAAATCTCTGATTTCCTGGTCAGTTCCAAAGCCTAAAGCTCTAACTAAAACTGTTACAGGAATCTTTCTCATTCTGTCAATTCTAACAGAGAATACATCGTTACTGTCAGTTTCATATTCAAGCCATGCGCCTCTGTTTGGAATAATCTGTGATGTAAAGAGTTCCTTACCGAACTTATCGTGGTCTTTCGCATAGTATGCGGAAGGTGATCTTACAAGCTGGGATACAATAACTCTTTCTGCACCGTTGATAATAAATGTACCTGACGGTGTCATAATAGGGAAGTCTCCCATAAATATTTCCTGTTCTTTAACTTCGCCTGTTTCAGTATTCTTAAGTCTTACCTTAACACGAAGAGGAGCCGCATAAGTTGCATCTCTCTCCTTACATTCAGCAATATCATACTTAGGTGTCATATCAATTCTGTAATCAACAAATTCAAGAATAAGATTTCCTGAATAATCACCTATTGGCGATACGTCGTGAAAAACTTCCTTAAGTCCTTCTTCAACAAACCAGTCATAAGAATTTTTCTGAATCTCGATAAGATTAGGCATTTCAATGACTTCACGGATTTTTCCGTAACTCATTCTTGTATTCCTACCAAGCTTCACCTCATGTGGTAATGCCATCAGTCACTTCACCTCTCTATAAATTTGCGTATTCACGCAGTTGTTTTTAAAAATCATCACAAAATAACACTTCCTGCCTCAAAAAATCTGCATTTTCGCATAGAATTGTTACGAAAATTACATCATTTTTTCGGCACAGAACCTTTTCTCCTGAAACCGAATATAGAATTATTATCCGATTTTTTATAAAAAAGCCTGCATTTTTGTGAGGTTTTGACAAAAAATTACACGAAAGTTTGTGCAACAATTTGAAAAAACTCCATAAAAGCCCTATTTTGCATTATGATAGAAATAAAGTATAACACAAGTTGTTTTTTATGTCAACCTTTTTTCAATAAAAAAGTCTTAACCTCTCGGTTAAGACTCTTTATTTATTACTTTTATCATTCTGTTTATCATCACAAGCATAAGCAAGGCGAAAATGCACAGGTAAAGGGGATAGAGATGAATTGAAATATAATCTGCGATAAAACCGAAGACCGGGGGTACAAGACAGCTTCCCACATATGCACTTGCCATCTGTATTCCCACTAACGCCTGGGAATTCTTCTCGCCGAAATTATTTGGTGTAGCGTGAAGCAGGCAAGGAAAAACGGGAGCTGCACCAAGACCGATGGTTACAAGTCCTGCAAGGGCAAGAACATTTGTCTTGTCGGGAACAGCTATGAAAACAAGTCCTAAAAGCATTGTCCATATACCCATTTTTATCATCTTATTATCGCCGAAACGGTCTGCTATAAACCCCGTCAAAAATCTTCCTCCTGTTTCACCAAGGTAGAAAAGAGCTCCGAAACGGGCTGCTGTTTCAGGGTCAACACCCCTTGCCTCAACCATATAGGTTGTTGCCCAGAGGCCTGCTGTTATTTCAAAGGCACAAAAGCCGAAGTTTGTAAAAAGGCTTTCCTTAACTCCCTTAATTTTAATCACCTTTTTAAGAGGAATTATTTCTCCCTTTTCTTCCTCCGCTTTTTCAGTTTTCTTCCACAGCGGAAGAGACAGAAACAGGAATGCTGTGAAAATTATCTGGATTACGGATACAATTCTGTAGCCTGTAGCCCAGCCCAGCTGATTTGTAAGGCTATAACTCATTATGTAAGGACTTATGGAAACACCCACTCCCCAGAAGCCGTGAAGCCAACTCATCTGTCTTGAGGAATAGTGAATTGCAACATAATTGTTAAGAGCAGCGTCCACTGCACCTGCCCCAAGACCGTAGGGGATTGCAAAAAGGCAAATCAGGATAAATGATTTTGAAACAGAAAATCCGAAAAGTCCCATAGCTGTCATTGCAACACTTATTGCTGTAACAAGCCCTGCATTCAGCTTTTTTGTAAGATAGTCCGAAGCAAGACTTGAAACTATTGTTCCCACAGTAATTACCATTGTGATTATTCCTGCATAGGACAGAGGAACATTCAAATCGTTGTGCATTATAGGCCAGGCTGAACCTAAGAGTGAATCGGGAAGTCCAAGGCTTATAAACGCCACATATATTATCGCTAAAAGTAAAGAATACATAAAATGCACACCTATTTTCTCAATGTTTTTTATGATTATAGCATCACGCCCCACATATTGCAATACGTTTTCCAAAAAAATCTCTTCCTCTATATATAAAAAACTATTGATTTTAATTCAGTTCTGTTATATAATAAATTGAACTATTGTATTTTTTCAGAAAGGCTGGTTAGATTTATGCTTAACACAGAAAAAACTATGGACAAAATCGTTGCTCTTTGTAAGGGCAGAGGTTTTATTTATCCTGGCTCCGAAATTTACGGTGGCCTTGCAAACACATGGGATTACGGCCCTTTGGGTGTTGAACTTAAAAATAATGTTAAAAAGGCTTGGTGGCAGAAGTTTATTCAGGAAAATCCTTACAACGTAGGTCTTGACTCCGCTATCCTTATGAACCCACAGACATGGGTGGCTTCTGGTCATCTTTCAGGCTTTTCCGACCCTCTTATGGACTGTCGTGAATGCCACGAAAGATTCAGAGCCGACAAACTCATCGAAGACTGGTGCGCTGAAAACAGCTTTGAACTTCCAAAGCCTATTGACGCATTCTCACAGGACGAAATGAAGGCATTTGTTGAAGAACACAACATTCCTTGTCCTACCTGCGGAAAGCACAACTTTACTGACATAAGACAGTTTAACCTTATGTTCAAAACTTTTCAGGGCGTTACAGAGGACGCTAAAAACACAGTTTACCTCCGTCCTGAAACTGCACAGGGAATTTTCGTAAACTTCCCTAACGTTGCAAGAACATCAAGAAAGAAAATGCCATTCGGTATCGGTCAGATTGGTAAGTCATTCAGAAACGAAATTACACCTGGTAACTTCATTTTCCGCGTTCGTGAATTTGAACAGATGGAACTTGAATTCTTCTGTAAGCCTGGTACTGACCTTGAATGGTTTGCATACTGGAGAAACTTCTGTCGCGACTTCCTCTTATCTCTCAATATGAAAGAAGAGAATTTAAGACTCCGTGACCACGACCCTGAAGAACTTTGCTTCTATTCAAAGGCTACAACTGACTTTGAATTCTTATTCCCATTCGGTTGGGGCGAACTCTGGGGCGTTGCTGACAGAACTGACTATGACCTTACACAGCACCAGAATACATCAAACAAGGATATGACATACTACGACCAGGAAACAAACGAACACTACATTCCTTATGTAATCGAGCCATCTCTCGGTGTTGAACGTAGCGTTCTTGCATTCCTTTGCGATGCTTACGACGAAGAAGTTATTGACGCAGAAAAGAACGATGTGCGTGTTGTTATGCACTTCCACCCTGCTTTAGCACCTGTTAAGGCTGCTGTTCTTCCTCTTTCAAAGAAGCTTTCCGAAAAGGCAAGAGAAGTTTACGCTGAAATTGCATCAGAATTCTCTGCTGACTTTGACGAATCAGGCTCAATCGGTAAGAGATACAGAAGACAGGACGAAATCGGTACTCCATTCTGTATTACTTATGACTTTGAATCTGAAGAAGACGGAATGGTTACAATCCGTCATCGTGATTCAATGGAACAGGAAAGAATCAAGATTTCTGAAATTAACGACTACATAAGAAAAGCAATCAAGTTCTAATTCTCTTAAGGAGTGAAAAAGATGTCCTTTGGCGGTATTTTAGGCCACGAAAAAGTAAAGAATATTCTTAAAACAGCCGTAGCCTCACGCCATACGGGACATGCTTATATTTTCAGCGGTGAAAAGGGTATCGGAAAATACAAAACTGCTCTGGAGTTTGCGCGGGCTTTGGTTTGTGAAAATTCTATAAACGGTGAACCCTGCGAAAAATGCAGACACTGCGAGATGAGCAGTCACCCTGATATTATAACTGTTACAAACGAATATTTTGAAGAAGCTTCTTCAAAAAATATCCGTGTTGAAACTATCCGTAAAATGAAGAATGACATTTATATAAAACCATTTTTAGCAGACAAAAAGGTTTATATAATCCCTGATGCAGACACTATGAATACGGCTTCTCAGAACAGCATCTTAAAGGTTTTTGAAGAGCCACCTGCATACTGCACAATCATTCTTATTTCGGAAAACATCCAGTCCCTTCTTCAGACAATCCGTTCAAGAGGAACTGAAATTGAATTCTTCCCCCTCTCTCACGAGATTATAAGAACATATCTTTCGGAAAATTATCCATATATTTCTCCTGAGGAGACAGCTGTTTATTCGAAAATTTCAGGGGGGTCAATCGGCAGGGCTGTGGAGCTTTTATCCGACCCTGATATCCAGAGAATACGCAGTGAGGCTATCGACGGATTTTTAAAATTACTTCACAAGGGACAAAGATTTATTTACGATTACATTGGTTTTCTTAAAAAGAATAAAACCTCAATCGACTTTATTCTTGATACACTTAAAAGCTGGGCAAGGGACTCATTACTCTTAAAACAGGGGCAGTCCCAGGAATTACTTATTAACGCTGACAAGCTTTCCGAGCTTACAAAGTTTTCTGAAACTGTAAATGACAGCGTTCCCGTAAAGCTTTTGGACACACTTATAAATTATCAAAGTTATTTAGCACAAAACATAAATTATTCTGCCGCTATACACTGTATGGCGCTTGAAATATGGGAGGAACTCCATGGTAGAAGTTATCGGAGTCAGGTTTAACAGGGCAGGTAAAATATATTATTTTGACCCACAGGGCGCACATTTTTCCTACAGTCAGGGCGTTATCGTTGAGACTGCCAGAGGTGTGGAATTCGGTACTGTGGCAATCGAAAATAAAAATGTTACCGACGATATGATTGTTCCGCCTCTTAAACCTATAATAAGGGCTGCAACTAACGCAGACTACGAACAATTTGAAAAAAATAAAGAAAAAGAAAAGGAAGCCTTCGAGATTGCTCAGAAGAAAATTGAAGAGCACAAGCTTGAAATGAACCTTATTTCCACAGAATACACCTTTGACGGCTCAAAGATTTTATTCTATTTTACAGCTGAAGGCAGAGTGGATTTCCGCGACCTTGTTAAATCCCTTGCAGGGGTTTTCCGTGCGAGAATCGAGCTTCGTCAGATTGGTGTTAGAGACGAGGCTAAAACTCTTGGAGCTGTGGGAATCTGTGGCAGACCTTTGTGCTGTTCCACATTTTTAGGTGATTTTCATCCTGTGTCAATCAAAATGGCAAAGGAACAGGGCTTATCCTTAAACCCTACAAAGATTTCAGGAAGCTGTGGCAGGCTTATGTGCTGTCTTCAGTACGAGCAGGATGCCTACGAGCATATGCACAAGATTATTCCGCCTAAAGATTCTCTTGTTGAATATCAGGGGGACAAGGGCGTTATTATTGACACAAGCATCTTAAAGGGTCTTGTTAAAGTCAAGTTTGAAATTGGCGAAACTGTGGAAATCAAGGAAATTCCTTTTAAGGACGTAAAAGTTCTTAAAAAAGGCAAGGTACAGGAAATCCACGATGATGCCGAAGGCGAGATTGTAGAATAATGAAATCTGAAAATCAGAAACTCAAGCTTCTTGAAATTTTGAATATTCTCTGCACCAAAACTGATGAGGAACATTTTCTCTCCACCCAGGAGCTTATTGATGCCCTTGCATCAAAGGATATTCCTGTAGAAAGAAAGACTCTGTATTCAGATATTGAGTGCCTAATCAATTTCGGATTTGACATAATTATTGAGAAAAGAAAGAGCAACTTTTATGCAATGGGCTCCCGTGAGCTTGAACTTTCGGAGCTTAAGCTTTTAGTCGACTCTGTTCAGGCATCCAAATACATTACTCACAAAAAAAGTATTGAGCTTATTAAAAAGCTCGAAAAATTTACCAGCGAGCACAACGCCAGACAGCTCCAGCGTCAGGTCTTTGTTGCAGAGCGAATCAAGACCAACAACGAGCAGATTTACTATAACATCGACGCTATCAACCTTGCTCTCACACAAAGCAAAAAGATTTCCTTTAAGTATTCACAGTGGAACTTAAACAAGGAGTCTGAGTTCCGTCGCGGAGGGGAATCCTACGTAGAGAATCCTCTTGGGCTTGCTATCGCTGACAACAACTATTACCTCATTTCCTACAGCGACAAGCACAAAAAGATTGTTCACTTCAGGGTTGACAAGATGAGCAATATTTCTGTTCTGGAGGAAAAAGCTGAAAAGCACAACATCAACATTGCAGAGTACACAAACAAAACCTTTAATATGTACGGCGGTGAAAATGAGTTTGCGGAAATAATCTTCCACAACTCACTTATAAATGTTGTTCTCGACCGATTCGGCAGCGGAATTACAATCCACAAAGTTGACGGTGAGCATTTTAAGGCTGTCTTAAACGTAGCCTCAAGTCCTGTATTTTTAGGCTGGCTCATGAGTTTCGGAAACAAGGCAAAAGTTATTGCGCCACAGTCCCTTATGGATGAAATCAAAAAAATTACAAAAGAAATTTCAGATTTATATTAAGAAAACCCGAGGATAATCCTCGGGTTTTTATTATTTGTTCTTACCTCTTGCCTTTAAGCGAAGTTCAGTATTTAAAATTCTCTTTCTTATTCTAAGGCTTTCAGGGGTAACCTCTAAAAGCTCGTCCTCAGCTAAAAATTCAAGGCAATCTTCAAGGCTGAAGTTAAGAGGTGGCACAAGTCTTAAGGCTTCGTCACTGCCTGATGAACGGGTGTTTGTCAGGTGCTTTGTCTTACAGACATTTACCGCGATATCCTCAAGCTTTGGATTTACACCAACAACCATGCCCTCATAAACAGGAGTATTCGGTCCGATTAACATCTGGCCTCTGTCCTGTACTTTGAAAATCCCGTAAGCAACAGCTTCACCTGTTTCAAAGGCTACAAGGGAGCCTGTGTAACGCTTTGTAATGTCGCCTTTATATGGCTGGTACTCGTGGAATACTGAGTTTATAATTCCTTCGCCTCTTGTGTCAGTCAAAAATTCGTTTCTATATCCCAAAAGTCCTCTTGCAGGAATAAGATATTCAAGTCGCATTCTTGAGCCAACAGGCGCCATCTGTGTCATCTCAGCTTTTCTTGAACCAAGCTTTTCCATAACTGCACCTACAGCCTCTTCAGGAACATCGATTGTTACTCTTTCAACAGGCTCATAGGTCTGTCCGTCAATTTCCTTATAAAGTACCTTTGGTGTACTTACTGAAAATTCAAAGCCCTCTCTTCTCATTGTTTCAATAAGAATAGACAGGTGCATTTCCCCTCTGCCTGAAACCCTGAAGCTTTCAGTTGTTTCTCCGTCCTCAACTCTTAAGGAAACGTCCTTTAAAAGCTCCTTATAAAGTCTTTCTCTTATCTGTCTTGAAGTTACAAACTTACCCTCTTTGCCTGCGAATGGGCTGTCGTTTACAGCGAAAGTCATTTCAATTGTAGGTTCGTCAATCTTTACAAATTCAAGTGGTGTCGGGTCTTCGGTTGATGTGATTGTATCACCGATTGTTACATCTGTAACGCCTGAAATTGTGATAATATCTCCAACCTTTGCTTCCGTTACAGGTGTTCTTCCAAGTCCGTCAATCTGGTAAAGGTTTACTATCTTTGACTTATATGGCTTATGCTTTTCGTGGAAGTCGGAAACAACCACTTCCTGATTCTGCTTGATTGTTCCTCTTTCAATCTTACCAATTGCAATTCGTCCTACATATTCATTATAGTCAATTGAGGAAACAAGCATCTGAAGTGGGCCATCTCCGTCGCCTTGAGGTGCAGGAATATATTCCTTGATTGTCTTAAACATTACACCTAAATCTTCATCAAGATTGTATGGATTTAAGGAAGCCTTACCATCTCTGCCTGAGCAGTAGATAATCGGGCTGTCAAGCTGTTCATCTGTGGCATCAAGGTCAAGGAAAAGTTCTAAAACTTCGTCTGCAACAGCATCAAGTCTTGCATCAGGCTTATCAATTTTATTTACAACGATAATTACCTTATGGTTAAGATTAAGCGCCTTCTGAAGAACAAATCTTGTCTGTGGCATCGGGCCTTCTGCTGCATCAACAAGCAAAATTACACCATCAACCATTTTTAAGATTCTCTCTACCTCACCGCTGAAGTCAGCGTGTCCAGGTGTATCAATAATATTTATCTTTATTCCGTCATACATTACAGAGGTGTTTTTGGCAAGGATTGTAATTCCTCTTTCCTTTTCAAGGTCATTGTTATCCATAACTCTTTCTTCAACAACCTGATTTTCTCTGTAAATTCCGCCCTGTTTTAAAAGCTGGTCAACCAGAGTTGTCTTACCGTGGTCAACATGGGCGATAATCGCAATATTTCTTAAATCTTCTCTAATCATAATCATACCTCTTTTCAGCACAATTCACTATTATACGATATTTGTTCCGTTTTGTCCATAGTTTTATTCAAAAAAATCCCGTAACACCTCTCCGGTATTACGGGGTTTTGGTATTATTTATGATAGGTTTTTCCCTCAATTATAGTGAATGCTCTGTAAATCTGCTCTAAAAGAACTACCCTCATAAGCTGGTGAGGAAATGTCATTTCAGAAAAGCTCAGTCTTAAAGCTGACTTTTCCTTAATCCTTTCGTGAAGTCCCATTGAACCTCCGATAATAAAGACAATTTTAGCTGTACCGCTTACCATAAGGTTGTCCAAATACTTTGAAAAATCCTCAGAGGATTTTTGTTTTCCCTCAACACACAAGGTAATCACCTTTGCATTTTCAGGGATTTTCTCCTCAATCCGTGCCGCCTCTTTTTCAAGCACAAGCTCTTTATTTCCCTCTGTGGCTTCGTCCTTTACCTCAACAATATTAAGATTACAATATCTCGTAAGGCGTTTAGCATATTCCTCTATAGCAGAAGTAAAAAACTTTTCCTTTATCTTTCCGACTGAAATAACTGTTATACTAACCATTATTTATTGAAGTAATAGCCTACGCCGCGCTTTGTCATAATATACTTAGGCTCAGACGGGTCGTCCTCAATTTTTTCTCTTACTCGTCTTACAGTAACGTCAACTGTTCTTACGTCGCCGTAGTACTCATAATCCCATACATTTGATAAAAGGGACTGTCTTGAAAAAATCTTGTTTGGCTGCTGTGCAAGGAATTTTATAAGGTCAAATTCACGGATTGTAAGTTCAACAAGCTTTCCGTCCTTATAAAGTTCGTATCTGTTAAGGTCTAAAACGAAGTTACCGATTTCAAGCTTTTCGCTTTCGTCATCAGCCTGAACTGCATTTGCGTTTCTTCTCATATTAGCCTTGATTCTTGCCATAAGCTCACGAACGCTGAAAGGCTTTGTGATATAGTCATCTGCGCCAAGTTCAAGACCTAAAACCTTATCAACTTCTTCTTCTCTTGCTGTGAGCATAAGAATCGGAACATTTGACTTTTCTCTTATTGTTCTGCAGACAGAAAAACCGTCCATCTTCGGAAGCATTACATCAAGGAGAATAAGGTCAGGGTTTTCCTCGTTAAATTTCTTAACAGCTTCCTCTCCGTCATAAGCCTCCACAACCTCATAATTTTCCTTTTCAAGATTGATTCTGAGTATGTCTGCAATTGGCTTTTCGTCATCAACTACAAGTATTTTTTTCATTTCCTTCACCCCATTTTAATAACTTACATAATTAAGCGGATTTTGATATACACCGTTTTTCTTTATTTCAAAGTGGAGATGTACTCCTGTACTTCGTCCTGTACTTCCCATTCGGGCAATTTGCTGTCCCTTACGGACTCTTGAACCAACTCTTACAAGAAGTGATGCGTTATGTCCATAACAGGTCTGATAGCCGTTTTCGTGGTTTATAATAACATAGTTTCCGTAGCCCGACATCCAGCCTGCGTATGTTACAACACCGCCGTCTGCCGCCAGAATAGCTGAACCGTAGGAGCCACCTATATCAATACCGTTATGGTTTCTTCCCCATCTTCTGCCGTAACGGGAGGTTAAAACCCCTGATGCAGGTCTCTGGAATGTTCCTGAGCCCGTTGTAGGAGGCCTTTTCTTTGTACCAACTTTTTCGACCTGCACAACAGGTTCAGAAATTGTTTCTCTTTCAAAAACTTCCCTTGATTGTTCAATGCCGTTTATACGGACTACCTTTGCAACAACTCTGTCCTTACCCTTTACACCGCGGGAAACGACTTTTGTTGTTCCTTTATAGATTGTATCGTCCTCCTGCCTTTCAACAGGGAACGGTATCTCTTCATAATATCTTTCATCAGCAATAGACATTACATTAAGAACAGGAGTAATTTCTTCAACATTTATACTCTGTCCCTCTCTTATGTTCTCTGTAAGGCCAGGGTTTGCAGCCATAAGCTTTTCAACAGTCATTCCATAGGCGTTTGCAATATCCCAGAGAGTGTCGTTTCTCTTTATTTTATACTGCTTGACCTGCCTTCCGCTGCCTGTAAAGAGTTTTATTGCATCTTCAGGAAGTTCAAAATGGCCGATATTTATATAGCCCTTTTCTACTTCAACTCTTTCTACAAATTCAATTCTGGCACTGTCTGTAACATTTTTTCCTCTGTATCTTTCCTTATATTCAGCAAGAACCCAATCCGCAACATCTTTGGAGGTTACTCCGCAGATAAGCTCGTCATTTACGTAAATTCCGTAGCCCTCAACCATAAGGTCTATATTTTCATAAAGAATATTCTCTATTTCCCTTGCAGAAAGTGTTTCGCTGGCCTTAACAATTCTTCTTACAAAGGTCGCTTCCTTATTAAAGGTCTGATAGGAAAAATTTTCTATATTTTCCTTTGCAGAACTCAAGGCCTCATAAACAGGCTTCTGCTCTATAACATTTCCGATAACCTCTCCGTCAATAAGCACCTCAAAGCCCATTTTATAGCCTAAAAGATTTACTGCAAGACACACAAGAAACGAAACTATAAGTGTTACAGACCACACGATTATACGATAGCTGAATTCCTTCCACAATCGTCTTGCCTGTCTTTTATATTCATCATTTATAAATTTATCAAGAAAGCTCTTTTTCTCTTCAACCGAAGTTTCTTCGCTTTCTAAAATCAGCTCTTCCTTTTCTCTGTTCAGCAAAGAACCACCTCGCTTTTGCAGAAATTAGATATACACACTTTAATTTTACACTAACAAAATCCAAAAATCAAGTAATTTTAATGTATTCCTTAAGATTTGACTACATACTTTTTATTTCAGCATAAACCTCTCCGTTTTTTACCTCTAAAATTCCGTAGGAGCTTCGCACAGCCCCCGGATTTAACATAACCACATCACCGAAGTTTTCCATAAATCTGCTATGGGTATGGCCAAAAATTATTACATCAGCACCCATTTCTCTTCCCTTTTTAAGAAGATTATATGGATTTGTCTTTACTCCGTACATATGACCGTGGGTTAAAAATATTTTCTTTCCGCTAAAATCAAAAACTCTGTCGTTTGGCACATTATTCAGCCAGAAATCATTATTTCCTCTTACAAATTCAAATTCCTTACGGGGATAAACCTCCATAAGCTCCTCTATATCCCTGTGCACGTCCCCTGCAAATATAACAAGATCTATATTCTTCTCTCTTTCAAGAGCCTCAATCATATCTCCTGTTCTGCCGTGGGAGTCGCTGAAAATTATTGCTTTCAAGTTATCACTTCCTTATGTAAATTTTACCATAATTATTTCCCTTTGTCACTTTTTTTATTTTAAGTCATATAATATATAGAAAATATAGGAGGGATTTTTATGAATATCCAGAATATGTTATCGAATGTCAGTCCCGAAACTCTGCGTCAGGGACTTTCTAAAATCAGCAATATGTTAACTCCCGAGCAAATGGCACAGATGCAGTCTCTGCTTCAGGGAAATAACAAAAATGCCATAGGCAGTCAGCTGGGTAACCTAAACCCCCAGGACCTGATTTCGGTGCTGAAGCAAAACCCCAAACTAATGCAGTCCTTGTCCAAGAATCCACAGGTAATGAAAACACTTATGGAGATTCTCAAGAATCAGACTTAGGGGGACTTTTGGGTTCTCTCATGGAAGGCATGGGAAATATGAATACAGGCGACAGAAGTCTTGACCTTCTCTCTGCCATCAAGCCTTTTCTTAAGAAAAGCCGTCAGGAGAGTGTCGACAAGGCTGTTTCAATGATAAGCACTTTGAGAATGCTTAAAATGTTCAAAAATTTCGATTAAGGAGGTGTTGCCGTGTATGTAAGATATAATTCCAATAATATGCGGCAGCCCCGCCCAAATCAGCCTCAGGCTATGCCACAGCATATGAACAGACCTGTGCAAAAGCCTGTACCGAGACCTGCACCTCAGGTTCAACCAAAACCTGAGCCACAAAAAGAGGAAATTAAAAAAGAGCCACAGAAAAAAGGCCTCTTCTCACTTATTCCTGACTCAATTTTCTGTCGGGAAACAGGGAAATTTCTAAAATTTTTAGACGCCGATGACCTGCTTTTAATTGTCCTGTGCTTAATCCTTCTCCAGAGCGACGAGGAAGACGACAAGCTTCTTATAATCGCCCTGGCATTCATATTTTTATCTGACAAAATTGATTTAACCAAATACTTTTAAGGGGCTTATATAAGCCCTTTTTTGCATATTAAAAATTTTTCAACATATTATATATTAACAAACTGTAAAGAGAGGTAAATTTTATGAACTTAAAAAAACAAACCATAGGTGTATCCGAGGTTGCATCAAACTATAACGAAATTACTTCTGTTGATAATGATATAATTGTGCCTGATGTGAAGCCTGATGTTTTAAAAATTCTCCAGACAAGTCATAAAATTATTATTACACAGTGCAACATCCAAAAGGACAGAGTCTATGTTCAGGGCATCATCCGTCTCTGCATTCTCTACATACCTGACGGGGACGTTATCGGCAACATAAAATCTATGAATCTTTCTATGGATTTCAGCCACGTTATTCCCGCAGAGGGCATCCGTCCTGAAATGCGCGCCTTTGCACAGGCTGAAATTGACAATCTTGACTGTTCTCTTATAAATTCAAGAAAAATAAATGTCCGCGGTGAAATTGAAATAAATGTAAGAATTATCTGCGGAACTACAATTAATGTTCCTGTGGAAATTGAGGATACTGATGTAAACTCAAAGCGTGAAACCCTTAAAATTTCCAATTCTATAGATTGCGACGAAAGAGAAATTCATTTTTCTGAAACTCTGGAAGTACCTGCAGGAAAGCCATACATCGGAGAAATTCTCCGAATTGACGGCACAGTCTTCCCAAAAGAACATCGTTTTGCAGACGGAAAGGTTGTGCTTAAGGCTGACCTTAAAATTTCAACCCTTTACGAAGCAGATGAGGAAAATGTTTCTCTTCAGCTTATGGAACACGAAATTCCCCTCACGGAAGCTTTAAGCTTCCCTGAGCTCACCGACAAAATGACCATTGATGCAGACTACGCCTTAAAAGACATTTCCTTAGAAGTTATTGCCGACGACGAGGGAAACACCTGTCTTGTAAAGGTTTGGGGAACTGTTTCAGCCTTTATAAAAGGCACAGAGGAAATGGAGCTTGAGGCTCTTACTGACCTCTATTCTATGAATGAAAATTTAGATGTAAAATACGAAAAGTGTTGCCTTGAACAGCTCTGTGCAACAGGGGACGCTCATCACGCATCAAAAGAGTCAATTATAATTCCCGACTATCTTCCTGAAATTATGCAGGTCTGCGACTTAAACGCCTACCCAAAGATTACCTCTGTTTCAATCAGCGACGGCTCAGTTTCAGTCAAAGGCTACCTTGCCTCAAATCTTCTGTACCTCTCCTCCGACAGTAGTGTCCCTGTTTCAGGCTTTAACCACAACACAGATTTCCTTATTGAAATTCCTATCTCCGGTGCCTGTCCCGATATGGTATGCGACGGGAAAGCTGAGCTTGACCACCTTGCCTACAACATTACCTCAGGCAGAGGCCTTGAGCTCCGCTACATCATTATCGTATCAGTTAAGCTCTGCAGAAAGGAAAAACTTAGCTTCATCGATTCAGTGTCGCTTAGCGAAGAACCTCTTTCTCCTATGCCTCCTATGATTATCTATTTCTCCGAAGACAGGGAGCAGGTCTGGGACATTGCAAAAAAATACAGGACTACACCTGAAAAAATTATGGACACAAATCATTTAGACTGCGACACTTTAAAGCAGGGACAGAGAATTTGTATTTTCAGATAAAAAAAGAGCCTATGGAAATCTCTCCATAGGCTTTTTATTTTACATAAGTTTAAGATAAAGTTCTTTAATTTCTTCAACGCTTGTTGGTCTTGGGTTACCAGGACGGCAGGCATCGTCGAAAGCTGACTGTGCAAGGAAGTCAATATCTTCCATCTTCACAATCTCCTTAAGGTCTGCAGGGATACCAACATCAGCAGATAATTTTTTAACTGCGTCAATGGCAGCCTTTCTTGCATCATCTAAGCTCATTGCATCTACATTTTCAACACCCATAGCCTTTGCAATATCTCTGTACTTCTCTCCCGTTGCAGGAGCGTTATATTCCATAACTGTAGGAAGAATAATTGCGTTTGCAACGCCGTGCGGTGTATCGTAAAGAGCTCCTAAAGGATGTGCCATTGAGTGAACAATGCCAAGGCCTACATTTGAGAAGCCCATACCTGCAATATACTGACCAAGAGCCATTCCCTCTCTTCCTTCAGCCGTATTATCTACAGCACCGCGGAGGCTCTTTGCAATAATTTCAATAGCTTTAATATGGAACATATCGCTCATTTCCCATGCTCCGCCTGTAATATAACCTTCGATAGCGTGAGTTAAAGCGTCCATACCTGTGGCAGCTGTCAGACCCTTTGGCATTGTAGCCATCATATCAGGGTCAACGATTGCAACAACAGGAATGTCGTGTACGTCAACACATACCATTTTACGATTATTTTCAGCATCTGTAATTACATAGTTAATTGTAACTTCAGCCGCTGTGCCTGCAGTTGTTGGAACTGCGATAATTGGTGTGCACTTATTTTTAGTAGGAGCAACGCCCTCTAAAGAGCGAACATCGGCAAATTCAGGATTTTCAATAATAATACCGATTGCCTTTGCAGTATCCATTGAAGAACCGCCGCCAATTGCAACTATACAGTCAGCCTTGCTGTTTTTAAAGCTTTCAACCCCTGCCTGAACATTTTCAATTGTAGGGTTAGCTTTAATTTCACTGAAAATTTCATAAGCGATTTCAGCCTTATCAAGAATGTCTGTAACTTTTTTAGTTACACCAAACTTGATTAAGTCAGGGTCAGAGCACACAAAAGCCTTCTTAAAGCCTCTTGCTTTAATTTCAGTTGCAATTTCATTTATTGCACCCTTGCCGTGATAACTTGTTTCATTAAGTATAAACCTGTTTGCCATATTTACATCTCCTTTTTTATATTTCCTGTTATTATTTTATTCCACCGTTCTTTTCTTATTCAGCTTCTTCCAAAGCACGGGCAAGCTGGTCAGGGCAGGATGTTCCGCGACCGTTACAGTCAATCCCTTTAAGTCTGTCTATAACCTCGTCTTTATCCATTCCCTCTACAAGACTGCTTATTCCCTTTGTATTTCCCATACAGCCAAAAAGGAACTCAACATTATAAACCTTCCCGTCCTCTATATCAAAGGTAATCTGTCTTGAGCATGTACCCTTTGTTTTATAAATATATTTTCCCATAACAACTCCACAAAAAAAGGACGCCCATCAAGGCGTCCTTTTATGATAAATTAGTTTACCTTATCCTTTAAAGCCTTACCAGCCTTGAATGCAGGAACCTTAGCAGCAGCAATCTTGATTTCCTTGCCTGTCTGTGGGTTTCTACCTGTTCTAGCAGCTCTTGTTCTAACTTCGAATGTACCGAAACCAACGAGCTGTACCTTGTCACCCTTAGCGAGTGCGCAAGCGATTGCATCTGTAACAGCCTTAACTGCAACTTCAGCATCCTTCTTTGAAAGGTTAGCAGCGTCTGCAACCTTAGCAACTAATTCCATCTTGTTCATGATAATTACTCCTTTTTTTATTTTTAATTTTTATGTCCGAAACTTAAACACAGCTTTATTTTACTACATATTGCCTAAAAATTCCACTATTTTTTCATTTTTTTGTAAAAATTGTATAGTTTGCACAATTTTTTAATATCCATAACCCTTGATACAAAGGGGTTTTTGGGCACTTTTACGATATTATTCACCGCTATTCATAAGCATTTCGTTAAATTGGTCTCTTGTAACAAGTACCTGACGGGGCTTTGTGCCCTCATAAGGTCCGATAATATGCAACTCTTCCATAGTGTCAATAAGCCTTGCAGCCCTCTGGTAGCCCATCTTAAAATGTCTCTGGAACATAGCAACGGAAGCCTGTCCCGAGTCAATTACCATTTCAACTGCCTTAACGAAAAGTTCGTCCCTATCCTCTCCGAGACGGGCGTCGTCTCCGTCATTTTCAGCCTCTTTAGTCTGTGCATTCTTAATCTGCTCAATTATGTCCTCATCATATTCAGCGGTATACTGTTCCTTAACATAATTTATAAGCTTTTCAATTTCCTCATCGGATACAAAGTTACCCTGAATACGCTTAGGTTTTGCAGCACCTCTCGGGAGATAAAGCATATCGCCCTTACCTAAAAGCTTTTCAGCCCCCGCAGTATCCAATATTATACTACTATCGATATGAGAAGAAACTGCAAAAGCAATTCTTGTTGGAACATTGGCTTTAATTACACCTGTTACAACGTTAACTGACGGTCTCTGTGTAGCAATTACAAGATACATTCCCGCAGCTCTTGCAAGGGCAGCGAGGCTGTTTATAGCATCCTCCACTTCGCCTTTTGCAGCCATCATAAGGTCTGCAAGCTCGTCGATAATTACTACAATTTCAGGAAGCTTGTCCCCTTCTCTGCCCTCTCTCTCCATAAGCTCGTTGTAGCCCTGAAGATTTCTTACCTTATTATCCTTCATAAGACCGTAACGGTTTTTCATTTCCGCAACAGCCCAGTTAAGAGCACCTGCCGCATGGCGTGGGTCTGTTACAACAGGAATTAAAAGGTGAGGTATTCCGTTATAGCCTACAAGTTCAACCTGCTTCGGGTCAATCATAATAAGCTTTACTTCATTTGGTTTTGCTTTATAAAGTATGCTCGTAATAAGGGAATTTATACATACAGACTTACCTGAGCCTGTTGAACCCGCAATAAGCACGTGTGGGAACTGGGAAATGTCTGCAACAATACATTCTCCGCTTAAATCCTTACCAAGAGCAAAAGCAGTTTTAGACGGGAAGTTCCTGAACTTGTCCGATTCAAGGACTTCTCGGATTGGGACTGCATTAGGATTTACATTTGGAATTTCAATACCGATAGCCGCCTTTCCCGGAATCGGAGCTTCAATTCTCACCGCAGGAGCAGCAAGGCTTAAAGCAATATCGTCTGCAAGATTTGTAATCTTTGAAACCTTAACGCCAAAGCCTGGCTGAAGCTCAAATCTTGTAACTGTCGGGCCCTGTGTGATATTTATAATACTTGCTTCAACCTTAAAGCTTGCAAGCTTATCTAAGAGCTTATTTGCCTTATCCTCAATATCCTTTCTTGTGTCGCCCTTTGTGGCTCCGCCCTTATCAAGAAGTGAAAGTGGCGGAAGCTTATATTTTATAATTTTTGTAGCCTCTAAAGACTGCTCAGCAAGATTTTTAATCTCATTCTTTGCATTTTCCACTTCCTCGTGGAGCATCTTTTTCGCCGCAAGAACTGCCTCGTCAAGAGGAACACCTCTGTCAAGCATTTCCTGCACCTCAGGGGCAAGCTTATCCTTAAGCTGTGCCTCGCTTGGCGGTTCAAATTCATCATCGTCAGAGTGAATTACACCGTTTTCATCAGGGAAATTTGTTAAAGTTCCCTTACCACGGCTGATATCTATAATCTCCTCTTCAGGCTCGAAAACAGGTTTCTTTTCAGCTGTTTTCGGAGGTTTTACATCTATTTCGTCAAAAGAAAATTTCTTTCCCACTGCTTCTGTTGTATGAGGAACGTCGTCCATTCCGTTATCTGCAAAATAATTATCAAAATATTCTTTATTCGCAGGATTATCGTGAGGTTCTTCAGGCTTTCTCTTCTTGCTGTGTCTTAAGCGGATTTCTTTCTCATCAGGAATAACATCCACCACTGCTTTTTCAATTT
The DNA here is from genome assembly GCA_017622215.1 of Clostridia bacterium. Classification (GTDB taxonomy): domain Bacteria; phylum Bacillota; class Clostridia; order Monoglobales; family Monoglobaceae; genus RGIG8709. Next base: position 103,082 of record JAGARO010000006.1, read on the forward strand.
CTTCTTTCTTTATCTTTGTTTCAGCAGCAATCTTTCTTGCACTCTTTTCAAGGGAAATGCCTGTTATTACAATAAACATTATAATAAGAACTGCAATAACAAGAACATACATTATAGCCTTTCCCATAAATGTAGCAAGTAAGGCTACGATTGAATCGCCTAAAACGCCACCGCCGTTCATATTTATACCGTTTGAATGGAACGCTTTAAGGTTTGTAAGCAGGTCATTCCAGAATGAGCCTGTGCTTTCCCAGGTAGTTTTAACTCCTATGCCTAACGCCATAAGGGATGTAAGCACTGACGCTGAAATCATCAGCACAATAAATGCCCAGGATTTACTTCTCTTCTTCTCCCTTTTTCTGTTTAAGAAAAGATTTACGCCCTGCCAGATAATAAAGATAAAATAGATATAGGATGGGATACCGAAAAGGCCCAAGAAAATATATTCCTTAATAATCTTTCCCATCATACCCTGGTCAGCAAAATAGAATGCAATAAACACAACAATTCCCAGAGCTATACACATTATTCCCTTTATTTCGTCTGAAAGACGCTTTGTTTTAACCCTTTTTGTACTCTTTTTAGGTTTCATTTCAAGCTGATTTTTTTGAGGTTGTCTTTTTCTTTTGTTTTCAGCCAAAGTATGTACCTCCCTTTATCCTATAACTCCGGCTGCAAAGCACAGAAGAACTATAATTCCAAGCCCGATTCTGTACCAGCCAAAGCCTGTAAAACTGTGTTTTTTAACAAATCCCATAAGGAATTTGATTGAAAGCATTGAAACCGCATAAGCCACAGCCATTCCCGTAATAAGAACAGCTATATTACTTCCTGTGAGTACTCCGTCAAAAGTGAGAATTTTAATTGCACTTATACCGAACATAATTGGTATTGACAAGAAGAAACAGAATTCCGCGGAAACTGTTCTTGAACAGCCTAAAATCATTGCACCGAGGATTGTAGCCCCTGAACGGGATGTTCCCGGAATAACGGAAACTGCCTGAAACAGACCTATAAGAAGGGCTGTTTTATATGAAATGTCCTTTATGGAATCAATCTTTACAGGCTTTTTCTTTCTCTCAATAAGAATAAAGGCTATACCGTAAATTATAAGCATTGTCGCAACAATTACGCCGTTTTCGATTGAGTCCATATAGTCATTCAGGAAAACACCGATTATGCCTGCAGGGATTGAGGCTACTGCAATCTTAAACCACATCTGCCATGTGTCTAAATTTTCTTCCTTGGTTTTCTTTAATGAAAAAGGCCAGAGCTTACCGAAAAACATTGTTACAACGGCAAGAATTGCACCAAGCTGGATAACGTAAAGATATAAATCCGAGTTTGTAAAGCCGTCATTATGTAAAAATTCGTTAACTAAAATCATATGTCCCGTAGAGCTTATAGGAAGCCATTCTGTGATACCTTCCACAACTCCCAGGAGAATACTTCTTAAAATTTCCAAATTCTTCAACTCCTTAAAATTATACATAATAATTATAACATACCGATTTTCAAATTGCAACACTATAAATGTCCCGCAAATACAATAAGGGAGCAGTTTTAAACCACTCCCTCTTTTGTTATATTAAAATATTATCTGCATCTTAATTGCCTTGGCGTCAGCCTCAGGAACACGCCACATTTTTACTATCGGGCAAAGCTTTATGCCGTCAATCTCTACTATCTCATCTGCATACTTCAGCATATCCTCTTCCAATTCGCAGTAAATTAAATCACAGTCTGTATAGATGCCGTTTTTATTCTTTATAATTGTGCCGTCATATTCTGCATATAAAAGCTCATAGTTATTTGTTAAGTACCATAATCCCTCAGCAAGTCGCATTGAACAGCAGAACCAGGCGTCATACATACTTACTGAAAGATATGCATTCTCCGAGCCATCACAAACCAGCTTGTCAGGTCCTGCACAGCCGTTTGAACGCTGCATTGATGCGAAGCCGTTATGATAAATTCGTGATGCAGTTGTTCTGTAAGATTCATCCTTTGTAATCTTATAGAGTTCCGTTGCAACCATAAGGGAATCAACAATAGCACAAGGCTCTGACCAGGATTTAGGTCTGTTCCACCAGTTAAGATTCTGGTATGTATAGGTCATTCCTCCGCCATTTACATAAAGCTCATAAATCTTTATTGCATCTTCAAGATACGCCTTTTCTCCTGTCATATCAAACATACGGAGCATTCCTCGCGCCGATGTGAGTGTACAGTGAGTCTGGGCTTCAAGGCGCGCCTTATCAATCTCTGTATAGGTACAAATCATCTCGTCGAGGAGAGCTTTTATTCTTTCGTCCTTTGTAATTTTATATGCATGGGAAAGTCCGTCAATGCTCATAAAAACACAGCCTATATCAGAAGAAAGATGCCAGCCGTTAATTATATCAGCCGAGCTTCCGCTTACTCCTCCGTTATTTTCCCCGCTACGGTCCACAGGATATGTATGAATTTTTCCTGTTAAAGGCAGGTAAAGATTCTCAACAATATTCTTGATTGTTTCATAAGAAAATTTATCTTCGAACTGTTCATAATGTTCACAAAGGCCTCTTAATAGCCAAGAGTGGCCTGACAACTGCTGTTCGTGGATAACTTCCTCAAATATCAGCCCGATATATCCCTTTTCATTAAGCTTTGATGGCATAAGAGACATCATCTGCTCCATACATGGAATCTTTTTCCCGTTGATTTTATAATGGGATACAAAAGCCAAAAGGGACCTGCCCTCAAGGTCTCCGTACCAATCATAATCCATAGGAGAGAAAACCCTGTCAATATGATAAAATTCAGCAGTTTCAAGTCGGTTAAAATTTAGGTCTGTTCTTTCTTTTATTTCCTCTATAGTTATTTCTCTTCTCATTTTTTCACCATTCCTCATTCTTAAGTGGATATCATTATAACATACTGATTGCCAATTTTCAACAACAGTTTTCGACACTATTCACCCCTTTTTCTCTTATATAAAACTATTGACTTTTATTCAAATATCCTTTATTATATATATGTATTATTGTGTTTATTATTAACTTCACATATATTGAAAGGAATGATTTTAATGTGGTTCTCACAGGATATAGGCATTGACTTAGGTACAGCCTCCGTTCTCGTTTACGTTAAGGGACGAGGAGTTGTTACAAAGGAGCCTTCCGTTGTTGCAATCGACAAAAACACAGGCAGACTTTGTGCTGTTGGTGAAGAAGCAAGAAAAATGCTCGGCAGAACACCTGGCAACATTGTTGCAATCCGTCCTCTTAAAGACGGCGTAATTTCAGACTATAACACAACTGAAAAAATGATTAAATATTTTCTCTCCAAGGTACAGAAGCACAGATTCTTCAAGCCAAGAGTAATTATCTGTGTTCCAAGCGGAGTTACTGAAGTTGAAGAAAGAGCTGTTATCGACGCAGGTATTCAGGCTGGCGCAAGCCGTGTTCACCTTATCGAAGAACCTCTTGCCGCTGCAATCGGTTGCGGAATTGATATTGCACAGCCATACGGCTCTATGATTGTTGATATGGGCGGTGGCACATCTGACGTTGCTGTTATTTCCCTTGGCGGTATTGTTACAAGCCGTTCAATCAAAATTGCAGGCGACAAGTTTGACGAATTTATCGTTCGTTATGTAAGAAAGAAATATAACGTTTTAATCGGCGAAAGAACTGCTGAAGAAATGAAAATTGAAATCGGCTGCGTTTATAAGAGAGACGCTGTTCTTACAATGGATGTTCGCGGAAGAAGCTTGGTTACAGGTCTTCCTAAAACTCTTACAATTTCTTCAACTGAAATTTTAGAGGCTTTAAGCGAGCCTGCAGGAGAAATTGTTGAGGCTGTTAAGAATGTACTTGAAAAGACTCCGCCTGAACTTGTAGGGGACATCAGTGCACGAGGCATCGTTTTAACAGGCGGTGCATCCCTCATCTACGGTATGGATAAGCTCATCGAGTCTGAAACAGGTATCAGAACTATCGTTGCTGACGACCCTGAATCCTGTGTAGCCCTCGGAACAGGCAAAGCTCTTGACAATATTCACATTCTCCAGAGCTATAACCCAACAACAAGAAAATAAAATAAAAGAGATGGTTCTCCATCTCTTTTTTATTTACTTTTTATACTCCTTATGCTAGAATAAAATTACAAAGGAAGTTTTGATATGGAAAATATAATAGGTATCACAACAAATTGTCTATTCGCAATAATTGGCATAATAATTTTATGTGGTATATTTTATAAGGTAATCACAATTCTTTATTCAAAAGAAAAAACCGTCAAAGCCACACTTATAGATAAACAATTCTTTGAAAAAAGAATTGTCAGCAAGAGTCAGGCACCCCATTCAAAAAAGGAATATGTCCTTACATTTCTTTGCGACAACAAGAAAAAACACTTTAATGTGTCCGAATTATCATATAGAAATTACAAGGTTAACCAAAGAGGTACATTAAAATACAAAGGACATAAGATTATTGATTTTAATTAAAGGAGGACTTGATATGAGGAAATTTATCTATTTTATACCTGCAATACCGTTCACATTATTCTTTATCTACTTCTCAATAGGCACTTCGTTAGATGTAACCTCTGTGGCATGGATAATTGATATTTTATTTATATTATCAGGAATTTTTTTATGGAGAAACAAATGGTGGGGATGTATCTTCGGCATAGTTTCAGGTGCAATTCTGATTTATATGGGACTTCAGGAAACAGGTCAGATTTTCAAAGAATACATTTTAGGTATTCCCCTGGTTATATTCTACATCATGTGTGGTTACTATGTTGTAAAACACAAAAAACCGTAAAGGAGATTTGTTATGAAGAAAAAAATTGGTATAATAATTCTGCTTCTTACATTATCAATAACTGTTTTCGCTGGGAGCATACCTGAAGACTTATTAGGTAACGAAAACGCAAAACTCTATATTGGCATGGTTGACGGCAGAACAACTTTGGATGAAGCAACATTGCCTTATGAAGAAAATAAGGTTTTATACATAGACATAACTCCTACTTACAAGTATAAAGGTGATGTAGAAATTGGCGTATCACAAACATATACAAACCCTAATTTTGGTTCATTCATTCCCGAAAAGGGAAAGGAATATTTATTTGGATACATAGACGAAAATAATTTCTACATATACGAAATAAAATCAAGGGACGAAAACTCCATAAAGCTTGTTGATTCCGACAAATATGATATGACAAAACGCCTTGAGGACTATATTAACGAGGGTGCTTTCTCACGAGCTGAAGAAGAACGCCAGAATTTAGGCAAGCAAATAAGCCTTATAGAATATCTGTATGAAAAGCCAACATTTTCAAGCTCAGCCGTTGAAAAAGTAACTCTTCGTTATCAGGATTACCTCCATGAAATAGGCATAGATGATTTCCGCAAGGTTGCAGAAAATATTATGATAACCAATGTAAAAAACGGCATTCTTTACGAGGAGGGCACTCCTGACGCCTACAAAACAAATTTATATATTGAATTGCTTGACGAAAATAATCAGCTTATCTACTACTGTGCAGTTACAAGGTTTGGAGAAGTCGACAGATACAGCCTCTTTATGAGCAGACTTATGGGAATAGATTACGAAATGAAGCCTGAGGATTTATTGAAGCTGTATTCTCTCTTCCCTGCGAATGTTCAGAAAAATATTAAGACACCCGAGGGGTTGCCAACCGATACTCCTTTAGAACTTCCTGCTGTGCCAAAGAAAAATTATACAGGCTATCTTACAGGCGGAATTATACTTATCTTTGCAATTGCTTTTATAATAGGTTTCACATTCCGCAGAAAAAACAAAAAATAAATTTCAAAGAGACGCATCTGCGTCTCTTTTTTGTTGACACTTTAGTTTCAATATGGTATTATTATAGGTAGTTTTATGTTATAAGGTGGGAAAATAATGCAAAACAGAACACATAACTGTAATGAATTAAGAATAGAAAACGTTGGAGAACAGGTTAAAATTTGTGGCTGGCTCGAAAATGTCAGACAGGTTTCCAAAAATCTTGCGTTTTTAGTTTTAAGAGATTACTACGGCACAACACAGGTTGTTGTTGAAACCGAAGAAATAATGGAGATAATTGATTCAATAAACTGCGAAACAACAATCTCCGTAGAGGGTACTGTAAGAGAGCGTTCATCAAAAAATCCGAACCTCCCTACAGGCGAAATTGAAGTTGTTCCTGAAAAGGTTGAAATTTTAGGCAAGTGTATCTACAACGAACTTCCTTTTGAAATTAACCGTTCTAAAGAGGCTGACGAAAACACCCGTCTTAAGTACAGATACTTAGACCTTCGTAACCCTCTCGTTAAGGAGAAAATCATTCTCCGTTCACAGGTTATTGCTGCACTACGCAAGGCTATGACAGACGAGGGATTTTTGGAAATTACTACTCCAATCCTTACCTGTTCATCACCTGAAGGCGCAAGAGATTACCTTGTTCCGTCAAGAAATCACCCTGGAAAGTTCTATGCTCTTCCACAGGCGCCACAGCAGTTCAAACAGCTTCTTATGACTTCCGGCTTTGACAAGTACTTCCAGATTGCTCCTTGTTTCAGAGACGAAGACGCGAGAGCTGACCGTTCACCTGGTGAATTCTACCAGCTTGATATGGAAATGTCCTTCGCATCACAGGACGACGTATTCGCTGTAATCGAAAAGGTTCTTCCTCCTGTATTCTCTGAATACGGCACATACAACAGAGCCTCCGAAGCACCATTTAAGAGAATTCCATACAAAGAAGCTATGGAAAAGTACGGCTCAGACAAGCCTGACCTCCGTATCGACTTAACTGTTACAGATGTAACTGATTTAATCGGAGACTGCGGTTTTGAACCATTTAACAATGCAACTGTTAAGGCTGTTGTAGTGGACAACTTCCACGAAACAAGAAAGTTTATTGATAAGACTGTTTCTGACGTTGAAGTACAAACAGGTCAGAAGACATATTGGTTCAAGGTTGACGAAAACGGCGCTATTATGGGCGGAATTGCTAAATTCCTCCAGGAAAAGGCTGATGCAATTATAAGCACACTCAACTTAAAACCTGATACATTCGTTGCAATTTCTGCAGGTGAAAAGCTTGTAGCACAGAAGACCGCAGGCGTTCTCGTTAAAACTCTCGGCGCAACTGTTGAGGGCCATATGGACAAGGAATGTTACGAATTCTGCTGGATTGTTGACTTCCCTATGTATGAAATGGGCGAGGAATCAGGCAAACTTGAATTCTGCCACAATCCATTCTCAATGCCACAGGGCGGTTTAGATGCACTTTTAGAGGTTGAAAAGGATATTAACAAGGCTCTTGAGCTTAACGCTTACCAGTACGACCTTGTTTGTAACGGTATTGAATTATCTTCAGGCGCTGTTAGAAACCACAACCCTGAAATTATGGTTAAGGCATTTGAAATTGTGGGACTTGGCGAAGATGACGTTAAGGCAAAGTTCCCTGCAATGTATAACGCATTCTGCTACGGTGCTCCGCCACACGCAGGTATCGCACCTGGCGTTGACAGAATGATTATGATTCTTGCAGCAGAAGACTCAATCAGGGAAATTATTCCATTCCCAATGAACAAGAGTGCACAGGATATTATGATGGGAGCTCCTTCATTCGTTGAAGACTACCAGCTCCGTGATGTCCACATTAAGATTGACGCAAAAGAAGAATAAAATAAAACCCGGTGAAATTCACCGGGTTTTTTATTTAATATAAATCTGCAATTATTTCAACACATTTTTCTATGCCGAGCTCACCGCTGTCTAACGCAAGATGATAGTTTCTGTAGTCGCCCCATTTTTTATCGGTGTAATACTGATAATAGGAGGCTCTTTTTTTGTCCTTGTCCTTAAGGCGTTTTTCGGTTGGGACTTCTGTTTCACCGTACTCTTTTACGATTCTTTCCGCCCTCTTTTCAAAGGATGAGTGGATGAATACGTTAAGACAGTCTGCCCTGTCCTTAAGCACATAATCGGCACATCTTCCCACGATTACACAGCTACCCTTTTTAGCAAGCTCAAGGATTGTTTCAATCTGTATTGTCCACATATAGTCCTGATTGGACATCATTCCGTAAGGACGGAAATATGAGGTTTTTTCAGCCTCATTCTCGATATATTCCTTTGAAAAACCGCTTTCCTCGGCTATCTTGCTGATTATTTCGTAGTCATAGCAAGGAATTCCAAGCTTCTGGGCAACAAGCTTTCCGATTGTTCTTCCTCCGCTGCCGAACTCACGGCTTATGGTAATAACTCTGTTTTTCATAAAATCCCTCCAATCAGTTTTGTTAATTACATTATAATTTATTTGAATGCTGTTCGTCAAGATTTTTTTGCAGACTAAAAATCGAAATATATACTATATACATCGCTCGAAATCCCCTCGGTTACACTGTAACTATACCCTCACAAATGGCTTAACCGTGCGGGTTTAGGCGAGGTTCAAACCTTGTTTTTACACCCTTATCTAGCGGTTTTTCTAGCCATTTCTAACATTTTTCTAACAAAATTTTATAATTTGCTCAGTTTTTTCTCCGTCAAATCGGAGTTCAAACATAAACACGGACAGGTATCGAAGTGGTCATAACGGGGCTGACTCGAAATCAGTTTGTCGGTATTCAATCCGGCACGTGGGTTCGAATCCCACCCTGTCCGCCAAAAAGTAGTCTTAACTAAACCAAAAGTTAAGACTACTTTTTTATTACAACATTTAAAAACTATTTTAATACTACATTTTATTATTGACAAATGTAGTATTATATGCTATACTCTTTTCAGAAAGGAGTTGAGAGCATGGCTTCATATACAGTAAAGCAGATAGCTGATATGCTTAGCACCAACGAAGAAACAGTTCGAAGATGGTTACGCTCTGGCAAACTTGATGCAAAATGGGTATCAAAAAAAAGCGGTTATGTTATTACCTCTTCCGCCTTAAATAAATTCATTAAAGAAACGCCTAAATATGCAGGAGCCGTAACTGCTGCACTTGCAAGTTCTCCAATTGCAATGTCTGTTATGGTAGGCAGTCTGTTAGGTGGGATGTTTGCTCTAATTGACAACAAAAAAAATAGTTCTGTTTCCTCTGCGGATGTCGAAGAATTTCTTAGAAAGAAAATAGCTGCATGTAATAAGGAACTTAACATCAAAAAATCTAACCTTGAGAAATTGCAAAAAGAAATTGATGCGGCACAACAAGAACTTGATAAGTATAAATATGCATTAGAAAACCTTGATTTAAAAGTTCTTGCAACGGAAATTAATAACAAAAATTAAAGGAGGGTGCACAAATGCTTGTACTTGGTATTAATAAAATTTTAAAATGGTGCCAAATCACATCTGGCGGAAGAAGATATACTTGCCCAACCAAAGTAATTGACGGAAGGCTATTTTTTCATTTTAAGAAAGCGTGGCATCCAGTTGCTGACTTTATATCAGAACACGCTGAAGAATTAGTCGAAGAAGGTGGAAAAGTCTTTTCCCGACGATTTAAAGAATAATTATAGAAAGGAGCATATGTTATGCCTGTTGTTAATGTAAATCTACTTCTTGATGAAAAGACTTATTTAGGTGTTAAGTCAGGTGCCCTTGAATTATGTGGCATGGTTAAAGATTCTAACCATAAAATAAGAAAGCATCTTCCCACTGTATTTGATGCAGCAAAAGATGGTGCCTCAAAAGCCATTGATATAATACGAGAACATAAAAAAGGATTTTTGATTGTTGGTGGAGTTGTTATCGTTGGCGGTGCTGTTGCCGGAACTGTTAGCTACATAGCAACAAAAGAAAAACGCAAGACAGAACGAAAACTAGGAAAATCTTTTGATGCTTATTTAGAAGCAGCAAAAGAAGGAACTCTCACTATTGAGATTTTAGACGCACTCATTGCTGATTTGGATGCTGTTGCAAAATATAAGAAAGATGAT
>JAGARO010000007.1 GCA_017622215.1 Clostridia bacterium
ATAGCGGGAAGGTCACACCTGTTCCCATACCGAACACAGTAGTTAAGCTTCCCAGCGCTGATGATACTTGGCGGGTGACTGCCCGGGAAAGGATGACGTCGCCGGAACAAACATAGCAAGGCTTAAATAGCCTTGCTATCAGATTCCTCCTTAGCTCAGTCGGTAGAGCGCATGACTGTTAATCATGATGTCGTTGGTTCAAGTCCAACAGGAGGAGCCAATATGGCTCCGTGGTCAAGCGGTTAAGACACCGCCCTTTCACGGCGGTAACAGGGGTTCGATTCCCCTCGGAGTCACCAACAAAAAAGCATCCAATCGGATGCTTTTTTTGTGCTTATTTATTCATTTCAGGATTTTTTGTTCTTCCTACAAGATAGTCTATTGATACATTAAAATAATCGGCAATTTTTATCAGCTCATTTATTCCTGGCTCTCTTTCTCCAGTTTCATATCTGCTAATGGTATTTTGGTTTGTATTTAAATCCATAGCTAATTTTAATTGAGAAATTCCCTTAGCTTTTCTTATTTCCCTCAATCTCATATAATCACCTCTTGACTTTATTATCCCACAATGGTATAATCTAAATATCCCAATATGGTATATTTAAGGAGGATAATTATGAATTGTAAAAATTGTGGTCAGGAAATTGACAAAAAGGCAGTTGTTTGCACAGGTTGTGGCTGTAAGATTAAGAAACCATTTTATAAAAAGTTGTGGTTTTGGCTTATTGTTGTAGTAGTTATTGCAATTGTAGGCAGTTCTTCAGGTGGTAGTGATACTTCTACTAATACTACAAACAAGCAGGCTGAAGTTATTACCTATGAGGTGGTTGATTTGCAGACTATGTTTGATGAATTAGATGAAAATGCAATGAAAGCTGAAAGTGCTTATCAAGACAAGTATATTGAGTTCCAGTGTAAAATTACAAACTTTGATAGTGACGGAAGATATATTGGAGTAGAACCTGTAAATGGATCCGAATGGAATTTTATTACTGCAATGTGCTATATTAAGGATGATGCTCAGAAAAGCTTTTTAATTGAAAAGAATGTTGGAGATACTATAACAATTAAGGGGCAAGTTAAAGAAATTGGAGAAGTTTTAGGATATTCGATTGATATAAAGGAAGTATATTAGTATATAAAAGTCGGCAGATTTTCTGCCGGCTTTTTGTTTTTGGTTGCGGTTTATTGTGTTTCCTAAAGTTTTATAAATGCGGAAGAAAACTTGAAAAAAAGTTAAGATTGTGATATGATGAAAACAATAAAAAACAGTGTTTAAGGAGGGGAGAGAATGCCTGAAATAAAAAGATTTGGCGAAGTTGAATCTACAAATGATTTATTGAAACAGCAGGGCGAAAATCTTCCTGAAGGAACTGTTTTTGTGGCAGAATCACAGACTCTGGGACGAGGCCGAAAAGGCCGTAAGTTCTACTCTCCCAAGGGTTTGGGGCTTTATTTTTCGATTTTGTTGAAGCCTGAAATTTCGGGGGAGGAGGCGCTTTTGCTTACCCCTATGGCAGCAGTGGCTGTGGCGGAAAGTATTGAGGCTGTATATGGCGTAGATGCCCGTATTAAGTGGGTTAACGACGTTTTTGTGGATGGAAAAAAGGTGGCAGGAATTCTTACAGAGGCTGTTACAAAGGGCAATAAACAGACCTTTTTTGTGACAGGAATTGGCATAAACATACAAAATCCGACAGCTCTTATGCCCTCAGAATTGCGGAATGTTGTGGGTGGTATTGCGGAAAGTTGCGAAAAAAAGGAAGAATTGTTGCGGAAAGTTTTAGACAACTTCTTTTATTACTATAAAACCCTGACCAAAAAGGAATATTTAGAAAGCTACAGAGAAAAATCTTTTTTAATTGGCAAGGAAATTTCTATTCCTGACAGAGAGGGAGAAACTTTTAAGGTTGTGGGCATAGATGACAACTTCGGGCTTATAATTGAAAATAAAAACGGAGAGAGGGAAACACTTTTCTGCGGTGAGGTAAGCGTAAAGCTCACATGATGAGGTGGAATATGAAAAAAGTTTTAGTTATTTTAACATTGGTTTGCAGTTTGCTGTTTTCGGCTTGCGGTAAGGAGAGTACAGTTGCAAAGTCGGGAGGCAAACCGTTTACAAAAAATTATGAAACAATCAGCGATGCTGAGGCTGAAAAATATTTTGACGAGCATTATGTTGACGAAAGAAAATTACCTGTTCTGGATTTTAATTTAGAAAGGAGATTTGTGTCGGGAGACAGATGCTTAGAATTTCACGATTCCGTGGAAAATCCGCCAGAGGCTGTAATTTACGAATATTACAGGAACTGTGCAGAGGGAGATTATGAAACAATTAAAGACATGGTTCTCGGCGAGAACCTGAAAACCGTTATCAAGAATGATGAAAAGAGCTTCAAAGAGGGAAGATACTTAAGCTATGTAAGAATAGAGGATGTTGACCTTGTGGACAGAGATGATTTTAATAAGATTTCTTCTAATCACAAAAAAATGGTAATAAATCTTCTTGAAGAACTTAACGTTTCAGAGTTTGCAATAGTTGAGGTTGAAAAAACCATAAAGCTCAGCGAGAAGCTTCTAAATTCAGCTCCTCAGATTGGGGATGGCGAGGCTGAAAGATTTTATCTCCTTGGTTTAGCGGACGGGGGTTACAAAATCTGTGAAATATACTGGGAAGGATTTATTCGGGATATATGATTAAAAAGGGAATTTACAGACATTTTAAGGGAAGTGAATACGAGGTTATAGGAATTGCAAAGCATTCGGAGAATCTTGAAGAAATGGTAGTTTACAAGGCTCTCTACGGTGAGGGTGGTCTCTGGGTAAGGCCTGCCTCAATGTGGAATGAAATTGTGGAGCATGAGGGCAAAAGTCAGCCGAGATTTGTATTGATTGAAGAAAAATGAGAACAAAGTACATTGATAATTTAAAGGGCATACTTATATGTCTTGTGGTATGGGCTCATTTTATTGAGCTTATACTGCCTCGCGGAAAGTGGCTTTACACGGCTGTATATTTTTTTCATATGCCTGCGTTTATTTTTTGCACAGGCTATTTTTCGTCCTTTAGTTTTAAGAAAATTCTTTCGGGGCTTGTTGTCCCTTATGTAATTTTGCAGTTGGTTTTCATCTTTTTTGAAAATCTGTTTTTTGATGCAGGAAGAGTTTTTCAGTTCTACACTCCCCATTGGCTTTTATGGTACGTTTTTGCAGTTATGGTGTGGAGGCTTCTGATTCCTGTGTTTAACAGAAAAAACGAGAGTGTGAAAAAAAGTCTGTAAAATTGATTCCTTCTATGATAGAATAAAAATATCATAGGAGGAATTATTTATGGCAAAAAGAAGAAGAGAAAAAATGAGTGAAGGAAAAAAGAATATCATAGCCGGTTTAATTCAGGA
>JAGARO010000008.1 GCA_017622215.1 Clostridia bacterium
CCCCTGATTTTCTATCTCAACAACCTTGTCAGAATGTAGAAAATACAACCCGACCGCCAGAGCTATGATTAACGCTATAACAACTCCGAACCAACAGAAAAACCGCTTTTGTTTTTTCGCCATTTTTAATCACTTCCGAAAATATGTAAATTTTATGCCCTTAAATCAATTTTAGTTGTTTTTGGACACGCTTTATGTTGAACCTCATTTTTTATCAACCTACCCCTAAAATTTTGGGTCGATTTTTCAAGGTTTGGTTTACATAATATCTTATTTTTTAAGTTCATAGATTATTCTTTCAAGCTCATCCTTTCCAAAATAATCTATAACAATTTTTCCATTTTCTTTTCCGTGCCTAATTGTAACCTTTGTCCCCAGAGCTCGTCCAAGCTGTTCTTCAATGTCTGCAAAATAAATATCTGTTTTATTTTTCTTTGCAGAGGGCTTTTTCTTGTTCTTTTCTAAATTTGAAACAAGATTTTCGAGCTCACGGACTGAAAGTTCCTTTTTAACAGCAAGCTCTGCAACTTCAAGACGCATCTTTTTATCTGTAAGACCAAGAATAGTCCTTGCGTGGCCCTGGGAGAGCTCCCCGGAAGATACCATTTTCTTGATTTTATCCTCAAGATTATTAAGTCTTAAAGAGTTTGCCACAGCACTACGGCTCTTTCCAACCCTTTTTGCAACCTCATCCTGAGTCATACCAAAGGCTTCCATGAGGTTTTTGTAGCCCTCAGCCTCTTCAATCGGGTCTAAATCCTCTCTCTGCAGATTCTCTACTAGAGCAATTTCCATTACCTGTTTCTCGTCGTAATCCTTGATAATAGCAGGAATTTCCTTAAGACCCGCAAGTTTTGACGCTCTCCAGCGCCTTTCACCCGCAATAATACGGTACATTCCGTTATTTTCAGCCGAAACAAGAATAGGTTCAATCACACCGTGAGTTTTGATTGAATCAGCCAACGCCTGAAGCTTTTCCTTGTCAAAATTGCTTCTTGGCTGGTCAGGATTTGGCTCTACATCAATAATTTTAAGGGATAAAACACCTCCCGACCGTATTTTTTCAGTTTTGATTTCCTTTATTTCTTCGTTGCTTGTTTCAAAAAGCGCCCCAAGGCCCTTTCCCAAGCCTTTTTTTACAGCCATTTTCTTCACCCCTATCTGTTATTCCTGATAACTTCTTTGGCAAGAAGTGTATAACTTTCAGCACCCTTGCTGTGCTTATCATATTCTATAATAGGAAGTCCGAAGCTCGGAGCCTCTGAAAGCCTTACATTTCGCGGAATTACAGAAGAATAAACCTTTTCTCCGAAGTATTTTTTAACCTCTTCAACAACCTGAATAGAGAGATTTGTTCTCGCGTCAAACATTGTAAGAAGAACACCCTCAAGCTGAAGAGCCGGATTTATAGTCTTTTTAATGATTTTTATTGTGCCTGTAAGCTGACTAAGTCCCTCTAAAGCGTAGTATTCACACTGAATAGGCACTAAAATTGAATCTGCTGCAGCAAAAGAGTTAAGCGTAATAAGCCCCAAAGACGGCGGACAGTCAATAATTATAAAATCATACTTGTCTTTAACCTTTGAGATGGCCTCTTTTAAGCAATATTCTCTGTTTGGTTTTGCCACAAGTTCAAGTTCAGCTCCCGCAAGGTCAATATTTGCAGGGCAAAGCCATAAATTCTTAAACTTTAGCTCTATAGTAGCCTCATCAAGAGGCATATCGTTGATAACACAGTCATAAATTGATTTTTCAACCGCTCTCGGGTCAACACCGAGACCACTTGATGTGTTTCCCTGTGGGTCAATATCAATCACAAGCACCTTTTTACCCTGTGCACCAAGGCAGGCACTCAAATTAACAGAGGTGGTTGTTTTTCCAACTCCGCCTTTCTGGTTAGCAATAGCAATAACTTTTCCCATAAAAACCGTCCTTTGCATTACTTTTCTTTATTCTATCACATTTTGAAATAATTGACAATAGTTTTGAATAAAAAAAGTTTCACGTGAAACAACTTTTTTCAAGTCAAATTGTTCCACGTGAAACATTAAATGTTTTTCATTGTTAAGGAAATTCTTTTTTTCTTTAAATCAATATTTAGTATCTTAACCTTAACTATATCCCCAACGGATAGTATATCCATAGGATGTTTGATAAATTTGTCTGAAATTTCGGAGATATGAACAAGTCCGTCCTGATGGACGCCGATATCCACAAAAACACCGAAATCTATAACGTTTCGAACTGTTCCTGTGAGAATCATACCCTCACTTAAATCCTCAATGCTCATAACGTCCGCACGGAGCTGTGGGGTTTCTATGTCATCTCGAGGGTCTCTGCCCGGTTTTGCAATTTCTTCTACAATATCCTTAAGAGTTGGAACACCAACGCCCAATTCCTTTGCCAGAGCATCAATGTCCTTGATTTTACTTGAAATATCAGCAATTCCGCCCTTTGCAACATCCTTTTCCGAATAGCCAAGGCTCTTTAAAAGCGCCTCTGCAATCTTATAGGATTCAGGGTGAACTGAGGTGTTATCAAGAGAATTTTTGCCGTCATGAATCCTCAAAAAGCCTGCACACTGCTCAAATGCCTTTGGACCAAGCTTTGCAACCTTTTTAAGCTCTGCTCTGGAATTAAACTTTCCGTTTTCCTCACGGTAGGCAACAATATTCTTCGCCACAGTGCCATTTATACCTGAAATATAAGAAAGAAGTGGCCAAGAGGCAGTATTTAAGTCAACGCCAACGCTGTTTACACAATCTTCAACAACTCCGCCGAGAGTTTCACCAAGACGTTTTTGGTTCATATCGTGCTGATATTGACCCACACCAATAGCTTTTGGCTCAATTTTAACCAACTCTGCCAGCGGGTCCTGTACTCGTCGTGCAATGGACACAGCGCTACGCTGTGTTACATCAAAATCAGGGAATTCCTCTGTACCAAGCTTTGAAGCAGAGTAAACTGACGCACCCGCTTCGTTGGTAATAATATATTTTGTGCCTGCTTCAGGGATTTCCTTGATTGTTTCGGAAACAAAAACCTCTGTTTCCCCTGATGCTGTGCCGTTTCCGATTGAAATAAGCTTTATATCATACTTTTTAATGAGCTTCTTTATAAATTCCTTTGCAGAATCCTTCTGCGCCTGAGAATGAGTTACATAGATAACGCCTGTGTCCAGCACCTTGCCGTATTCGTCAACAACCCCAACCTTACAGCCTGTTCGATAGCCAGGGTCAAGGCCGATAACTCGCATTCCCTTAATCGGCGGCTGCATAAGGAGATTTTTAAGATTTACCTTAAATACAACCATAGCTTTTTCCTGTGCATTTTCAGTTAAATCGTTCCTAATCTCCCGTTCAATTGACGGAGCAATAAGCCTTTTATATGCATCTTCGGTTGACATAATATTCCATTTGTTTACAACGCCGTTATTTCTCTTTTCCTCTTTTTTGTTAAGGAAATCGAGGATAATTTCCGTATCAAGCTCAATTCCCACAGACAGAAACTTTTCATTTTCACCTCTGTCAATAGCAAGAACTCTGTGTGGTGCAATTCTGCCCACAGGCTCGGAATAGTCGTAATACTGGGCATAAACAGAGTCTTCCTCCGTTGTAGCCTTTGATTTTAATATGCCGTGCTTGAAGGTCAGACGTCTAATTGCCTTTCTGTAATCGGCATTATCCGAAATCTCCTCGGCGATAATATCCATAGCGCCTGCAAGAGCATCTTCGGTTGACATAATCTCTTTTTCTTCATCAATATATTTTTCTGCTTCAGCCTCAATTTTTGCCTCGTCAGAATTTTCTTTTATAAACTGTGCAAGAGGCTCAAGGCCCTTTTCTTTGGCAATCGTAGCCCTTGTTCGCCTTTTTGGTCTGTATGGACGGTAGATATCCTCAAGTTCAGTAAGCATTTCTGCTTTTTCTATGGCCTCTGTAAGTTCATCTGTGAGAAGGCCTTGTTCGTCGATAAGGCGTTTAATATCTTCCTTACGCTCCTCAAGGGAACGGAGATATTTAAGTCTGTCATCAAAGCTTCTTAAAATTTCGTCATTCAGCTCCCCTGTAGCTTCCTTTCTGTATCGGGAGATAAAAGGAATTGTATTTCCCTCGTCAATAAGTCCGATTACATTCTCTGTCTGCCAGGGTTTTATGTTAAATTCAGCCGTTAATCTTTCCTGTATAGTCATAATTTCTCCTTAAATAAATGAAATCTGGTTGGATTCCTCAAGACCCTTAAGGCAACCGCTCTCTTCAAGGGTTTCCATTACATTTTTGTTGAGCTTTGCACGGACCTTAAGTTCCTCCTTAGAAAGGAATGGCCCGTCTTCTCTTGCGTCCATAATATTTTTGGCCGCAGCATCTCCCATACCCTGGAAAGAGTTGAATGGAAGAAGAATCTGCTTGTCGCCAACCTTCTGGAAGTTAAAGGCGTGGGACTTATATAAGTCAACAGGCAAAAACTCAATGCCTCTTTCGTACATTTCATAACAG
Source organism: Clostridia bacterium (assembly GCA_017622215.1). Lineage (GTDB taxonomy): Bacteria > Bacillota > Clostridia > Monoglobales > Monoglobaceae > RGIG8709. The sequence goes on from JAGARO010000008.1 coordinate 4,497, forward strand.
ATTTCCATAATTGTATAAAGACTCTTTTCAGTTGCAGACCACTCGTTCTGACCTTTCATTTCAAGGCGTCGCATCTCGTTTTTAAGGTGGTCTTTGCCCTTTGCCATAATCTTTGCATCAAACAAATCGGCACGGACTGTGTAGTATGCAATATAAAATTCTGTGGGATAGTGAACCTTAAAGTATGCAACACGGTACGCCATCATAACGTAGGCTGCAGCGTGAGCCTTAGGGAACATATACTTAATCTTCTTACAGGAATCAATGTACCATTCAGGCACATCATGTTCCCTCATTGCACTTTCGTATTCCTCAGGCATACCCTCTTTGGCTGCACGTCCCTTACGGACAAATTCCATAATCTTAAAGGACATACTTGGGTCAAGGCCCTTGAAAATAAGGTAAGTCATAATATCATCTCGAAGACCGATAACCTCTGAAAGTGTTGCTGTGCCTGACCTTACAAGGTCCTGTGCGTTATTAAGCCAAACGTCAGTACCATGGGAAAGTCCCGCAATAAGTACAAGCTCATAAAAAGTTGTAGGCAGAGTATCAAGAAGCATCTGTCTTGTAAAGTTTGTACCAAATTCAGGAATACCAAAAGTTCCCGTTTTACTGTTAATCTGCTCAGGTGTAACGCCGATTGCCTCTGTGCCTGAAAAAATCTTCATTGTTTCAGGGTCATCAAGTGGTATCTTTGTGGCGTCTATCCCTGTAAGAACTTCAAGCATTCTTATTGTAGATGGGTCATCGTGTCCCAGAATATCAAGTTTAAGTAAATTATCGTGGATTGAATGGAAGTCGAAGTGAGTTGTTATAATTCCCGACTCCTTTTTGTCAGCAGGATGCTGAACAGGTGTAAAATCGTGAATATCCATAGTTTTCGGGCAAACAATTACGCCGCCAGGGTGCTGTCCTGTGGTGTTTTTAACATCAACAAGTCCCTTTGAAACTCGGCGGAGCTCCGCTTCAGGGGGAGTTATACCCTTGTTTTCATAATACTTCTTTCCATAAAAGCCCATAGCAGTTTTATCAGCAATAGTGCCGATTGTACCCGCCTTAAATACATAACCCTCGCCAAAAAGCTCTTCAACATATTTGTGAGCTGTGGCCTGGTATTCACCTGAGAAGTTAAGGTCGATATCAGGGACCTTATCTCCCTTAAAGCCTAAGAATGTTTCAAAAGGAATATTAAATCCGTCCTTGCGGAGCATCTCTCCACAACAAGGGCATTCTTTTCTCGGCATATCAATACCAATTTTATATTCGTCGTGTTCAAAAAATTCTGAATACTGACACTTGTCGCAGATATAGTGAGGAGCTAAAGCGTTAACCTCTGTAATATCAGCAAGGTAAGCTGCGAAAGATGAGCCGACAGAGCCTCGTGAACCTACAAGATAGCCCGCCTCGTTGGACTTTTTAACAAGCTTGTGAGCAATCATATACATAACTGCGTAGCCGTTACCGATAATACTGTTGAGCTCTCGGTCCATTCTCTGTTTAACAATATCAGGAAGTACCTCGCCGTAGATTCTGTGTGCTTTATCTCTGCACATTTTCTCTAAATCTTCTTCACAGTTCTCAATTGACGGCGGATATGAACCGTCCTTAAGTGGCTTAAAGTTCTCAATCATATCAGCTATAAGATTTGTGTTTTTAACTACAACTTCATAAGCCTTTTCTTCGCCAAGATAAGAGAATTCCTCAAGCATTTCTTCAGTTGTTCTGAAATAAAGAGGCGCCTGTTCGTCGGCATCAGCATACCCCTGTGCTCCAAGAAGAATTTTTCTGTATAAGGCGTCCTCAGGGTCCATAAAATGCACATCACAGGTTGCAACAACAGGTTTACCAAGCTTTTCCCCAAGAGCAACTATCTCCCTGTTTAAGTTTCTTAAATCCTCTTCGGAAGAAACTTCGCCCTTTCGGAGCATAAACATATTGTTTCCGATTGGCTGAATTTCAAGATAGTCATAAAAACTTGCAATAGCCTCAATTTCTTCCTGTGGTCTGTGATTTTTGACAGCCTTAAAAAGCTCTCCCTGTTCACAGGCAGAACCAATAATAAGCCCTTCTCTGTGTTTCATCAAAAGACTCTTTGGCATTCTCGGTTTTTTATAGAAATAATCAATGTTTGATGCAGAAATAATCTTGTAAAGATTTTTAAGTCCCACTGTATCTTTAGCAAGAATAATTATATGGTCATATTTTTCTTTGAGGAGGTCAGGATTTGTGTCAATACTGAAATCCTTGTCCTTAAATTTCTCTTCCTGCATAGCCATAAGCTTTATAAAGCACTCAGCAGTAGCTGTGGCGTCGTCAACAGCCCTGTGGTGGTTATCTAAAACTACGCCCAAACGGTTTACAAGGGCGTCAAGATTGTGTTTTCTCTCTTCAGGGAACAACTCCTTTGATAAAGCAATTGTATCCATAACCTTATTTGAAAAGCGAAGTCCCAAATCCCTGCAGTTTTTACCGATAAAGCCTGTGTCAAATTTTGCGTTGTGAGCTACAACTGTACTGTGTCCGCAAAATTCAAGGAATTTCGGCAGGATAACTGAAATATTTTCCTTATCAGCCACCATTTCATTGGTGATTCCCGTAAGCTCTGTGATGTTTAAAGGAATTTCCTTTTCAGGATTGATAAGTTCCCCGAATTTATCTGTAATTTTTCCGTTTTCAACCTTAACTGCGCCAATTTCAGTAATTTTCTCTGTTTCGCAGTCAAGCCCTGTGGTTTCTATGTCAAAAACAATGTAGGTTTCATCCTTAAAGCTTGTGTTAAGGCCCATAGGCTTATCGTTTACGAAATAACCCTCTGTACCGTATAGAATTTTAATTTCCTGTCCTTCTTTTGCAAGCTTTCCGGCTGTTCCGCAGGCTTCAGGGAATGCCTGAACAACGCCATGGTCAGTGATTGCTATGGCCTTGTGTCCCCACTTTGCAGCCCTCTTTATAAGATCTGCAGGAGATGAAACAGCGTCCTTTGCACTCATTTTTGTATGAAGATGAAGTTCAACACGCTTTTCAGGGCTGTTGTCCATTCGGATTGGAGGTTTCTCAAGAAGCTCAACAGCCTCCCCAGTGATTAGGAGTTTGTGTTCAAACCTCTCCATTTCAAACTTTCCCTTAACCTTAACCAAGGCTCCTTCTTTAAGCTTTGCCTCAGCCTTTTCCATTTCGGATTTTCTGCCGAAAAGTTTAACTGAAGTAGCCCAGGTATCGTCGCCGATATCAAATTTAATAGCCATAAAGCTTCTTGTGGACTTTGTGTCTTTTCCGTTTTTGTCTTTGTTTTCGTAGGTCTTTTTAATTTCTCTTGCCTCAACAAAAAGAACCTCACCCTTTATAACATAAGGTTCTTCACGCTCTGTAAGGGAGATAATTTCTGTGATATCTCCTTTTATCGGCTTACCAAATAAAAGATTTTCAGGGCCGTTGTCCTTTTTCTCTTCCCAAGGAGCGCTGTCCTTAAAGCTTTCAGGTTTAGGCACAGTTTCCCTTTTTTCTTCTCTCTGTTTTCTGGTTTCTTCCATAATTTTGTCTGTTTCTTCCTTAAATTTTTCTAAATCAAGGCTTTCGCAAACAAATTCAGTAACTACATTTATTCCAAGCTCACGACGGATTATTTCTTCAATAATTCTGTCGCATCTTTTCTCTTTAAGCAAATCAAGTCCGCCTGTTATATTTGAAACAACAAGTTTTTCTCCCTGAATTTCAGCTCCGGCTCTTCTTATAAAAGCCTTACAGCACGGGCATTTTTCGATTGTTTCGAAAATTACTTCATTAAAATATTCCTGTGAAAAATCTAAATTTTTATACTCCAAAAAGACCTTAACATCGCTTAGTTTATAAACATCTTTTATCTGTTTACAGAACCCGAAAAGGTCTTGCTTTTTAAATAAAACTTCCGACTCAAGATAGATTTCAGCTGTAAGTTTTTTCGCGGAAAGCTCTACATTTTTCAGTTTTGCCTGTTCAATTTTCCTTGCAAAGTCCTCTAAAACGGTAACTCTGTCAAAGACTTCAAGTAAATTTGCCATTACATTTTCTCAATTTCCGAAACTAAAGTTTCAACTATATTTTCTTCAGGAATTTTCCCGATTATTTCACCTTTTTTGAATAAAACTGCACAGCCGTCCCCGCCTGCAATGCCGATGTCGGCGTCCTTTGCTTCCCCTGGACCGTTAACTACACATCCCATAACTGCAACCTTAAGGGGTTTTTTAACATTTTTCAGTGCATCATTAACTTTATTTGCAATTTCAATAAGATTTATTTTTGTGCGTCCACAGGTTGGGCATGAAACAACTTCAATTCCATTGTCCCCCATTCCAAGAGCTTTTAAAATAAGCTTGCCTGCCTCAACTTCTTTAATTGGGTCATCAGTTAAAGATACTCTTATTGTGTCCCCGATTCCGTCAGCCAAAAGCGAGCCAATGCCAATTGAGGATTTTATAACACCCTCTGTATATGTGCCTGCCTCAGTAACGCCGATATGAAGTGGATAAGGGAAAACCTTATGTGCCAAGCGGTAGGCGTCAATTGTCTTTTTAACATTAGAAGATTTAAGGGAAATTACAATATCGTGAAAATCGTATTTTTCCATTAAATCAATATGTCTTTTTGCACTTTCAATCATACCCTCAGGGGTAGTTTCTCCGTACTTTTCAAGGATTTCCTTTTCCAAAGAACCACCATTTACACCGATTCTGATAGGAATATGCTTTTCCTTTGCCATTTTAAGAACTTTAACAGCGTTCTCTTCGCTACCGATATTACCAGGGTTAATTCTTACTTTATCAACACCCATTTCCATAGCTTTTAAAGCTAAACGGTAGTCAAAATGTATATCTGCAACAAGGGGAATATTTATATTTTTCTTTATTTCATATATTGCCTCAGCCGACTGTTCATCAGGCACAGCAACACGGATAATATCACAGCCTGCCCCTTCCAAAGCCTTAATCTGTCCCACAGTTTTTTCTGCATCCCCTGTGTAGGTATTACACATAGACTGAACTAAAATCTGTTTTTTATCCCCTATAAATTTGTTTCCGATTTTAATTTTCATAAAGAACACTTCCTATAAAAATTTCCACTTTTATTTTACCATAATAAGACCTTTTATTCAAGAAATTTATGTTTACTTTTTGTATTTTCTGTGATAAAATTTTACTCAAAGGAATGATAAAAATGAAACTCTTAAAACACTTAAAAACTATAGTAAAACACCGCCACGCAGTTATACGCCACGGCTTTAAGACAGGGATTGGTTTCCAGAGTTTATTTCACGATTTATCTAAATTTTCACCTGTGGAATTTTTAACAGGGGGAAAATTTTTTACTGACGGGAAAAGAAGTCCTAATGAAACTGAACGAAAAGAATACGGCTATTCAAAGGCGTGGCTACACCATAAAGGCAGAAACAGACACCATTTTGAATACTGGACAGACTACAATCCAATCGAAAGAAAAGTTATGCCTGTAAAAATGCCAATTAAATATGTAAAGGAAATGTTTTGCGACAGAGTTGCCGCAAGTAAAATCTATCAGGGAAAAAATTATAACGACTCCCACCCTTACGAATACTTTATGGGAGCAAAAGGAAAAAGATTTATCCACCCTGAAACCTCTGACCTTTTGGAAAGCTGGTTACTTTTACTTAAAGAAAAAGGCGAAAAAGAAACATTTAAGGAAATAAAAAAGACCTCTAGTTATTAGAGGTCTTTTTGTATGTTGTAAAAATTAACTTTAGTCCTTTTTCTGTGATTTGCTCTCTTTCTTCGGCAATCTCCCAGTTTTCCATTTCGTCAAAGTTCTTTATAAACCTGTCAGCACCATAAGCTTTATCAATTTTTGTGATATAAGCTGTGTCAATATAATCTGTGCAGGCATTATAAACTGAAGCTCCGCCGATGAAGAAAATATCCTCTGATTTATAATTCTTAAGAGCAAAATCCACACATTCTTCCATTGACGGAAAAATTGTTAAATCATCTCTTCCATCTAAGGAATTATCGTTACAAAGAATTAAATTCACTCTTTTTGGAAGTGGTTTTTCATTTGGAAGTGAGCGAAGAGTAACAGCTCCCATAATAACAACCTTATCTAAAGTTGTTTCCCTGAAAAATTTCATATCTTCTGGAATATTATCCAGCAAATCCCCGTTTTTTCCAATTCCCCACTCTTTATCTGCAGCAACAATTAAATTCATAAAATTGCCTCCTAAATTGCAACAGGAATATTTTTAATCTGTTCGTTTTTCTCATAGCCCACAAGCTCAAAATCATCAACTGTGAAATCGTAGAAATTCTTGATTTCAGGGTTAATTTTAAGTTTTGGAGCGTCAAACTGCGGTCTTTCAATCATCTCTTTAATTACAGGAATATGTCTGTCGTAAATATGAGCGTCAGCAATAACGTGAACAAATTCCCCAACTTCAAGACCTGAAACCTGTGCAAACATATGCACTAAAATTGCATACTGACAAACATTCCAGTTATTCGCAGTTAAAATATCCTGTGAACGCTGATTTAAAATTGCGTTAAGCTTATTTCCTGTAACATTAAATGTCATACTGTAAGCGCAAGGATAAAGACTCATTTCGTGCAAATCCTGATGCACATAGATATTTGTCATAATTCTACGGCTTGACGGATTGTTTTTAAGGTCAAACAAAACTCTGTCAACCTGGTCAAACTCTCCCTCAGGGTATTTATGTTTAACTCCAAGCTGATAACCGTAAGCCTTTCCGATTGTTCCTTTTTCATCAGCCCAACTGTCCCAGATATGGCTTTTAAGTTCAGAAACACGGTTTGATTTTTTCTGCCAAATCCATAAAAGCTCATCTATCGCACTTTTAAGATAAGTCGGTCTTAAAGTCATAATCGGAAATTCTTCCTGAAGATTATATCTGTTAACCACACCAAATTTTTTAATTGTATGTGCAGGAGTCCCGTCCTCCCATTTTGGACGAACAGGCAAATCCTCGTCGGAATAACCGTTTTCGATTATATCTTTGCACATTTCAATAAAAATTTTATCAGCATTACTCATTTTTTTCTCCTTAAATATCCAAGTTTACAAAGTTATTTGAATTTTCTTCAATAAACTCTCTTCTTGGTTCAACCTTATCGCCCATAAGAATAGTAAATATTTCATCTGCACGGCGTGCATCTTCCATATCAACTCTCTTCATAACACGAAGTTCAGGGTCCATTGTAGTTTCCCAGAGCTGTGTTGGGTTCATTTCACCAAGACCCTTATATCTCTGTACTTTTCCGTCAGGAATTTCCTCTAAAGCAACCTTTAATTCTTCTTCTGTGTAAACATATTTCTGTTTTTTACCTTTATGAACTCTGTAAAGAGGTGGCTGGGCAAGGAATACATGGCCATTTTCAATTAAAGGTCTCATAAATCTGAAGAAGAATGTTAAAAGAAGTGTTCTGATATGTGAACCATCCACGTCGGCATCGGCCATAATAATAACTTTACCGTATCTTATCTTTACAACATCAAAATCTTCACCGATACCTGCACCAATTGCAGTAATAACAGGTAAAAGCTTTTCGTTTGTGTAAACCTTATCTGCTCTTGACTTTTCAACGTTTAACATTTTACCCCAAAGAGGAAGAATAGCCTGATATCTTCTGTCTCTTCCCTCTTTAGCTGAACCGCCGGCAGAGTCCCCTTCGACGATATATATTTCAGTATATTCTGTGTCCTTTGATGAACAGTCTGCAAGCTTACCAGGGAGTGCACCGCCGTCTAAAGCAGTTTTTCTTCTTGTATTTTCTCTTGCACGCTTTGCAGCCTCTCTTGCACGATTAGCTGTCATAGCTTTATCAATAATTATTTTAGCAACAGCAGGATTTTCTTCCATAAATTCAGTTAATTTTTCGTTAACCATCTTTTCAACGATAGTTCTCATAACTGAATTTCCAAGTTTAGTTTTTGTCTGTCCTTCAAACTGTGCTTCTTTAACTTTAACTGAAATTATACAAGCCAAACCTTCTCTTGTATCTTCACCTGAAAGATTTTTATCTGAATCTTTCATCATTTTATATTTTCTTGCATAATCATTTAAAACCTTAGTGAGTGCAGACTTAAAGCCTGTTTCGTGAGTACCACCTTCAGTTGTATTGATGTTATTTGCAAAGCTTTCAATATCTTCTGTATAGCTGTCATTATACTGAAGAGCGATTTCAGCTTCACAATCCTCGCGGACTGTGCTTACATAAATAACTTCAGGGTGAATTGCCTCTTTATTTCTGTTTAAGTATTTAACAAATTCTTTAATACCGCCCTCATAGTAAAGGTCATCAGTTCTGTAGTTTCCTTTTGCGTCAGGTCTGTTATCCTTAAGTACAATTCTTACGCCTGCATTTAAGAAAGCCTGTTCGCGAAGACGGGTTAAAAGTACATCATAATCATAAATTAAGTCTTCAAAAATCTCATAGTCAGGCTTAAAGTGAACAGTTGTACCTGTTCTGTCTGTTTCGCCAATAATTTTAAGTTCATTTAATTTATCTCCGCGTTCATATTTCTGGTAATGAACATTTTTTCCGTCATGAATATGAACTTCAAGATATTCTGAAAGAGCGTTAACAACGGAAGCACCAACACCGTGAAGACCGCCGGAAACCTTGTATCCTCCGCCGCCAAACTTACCGCCGGCGTGAAGAACTGTAAATACAACTTCTACAGCCGGAAGTCCTGTCTGTGCCTGAATGCCTGTCGGAATACCACGGCCGTTATCTGAAACAGTGATAGAATTATCCTCTTCGATAGTTACCTCTATTTTTGTACAGAATCCTGCTAAGGCTTCATCGATAGAGTTATCTACAATTTCATAAACTAAGTGATGAAGACCCCTTGAGCTTGTAGAACCTATATACATACCAGGTCTTTTTCTAACAGCTTCAAGTCCTTCTAAAACCTGAATTTGACTCTCGTCATAATTATTATCTTCGGAAACTTTAGACATTCTTTCTTCTGTCATGGTTATTCTGCCTCCTTTATCTTTTTAACTCTTCCCTCTAATGTTTTTGATGAAATATTTGTAATATAAATTACAAAATCTTTGTCTTTTTTGCAAACAACAAAGGATTTTGGTATCTGTTCCTCTTCAACATTTATAACATTCCCCTTATACTGCCCTTTTCTTAAAAATTCTCTTGAATTTTTAGAAACAGTAGCAGTATCCATATCCATTATTGCTATAATATCTTTTGAATTTACAACAGTATCAGAGCCTAAATGTATATACATTATATCTGTCTTCCTTTGTCTATTCTTATAAATTTTGTGTTTTCCATATTTTTAAATTTTCTTCTGTCAGTGCAGGTAATAATTATCTGCATATTTTGAAGTTTACTTAAAAGAAAACGCTGTCTTTTAATATCAAGCTCACTGGTTATATCATCAAGTAAAAGAACAGGATATTCTCCTTTTTCTTCTTTTATAATTTCAACCTCAGCAATTTTCTGCACTAAAACAACAGTTTTCTGCTGTCCCTGTGAACCAAAAGATTTTACATCTTTTCCGTTAATAAAAAATTCTATATCATCTCTCTGACAGCCTGCCATTGATTCTTTATATAAAATTTCTCTTTTGAAAACTGAATTTATTTTATCTTCAATTCTTTTTTTTATTTTTTTATCATCAAATTCTTCTATATATCCAATAAAAGAATTATATTTTATTTCTAAATCTTCTTTTCCGCCTGAAATTTCATTTTGATAAATCTTTGAAAACTTTTCAAGCTTTTTAATATATTCAAATCTGTATTTTATAATTTCAAGAGAAATTTTTATAAGATTTTCATTCAAAACAGAAAGCATCATTTTATCAGGATTGTCCATTTTTAAAAGTGCATTTTTCTGCTCAATAATTTTCTTTGACTGCATTAAAGAATAGAAAAAATCTTTATGGAGCTGTGAAATTAAAATATCTAAATTTTTTCTTCTGTTTTTTGGGCCTTCTTTAACAATTGACATATATTCAGGTCCAAAATAAACAGTATTAAATTTTCCCACAAGCTCGCTGTTTTTCTTTACAGGAATTTCGTTAATTTCTATCTTTTTTCTCTTATCAGAAAAAATTTTAAATTCAGCGCTGTTTTCTCTGCCCTGTGAAAAAAATTCTAAATTTAATTTAGCATCTTTCTCACCGAATTTAATAAGCTCGCTGTCATGAACAGTCCTGTTGGATTTTCCAACTGAAAAAATATAAATTCCCTCTAAAATATTAGTTTTTCCCTGTGCATTATTTCCGTAAATAATATTCACATTTGGAGAAAACTCGATTTTTTCATTTTCATAATTCCTGAAATTATTTAAAGAAATATTTTTAACTATCATCTTATTTTAACTGGAAGAATAAGCTGGAGGAAATTATCTCCCTCCTGAGGTGTAATAACAAGAGGAGAAATACTCTTGTTAAGTCCCATTCTTATAACATCTCCATCACAGGCACGGAGTGCATCCATAAGATAATTGTTATCAAAACCAATTTCTAGATTTGCATCTTTTGTATTAGTTAAAATTATATCATCAACCTTACCTGCATTTGTTTCACAGGAAATGTTAATTGAATCTTCAAAGAATTTCATTTTAACAGGAGATTTATTTAAATCATTTGTGATAATTAAAGATGCTCTGTAAACACAGTGGAACATTTCCATAATAGGGCAAATAATGTCAATTTCAAAAGATTTAGGAATAACAGATTCATATTTAATATATTCACCCTCAATAAGACGGGTAATAAGCTTAAAGTTATCACAGATAAATGATGCCTGTTTTCCTGTAATATTAATTAAAACTTCTTCATCATCTTTTAAAATTTTTGAAAGCTCATTAAGTGCCTTTTCAGGAATAATAATTGAAATTGGGTCAAAATCTCCTTCAATATCTTCCTGTCTCATAGCAAGACGGTAACCGTCTAAAGCTACCATTCTGATTTTTCCGGGTTTAATTTCAAGAAGACAGCCTCTTAAAACAGGCTTATCCTCTCTGTGAGATACTGCAAAAGAAGTTTTGCTTATCATATTTTTAAATAAACCCTGATTAATAGAAATTGAATAAGATGCATCAATTTCAGGAAGAGCAGGAAAATCCTTATGTGAAATACCTAAAATTTCAAATTTGGCATTACCCGCTTTAATAGTTGTCATAAGATTGTCGTTAACTGAAATACTAACTCTTTCATCAGGAAGATTTTTAATAATTCCTGTAAGCATTTTTGCATTTAAAACAACTTTTCCCGGAGTTAAAACTTCGGCGTCAATATATGTTTCAATTCCAATTTCAAGGTCGTTAGAAACAAGCTTTAATTTTCCGTTTTCAGCCTCTAAATAAATACCCTCTAAAACAGGGAGAGAACTCTTGGAAGATACAGCTTTAGTAACTATATTTAAGGTTTCATTAAGTTTAAACTGAGAACAAATTATATTCATTTTTTGTACTCCTTTTTTACTATAAATTTATAATAAAATTATAACATTTTTTATCCGAAAAGTAAAGAAATTTATCACAATTTTTCACTTATTTTTTATAAAAAATTTACTGTAATTTTACTATAAAATAATTAATATAATTTATTAGTTGTTGTTGCTGTTGTTGGGGGTGTTTAAATTGTGGAAAAGCATCTTTTTGATTGTCATAATTTAATTTGCAACCACTTGAAAACTATGTGTAAATTAATGTTTTTAAATCCACAGTTTTCACAACAAGTAAATAAATAAAAAGTTATCCACACTTACACAAGATGTTAATTCATTGAAAAATGTTGACAAATTATAAAAAATATTATATTATACTCTTGTAATTTGGAAAAAGGAGTTGAAAAAAATGGCTTTCAAAATTACTGATGATTGTATTTCTTGCGGAGCTTGCGCTGACGTTTGTCCTGTTGGAGCAATTTCTGAAGGAGACGGAAAATATGTAATCAACGAAGATTGCATTTCATGCGGAGCTTGTGCTGACACATGCCCTGTTGAAGCGCCTGTTGAAGACTAATTTTTCATAAAAATAAAAAGAGTGTAGAAATACACTCTTTTTTAGTTACTGGAGATAAAATGAATAAAGATTTATTTATAAATACAGCAAAAAAATTAAATATTGAAGTTTCCTCAAAACAGGTTGAATATTTTAAAAAATATTCAGAGATTCTTGTGGAAAAAAATAAGGTTATGAATTTAACCTCAATAACTGATGATGAGGGAATTGCAATAAAACACTTTATTGATTCAATTTTAGTTCTTTCTTTAGTTGAAATTCCTGAAAATTCAAAGGTAATTGACGTAGGCACAGGTGCAGGTTTCCCTGGAATTCCCCTTAAAATAATGAGAGAGGATATGGAAATTACTCTTTTAGACTCTCTGAATAAGCGTATAACCTTTTTAAATGAGGTTAAAACTGCCCTTAATTTAGAAAAAACAACCTGCATCCACAGTAGAGCTGAGGACGGGGGTAAAAACAAGGATTTACGGGAAAAATTTGATTTTTCAGTATCCCGTGCAGTTGCTCCTCTTAAGGTTTTGTGTGAATATGACCTGCCTTTTGTTAAGGTTGGCGGTTATTTTATAGCAATGAAATCTGCTGAAATCGAAGAAGAATTAGAGGAATCAAGAGCAATGATAGGTTCTTTGGGCGGAAAAATCAAAGAAATTAAGGAAATTACAATTCCTGATACAGATATAAAAAGAAAAATTGTAATTATTGAAAAAATAAAGGAAACTCCAAAGCAGTTTCCGAGAAACCCTAAAAAAATAGGACATTAAAAAAGGACGGCTATTGCCGTCCTTTTAATTATTCCATAAAGTCGCGAAGCTTTTTACTTCTAGATGGGTGGCGGAGTTTTCTTAAAGCCTTTGCCTCAATCTGTCTTATTCTTTCTCTTGTTACGTTGAATTCCTGTCCAACTTCCTCGAGAGTTCTTGTTCTTCCGTCGTCTAAACCGAAACGGAGTCTTAAAACCTTTTCTTCTCTTGCTGTAAGGGATTCTAAAACCTCGTTAAGCTGTTCGCGGAGAAGTGTCTGTGTAGCAGATTCAGCAGGCTCTAATGCGTCCTCATCCTGAATAAAGTCGCCGAGATGGCTGTCTTCTTCTTCGCCGATTGGTGTTTCCAAAGATACAGGCTCCTGAGCAATCTTCATAATTTCTCCTACTTTATCAATAGGAATATTAAGCTCTCTTGCAATTTCTTCAGGGCTTGGGTCGCGTCCGTAGTCCTGAACGAGCTGACGGTTTACACGGATAAGCTTGTTGATTGTTTCAACCATGTGAACAGGGATTCTGATTGTTCTTGCCTGGTCAGCAATAGCTCTTGTTATAGCCTGACGAATCCACCAGGTTGCATAGGTACTGAACTTAAAGCCTTTTTTATAGTCAAACTTTTCAACAGCCTTAATAAGACCTAAGTTACCCTCCTGAATTAAGTCAAGGAATAACATTCCTCGGCCCACATATCTTTTAGCAATAGAAACAACAAGACGGAGATTAGCCTCTGCAAGACGCTTTTTAGCTTTTAAATCCCCCTCTGACATTCTCTGTGAAAGTTCTAATTCTTCCTCGTTTGTAAGGAGGGGAACTTTACCGATTTCCTTAAGGTACATTCTGACAGGGTCATCGATTGAAACAGATTCAGGAACAGTAAGGTCCTCAAGCTCGTCCTTTGAGATTTCTATATTATCTTCGTCAATATCATCCAGGTCTATTTCCTCAAAACCGCTTGTAATTTCAATTCCCATACTTTCAAGAGTTTCAAAAACAGTGTCCATCTGGTCTGCGTCAAGGTCAAACTCAGCAAGCTTTGAAGAAATTTCTTCGAAAGTTAAGGATTCATTCTTCTTACCCTCAGCAATAAGTTCTAAAACAACCTGTTCCTTTGATTTCTTTTCTTCTTTTGGCTCTTCAGACTTCTTTTTTGAAGATTTTTTTTTCTTTGGCTTTTCCTCTTCAGGAGGAGTAAGTGTTTCCACTACAACTTCCTCGGCTGGTTCAGCCTTTTTCTTTGAAGATTTTTTCTTAGGCTTTTCTTCAATTTTTATTCCGCCGTCAATTTCCATTGGCTGATTATCCTCTTTTACTTCTTCAGTCTTCTTTTTAGCGCACTTTCTCTTTGGTTTTTCAGCTGTTTCTTCTGTTTTTACTTCTTCAACAGGAGTCTCCTCCGCTTTCTTTTTCGTTGTCTTTCTCTTTGGTTTTTCTTCAGCCACAGGTGTTTCAACAACCTGTTCTACAATCTCTTCAGTCTTTTTCTTAGCCATAATGTCCGCCCTTTCTTACTGTTTTTCTTCTTTGAGTTTCTTAAAATATTCAAGCATAGATTCGTCGCTTTTGTCGCTTATAGTCTTTGAATTTAATGATTCTTTAATAATTTTATAAGGCATAGCCGCAGCCCTCAATCTGTCGTCAACATTCTTGTCGTCTGCAAGAATTTCCGAGACCCTGCCCATAAGTTCAGGAGAAAATGAGGATACTATTGCGGTAGGATTAATTTTTTCTCCCTTTTTATGTGTATTATAAATAATTTCTGCAAGATTTTTGTGTAAATCTGTGGAAAAGTCCTCAGGGTTAAGTGTAGGACTAACCCTGTCGAAAACAACCTTGTCGCAAAGGAGATTAAGTAATAGTTTTTCAGCGTTGAAAACCTTTAACTTTTCAGGGTTGGTTATGTGCTGATTTTTAGTATTTATTTCTCTTTGTTGGTTAGAAATAAGTCTGGAGTTTTCCTTTGTTTTGGTTTTGTATTCAAGATTTCTTATCTGTGCAAAGATTGAATCAGGAGAAATTGAAAATTCATCTGCAATTTTCTTAACAAAAATTTCCTGCTCAACAGAATTTTTCATTTCTGAGAAAATATGTGCAGTTTTTTCCACAAATTCAACCTTATCGTCAGGGTTATCGAGATTATAGTTTTCCCTGAGCTTGCGTATTTTATAAGAAATTATGTTCTCAGCGTTGTCAATTAAAATCTGAAAACGGTCTTTTCCCTCTTTTTTAATGAAATCGTCAGGGTCCTTACCGCTGGTTATAGTTAAAACCCTTGCTTTGATTTCTGCAGTTTTAAGTATGTCGGAAGCCCTGTAGGTTGCCTTTTGACCTGCCTCGTCGGAGTCATAACAAAGTATAACCTTGTCGGTGTATTTTTTAATAACCCTTGCCTGTTGCTCTGTAAAAGCAGTTCCGCAGGACGCCACAGCGTTAGTAAATCCCGCCTGATGGAGAGAAATTACGTCCATATAGCCTTCCATAAGGAGAATTCCGTTCGTACTTGAATTTTTTGCAAAATTCATAGCAAAAAGTGTCTGACTTTTGTTGTAAACGGGAGTATCAGGTGAGTTTAAGTACTTGGGTGAATTTTCCTTGTCAGTTAAAATTCTTCCGCCGAATGCCACAACATTTCCTCTAAGGTCAATGATTGGGAACATAACTCTGTCGCGGAATTTGTCAAAATAAGTACCGTTGTCCCTCTTTACAGAAAGCCCTGCCTCAAAAATTTCATTTTCGGTGTAGCCCTCGCTTTTCAGGCGGTCAATAAGACTTGTCCAGCTGTCGGGAGCGTAGCCCAAACCGAAATGTCGGATTGTATCCTCGGAAAGCTGTCGGTTTTTGAAGTAGTCCAAAGCAAATTTGTACTGCGGACTCATTAAATTTTCGTAGAAGAACTTCCCTGCCAGGGAGTTCATTTTATATATTTTTTCTTTTTTCTCCTGTAATTTAAGCTGTGCATCCCTTTCCGATGGTGTTCGTCTGTCAGGAATAGGAACTCTCGCCCTTTCTGCAAGAAGATTTAAGGCGTCGGTGTAGTCAAGATTTTCCTTTGCCATTACAAACTGAATAACAGTTCCCCCTGCCCCGCATCCGAAACAGTGGAAAAGCTGTTTGTCTGCTGAAACTGAAAAAGAAGGAGTATTTTTGTCGTGATGGAGAGGACAAAGTCCCTGATATCTGTTTCCCACGCGCTTGAGCTTTGTGTACTGGGACACAATATCCACAATGTCATTTTTTTCAATTACTTCGTCAACAAACGCCTGGAAATCAACTGATATAGCCATAAAAAACTCCTTTCTTTACAAGTCTTTTCCCTCGTGCCATGAGCTTGGAAGAAAATATTTTTTGAACTCAGAAATGGCGTACCTGTCGGACATTCCTGAAATAAAATCTAAAACAGAAGTCTCCACATCCTCCGTTACACCAATTAAATGGGGCTTTTCCATAAACAGGTTGTAGAGATTTTTAATTATGTGGAAGGATTTTTCTTCCTGAATTTGTGCAAAAGGAAGAAAATATACGTTGTCAAACATCCACTTGCGGAGATTCATCATAGCAGAGTAATAAGGCTCGTCCATAAGTATATCATTCTTATTTTCGCTTGACCTTATTATTGCAAGAATCATACTGTTAATACGCTCTGCATGAGTTTCGCCGAGAATTTCAATGTATTCACGGGGTATGGTGCTTTCCTCAAGAACTCCCCCTCGGACAGCGTCATCAATATCGTGATTTATGTAAGCAATTTTATCTGCAAGACAGACTACCTTTCCCTCAAGAGTGGCTGGAGTACCTTTCCCTGTGTGATTTAAAATTCCGTCCCTTACTTCGTATGTAAGATTAAGATTTTCTAAAACGTCAACAACTCTTAAGCTCTGCTCGTTGTGGTGAAAACCCTTTTCGGAAACCTTTGACAGTGCCCGTTCCCCTGCATGTCCGAAAGGTGTGTGGCCTAAATCATGACCTAAGGAAATTGCCTCTGTTAAGTCTTCGTTCAGTCGGAGTGCGCGGGCAATAGTCCTTGCAATCTGTGAAACCTCAAGGGTGTGAGTAAGTCTTGTTCGGTAGTGATCCCCTCTCGGCGAGAGAAAAACCTGTGTTTTATGCTTTAATCGTCTGAAAGATTTGGAATGAAGAATTTTATCCCTGTCCCTTTGAAACTCAGTACGGAGCTGACATTTCTCAGCCGGCTCAGGTCTGCCCTTTGTATCACAGGACAAACAGGCAAAGGGGCTTAAAAATTCCTTTTCCTTGTATTCTGAAAACTCTCTCGGATTCATAAAATCACTCCTTAATATATTTTTCTACATATAAGTCCAAAATCCTTTTTTTGGTTGACAAAAATTTATTTTTTTATATAATTTAGGTAGGAGATTGATTATGAAAATACCGAAATTAACCGAAAGATTATATAAAATAGCAGAGCTTGTAAGGGAAAATTCCCGCCTTGCAGATATCGGCACAGACCACGCCTATCTGCCTGTTTACCTTGTAAACACAGGGAAAATTGACTTTGCCATAGCCTCGGATATTGGAGAAGGACCGCTGGAGAGAGCAAAGGCAGTGGCGGAAGAATATTCTGCAGGAGAAAAAGTGGATATCCGCTTGGGTTCAGGCCTTGAAACAGTTAAAAAAGGGGAGATTGACACAGCTGTTATAGCTGGAATGGGCGGAATGCTTATAGCAGAAATCTTAGAAACCTCCAAACATCTTGCTCAAGATATAGAACTGATTTTACAGCCTATGACTGCTGATGACGAATTAAGGGAATATTTAATAAAAAGTAACTTCAGAATTACTAAAGAAGTTTTAGCTAAAGAGGGCGAAAAGATATATAATATAATGGTTGCCCGCTTTGGAGAGGCTGAAGAATATACTGAGGCCGAAATTTATATAGGAAAGCTTTTAAGAGAGGATATTTATTTTTCCGAATACTTAAAACGGAGAATAAAAAAATTGAAAAATGCCATAGAGGGCATTGAAAAAGCTGAAAATCCTGACAGAGATAAACTTGAAAGATTAAAAAAATTACTTCTTGAAACGGAGGAGGAATTTTATGAAAGTTAAAGAAATTAAGAAAGCTTTGGAGCGTCTTGCACCCCCTGAATTAAAGGAAGAATGGGACAACGTGGGTCTTATGGTTGGCAATCTTGAGCAAGATATCGACAAAATTCTTGTTTGCCTTGATATTACAATGGAAAATGTTAATCAGGCAATATCTTCAGGAGCAGATATGATTATCTCCCACCACCCGCTTTTGTTCACTCCCCTTAAGGCTGTGATTGAACAGGATGAAACAGGGGCAATCGTAAGAAAGCTTATACAAAATAACATTTCCGCTTACAGTATGCACACAAATTTTGATAAGTGCAACGGCGGAATGAATGACCTTTTGGCTGAAAAGCTGGGGCTTTCTGATGTGAGGATGTTCACAAAAGAGGAATGCACAGACGTTTTTGGCAATTCAATTGAAGCAATCGGCAGAGTAGGATATTTAGACACACCAATGTCCATGGATAACTATGTGGACTTCGTAAAAGCCTCACTTTCTTCAACTGCAATCCGTGCAGGCGGAGATATGGAAAGAAGAATTGAAACCGTAGCCCTCTGCAGCGGCAGCGGCGGAGATTTTATACAGTGCGCGAAGAATGCAGGCGCCGACGTATTTGTAACAGCTGACGTGCCTCATCATAAGGGTCTTATGGCGAAAGCCCTTGACCTTAATATAATTGACGCAGGCCACTTTGAAACGGAGAATATAATCTGTAACTTCCTTGGAAGATTTATAAGAAATAATTTTCCTGATGTGGATGTTGAAATTTCAAACTCAAAACCGTTTTTCAATAGTGTAGAATAAAAAACCCCTCGAAAGAGGGGTTTTTCTTATTTACATTTCGTAAATTCCAGGGTAAACCTTTTCAAATACGCCGTCGTTATTTCTCTGGTAAACCTTGCCTGTAAACTTTTCGGTAATAGTTTTAACATTATCGTACTCTGCAGGGAGCTTTACGTCGATTTCAGGAGCTTTTTTATCGTAGAATGCTACGAATAAAAGGTTTTCGTAAACTGAAAGCAGGTCGCCTGCATACTTAAATGTGTCACGTCCGCCAACTTCACGGAGAAGCTTTACGAGGAAGCGGTTGTGTTCTTTAAATGGTTCGCCCATTTTTCTTGGAATTGTTTCACAAAGACCTGAGCCTGGGTTTAAGAAACCTGCCTGGTCAATAACAAATCTCTTTTTGGAGTACTTGTTAATATTTAAGAAGAAATCTCTTGGGCCAAGGCCGTCAATAGCTTTAACAGGGTTAGAGTGAAGTGCGAAGATGTTGCAAGGACCTTCTAAGCTTGTGCCCTCGCCGAGCATAATTGCTTCAGGGTCAAGCTCCTTGATATAGTCGTACATTTCGTTCATAAACTTGATAGACTGGAGGTTTGTGTCCCCAGGGTATCTCATAAAGTCGCGCTTTGTGTAGTCCGGGGAGAATGCCCAGCCTAAACAGTCAAAGAAAATACCCTTTGCGCCACATTCCTTAATATAGAACTTAATCCATTTCTTTGTGTATTCAATATATTCAGGGTGTCCAGGGTTAATTGTGAACATACCGTCATTTTCCGAGCCCCAGCTTGCGGAAATTCTGCCATCGATACCGCGGATGAACCAGTCGTCCTTAACGTCAGGTGCACCAGGAACAAGACCGCTGTGGGACATCCAGATAAGCATAGGAATACCCTTTTCCTTAAGTCTTAAGCACATTTCCTTAAATTCCTGTTTTGTGCCGTGGTTAGGGTCAGGCTCATAGCCAAATGGGTTTGTGCCTGAGTCAACAGGTCTGTTTGTAACAAGGGAATACTTGATACCGCTGAACTGACCGTCTTCGTATTCTTTAATCCACTTGTCGCCCTGCTCTTTCCATGTAGGAGCGTTATCCCATGTAAGTCCCTCTTTCCAGAGAGTCTTGAATGTCCATTCAGGCGGTTCCTGATAGTAGTGGGCAACGTAGTCTGCCATAAACTTATTCATTTCTTCCTTATTGTTTCCGTAGAAGATGCGGATTTCAGGCATTCTGAGCCAGTCGTTAAGCTTAAATTCAGCATGAAGTGTAAAGTCATAGCTTACACCCTTGCCTGCGTTGTTTGTATTAAGAACATAGCCAACATGGGAGTTTCTGCAGGTAATTGCAACCCATTCTTCAGTCTTAACATTATAAAAAATTCCGCCGTGAAAAACCATAACACCAGGATAAAGGCGTCTGCGAACGTTTGTTAAATATTTTTTACAAACCTCAGGGGTATCATTTTCGTAGCCGATGTGGGCTGCAGTATCAGCAGGTCCTGCACTGTGGGAAGAACCGAAAATCATACGTGTGTCCTCGCCCCAGAACTTCCAGTTAAGATTAAGAAGTGAAAATGTGTCAACAAAGAGGGGAGCCTCGATAACAGGGCCACCCGGACCTGGGCTGACACAGGTCTGATGAGCTTTTTCTCTTCGGATTATGTAGTTAATTCCGAAACAGTTGTATGGGGAATAAACTTCCTTTGTGAAGTCGGAAATTCTTTCGCCCATATTACGGGAAAGCACCAGGCCCCAGCCTGATAAATGCTCTGTAAAGCGTTCACCCTTCATTGTAGAGTTCGGGTCATAGAAATCCCCGCCGTATGGGTCAACATACTTACGGAGTTCAAGGGGTAAACCGTTTACATAGAATTCACTTGGAGACGGATTATCAGTATCCAGAAGTTCCTTTCCGTAAAGTTTAAAGGAACAGATATTATTGGTAATCTCGTCGCATTTTACTTCTAAATTCTTACTGAGTTTCATGGTAAATCCTCCTGCAGTTTAGTAAAAATAAAGGGTGCAAAATGCATTTGCACCCTTTAACAAGAAGTCAATTATTCAATAACTTCAGAAACAACGCCTGAACCTACTGTTCTACCGCCTTCACGAATAGCGAAACGGAGACCTGGTTCGATAGCAATGTTTGTTGTAAGTTCAACAGTCATAACAACGTTATCACCAGGCATACACATTTCTACGCCTTCTGGGAGAGAAATAACGCCTGTAACGTCTGTTGTTCTGAAATAGAACTGTGGTCTGTAGTTTGTGAAGAATGGAGTATGACGTCCGCCTTCTTCCTTAGTAAGAACGTAAACCTGACCCTTAAACTTTGTGTGTGGTGTGATAGAACCGATCTTAGCGAGAACCTGTCCTCTTTCGATTTCGTCTCTAGCGATACCACGGAGAAGAGCACCTACGTTATCACCAGCCATAGCTTCGTCAAGTGACTTTCTGAACATTTCGAGACCTGTGATAACAACCTTTCTTGTTTCACCAAGACCTACGATTTCAACTTCATCACCAACGTGAGCGACACCTCTTTCAACTCTACCTGTAGCAACTGTACCACGGCCTGAGATTGAGAATACGTCTTCTACTGGCATACAGAAAGGCTGGTCAGACATTCTGTCTGGTTCTGGGATGTAGCTGTCAACAGCAGCCATAAGTTCATGGATACAAGCGTATTCAGGAGCGTTAGGATCTGTTGATGTTGATTCGAGAACGCCGAGACCTGAACCCTTAACGATTGGAATATCGTCACCTGGGAAGTCATATTCTGAGAGAAGGTCTCTGATTTCCATTTCAACGAGTTCGAGAAGTTCTGGATCGTCAACCTGGTCAACCTTGTTCATGAATACTACGATGTAAGGAACGCCAACCTGTCTTGAAAGAAGGATGTGTTCTCTTGTCTGTGGCATTGGGCCATCAGCAGATGAAACAACGAGGATAGCACCGTCCATCTGAGCTGCACCAGTGATCATGTTCTTAACGTAGTCAGCATGTCCTGGACAGTCAACGTGTGCGTAGTGTCTTAAATCTGTTTCGTATTCAACGTGAGCTGTAGAGATTGTGATACCTCTTTCTCTTTCTTCTGGAGCCTTATCGATCATATCGTAAGCTTCGAACTGTGCCTTACCATTTAAAGCGAGAACTTTTGTAATAGCAGCAGTAAGAGTTGTCTTACCATGGTCAACGTGTCCAATTGTACCAATGTTTACATGTGGTTTGGTTCTGTTAAACTTTTCCTTTGCCATTTTGTTTTCCTCCTAATATAGAAACTTTTAATTTATTTACTTAAATAATATTTTACTATGAAAAGGCAAACTTTTCAATAGTTTTTTGAAAAATTTTGTCAACTGACAAGCTGTATCAGGGAGATTAGTCCTTCTTTGCTCTTTCGTCAACAATCTTTTCCTGAATGTTCTTTGGAACTTCGCTGTAGTGTGATGGTTCCATTGTGTACTGTCCACGGCCCTGTGTACCAGAACGGAGAACTGTAGCATAACCGAACATTTCTGAAAGTGGAACTTCAGCAGTAACCTGTGTAACGCCACCGCTACGAACTTCCTGGCTTCTGATCATACCACGTCTTGAGCTTAAGTCACCGATAACGAAACCGAGGTAATCGTCAGGAGTGATTACGTTAACGAGCATGATAGGTTCTTTAAGAACTGGGTCTGACTTTCTCATAGCTTCCTTGAAAGCCATAGAAGCAGCAATCTTAAACGCCATTTCAGAAGAGTCAACTTCGTGGTAAGAACCGTCATAGAGTCTTGCCTTTAAGTCAACTACGTTGTAACCTGCAAGTACACCGTTGAGCATAGCGCTCTGGATACCAGCGTCAACAGCAGGGATGTATTCCTTAGGAATAGCACCGCCGACAATTGCGTTTTCGAATACATATCCGTCGCCTTCGTTAAGTGGTTCGAATTCAACGAGTACGTGGCCGTACTGACCCTTACCACCTGACTGACGAGCGTACTTGTGCTCGATTTTAACAGGATTTCTGAATGCTTCACGGTATGAAACCTGAGGCTGACCAACGTTAGCTTCAACCTTAAATTCTCTTAAGAGACGGTCAACGATGATTTCAAGGTGAAGTTCACCCATACCAGCGATAATTGTCTGACCTGTTTCTTCGTCTGTATAAGTCTTGAATGTTGGATCTTCTTCAGCAAGCTTTGCAAGAGCCAAGCCCATCTTTTCCTGTCCAGCCTTAGTTTTTGGTTCGATAGCAACACGGATAACTGGTTCAGGGAACACCATTGATTCAAGGATAATTGGAGCCTTTTCATCACAAAGTGTTTCACCAGTTGTTGTGTTCTGGAGACCAACAGCTGCAGCGATATCACCAGAGTAAACGATATCTAAATCTTCTCTGTGGTTAGCGTGCATCTGAAGAATTCTACCCATTCTTTCTCTCTTACCCTTGCAGGAGTTGAGAACGTATGAACCCTTTTCAAGAGAACCTGAATATACACGGAAGAAGCAGATCTTACCTACGAATGGGTCTGTTGCAATCTTAAATGCGAGAGCAGCAAACGGAGCATCGTCTGAAGATGGTCTTTCGTCTTCTTCGTCAGTATTTGGGTTAACACCCTTGATGTTAGGAACGTCTGTTGGAGCTGGCATATATTCGATGATAGCATCGAGAAGGAGCTGAACGCCCTTGTTTCTATATGCTGTACCACAGAGAATAGGAATAATTTCATTGTTAATTGTAGCTTTTCTTAAAGCCTTCTTAAGTTCTGCAACAGTGATTTCTTCACCTTCGAAGAACTTTTCAAGGAGAACTTCGTCTGTTTCACAGATTTTTTCAACCATGTTCTGACGATATTCTTCTGCCTTGTCCATCATATCAGCAGGGATAGCATCCTTGTGATACTTTTCACCAAGCTCGTCATCATAGATTTCAGCTTCCATGTTCATAAGGTCGATGATACCTATAAAGTCTTCTTCAGCACCGATAGGGAGCTGGATTGGAACACCGTTAGCCTGGAGTCTTTCGTGAACCATGTTAACAACGTTATAGAAGTCAGCACCCATGATATCCATCTTGTTAACGAAAATCATACGTGGAACTTTATAATCGTCAGCCTGACGCCATACAGTTTCAGACTGTGGTTCTACACCGCCCTTAGCACACATAACAGTAACAGAACCGTCAAGTACACGGAGTGAACGCTGAACTTCAACTGTAAAGTCAACGTGTCCAGGTGTATCGATGATGTTGATTCTGTTCTTTATGCCTTTGTAAGGACCTTCTTTTGGCTGCCAGAAACATGTTGTAGCAGCAGAAGTAATTGTAATACCACGCTCCTGTTCCTGAGCCATCCAGTCCATAGTAGCGGAACCATCATGAGTTTCACCGAGTTTATGATTAATACCTGTATAATACAGGATTCTTTCAGTAGTAGTAGTTTTTCCGGCATCGATGTGAGCCATGATACCAATATTTCTTGTATTTTGAAGTGAATACTGTCTAGCCATAATAATTTCCTCCTTTCAAAAGTTAAATCTAAAAGATTTGTAAAAACCGAACAGGAATTACCATCTGAAGTGTGCAAAAGCCTTGTTAGCTTCAGCCATCTTATGAGTGTCTTCCTTCTTCTTGTAAGCTCCGCCTGCATTGTTTGTAGCATCGATAAGCTCGTTAGCAAGTCTTTCTGCCATTGTTCTTTCGCTTCTCTGTCTTGAATATAATGTAATCCATCTGAGACCGAGAGTTTCTCTTCTGTCAGCTCTAACTTCGATTGGAACCTGATAGTTAGCACCACCTACACGGCGAGCCTTAACTTCGAGAACAGGCATAACATTATTCATTGCGTCTTCGAATACTTCAACAGGATCCTTTCCTGTCTTTTCTTTGATGATTTCAAATGCATCATAAACGATTGCCTGAGCAACACCCTTCTTACCGTCAAGCATAATGTTGTTGATAAGACGGGAAACAGTCTTGCTGTTGTAAAGTGGATCAGGTAAAACGTCACGACGTGCAACATGTCCTTTTCTTGGCACTTTTCTTCCCTCCATTCTTGGGGTAACGACCCCATGGTACTCAATATCCCTTTGGGATACTGTCGTGCTGTATACTATTACACATCGGTGGGAATGTAACATTCACTTTGATATATATTAAATAGCAATACGCACTATTTGTTTACTTAATTTTTGCAAATTACTTTGCGTCCTTCGGCTTCTTTGCACCGTACTTAGATCTTGACTGGTTACGCTTTGTAACACCTGCAGTATCAAGAGTACCGCGGATGATGTGGTAACGTACACCAGGAAGGTCCTTAACTCTACCGCCACGAATCATAACAACGCTATGTTCCTGAAGGTTGTGTCCTTCGCCAGGAATGTAGGCTGAAACTTCGATGCCGTTAGTAAGTCTTACTCTGGCAACCTTTCTGAGGGCTGAGTTAGGCTTTTTAGGTGTCATTGTTCTAACAGAAGTACAAACGCCTCTCTTCTGTGGAGAATTCTGGTCTGTAGCTTTCTTCTGAATAGCATTGAAACCCTTTAAGAGTGCAGGAGCAGTAGATTTCTTTTCTGCTGTAGCTCTGCCGTTCTTTACCAACTGGTTAAATGTAGGCAATATTTTCACCTCCTATATATAATATGTATATAAAAACGCAATCTGCGTCTTTACCTGAGTAAAACAGCAACCGCCGTAGGAACTTCCACGTGACAGGCCTTTCCAAGCTCTTTCATATTGTTAACATAGACAATTTCTATGTTATGCTCCTTGCAGAGCGTTTCGAAAGGAAAGGCAACGTGATACTCGGCGTCCCTTGCTACAAAAGCGAGAGTGGCCTTGTCTTCCTCAATAGCCCTGACGGACTGCTTAAGGCCTACAACGTGCTTCTCTGTCTTTAATCTTTCCATCTATATCACCTAATATGACTTCTAAATTATAAGCCTAATTATACTATCACAGTTTACAAAAATTGTCAAGCCTTTTATTGGAAAATTTCCAAATATAATGGGCT
Organism: Clostridia bacterium; assembly: GCA_017622215.1. Taxonomy (GTDB): domain Bacteria; phylum Bacillota; class Clostridia; order Monoglobales; family Monoglobaceae; genus RGIG8709. The sequence goes on from JAGARO010000008.1 coordinate 30,105, forward strand.
TTCACAAGATTTTGTGTAGGCGTCTGAAAAACAGAACTATATAGGGACTATATATAATAGGAAGAAAAAAACGGAGAAAAATTGACTTAAAGAAATGTGAACATTGTGTGAACGCCCTAAATAAAAGGGTTTTCAGGTAAAAAATTATAAAAAACTATGCAAAATAACCAAAAGATTTTTAATAATTTTGTATAATTAGCATCTTTTCTTTTTCTTCGATATGTGTTATCATATTATGGAACTTATATGTAGTAAATTAGGAGGTAACTATAATGGCAGAATTAAGTTTAAGAAATATTTGCAAAACTTACGACAGTGGTTTTGAAGCTATAAAGGACTTAAATATTGAAATTCCTGATAAAGAATTCCTTATTCTTGTTGGTCCGTCAGGTTGCGGTAAGTCAACAACTCTCCGTATGATTGCAGGTCTTGAAGAAATTACAGACGGTGAACTCTACATCGGCGGAAAGCTTATGAATGACGTTCTCCCTAAGGATAGAGATATTGCCATGGTTTTCCAGAACTATGCTCTTTATCCACATATGACAATTTACGATAACATGGCATTCGGTCTTAAGCTGAGAAAGGTTCCTAAGGCTGAAATCGACCAGAAGGTACATGAAGCTGCTAAGATTCTTGATATCGAGCATCTCCTCGACAGAAAGCCAAAGGCTCTCTCCGGTGGTCAGAGACAGCGTGTTGCCCTCGGTCGTGCTATCGTAAGAAATCCAAAGGTATTCTTAATGGATGAACCTTTATCTAACCTTGATGCGAAGCTCAGAGTTCAGATGAGAACTGAAATCACAAAGCTCCACCATAGACTTAACACCACATTTATCTATGTAACTCATGACCAGACAGAAGCTCTTACAATGGGTACAAGAATTGTTGTTATGAAGGATGGTATCGCACAGCAGATTGATACTCCAACAGGTCTTTACTTCACACCACAGAATATGTTCGTTGCAGGCTTCATCGGTTCACCACAGATGAACTTCATCGACGTTAAGGTTGAAAAGAAGGAAGATGGAATTTACCTTGTAAATGATGCGTTTGCTATCAAGCTTCCTGAAGCTAAGGCACAGAAGGCTATTATCCAGGAATACATCGGCAAGGATGTTGTTATGGGTGTCAGACCTGAAGATATTTATGATGATGACCATAACCTTGAAAAGTTTGCAGATACACAGGTTGAAGCTTATGTAGAGGTTGTTGAAATGATGGGTGCTGAAAGTTACGTTTACGCAAAGTTCGGTAACAATAACATCACAGCAAGAGTTAGACCTGACACAAAGACAACACATGATACAACAATTAAGATGGCTATCGACGGTGCAAGAATTCACCTCTTCGATAAGACAACTGAAGAAACAATCATGAACTAATCAATAAAGCCTTACAGTACAATGTGCTGTAAGGCTTTTATAATACTTAAATCTAAATTGACTTCTCCCAAGAGAAAGAAGCCCTCGGAGTCCAAACGGACTCCTTTTTTTAGTATATGTGTGGGTCCAAGCCTGTGAGATGAGTTGGTTTTTTCGGACAAAAAGAAAGCCGTAGCTTTTGCTACGGCTTTTATTCTTCCTTGTGTACGACTGGCTCCTAATCAAAGAATGCGCGGTGAACAACCTGCACAGCCTTGTCAGCGTAGTCCTTGTTAATAAGAACTGAAACCTTGATTTCTGATGTAGAAATCATATGGATGTTAATTCCTGCGTCATAGAGAGCCTGGAACATTTTAGCTGCAACCCCAGGGTTGTTAACCATACCTGAACCAACAATAGAAATCTTGCAGATATCTTCTCTGTGGAGGAGTTCCTTGAAGCGGAGAACGTCCTTTTCGCCCTCTAAAATAGCGAGAGCCTTTTCAAGATGTCCCTTTGTAACAGTGAATGAAATATCCTTTTCATCATTTCTGCCGATTGACTGGAGAATGATGTCAACATTTATACCTTCCTGTGCAAGCTTTGAGAATACCTTGTATGCGATGCCTGGCTGGTCAGGAAGACCAACAACTGAAATACGGGCAACATCGTTATCTCTTGCCACACCTCTGATTAACATTTTTTCCATAGCAATTGCCTCCTTAACTAATGTTCCGTCAACCTTATTAAAGCTTGACTTAACTTCGAGTTTAACATTATATTTCTTTGCAATTTCAACCGAACGGTTGTGAAGTACGTTTGCACCAAGACTTGCAAGCTCAAGCATTTCATCAAATGTGATTTCGTCAAGCTTTTTAGCTTCTGGAACAATACGTGGGTCTGTTGTGTAAACGCCGTCAACGTCAGTGTAAATTTCACACTTTTCAGCACCAATCTGTGCCGCAATAGCAACAGCTGAAGTATCACTTCCGCCTCTGCCGAGAGTTGTGATGTCGTCGTATTTGTCAAGACCCTGGAAACCTGCAACAATAATAACTTTTCTTCTTGCAAGCTCTTCTTTCATTCTTGTAGTATCAATTTTTTCGATTCTTGCGCTTCCGCAGTTGGAGTCAGTCCTAAAGCCTGCCTGCCAGCCTGTAAGAGAAATAACAGGAACGCCAAGTGTTTCGATAGCCATAGCTAAAAGTGAAATTGAAATCTGTTCACCTGTCGCCAAAAGCATATCCATTTCTCTTTTTGATGGATTTGGGTTGATTTCAGCAGCCTTTTCAAGAAGATCGTCAGTTGTATCTCCCTGAGCAGAAACAACAACAATTACGTCATAGCCGTTTTTGTATGTTTCCACAACTCTGTTTGCAACGTTAAAGACTTTGTCTTTGTCAGCAACAGAGCTGCCGCCGAATTTCTGTACGATAATTGCCACAATAAAACCTCCTATAATATAACAGCGCCGTCGTTGTCCGGTTCATAGACATCGACCTGCCATTTTTTATACTTTTCCATATCTTTTTTTATATTTTCAAGGAACTCCACGTTTTCCTTGGAAATAACAGAAATAATTGTAGGACCTGCTCCGCTTAAATAGCTTCCCAAAGCTCCGTTTTTCTCAGAAACTGTGAAAATGTAGTCCATATCCGGAATGAGCTTTTTCCTGAACTTCTGGTGAAGCTCGTCAGAAAAGCCAATTTTTAAAAATTCATATTTTCCTGTAAGTAATGCCCCCACAAGCATAGCAGCATTTCCTGTGTTGGTTGCTGCACTGTGGTGAGAAACTGTGTTCGGAAGCACAGAACGGGACTTCTTTGTTTTAAGGAAGAACGCAGGCTTGAAAACTGCGAAACAAATGTCCTCGGGAACAGGGAATTTAAGGCTCTTCACAGTTTTTCCGTTGTAGGAATTTACTGTAAATCCCCCGAAAACTGCAGGGGAAACGTTGTCCGCGTGGCCCTCTTTTTCCGCAGCAATATCAAGGATTTCCTGCATAGTAAGGGGACTTCCCACAAGGGTATTTCCCGCAATCATTCCGCCTAAAATACTTGCACTGCTGCTTCCTAAACCTCTTGTAATAGGGATATTGTTCTCTAAAATAAGATGCAGTCCCTTAACGGTTTTGCCTGCCCTTGAGATAATCTCCATAGCGCTCTGGTAAACGAGATTTCTTTCGTCCTTTGGAAGAAAATCCTCTCCGTCGCCGATTATGTCAATTTTAATCCCGTCATATTCTTCAATTGAAACATAGTTGTAAAGCTGAATTGCTACACCAAGACAGTCAAACCCGGGCCCCATATTAGCTGATGTGGCAGGAACTCTGACTTTAATCATTAGCCAATCACTCTCATCTTTCCGATTATTTCATGACCTTTTGCGATTTCTTCGATTTCTGCCTCTGTAATTTTGTCTGTGATAATTGCAAATTCGCCGTCAGCGATTGAAACAGCATTTTCAAAGCCGTTCATATCGCCTTTAAGACGGAGATAGAACTTGTATTTGCAGTCTTTTCCGTCTAAAAGATAGCCCTCAGGGGCATCTGTCCAGAGAATTCTTATGTTTGTTTCCTTGTGCTTAACAGCGTCAACTACGTCGGATACAACAGCGCTGGCAGTAGGGAGCTTACCTGCTCCACGGCCGTAGAACATAACTGAACCAACCTCGTCGCCGTCAACCATAATGCCGTTGAATACGCCGTTTACATTTGAAATAAGGTTAGAATAAGGAACAAAAGCAGGGCAAACCCTTGCAAATACGCCATTTTCAGCCTTTCTGCATTCGCCGATAAGCTTAACAGAACAGGAGAATTTTTCTGCGTACATTGTGTCCTCTAAAGTAACCTTTGTAATTCCCTCTGTTGGGATTTTTTCTGAATCAATAGCCTTGCCGAAAGCAAGGGATGCGAGAATTGCAGTCTTTCTGCAGGTGTCAAAGCCTTCAATGTCGTTTGTCGGGTCCTTTTCGGAGTAGCCCTTTTCCTGTGCTTCAGAAAGTGCTTCTTCAAAAGTTTTGCCCTTATCAATCATCTGTGTAAGAATGTAGTTTGTAGTACCGTTTAAAATTCCCACAACAGAGTTGATTCCGCTTCCTGTGAGAGAAGAAATAAGTGGACGGATGATTGGAATACCACCGCCAACAGATGCTTCAAAGAGATAGTTGATGCTTTTTTCTCTTGCAATAGTCAAAAGCTCTGTGCCGTGCTTTGCAACAAGCTCCTTGTTGGAGGTAATAACGTGCTTACCCTTTGTGAGAAGTCTTTTTGTGAAGTCGTATGCAGGAACTGTACCCCCCATAGCTTCAACAACAAGTCCAACCTCGTCGTCGTTTAAGATGTCCTCAAAGTTCTTTGTAAAGCACTTAAAAGGACTGTCAGGAAAATCACGGAGGTCTAGGATGTACTTAACCTCAATCGGTTCTCCTGCTTTCTTTGTCATTTCTTCTTTCTGTGAAACAAGTATTTCACCAACTCCGGAACCAACTGTTCCGAAACCCATAATTGCAATTTTCATTGTATTCAAGGCCTTTCTTCCCACATATTTATCGAGCTTACCCGTGGGTAGAGTAAAATATTATCCTAATGAATTAAAGAGTACCCCTGTAACAGGCTTTGGCCAGAAATATGTTGATTTCTGTGGCATTTTTTCGCCTAAAAGTGAGATGTCTTTAATCTGTGAAATCTTTGTAGCGTTAATTAAGAATGAACAGTGGCACTTGCCTTCCTGAACAGCTCCGATAGCTTCCTTTGAATCTCTTGAGTAGAGGAGATTTTTCTGCTGTGCCATATTTTCCATATTTATTCCGAAATGTCTGTCGAGAATAAGTGTATGGAGACAGCTTACGTCAAGTCGTCTGTAAACCTCAGGCTTGTCGGAAATATATGAATCCATAATGGAAACATCCTTAAGCCTTAAGAGATAGTAATAATCCTTGCCTGTGTACATAGCAAACTGAATTTCGTCGCCACAGTTACGGAGCTTTGACATAATAATTTCATCATATTCACCGTCAGTAAAGCGGATTTTTGAAATACTGAAATTATCTGTAAGAGCGCTTACAATTGACTCCTCGTCAAAGTCAGGCATATCCTTAATCATTCTGTGTGTAGGGAAAACGAGAAGACCAGGGTCGCTCATTGAAGTTAAAAGCATCATAACATAGTTAAATGGAGCGTCCTCGCTCATATCCCCTGTCTGCTCTCTCATATAATCTCTGTATCTGAGTGCAGTTTCATATCTGTGGTGTCCGTCAGCAATGAAAACCTGCTTATCAGAGAAGAAAGCTGTAATTTTGTCTGTTGCTTCCTTGTCTTTGACAATCCATACATTGTGGCCTACGCCGTCCTCTGTACCGAAGGATAAATCAGGGTTACCCTGACTTAAAACCTCGATGAATTCCTGCATAGACTTGTCCTCGTCAAGATAGAGGGAGTAGATTGCACTTAAGTTTGCGTTTGTAGTCTTCATAAGCTCAAAACGGTCAGCCTTAGCTTTGCTTAAGGTTTCTTCGTGTGGAAGCACGATGTTTTCCTTGAAATCGCAAAGCTGAACAAGGGAGTAGAGCCCCTTTAAGCTGTATTTTGAGTTGTTGCTACTAAAAACCTGCTCGTAAATATAGAAACAAGGTGTGTCTTCGGCTTTTATAATGTCTTCCTTGAGCCACTTTTCAAAAAGTTCTCCTGACCTTGTGTATTTGTTAACAGTATCGTTGTCTTCAGGAAATTCCTTTCCGAAGTCTGCTCTTACAATATTGTATTCAGACTTGTTGTAAAGTGCGTCCTGAATTTCAGGGGAAATAATGTCGTATGGGGGAGCTACAACATCAAAAAGTGAAACTTTTTCGGTGTTATATCTGAGCCCGCTGAACGGATAAACTTTTGCCATAATTCTTCCTCCTCGAAAAAAATTTAATAATACAATATAATACACCAAAAACTGCAATTCGTCAATAATTTCAGTCATTTTAATTGGAAAAATTTTAAAAAATTTCTACAAATATATATAATGAGAAAAAGAAAAATAAGAATGAAAGGAAGAAGATGATGCAAAATAAAAAGGGAGGTATGAAATATGAAAAATTTTTCTAAAGGATTTTTAATAGGAACAGCAATTGCAATCGGAGCGTCAATAGCCTTAAACCCAATGAATACAAGGGATGTAAAAAGGGCAAGAAGAAAATGCGAGAGAATTGCACACAAGGTTTCCGATATGTTCGACTAAAGAAAAGGCACATAAAATGTGCCTTTTCAGGACGGTGAACCCGTGTAATTTATAATTCCCTGACAGATTGCGTTTGCAACTGCCCTCTGCCAGGCAGGACTGTTTAAGTTGAGAGCCTCTGTGGTGTTGGTGAGATAGCCAAGCTCTAAAAGAACAGCAGGCATTCTTGTTCTTCTCAGGACTGCAAATCTTCCCGGAAAAACACCGCGGTTAACGGAGCCAAGCTGTGAAGAAATGGAAGAGAGAATGGACTGTGCGAGGCGTTCTGAAGTCCCTCCCAGATTATATACATAGGCCTCGGCTCCTTGCGCCTGCGGACGCTCCGAGCTGTTTGTATGGATTGAGATAAAGTAGTCTGCACCCCATCGGTTTGCCATATTTGCACGGTTTGAAAGGTCGGAATTTTTGTCGTCTAAAACATTCTCGTCCTGAGTTGTGCGATAAAGCATAGTTTCGTAGCCTGCACTGTTTAAACAGCGCGCAAGGGCGAGCGCCACATTTAAGTTTACATATTCCTCGATTACATCGTTGCCCACAGCCCCCGGGTCAGGCCCGCCGTGTCCTGCGTCAATAAATATTTTAATCATATCATCAACTCCTCATTCATAATATGTTATAAGGGACATTTTGTTACATAAATCCGTTGCAAAGGATAATTCTTTATGTTAAAATAAAGGAAAATAACAGTAGGGTGATAAAGATGTACATATACCATAATTCTCAAAATGAAATATACAGAAAACCTTTTGGTGCAGTGGAGACAGGAACGGAAATTGAACTTGCTCTTGAGGTTAGAGATACAGAGGCTCACCAGGTTTTAGTCCGCACCTGGTCCGGAAACAGGGAAAACTATATTCCTATGGAGAAGAAGGACAACCTCTGGTGTGCCAGAGTTAAGACTCCTGATGAGAAGGGGTTGTTCTGGTATTATTTTGTAATCCGTACAAACCAGGGCGAATTTTATTATTTTAACAATGACGAAAAGCTGGGAGGAGAGGGTGTTTTAAAGAAAGAGAACACTATGAACTCCTATCAGGTAACAGTTTTTGATAAGAATTACCACACTCCAAAATGGTTTCGCGACAGCGTGATGTACCAGATTTTCCCTGACAGATTTTTCCACGGGAAAGACACGGACTACCCTGTAAAAAGGGAGGAATACACAATCCATAGGGATTGGTACGAAAGATTTGCCAGCAACCGCCACCCATACGAAAACGGTCCTGCCTGTAACGATTTTTACGGGGGAAACCTTAAGGGGATTGAGGAAAAACTGCCTTATCTTAAGGAGCTTGGAATATCAGTTATCTACTTAAATCCGATTTTCGAAGCGTACTCAAACCACAGATACGATACAGGAAATTATAAAAAGATTGATATGATGCTGGGCACAGAGGCTGACTTTGTGAGCCTGACAAAAAAGGCAGAGGAAATGGGCATCAATATAATTTTAGACGGTGTATTCAGCCACACAGGCTCCGACAGTATTTACTTCAATAAATACGGAAACTACGGCGAGGGCGGTGCCTACAGGGATAAAAATTCCCCATACAGAAGCTGGTTCCAGTTCAAAGGGGACACAAATGATTACGACAGCTGGTGGGGTTGCACAAATCTGCCCAATGTAAATGAAATGAGCGAGGGCTACCTTGACTACATTTTAAGGGATGAAGATGCAGTTATAAAGAAGTGGTTGAGGCTTGGTGCAAAGGGCTGGAGACTTGATGTAGCCGACGAGCTCCCTGACGAATTTATAAAGATTTTAAGGGAAGAAATAAAGAAGACAGACGAGGATGCAGTTATAATCGGAGAGGTCTGGGAGGACGCTACAAATAAGGTGAGCTACGGCAATCTCCGTGAGTATTTAACAGGGGACGAACTTGACAGTGTAATGAACTATCCCTTCAAGGATGCAATGATAGATTTTGTTTTGGGTAACTGTAATGGGACAAACTTTGGAAAGAGAATAATGTCAATATTGGAAAACTATCCAAAGGAGGTTGCCTATTCCCTTATGAATATTGCAGGGACCCACGATACGGAAAGAATTAAAACTGTAATGGGACAGCAAAATTACGGAAATGGGACAGACTGGGACACAAAGCTTTCAGGTGGGGAAGAAAGCCGTGCTTTAAGACGGCAGATGCTCTTTGCCTTTATGCAGATGACCTTTGTCGGAGTACCTTGTGTGTACTATGGAGACGAAATCGGCATGGAGGGCGGAAAGGACCCATATAACAGAAAGCCGTATACCTGGAGGAATATAAATCCCGAACTGCTTGATTATTACAAGGAGATTATAGGAATTAGAAATGAAAAACCTGCCTTAAGACGAGGAGATTTTAAGGTTGTTTATAGCGACGATAAGGTTTTCGCATACACAAGAGAGCTGAAAGGCGATAAGGATGTTTTCGGAGAAAAAACACAGGGAAAGAACTATCTCTGCGTTGTAAATACCGACCAGTGGGACAGGGAAATTGTTATAGAAAATGAATTTTGCGGAAAAACGCAATTTAATGAAATTTTCAGGGATAAAAAACACACATTGACAGATAATAAATTAAACATAAAAATTATGTCAGAATCTGCGATGTTGTTTGAATATTGATTGTGCATACTACACAAAAAATATGACAATTTTTGTCAAGATTATTTATAGACAAATTATTCCCTTTTTGGTATTATATAAGTAAAAATAGGGCTGATGGGACTTTTTAACAGTCTGAAAGGGACGGACACTATGAATAATTACGAAAAAATTCCAAAAGAGCTTATGTATCTTTTTAATAAAGGTGAGCTTTTCTACGCATATAAAATTTTGGGGGCACACGTCGTAAAGGACGAAAAGGGGAAAATCGGAACCCGTTTTTCCGTGTGGGCTCCTGAAGCAAAAAGTGTTTCTGTGGTCTGCAATAAAAACGGATGGGACAGAAATGTAAACCCCATGGAAAAGGATGCAGATTCAGGAATATGGACTGCTTTTTTAGAGGGTGTAAAAAAGGGCGAAGTTTATAAATACTCCATTGAGAGTAAAGACGGAAGAACTTTTTTAAAGGCTGACCCCTTTGCCTTCCAGAGCGAAGTCAGACCTGCCACAGCCTCGGTTGTTTTTGAGGATAGCTTCAAGTGGAAAGACAAAAAATGGATGGAAAAAAGGAGAGAGAATCCTCCTTACGATAAACCGATAAATATTTACGAAATGCACTTCGGTTCATGGAAAAGACACGAAGATGGGACACTCTACAGCTATGACGAAATGGCGGAGAGTCTTGTGCCTTATGTAAAGGAACAGGGCTATACTCATATTGAGGTTATGCCTCTATCGGAGTATCCCTTTGACGGCTCCTGGGGATATCAGGTAACAGGCTATTACTCTGTAAATAGTAGGTACGGCACCCCTGAGGGACTTAAGAGGTTTGTGGATAAGTGCCACAGGAACGGAATCGGAGTTATAATGGACTGGGTTCCTGCCCATTTTCCAAAGGATGCCCACGGCCTTGCAAGATTTGACGGAAGCTGTCTTTTCGAGCATCCCGATTCAAGACGGGGGGAACATAAGGAATGGGGAACTCTTGTTTTTAACTGGGAAAAGAGTGAGGTACATTCATTCCTTATTTCAAACACTCTTTTCTGGCTTGAGGAATATCACATTGACGGTTTAAGAGTTGATGCAGTTTCAAGTATGCTGTATCTTGATTATAACAGGCGGGACGGCGAGTGGATACCGAATAAGTATGGCGGAAATGAGAATCTTGACGCCATTGAATTTTTACAAAAAATGAATAAAGCTGTATTTGAGAGATTTCCCAATGTAATGATGATTGCAGAGGAATCTACAGCCTGGGGCGGAGTTACAATGCCTGCCCATGAGGGAGGACTTGGTTTTAACTTCAAGTGGAATATGGGCTGGATGAATGACATTTTAAGATATATGTCAATGGACCCGTTTTTCAGGGGCCCCAACCACGGAATGCTTACATTTTCAATGATGTACGCTTTTTCTGAAAACTATATTTTGCCTCTGTCCCACGACGAGGTTGTTCACGGAAAAAGGTCGCTTATTGATAAGATGTACGGAACATATGAACAGAAGTTTGCGTCCTTAAGGCTCTTGTTTGCGTATATGTATGCTCACCCGGGAAAGAAGCTTTTGTTTATGGGCGGAGAAATTGCCCAGTTTATAGAATGGCGTTTCGCGGAGCAGCTTGACTGGTTGCTTTTAGATTATGATATGCATAGAAATATGCAGAAGTACACAGGGGAGCTTAATAAGTTCTATAAGTCCCATAAGGCTATGCACGAGGTTGAAAGGGACTGGGCAGGCTTTAAGTGGATTTGCCCTGACGACAGTCAGAATAATGTTGTGTCCTTTATGAGGATAAGTAAAAATAAGCGGGACAAGGTTATAGTTGTTGCAAACTTTGCTGCCCGCAGAAGAGATGACTATTATGTGGGAGTTCCTGCATCAGGCGAGTACGAAATTGTGCTTTCCACAAATGATAAGGCTTATGGAGGAACAGGGGACATAAAGAAAGTCTTTAAGGCTGAAAAAGGAACATACGGAGATTTTAAGTATCGTATAAAAGTTGATTTGCCGGAACTTTCAGCGTTTTATATAAAGAAACGCCGAAACAAAAGATAGGCTAATAATTACCTTGGAGGGATAAAATATGAAAGCGAAGGAATGCGTAGCAATGATTCTTGCAGGCGGACAGGGCAGCCGTCTTGGGGCACTTACCAAGAAGGTGGCAAAACCTGCTGTACCATTCGGAGGGAAATACAGAATTATAGATTTTCCTTTGAGTAACTGCACCCATTCGGGAATTGATACAGTAGGTGTTTTAACCCAGTACCAGCCTCTTGAACTTAATACCTATATCGGTTCAGGACAGCCATGGGATTTGGACAGAAAAGACGGAGGAGTTTTTGTACTTCCTCCTTATGTGTCTGCTGAAAAAGGGGAATGGTATAAGGGCACAGCCAACGCCATATACCAGAACATCGGTTTTGTTGACCAGTTCGACCCTGAATATGTTGTAATTCTTTCGGGGGACCATATCTATAAAATGGACTATGCGAAAATGCTCAAGGCTCATAAAAAGGCTAACGCTGACGCTACAATTGCTGTAATTGAAGTTCCGTGGGACGAGGCATCACGATTCGGAATTATGAATACAGATGAGAACTTAGAGATTGTAGAGTTTGAAGAAAAGCCAAAGAAACCAAAATCAAATCTTGCCTCAATGGGCGTTTATGTTTTCACATGGAAGGTACTTAAAAAGTATCTTATTGAAGATGAAAAGGATGTAAATTCAGACAACGATTTCGGTAAGAATATTATTCCTAAGATGCTTGAAAACGGAAAGAAGCTGATGGCGCACAGGTTCGACGGCTACTGGAAGGATGTTGGAACAATCCAGAGCTTGTGGGATGCTAACATGGAGCTTTTGGACGATGCACCTGCAATGAATATTTCCGATAAGGACTGGAGAATTTTCAGTAAAAACCCTGCAAAGCCACCTCATTATATTTCAAACACAGCTGTGGTTAAAAACTGTTATATAACAGAGGGCTGTGAAATTGACGGTGTCGTTGAACATTCGATTTTATCCGAAGGTGTTGTTGTGGAAGAGGGAGCAAAGGTTATTGACTCAGTAATTCTTCCCGGGGCATATATAAGCCGTGATGCAGTAATTAAAAAGGCTATCGTAGGCACAGGAGCAGTTATCGGAAAGAATGTTAGAATCGGCACAGAAGAAATAGGTGCCATGGAAGATTTTGTAAATACAAAAATCTGTGCTGCAGATATAACGCTTGTTGCACCTGAAGTAAAAATAAAAGACGGAGTAGCTATTGCGAAAAATTCAATGGTTACAAAGAGTATAAAGGCGTAAGGGGGTAAAGAGATATGCATAACAGTACACTTGGTTTAATTTTTTCAGAAAACCCTGAGGCGAATTTAGGGGACCTCACAAATCTCCGTGCCCTTGCGGCAGTTCCTGTTGGAGGCAGATACAGAATTATTGACTTTATTCTGTCAAATATGGTAAATACCGGCATAGCAAATGTCGGTATAACCACCACCTCAAAGATGCAGTCTTTAACTGACCATCTTGGAACAGGAAAGGACTGGGACCTTGCAAGAAAGCAGAACGGTCTTTTCATTCTTCCTCATAATGAGGCTTATGACAGCAATGAGCAGTACGGCGTTGACTATATCTATAATGCTTTCAGCTATTTAAGACGAAGCAGACAGGACTATGTTTTAGTTTCCGACTGTAATACAATCTGTAACTTAACTTATGAAGATGTTGAAAAGCTTCATATGGAAAAGGATGCAGATATTACAATGGTTTATAAAAAGGTTGGAAAGGTTGAAGATTCCCGCCTTAAAAGACATATCTTTTTAGATGTTGACGAAGACGGCAGAGTTACAGATATGCAACTTTACCCTACTGTTCAGAAGCTCAACAATTCATATATGCATATGTTTTACATAAAGAAGTCCCTGCTTTTAGAACTTGTAGGGGACTGTATTGCTCACGGAAAGCATAAGCTCAATGCTGATTTGCTTATGTCAAATATTGATAAGCTTAAAATTTATGCTTATGAATTTGTGGGCTATTCAAAGACAATTGATAATATAAAGACATATTTCGGCTTTAATCTTGACCTGCTTAAGAAAGATGTAAGAGATGAGCTTTTCGGCACAAAGGATGACGACAGAATTTACACAAAGGTAAAGGATACAGTTCCTACAAGATACGGAAAGGATTCTTCTGTTACAAATTCAATTATTGCAGACGGTTGTGTGATTGAGGGCACAGTTAAGAATTGTATTATTTTCCGAGGTGTAAAAATCGGAGAGGGTGCTGTGGTTGAAAATTCAATCATAATGCAGAACTCACAGATTATGGAAAACTGCCTTGTGGAAAACGCAATTTTCGATAAGGAAGTTATTTTAAGAGAGGGCAAGAAGCTTGTGGGACAGGAAACATACCCTGTAATCATAGGAAAGCGAGTAGTAGTATAAGGGGGACATAAAATTGAAAATACTTATGGTTTCATCTGAGGTAGCACCCTATGCTAAAAGCGGAGGCCTTGGCGATGTAGTGGGAGCTCTCCCCAGAGCCCTTGTGAAACAGGGCCATGAGGTTGCAGTAGTGATGCCGAAGTATGGCTGTATAGATGAGAAATATGTTTCACAGATGGAATATAAATTCTTTATCTATGTGCCTGTGGGCTGGCGCACAAAATACTGTGGCGTTTTTGAAATTGTCAAAGACGGAGTAAGATATTATTTTATTGATAATGAATACTATTTCGGAGATAAAGAACTTTATAAATGGAATGACCTTGAAAGGTTTGCATTTTTGGATAAGGCAGCCCTTGAAATATTAAAGGGCATTGACTTTAAACCTGATGTAATCCACTGCCACGACTGGCAGACAGGTATGATACCTGTAATTCTTGAGGGTTATTATAAGGAAGACCCATTTTTCAAGGAAACAAAGACAATGTTCACAATTCATAATTTAAGGTATCAGGGAATTTACGATATTGAAACAGTTGCAGATTTCTTCTCCTTAAATATGGGATATTTTGTGAATGATAAGCTTGAATTCCACGGCTGTGCAAATCTTTTGAAGGCGGGGGTTGTTTACTCGAATTATGTAACAACTGTAAGCCCTACTTATGCTGAAGAAATTCAGACTCCTCAGGGCGGAGAAAGACTTGACGGTCTTCTTCGTGCAAGGGATAACAGCCTTTTCGGTATTCTTAACGGAATTGACTATGAGGACTATAATCCAAGAAAGGATAACCTCATTTTTGAAAAGTATAACTTGAATAACTGCATTGAGGGCAAGAAAAAGAATAAAATGGAGCTCCAGAAGGAGCTTGGACTTCCTGTTGACGGGGAAAAGGTTATGATTGGTCTTGTTTCAAGACTTGTTGACCAGAAAGGCCTTGACCTTATTGCAGAAATTATGAACGAGCTTGTGGGGATGGATATCCAGTTCGTAGTTTTAGGCACAGGGGACAGTAAATACGAGGATATGTTCAGGCACTACGCATGGTGCAATCCTGAAAAGGTTTCTGCCAATATTATGTTCAGTAACGAGCGTGCCCATAAGGTTTACGCGGCCTGCGACTTGTTCCTTATGCCGTCAATGTTTGAGCCTTGCGGTCTTGGACAGATTATAGCTTTAGCCTACGGTACAATCCCTATTGTAAGAGAAACTGGCGGACTTAAGGACACAATAAAATCCTATAACGAGTTCACAGGCGAGGGCAACGGCTTCTCCTTTAATGCTTATAATGCGCAGGATATGCTTTATACAATCCGCCGTGCAATAAGCTTCTTCTCGGATAAGGATGTATGGAAAAAGCTTGTTAAAAGAGCAATGAAAGAAGATTTTTCATGGGAAGAATCAGCTAAAAAGTATATTGACTTATATGAGCAGTTATAGTATAATTAAGAATTATGAAAACAATAGTAACTTAATGTTACTATTGTTTTTATTTTTGTAATACATAGGGACAAATTGGGGAAAATAGAATATAGTATGTTGGTTGGAAATATCCTGTTAGGAGGAATATAGATGAAAAAAATGACTAAGGCTGAATATACAGCCAAGAAAGACCAGATAGTCAGAGAAATAAAGAGTAAGCTCAGACGCCACTATGCAAAGACAGTGGAAACTGCTACTCCGAAACAGCTTTACCAGGCTTGTGCCCTTGCTGTTAAGGATGAGATAATGGAAAAGTGGGCAGTTTCAAGGGAAGAGCTTGAAAAGGGCGACCAGAAAGAGCTTTACTATCTTTCCTTTGAATTTTTAATGGGAAGAGCCCTTGGCAATAACCTTATAAATATTCTTCAGGAAGAAGTTTATAAGGATGCTTTAAAGGAATGTGGCTTAAACCTTGACGAAATCGAAGAGGTTGAAAAGGACGCAGGTTTAGGAAACGGCGGTCTCGGCAGACTTGCTGCCTGCTTCTTAGACTCACTTTCAACTCTCGAGCTTCCTGCTTTTGGTTGTGGTATCAGATACGAATACGGTCTTTTCAGACAGAAAATCGTTGACGGTTACCAGACAGAGCTCCCTGATGAATGGCTTGAGGACGGAAATGTATGGGAAGTACAGCGTCCTGAGGACAGAGTTGAAGTGCACTACGGCGGTAAGATTGAGGAATATTTTGAAGACGGCAGAATGAAGTTTAATCACGTAGGCTATAACACAGTAATCGGTGAGCCTTACGATATGCCTATTTCAGGTTATAATTCAAAGCTTGTAAACACATTAAGACTGTGGAAGGCTTGTTCTCCGCAGGTAATCAATATGAGCGAATTCAACCGCGGTGACTACCAGATGGCAATGAAGGACAGAGAACTTGCTGAAGTTGTTTCAAAGGTTCTCTACCCTGAAGATAATCACTACGAGGGTAAGCTTTTAAGACTTAAACAGCAGTACTTCTTTGTTTCAGCCACAATCCAGTGGATTCTCAAGAAACAGAAGAGACGCGGTCATTCCCTTTATGAACTTCCAAAGTATGTGCAGATTCATATAAATGATACACATCCAACCCTTGCAATCCCTGAACTTATGAGAATTTTAATGGATGAAGAGGGCTTTGGCTGGGATGATGCCTGGAAGATTGTAAACGAAACCTTTGCATATACAAACCACACAATTTTATGTGAAGCTCTTGAAAAGTGGCCTGCAGAAATGGCAAAGACACTTCTTCCAAGAATCTATATGATTATCAAGGAAATTGACAGACGCCAGAGAGAAAATTTACAGAACCACTACGGCAACGACACAGGCAAAATCGAATATATGTCTGTAATCACAGGGGGAAATGTAAGTATGGCAAACCTCTGTCTTACAGCTTGCCATAATGTAAACGGCGTTGCAGCTCTCCATACTGAAATTCTTAAGAATGAAACCTTTAAGGATTATTATAATTTATCTCCTGAAAAGTTTGTAAATGTTACAAACGGTGTAACTCAGAGAAGATGGCTTTATAAGGCTAACCCTGAGCTTAAAAACCTTATTACATCAGCCATCGGCGATAAGTGGGTTAAGGACGAGAATGAGTTTGAAAAGCTTGTGAAGTTCGCAGACGACAGCGCATTCCGTGATGAATTTGCAAAGATAAAGTATGATAATAAGGTAAGACTTGCTGAATATATTAAGGAACATAATGGCATAACAGTTGACCCAAATTCACTTTTTGACGTGCAGATTAAAAGACTTCACGAATATAAAAGACAGCTCCTTAAGGTAATGCATATTATTTACAGATATAAGATGATTACAGAACAGCCTGAGGTTGCCTCAATGCTCCCTGAAACATTTATTTTCGGTGCAAAGGCTGCCCCTGGTTATCACGCTGCAAAGCTTATTATTAAGCTTATCAATAATGTTGCAGAGGTTGTAAATAATGACCCAAGAACAAAGGATATTTTAAAGGTTGTATTTATTGAAAACTACAGCGTTTCAATCGCTGAAAAGATTGTTGCCGCTGCAAACCTCTCCGAGCAGATTTCAACTGCAAGTAAAGAGGCGTCAGGCACAGGTAATATGAAGCTTATGTTAAACGGTGCCTTGACAATCGGTACAATGGACGGCGCTAACGTGGAAATTGCTGAAAGAGTAGGAATGGATAATATCTATATCTTTGGTTTATCTTCCGAGGAAGTTTTAAGCATCTATGCCTCAGGCCAGAGCCCAAGCCCGAAGATTTATAACGAAAATGCAGTTGTAAAATCTATTGTTGACTCAATCATAAGCGAAAAGTTCTCCTTTGACAGACCAAACATCTTTAACGATATTCATAAGAGTTTGGTTTATGGAAACGGCGGATTTGCTGACCAGTACCTCCACCTTGCAGACTTCGAGTCCTACCTTGACGCCTGCCACAGAGCAGCCAAGGAATTCCAGACACCTGATGTATGGAACAAGAAGGCAATTATCAATGTTGCAAAGGCAGGCTTCTTCTCATCAGACCGTTCAATCAAGGACTATAACGATAGAATCTGGAAATTGAGATAAAAAAATAAACCCCCCTCAACCGAGGGGGATATTTTTTATGCAAATTATTTTACGAAGATGATACCTGAAAGAGGAACGTTAATTTCTTCAAGGTTTGAATCAATCTTGCCTGTTTCGAGGACTTCGCCCATACAGTTAACAACTTCAAAATCTCTGCCCCTGGCATTTTTGATAATAAGGAAGTTGTTCTTTGTACTGTTGATAACCTTGGCGGTCTTTAAGTCGCCGGTTTCAACAAGAGAGTCGGTGTATGCTGTGATAACAGCGTTGCCGTCCTTGACCCCGCATACAACGCTGTAGCCTGTTTCAGGGTTCTTTGCGAAGATATCGCCGTAAGCCAGGATGTCTCTGTTCTTTCTCCAGAAATCAAGGTAGAAACCAAGCATCTTCTTGTGGTCTTCAGGGAGCGCCTGAATTCTGACAGAAATCTGGGGAACACAGTAGATACAGTTTGTAATCTGCATAGCTGCATTTTCAACAGGCTCGTTTACATTCCACATAAGCATATCCGAGTGAACAGCTGTGTTTCCTGCCACAAGACGAACATTGATTGAGTCAGTCCTGTTGATAAGTGCGTCGTTAGGGCAGTCAGTAACACGGAGCATATTTCCGTACTGTCTTATACAAGGTCCGACGTAGGTTTCACGGAACTCAATTAAAATGTCAGGATTGATTTCTGTTAAAGCGTCGCGGATTGCAATCATAAGTGTGTCGATTGCTTCTTCAAGACTCTTTATGTCGCGTCTGTCGTCAGGCTTTAATGATACATCTGTGTGAGTAAAGGCATCAATGAAGTCAAGCTTTACGCCGTCAATTCCCCATTCCTTAACCTGTGTTACATAGGTTTCAACAAGATAGTCACGAACTTCCTTGTAACGTGGGTCAAAGTTAAATGTATGCTCACTTTCGTTTAAGAACATTCCCTTAAAACGCTGATAAACCTTGTTTTCAACCCCCGGAAGAACAGGGTCCCATTTTCCTACAAAAGGAACAGAGAACCAAACCATAACCTTCATACCAATTTTATGAATTCTGTCAACAAAGTTTGTAAAATCAGGGAACTTATCTGTGTTAACCTGCCAGTCACCGCACTGATGATAGCCGTCGCCCCACTGCCAGCCGTCGTCGATTAAGATTGTTTCCATACCGAGAGGTTTTGAAAGTTCACATTCTCTGATTATATCTTCTTCGTCAAGTCCTCTGTGGTAGGAGTACCAGCTTGAGTTCATAGGAAGCTTTGCGTGTTCAGGAACGAATGCAGGAGTATATCCGCAATCTGTTTCCCACCAGGAAGATACCTCTTTGACTGCCTGCTCATAAGGAATGTCGCGAAGGTCAACACGGATTGTAGTGTGATATTCCTTAATTGGTGCAACAGAAACTGTGAAGAAGTTGATGTAACAGTCAAGCCAAGCACAGTATTCGTTTACACCTGATGTAAATTCAATAGGATTTTTCGCGTCAGCAACAGCAACAGTCTGTCTGTTTCTGCCGTCTCTTGAGAAATGACAGTGAATCGGCATCCAGGATGCAATTCTTGAAGTTGTTTTCTGTGGCTGCCAGTTTGGACCTAAATATCTCCAGGCCTTAATTGTAGGGCTCCAGGTGGAGAGGGTATCAACCACATCAAAACTCCACTTAAGAGAGAACTTTTTTGGAATAGCCTCTTCCTCTAAAACCATATCTAAATCAAAGTAAAGAACCCCGTCTTTTTCTGCAGTCTGTTCGACTGTAATTTTCGCATTTTCAGGTGCTCCGATAATATCAAACTTCATAATTTTTCTCCTTATTTTATAAATATAATTCCCGAAAGAGGAACGTTGATTTTTACAAGATTTGTGTTTAGTTTGCCTGTTTCCAAAACTTCGCCCATACAGTTAACAACTTCAAAATCTCTGCCCTCTGCATTTTCGATAACAAGGGCATCGTATCTTGTACTGTTAATAATCTTGGCAGTTTTTAAGTCGCCGACTTCAACAAGGGAATCGGTGTATGCTGTAATAACAGCGTTGCCGTCTTTAACGCCCCAGGCCATGCTGTAGTTTGTTTCAGGGTTCTTTGCGAAGATGTCGCCGTAAGCCAGGATGTCCCTGTTCTTTCTCCAGAAATCGAGGTAGAAACCAAGCATCTTTTTGTGGTCTTCAGGGAGCTCCTGAATTTTAACAGAAATCTGGGGAACACAGTAGATACAGTTTGTAATCTGCATAGCTGCAATTTCAACAGCTTCGTTCTTGTTCCACATAAGCATATCTGAATGAACAGCGGTGTTACCTGAAACAATTCTTAAATTGATTGAGTCAGCTCTGTTAATGAGGGCATCAATTGCACAGTCGTGAACACGAAGCATGTTGCCAAACTGTCTTATACAAGGTCCGATGTAGGGTTCGCGGAACTCGATTAAAATATCAGGATTGATTTCTGTTAAAGCATTATGAATATCAATCATAAGAGTATTTATAGCTTCTTCAAGACTCTTTATGTCGCGCTTGTCGTCAGGCTTTAATGATACATCTGTATGGCGGAAACAGTCAATAAAGTCAAGTTTAACACCGTCAAGGCCATAGGTTTTAACTGCGTTTACATAGATTCCGATAAGATAGTCACGAACTTCCTTGTAACGTGGGTCAAAGTGAAGAACCCACTCAACACCGCTGTCATTTAAGAACATTCCCTTAAAACGCTTATAAACATTGTTTTCAACATCATGATTATCAGCGTCCCATCTTCCTACAAAAGGAACAGAGAACCAAAGCATAACTTTCATACCGATTTTATGAATTCTGTCAACAAAGTTCTTAAAATCAGGGAATATGTCAGTGTTAACTATCCAGTCGCCAAGTCGGCTATAGTCGTCGCCTTTCTGCCAGCCGTCGTCGATTAAAATTGTTTCCATACCGAGAGGTTTTGAAAGTTCGCACTCTCTGATTATATCCTCTTCGTCAAGGCCTCTGTGATATGTGTACCAGCTTGAGTTCATAGGAAGCTTTGCGTGTTCAGGAACGAATGCAGGAGTATATCCGCAATCTGTTTCCCACCATTTTGAAACCTCTTTAACTGCCTGCTCATAAGGGATATCGCGGAGGTCAACGCGGATTGTTGTGTGATATTCCTTAATAGGTGCAACAGAAACTGTGAAGAAGTTGATATAACAGTCAAGGGAAGCTGTGTATTCGTTTACACCTGATGCGAAGCTGATAGGATTTTTCGCGTCAGCAACGGCAATAGTCTGTCTGTTTCTGCCGTCCCTTGAGAAGTGACAGTGAAGTGGCATTCCTGATGCGATTCTTGAGTGTGTTTTGTGCGTCCCGAAGTTTGGGCGTAAATATCTTAAGGTATCATATGCTGCACTCCAGGTGCATAGTGTGTCAATTGCGTCAAATGCCCACTTTAATGTTAACTTTTTTGGAATAGCCTCTTCTTCTAAAACCATGTCTAAATCAAAGAAAAGAACGCCGTCTTTTTCTGCAGTCTGTTCAACTGTAACCTTTGCATTTTCAGGTGCTCCGATAATATCAAATTTCATAATATTTCTCCTTATTTTATAAATATAATTCCCGAAAGAGGAACATTGATTTTTATAACATTGTTTTCAATTCTGCCTGTTTTCAGAACTTCGCCCATACAGTTCACAACCTCAAAATCCTTGCCCTCTGCATTTTCAACGATAAGGGCGTCAAGGCGTGTACTGTTTATGATTTTTGCAGTTTTCATATCCTCGATGTCAACAGCTGTGTCGGCGTAAAGTGCAAAAACAGCTTCTTTATCCTTAACGGCATAGGCCATACTGTAACCGAATTCAGGATTCTTTGCGAAGATATCGCCATAGGCTAAAATATCCCTGTTTTTTCTCCAGAAGTCGAGGTAGAAACCAAGCATCTTTTTGTGGTCTTCAGGAAGCTCCTGAATTCTCATTGAAATCTGTGGAACGGAGAAAATACAGTTTGTAATCTGCATAGCAGCGTTCTCAACAGGCTCATTCACATTCCACATAAGCATATCGGAGTGGATTGCTGTATCTCCTGAAATAAGGCGGAGGTTGATTGTGTCCCCTCTGTTGATAAGAGCGTCGTTAGGGCAGTCAATAACACGGAGCATATTGCCGTACTGTCTTATACAAGGTCCTACATAGGTTTCGCGGAACTCGATAAGTATATCAGGCTTGACTTTTATAAGGGCATCGTGTACAGCCAGCATAAGAGTGTCGATTGCTTCTTCGAGGCTCTTGATGTCGCGTCTGTCATCAGGCTTTAAGGATATGTCTGTAAGGTTGAACCAGTCAATAAAGTCAAGCTTTAAGCCGTCAATTCCCCATTCCTGAACTCTGCTCACGTAAATATCCACAAGGTAGTCGCGGACCTCCTTGTAGCGAGGGTCAAAGTGGAAGGTGTCACCGAAGCCGTCTGTACCTCCGTTAAGAACCATATCTTTAAAACGGGTGTAAACGGGGTTTTCCCTGCCTTCCTCAAGGGCACTCCATTTTCCGAGAAACGGAACAGAGAACCATACCATAACCTTCATGCCGATTTCGTGAACTTTATCTACAAAAAGCTTAAAAGCAGGGAACTTGTCGGCGTTCACCATCCAGTCTCCCACCATGTGGTGGCCTTCCCCTCTCTGCCAGCCGTCGTCGATTAAGATTGTTTCCATACCAAGAGGCTTTGAAAGGGCACATTCTCTTAAAAGGTCGTCTTCTGCCAAATCTCTGTGATAGCTGTACCAGGTAGAGTTCATAGGATATTTTGCATATTCAGGAACGAAAGCAGGTGTATAACCGCAGTCTGTTTCCCACCATTTTGTTACATCCCTGATTGCCTGCTCATAAGGAATGTGGCGTAGGTCAATACGGATTGTTGTGTGGTATTCCTTGATAGGCGCAACAGGATTTGTAAAAAATTCTATTGCACAGTAAAGCTCGGCTGTATTATCGTTTGCACCAGATAAAAGACTGATAGGAGTTTTCGCGTCAGCAACAGCAACAGTTTGTCTGTTTCTGCCGTCCCTTGAAAAATGACAGTGGATTGGCATCCATGATGCAGTTCTCGATGTTGTTCTCTGCGCTTTCCAGTGAGGAGCCAGATATCTCCATGCCTTGATTGTAGGGCTCCAGGTTGAAAGGGTGTCAATAATCGGAAAGTTCCAGCAAACAGTAAACTGCTGTGGCACAGCCTCTTCCTCTAAAATCATATCAACATCAAAAAAAAGAACGCCGTCCTTTTCTGCTTTTTTCTCAATAGAAATTTTTGCATTCGGCGAACCGCCGTAGGTTACAAAATTCATAGCAAAATCCTCCAATTTATAGGCTAGTTTCATTATAACAAACAGGGAAAAAATTACAATAGTTTTCGGGGAAATTAAATATTAAAAGTTTGTAACAAAATTTCAGGGATTTTCGGGCAAAAATCAGCTGTTTTTTGTTGCAAATTTGATATTTTTATGGTACAATATTTTATAAGTAATGAAAAAATGCAAAAAATTGCGGTTTATTTCCATAAAGACAAAAAAGGATTATCCTTTTTGAAAGGAGAAATTTAAAATGGCAAACGAAGAAAAAGAATTTTTTGACTTGTCAAAACTGAACATTATTCCTGTTGATATTAACAAGGAAATGAAGAAGTCGTATATTGACTATGCGATTTCAGTTCTGGTAGGCAGAGCCCTCCCTGATGTAAGAGACGGACTTAAGCCTGTTCACAGAAGAATTTTATACGCAATGTATGAAGACGGAATTACACCTGATAAGGAGCACAGAAAGTGTGCTACAACCGTCGGCGACGTGCTTGGTAGATACCATCCGCACGGTGACGCATCTGTTTATGATGCCCTCGTAAGAATGGCGCAGACCTTCTCTATGAGATACCCAACAGTTGACGGACAGGGTAACTTCGGTTCAATTGACGGCGACGGCGCTGCTGCTTACAGATATACTGAAGCAAGAATGTCAAAGATTTCTATGAAGATGCTTGCAGATATCGAAAAGGATACTGTAAACTTTGTACCAAACTTTGATGAAAGACTTAAGGAACCTGAAGTGCTTCCTGCAAGATTCCCGCACCTTCTTGTTAACGGCTCAAGCGGTATTGCTGTCGGTATGGCTACAAATATCCCTCCCCATAACTTAGGTGAAGTTATTGACGGTGTTGTAGCCTTAGTTGACGACCCTGAGCTTGACATTGACGGACTTATGGAATATATAAAGGGCCCTGACTTCCCAACAGGTGCTATGATTATGGGCACAAGCGGAATAAGAGCTGCTTACCATACAGGCAGAGGTAAAATAAGAGTTCGTGCAAGGGCTGAAATTGAAGCATGGAAAGACGACAGAGAAAGAATTATTGTAACAGAAATTCCTTATGTTGTGAATAAGGCAAAGCTTGTAGAGAAAATTGCTGAGCTTGTTCACGAAAAGAGAGTTGAAGGAATTTCAGGCCTCCGTGACGAATCCGACAGAAACGGTATGAGAATTGTAATTGAGGTTAAGAGGGATGCTAACGCCCAGATAGTTCTCAACCAGCTCTATAAATATACTCAGATGGAAGAAACTTTCGGTGTAATCAACCTTGCCCTTGTTAATAAGACAGAGCCAAAGGTTATGAACCTTAAGGAAATGCTTGAGGAATATATCAAGTTCCAGAAAGAAATTATTGTAAGAAGAACGAAGTTTGATAAGGATAAGGCAGAGGCAAGAGCCCACATTTTAGAGGGCTTAAGAATTGCCCTTGACAATATCGACGAGGTTATTAAGACAATAAGAGAAAGCTATAACGACGCCCAGGAACAGTTAATGGCTAAATTCTCCTTATCTGAAATTCAGGCAAAGGCAATCCTTGATATGAAACTTGCAAGACTTCAGGGATTAGAGCGAGAAAAGATTGACGCTGAATATGACGAGTTAATGAAGCTTATTGCATACCTTACAGATGTTTTAAACAGCGAAAGTATGGTTTGCGATATTCTTAAGAAGGAAATTCTTGAGGTTAAGGAAAAGTTTGCAGACGAAAGAAGAACAAGCATAGAGCCTGTTGCAGACGATATTGATATTGAAGACCTGATTGAAGAAGAGGATAATGTTATCACAATGACTCACGCAGGCTATATCAAGAGACTTGCAGTTGACACATATAAGAGCCAGAAGCGTGGCGGTCGCGGAATTATCGGTATGCAGACCAAGGAAGAGGACTTTGTAAATACAATGTTCGTAGCCTCAACCCACGACCATATTATGTTCTTTACAAACACAGGAAGAATGTATAGAATCAAGACTTACGAAATTCCTGAAGCAGGCAGACAGGCAAAGGGCACACCAATTGTAAATCTTATAAATCTTGCAGAGGGCGAAAAGATTTCTGCAATGATTCCTATAAGAAACTATGAAGAGGGACAGTACCTCATTATGGCTACAAGAAACGGTGTAATCAAGAAGACTGATGTTCTTGAATATGAAAATGCACCAAAGGTAGGTAAAATTGCAATCAATCTTGACGAGGGCGACAGTCTTATCAAGGTTGAGCTTACAGACGGCAACGCTACAATCTTTATGGGAACTCATAAGGGTAAGCTCATAAGATTTGACGAAAATGATGCAAGAGCTATGGGAAGAACCTCTCGAGGCGTAAGAGGTATTCTCTTAGATGATGATGACTATGTAATCGGAATGAGCCGTGATGTAGAGGGCGGTCAGGTTCTTGTTGTGTCCGAAAAGGGCTACGGTAAGAAGACTGATATGGACGAATATAAGATACAGACCAGAGGCGGTAAGGGTACAACAACCTATAAACCGTCCGAACAGACAGGCCTTGTGTCAGGCTTTGATATTGTTACACCTGAAGATGATATTATTCTTATCACATCAGAGGGCGTAGTAATCCGTATGGATTCATGCGACATTTCAACCTTCGGCAGAGTTACAAAGGGTGTAAGACTTATGCGACTTGGCGAGGGAGTGTCTATTGTATCAGGTGCAAAGATACAGAAAGACAACGAAGAAACAGAAACAACTGAGGAAACACAGCAGGAGGAAAAGTAATGGGATACACATTAGCACAAAAAATATTAAAAGACCATCTCGTGTCAGGTGAATTTAAGAAAGGTAATTCAATTGCCATAAAAATTGACCAGACCTTAACACAGGATGCCACAGGAACTATGGCATATTTAGAGTTTGAAGCTATGGGAGTAAAGAGGGTTAAGACAGAGAAATCTGTTGCATATATTGACCATAATACTCTCCAGTCAGGCTTTGAAAACGCAGACGACCACCGTTTTATCGGCAGTATCTGTAAAAAGCACGGAATTTATTTTTCAAGACCTGGTAACGGTATTTGTCACCAGGTACATCTTGAGAGATTTGGTAAGCCGGGCAAGACTCTTATCGGTTCAGACTCCCACACACCAACAGGCGGCGGTATCGGTATGATTGCAATCGGTGCAGGCGGTATGGACGTTGCAGTTGCTATGGGCGGCGGAGCGTACCATATTGTATGTCCTGAAATCGTAAAGGTAGAGCTTACAGGTAAACTCAGCCCATGGGTTAGTGCCAAGGATGTAATTTTAGAGGTTTTAAGAATTCTCTCTGTTAAAGGCGGAGTTGGAAAGATTATTGAATATTGCGGAGAGGGTGTTAAGACACTTTCTGTTCCTGAAAGAGCAACAATCACAAATATGGGTGCAGAGCTTGGCGCTACAACTTCAATCTTCCCATCTGATGAAATCACAAGAGAATTTTTAAAGGCACAGAAGAGAGAAGAGGACTATGTTCCGCTTTCAGCTGATGCAGATGCAGAATATGATATGGTTGTAGAAATCAACTTGTCAGAGCTTAAGCCACTTGCTGCCTGCCCACATTCTCCTGATAATGTAAAATCAGTTGAAGAAATCGGCAATATGAAAATTGACCAGGTATGTATCGGTTCATGCACAAACTCATCACTTCTTGATATGATGAAGGTTGCTCATATCTTAAAGGGAAAAACAGTTCACCCTGATGTATCACTTTCAATCGCTCCTGGTTCTAAGCAGGTACTTAATATGCTTGCTGAAAACGGCGCGTTGTCAGTTTTAATTGATGCAGGTGCAAGAATTCTGGAAAGTGCCTGCGGACCATGTATCGGTATGGGACAGTCCCCTAACTCAAAGGGTATTTCTTTAAGAACCTTTAACCGTAACTTTGAAGGCAGGTCAGGCACAAAAGACGGACAGATTTACCTTGTTTCACCTGAAATGGCTGCAATTTCAGCCATAAACGGCTATCTTACAGACCCAAGAGAAATCGGTGAAATGCCTGAATTTAAGTTACCTGAAGTATTTACAATCAATGATAATATGGTTGTTCCTCCTGTTCCTGAAGAGGAAATGGATACAGTTGAAATCCTCCGCGGACCAAATATTAAGCCGTTCCCTGTTTCAGAACCAATGGAAGACACAATCGAGGCGGGAGTAAGCCTTAAGGTTGAGGATAATATTACAACAGACCATATTATGCCTGCAGGTGCAAAGATTCTTCCGCTGAGGTCAAATATTCCTGCAATTTCGAAGTTCTGCTTTGCAGTTTGCGACGAAGAATTCCACGACAGAGCCCTTGAAATGAAGAAGTCAATTATAATCGGCGGTGCAAACTATGGTCAGGGCTCCTCAAGAGAGCACGCAGCTCTAGCTCCTCTTTATCTTGGAGTAAAGGCTGTTATCGTTAAGTCTTTCGCAAGAATACATAAGGCAAACCTTATTAATGCAGGTATAATTCCGCTTACATTTAAGAATGAAGCAGACTATGATAAGATTTCACTTAAGGATGAGCTTGTGCTTAATAATATTAAAGAGCTTATTAAGAATGACGGAAAAATTGTAATGGTTAATAAGACAACAGGGGACGAAATTGAGCTTGTGGCTGAATTGTCGGAGCGAGACCGTGAAATGCTTATAGACGGCGGACTTTTAAATTACACAAAAAATAATAATTAGTTCGAGGTGTAATATGAAAAAAAAGGTATCGGAATCTGTAATAAACCGTTTGCCGAGATATTACAGATATCTTGATGAACTGTTAAAAACAGGTGTTGACAGAATATCCTCAAAGTCCTTAAGTGAGAAAATGGGACTTACAGCCTCCCAGGTCAGACAGGATTTTAACTGTTTCGGGGGCTTTGGACAGCAGGGCTACGGCTATAAGGTGGAAAGCCTTAAGGAAAGCATCGGGAAGATTTTAGGGGTCGATAAACAGCATTCCGCAATTTTAATCGGTGCAGGTAATATAGGAAGAGCCTTTGCTCTTAATATTACTTTTGAAAAAAGGGGCTTTCACCTTGTTGGAATTTTTGATAATGACCCTGAAAAAATCGGACAGACTGTGGGAGATATAGTTGTAACTGATTTTGAGGAAGTAGAAAGGTTTATAGAAGAAAACAAGCCTGAAATGGCAATCGTTGCAATCCCGAAAGCAGGGGTAAATCAGGTTGTGTCCCGCCTTAAAAATGCGGGTATAAAAGCTTTCTTAAACTTTACCCACGCCGAAGTTGAGGATGCAGAGGATATTGTTGTTGAAAATATCCACTTAGGCGACAGCTTAATGAGATTATCATACAAAATGGGAGAAAAAATATGAGTATTTTAAGAGTTCCTTACGGAAAGAAAATAATAGACGGAACAAAAAAGGGCTATGAAAATGCCGTAGAAATTAAAATTGAGAAAAATGTAAAGGCTTTTGAAGCCTTTGGAAACACAGCTAAAGCAAGTCTTATGTGGGACGAAGAAGGACTTTACATTTTTGCTGAATGTAAAAAGGAAAATGTTTCAGTTGACGGAGAACAGCCATGGGACAATGACTCCTTTGAAATCTTTGTGAACGAGGATAATTCCAAGTCAGCCCAGACAAAAGACGGAGACGGTCAGTACAGAGTTGGTGCTGACGGAGAAATTTCTATAGGTCTTAAGGCAAAGACAGAAAATATCACAGCAATTGCAAAGATGACAGAAGATGGCTACACAGTTGATGCCTATATTAAGTTTGAAACTAAGAAAGAAATCGGCCACGTAATGGGCTTTGATATTTTGGTAAACGACAGAAGGGACGGTGCAAGACGCTCAGTTTCTGCCTGGATTGATAACTCCGTAAACGGCTGGCTTACAACCGAAAACTACGGAACAATTATGCTCTCGGGGGATATGTCCTTAATGCAGGAAAAGTTGAGAGTTTTCTCAAACAAAGAGATTATAGACCTTGCAACAGGCTATGTAAGAGCTTATGAAAAGCACGGCTTCCCTGTTTTTGAAAGAGTTACTCCAAGACAGGTTGAAGTGTTAAACGGCTACAACGGAACATGGCAGAGAACATCAGGTGTCTCCCTTAACTTCCACACAAACTCAAAGTTTGTTGCAATGGAGCTTTTTAATGACTACGAAAGCGGAGATACATCCTTTGATTTTTATGTTGACGGAGTTATGGCGAAGAGTGTAAACGCTGTAACACTTGATGAGGTTACATTCTTTAAGCTTAACCTTGACGGTGAAATGCACAATGTGCAGATTTACTACTCCAACCAGTCTAGAGGCTTTTTAAGAAATCTTGCCATTGAAAAGGATGCAGTTTTTGAAAAGCACCAGTATAAAAAGAAGATTTTATTCCTTGGGGACTCTATAACAGAGGGTGCAGGCGCTACAACTTCTTCAATGTGCTATGCAAATATTGTTGCAAGAGAAATGGATTATGAAGTTTTAAACCAGGCAATTTCAGGCTACGGCCACGACGCAGATTATATTGAAATGCCTGAGGTGGCCCCTGATGTAGTTCTTCTTGCCATGGGCATAAACGACCAGGGCAATGCGAATTTTGAAGAAAAGTTAAGAGCTTACCACGAAAAGCTTGATAAACTTTTCGGAGATAAGGAAATTTATATTATCACACCAAGATGGACATCAGTTCACACAGATGAACAGGTGCTTACTGCAAAGGCTAAAATTATAAAGAGTGCATCAAGATTTGACTATATGCAGATTATTGAGGGGGACAAAACTCTTCCGCATGATGTAAAATATTTTGCAGACGGTGTCCACCCAAATAACTTCGGTTATCATATTGAAGCCGTAAGAGTTATAAGTACAATGAAGAAATAAGGTGTTCTTATGAAAAAGATTTTGACTGTTTTTCTGACTTTGGGGATACTTTTGTCCATTGCTGTAACAGTAAACGCAGCTCCCGAAACTATTGCAGTTCCCTACGGAGAGGCAAAGATTGACGGAGTAATGGACGAGGCGTATACCTTAGGCAAAACAATAAATGTTAAGAAGTTCAGCAGTATTTTCACAGGTACAGGAAGCTACGGAGAATTCTATGCTCTCTGGAACGAAAAGGGAATTTATATTTTCGCCGAAGTAGTTGAAAAGACAAAGGAAACTGACGGTGTAAACCCTTGGGATGACGATAATATTGAGTATTATATTGACGAGGATAACCCGAGAAATACTGCAGTTGACCAAAACGACGGACAGTACAGAATAGGTCTTGACGGAGAAATGTCCTTTGGGCTCAGTGCCTCCGCTGAATTTATGCAGGGCAAGGTAAAGCAGACTAAGACAGGCTATAACGCTGAAGTGTTTATTGCCTTTAAGGAAGAACATAAAGCGGGAGATATAATCGGACTTGACTTTATTATAAGCGACAGACGCGATGGCGAAAGACGAAGCGCAGCCTGCTTTAAAGATGCAACAGGCAACGGCTGGCTCACCACTGCTAATTATGGAACAGCTGTTCTTTGTAAGGAAGAGGGAGAGGAAATCTGCCTTTCTGACAGGCGTGTTTATGAGGTTAAGGATGGACTTCTTCCTTTAAGACCAGTTGCCGAAGACCTTGGCGCAGAGGTAAGCTACGAGGAAAAAACTGATACAGCCAAAGTGAGCCTGGGGACAGATGTGATTTATGTGTCCCAAAAGGAAATAAAGATTGGGGACAAAACCTTTGAAGGCGGAGTACAAAAGGACGGAAGATTTTATGTTCCGAAAGAAATTTTTGTAGAAAGCGGAATTGCGGTTATTGAGAAGAAGGATGAATTGAACGCAAGCTTTATTTCCCTTTCAGAAAAGCATAAGCCTTTTAAGACAGATGCAAAAATTCCTGCCGACGGAGAGAAGATTAAGGATGAAAAGTTAAAGACAGCTTTCCACGGAGAGGTTGAATTTATAGTAGAGGAAGGATATCTTGTCCCAAGAAGATTCAACAAGGCACAGGTAAAAAGCTTTGAGGAAATGGGCTTTGTTTACCAGCCACGCCGTGCAACAGGCATAAAGCTTATTTTTGAAACTGACAGTAAATATTTCGCCTTTGACTATAACGCAGGTTATGTAACGGGAAATTCCTGTGAGGTTTATGTTGACGGAGCGAAGTCGGGAGGACTTAACTTTGAAACTGATTTTATAAGCGGAGTTTATTATCACGCTTTGGACGGTGGAAAGCATAAGGTTGAAATTTACTTCCCTAACTCACAGATGGGAATTAAGAATTTCACAGTTGAAAAGGGAAAGGCTTTTGAAACTGTCCCTGAAAAAGAGGAAATTTTGTTCCTCGGCGACTCTATAACAGAGGGTATCGGTATTGCAAACATTTCAAAAACCTATCCGCAGATTGTTGCAGAGGCTCTTGATATGACTCTCTATAACCAGGGCGTCGCAAGCTATACTCACGACGAAAGAACAATCGATGAAATCGGGGGAGCTGACCCTGAAATAGTTTTCGTTGCTATGGGTGTAAATGAGGTTTTCCAGGCTGATATGGAAGAAAACCTTAAGGGAAAGGTTGAAAAGTATTACGAAAAGCTTTTGAAAACTTTCCCTGACTCAAAGATTTATGTAATGACACCTCTCACAGCCTTTGACAGAGACTATAAAAAGGTACAGATTGTAAGGGATATAATAAAGGAAGTTGTGTCAAAGTACGAGGGGATTACTGTGATAAACGGAGAGGAGATTCTGTCTCCGCAGATGTGCTTTGAGGACGGAACACTCCTTTCGGATTATGTTCATCCATCAGACAAAGGCGCAAAGGTTATAGCAGAAAAATTAATTGAAATAATGAAATAAAAAGAGGCTTTATGCCTCTTTTTTATGTCGGAAAATTCTATGCCAAAAGGGTAATTTATTGGACACATATTCTGTTATGCTTAAGCCAAGGAAAGGCGGTATGTGTAATGAAAAACTTTTTTAATGTATTTATCTTTGCAGGAGTAGTAATAATTTTCGGGATAATGGGCACATCAGACATTGAACCCCTTGAAATGAGTTACATTCTTAAAAATGTGTTCTTTGGAAGCGGGCTGGTAATTTTCGGAGCAGTCGGAAGAAGATTTTGCCAATTCTTTGCGGAAATTAAATTAAGTAAAAGAAAAAGAGCCTGTGTAGGTTAAAAGGAAATGCTGTTTGGTTATTTTACACACAAACAGCGTTCTTTTTTTGTGCAAAATAAACAAGGCGGATGTATTGACAAAGTTGAAAGAATCCTTTATAATACTGTATAGGTATCATAATGCCTGTTTTGTATATTATTAGGGCTGATAGGTTCGGAAAATCAGTCTTTTAAGACATAACATAAAATGGAGGATGACCTATGAAAATCACTACACTTAAAAGAATCGGATGTTTAGTGCTTTGCCTTGCTATGCTTACAACCACAGTATTTGGTGCAAGTATTACAAATGCAAAGTATAAGAACGGCGTAGTAACTGTCGGCTACTACGTAGAAAACGACGATGCTACAATTTACGCAGTTGACTCAAATGACGAGGAAAAGGCTGCTTATATTGACCAGGAGGAATATGACGGAAGCTTCTCATTCAAGCTCCCTGAATATATGACTGTTGGCGAAGGGGAAGGAGAAACAAGTGAGCTTACAATTAAGGTAGGCGGTACAAACGAAGCTCCTGAAACAGTAACTCTTAACCTTATTGAAGAGCCTGATGCTGAAGACCCTGATGCTGCAAACTATTCATACTATAAGAATGAAGAGTTTGAAAATCTTGTTATAGACTACAAGAATAAGGCTATTGACAGTGATTCTGATATGGATATCTCTATAACAGACAGCTTGTTTAATGTGCCTGGTATCTTTACATATTATGATACTTATGCAGGTAAAGACGATGTTCTCTATGTTGACTGGACACAGACAACAAGAAACGAATCTCTCAATAAGTACGCAGTTTCAGAGGCATCAAACATTTACTTTATGTTTGACGAAGTTATAAGCGGTACAGCTAAGGTTTCATACGACTTCCTTGCTACAAAGGGAAGTAATAACAATGCAGCTTTCGGTACACTTTTAACTCCTGCGAACCAGGAAGCTGTTGCTATTGTAGAAGCAAAGGGTAATCTTGCAAATAAGGCAACTGGAAATGTATATACAACATTTGCAAATACATTTGCAGATGGCAGATGGCATCACGTTGAATATGTTATCGATGTTGATGCGAGAACATATGATATTTACTTTGACGAGGTTAAGGTTGGCGACACATACACATTCAATAATGCTGTTGCTGAATCCTTTGATAAACTCCAGTTCAGAACATATCAGACAAACCAGAACGCAGGCCAGAACTCAAAGTTTGCTCTTGCGAACGTAACAGTTAAGGCGCAGGAAGAAAATGTTGTTATGAAGGACAGAGTTACTGTTACATTCTATAACGACGATGCTACAAAGATTTATGGCACAAAGCAGGTTATTAAAGGTAATAACTGTGCATATATTAAGAGCCCTGAAATCAGCGGACATACTTTTGTTAACTGGCTTTCAGGTCCAAACCACACAGGTGCTGAAACAACGCTCTTAAAGCTTAACGCTAATGCTTCTGTATATTCACACTTTGAAAGTAAGCAGTCAGTTACATTCTACGATGTTGTGAAGGATATAAACACAGACCCTGAAACATGGGCACCGGAGGCTACACCGCTTAGAACATTAACTGTTGATTACGGTGCATCTGCAAGCTATGAGACAGAAGTTCCTGAAGGATACTCATTTAAGGGCTGGTACAAGGAAGACGGCACAGAGGCTGACCTTTCATCCGTTACTGAAAGCTTAGTTGTTTATGCTAAATATGTTAAGATGCCGGTTGTTACATTATATAATAAGGACGGCTCAACCTTAAGCCAGGAAGCTGTTGAATACGGCGCATCTTATGATGTACCTGTACTTCCTGATACAGAGGATACAATGTTTGTAGGCTGGGTAGATGAAACAGGTGAAGCTGTAAGCTTCCACGAAGTAACAGGTGATATTACTGCTCATCCGCTCTTTGCTGCAATTTCAGAAAGTGCAATAGAAGACTTTGAAGCAATGGGCTCAAAGCTTGTTGGTAACTATACAGGTCTTATCCCTGCAGGAGCTACTGAGGATGTATATGGAGAAACAGAGATAACAGGATTTGAAAAGATTTCTGTAACATCTTCTGGTGCAATCAGTCTTATCGAAGATGATGCAAAGGGTTCAATCGTACTTACAGATGACACAGGTTTTTCAATTAATGGCGAAAGCTTTAAGGCATATTTAAGCGAAGTTACACCGGGTAGTATCGTAAACGTAGGCTATGACTTTAAGGTTTCAGCATACGGTTCAATTGATACCGATTCATTCGGTTCAATCCGCGATGCAAACGGAAAGTATATCTTAAAGGCTGTTGCTACAGGTAAGGATACCTTAGGCTATGCAATTTATGATTATGCTTCAGCATCATGGGTTAAACTTGCAAACAATACAAACTGGAATGAAGTTGAATACTTTATTGATACAGAAAAAGAAAAGGTTGACCTCTACTTAAACGGCGAATATATGAGAGACTTCACATATGAAGCCGGCGCTGGTCTTCCTGCAGTAATTGAATTTACAATGGCTAACGGCTCATCAAGATATAGTATTGATAACGTTAAGACAAATATTCTTGTTCCTGAAGGTGCACATGTGGTAACATTTATGAGCGAATCTGGAACAGAGCTTTACAAAACTATTGTAATGGATGGAAAGAATGCAATCTATGTAGGCGAGGCTATTACAAAGGAAAGTAACGGTATAGTTACATACGAATTTGACGGTTGGGCAGATGCAGAGGGTAATCTCCTTGGTACTGCAAACACAGTTAATAATGTAACAGAAGATATGGTTGTATATCCACACTTTGCTGAAAGTGCTGCTGTGTTCCAGGTAAAATTCTTAAGCGAAGGAAGAACAATAACTACAAGAAATGTTGCATACGGAAGTAAGCTTCCAAATGTAACTGCACCGGTGAAGGCTGAAGATGAAGAAAATACATATGTATTTGAATGCTGGGAAACTGAAGACGGCGTAGGAATTGACGAAGATACATACATTGTAACAGGTGCGGTTATACTTTCTGCCAGATTCACAGCTATTCCTAAGGAAACAGATGAAGGTGAATATATCGAATTCTATTGGGGCGATATAACAGGCGATAGCTCAATAAACTTTAGTGATACTAGAGCCCTTACAAATTACATCAGAGGCGAAGAAACTTCAGGAAATGTTTATGACATTGGTGATTACTATGCTGAGAATATGGTCTGGGGTGATATTGACTGTGATAGTGCTGTAGGTATATTTGATTTGAGGAGTTTGTTTAATTATACTACTTATAATAAGGCGGATAGCTTTAATAACTTCAAAGTTGGTTCACCAGCAAAAGTTAAGGCATTCTTAAATCAGTAATTAAAAACAAAAATGGCGCAGGTAGAAATACCTGCGCTTTTTTATTGTTGACGGCAGGAAA
This sequence comes from Clostridia bacterium, assembly GCA_017622215.1. Lineage (GTDB taxonomy): Bacteria > Bacillota > Clostridia > Monoglobales > Monoglobaceae > RGIG8709. Next base: position 65,507 of record JAGARO010000008.1, read on the forward strand.
TAAGTGTGGTAAAATAAGGAATAGAAAAAAGCAAAGGAGACTGCGAAAATGGAAAAAGAAATTTTAATACAGGAATTAGTTAAGATTATTCATAAGAATTGCAAATTATCTGTGGAAGAAATAGCCACAATGCTTAACACTACAACTGTCGCAGTCGCGGAGCTTATTGACGAGCTTGAAAAGGACGGCACAATCAAGGGCTACGGTGCAAAGATTAACTGGGATAACGTAAAGGGTTCAAATACTGTTACAGCCTATATTGAGCTTAAGGTTACACCACAGATGACAAACGGTTTTGACAGAATTGCAGAGAGAATTTACCAGTTCCCACAGGTTACATCTTTAAACCTTATGAGCGGAAGCTATGACTTCGGCGTAACAATTGAGGGTGATAACCTTAAAGAGATTTCCCTCTTTGTTTCCCAGCATTTAGCTCCTATGGAATCAGTAATTTCTACTGCAACCCACTTCGTGCTTAAGCGTTATAAGAATGACGGAGTTATATACGCAGGCTTGCCTGAGGACGACAGGGAGGCTATTTCCTAAATGAGAGATATAAAAGAACTTATAAATAAAACGGTAATTGAAACGCCTCCGTCAGGCATAAGAAAATTCTTTGACCTGGCAGCCGAAATGGATGATGTTGTGTCTTTAGGCGTTGGGGAACCTGATTTTGTAACCCCATGGCACATCAGAGAGGTGGGAATTACATCCTTGGAAAAGGGTAAGACCCACTATACCTCAAACGCAGGTATAAAGGAGCTCCGAGTTGAGCTTTCAAAGTATATGAAAAGGCGTTTTAAGGTTGAATATGACCCGCTAAGCGAGATAATTGTAACAGTAGGCGGAAGCGAAGCTATCGACCTGTTTATACGAACAGTTGTAAACCCCGGGGACGAAGTTTTAGTACCTGAACCAAGCTTTGTTTGCTATAAGCCGATTGTAAACTTTGCAGGGGGCATGGCTGTTCCAATTGAAACAAAGGTTGAAAATGAATTCAGGCTCACAGCCGAAGAGTTAAAGCAGGCAATTACACCGAAAACAAAGGTGCTTATCCTCCCTTATCCTAATAACCCAACAGGGGGAATTATGAGGAGAGAGGATTTAGAGGAAATTGCAGAGGTTTTAAGGGGCACAGATATCCTTGTGCTCTCTGACGAAATTTATGCAGAGCTCACCTATGAGGGACAGCACGTGTCCATAGCTGAAATTGACGGAATGTATGAAAGAACAGTTATAGTAAGCGGTTTTTCAAAGTGCTATGCCATGACAGGCTGGCGACTTGGCTATGCCTGTGGCAATAAGGAAATTATAAGGATGATGACAAAGGTGCACCAGTTTGCAATTATGTCTGCTCCGACCCTTGCCCAGCACGCTGCAATCGAAGCCTTAAGAAACGGCGATGATGATATTGCAGTAATGAGAGAAGAATATGACCGCAGAAGACGAGTAATTGTAAAAGGCTTCAATGATATGGGGCTGACTTGCTTTGAGCCAAAGGGAGCATTTTATGCTTTTCCTTGCATAAAGAGTACAGGTCTCACATCTGAAGAATTCTGCGAACAGCTCCTTATGTCCGAAAAGGTAGCAGTTGTCCCAGGTAATGCTTTCGGGGAATCAGGCGAGGGCTTTATAAGATGCTCTTACGCTTATTCGGTTGAGGATATAAACAGAGCCTTAAAGGCTATTGAAAGATTTATAAAGAAGGTAAAATAATGCTTTATGATACACATGCCCACTTCGACTCGGAGGAATTTGCCGAGGACAGAGATGAGCTTTTAGAAAAGGTTCATCAGGAGGGCGTTGACCTGATAAATAATATTGGAGCAGATATGGAAAGCTCCTGCGACAGCATAAGACTTGCTGAAAACCACGATTTTGTATATGCAACGGTAGGCGTTCACCCAAGTGAAGTTGGAGGAATGACTGAAAAGGATATTGATGAGCTTCGTGAAATGGCAAAGCACGAAAAGGTAGTTGCAATCGGCGAAATCGGTCTTGACTATCACTATATGGATGGCACAAGCGAGGAAGAGCAAAGGTTTTGGTTCAAAAGACAGCTTGAACTCGCAAAGGAACTTGATATGCCTGTTGTAATTCACGACAGGGAGAGCAAGGGACAGTGCATAGAAATCCTTAAGGAAATGGAAGTCCATAATGGTGTTATGCACTGCTTTTCAGGAAGTGCAGAAACTGCAAAAATACTTCTTGATATGGGTTTTTATATTTCCTTTACAGGTGTAGTAACCTTTAAGAATGCAAGAAAAGCCGTTGAGGCGGTAAAGGCAATTCCAATTGAAAGACTTTTTATCGAAACAGACGCACCTTATATGGCTCCTGAGCCTGTGAGAGGCACAAGAAACCATAGCGGAAACGTAATAAGGGTAGCCGAAAAGTTTGCAGAGATAAAGGGAATGGACGTTGAAGAGGTTAAGAGAATAACAACTGAAAACGCTATAAAATTTTTCAACATAAAGTAAAAGAGAGGCGAAAGCCTCTCTTTTTTATTTTCTGTCAATTTTTAATATGCAGTGAAACTCAGGGTCGATACCTGATACAGCCTTAATAATTTCCTCTGTAAGCTCCTTTTCCGATTTCTCCAATTCAAAAGGAACAAAGGCGTCAAAGATTATGTTTGTGTGTGAGCGACCGGGCACAATCCTGAAATCGTGAATGTCGATGCGACTGTCAATCTTCTCCTGAACAGCCTCTAAAATCTGAATTCTGAGACTTTGTGTTTCTTCATCATCGGCTTTAAGTGGGTCCATGTGAATAACAGCGCCACAATCCAGAGTGCTTTCAAGCTCCTTTTCGATAATGTCAATGGCGTTGTGGAGGGAGTAGATGTCCTCCTTGCCGTCAACCTCCACATGAACGGAGATAAAGAGCCTGCCCGGGCCGTAGTCGTGAACTATAAGACCGTGAATCCCCTTTGTTACAGGGCTTTTCCTGATAATTTCTTCAATGTCTGAAACAAGCTGTGGGTCGGGAGCCTGACCTAAAATCGGGCCAAGAACCTCTTTCATAGCTGTATAGCCTGCATAGAAGATGAATAACGCAACAAGAATTCCTGCATAGCCGTCAATGTTGATGTCTAAAAAGCGGACAAGTAAAAGAGAAATGAGGGTTGCAAGGGTTGCGATACAGTCGCTTAAGCTGTCGGCAGAAGTTGCCAACATAGCAGGTGAGTGAATTTTCTTCCCTACATTTTTGTTGTATATGGCCATATAAATTTTTACAAAAATTGAAATAATAAGAATAGATAAAGCGTAGGGGCTTGAAGTGATAGGAGTTGGGTTTATAATTTTTAAGACTGATGACTTAAAAAGCTCAAAGCCCATAAGAAGAATGAGGAATGACACAATAAGCCCTGAAATGTATTCAATTCGTCCGTGGCCGAATGGGTGGTCCGTGTCAGGTTTTTTGCCTCCCAGACGGAAGCCTAAAAGAGTAACTAAGGATGAGCCTGCGTCGGAGAGATTGTTAAAGGCATCAGCCGTAACAGATATAGCTCCCGAGAGGGTCCCCGCCACAAATTTAATTATAAATAAAAGTACATTTAATATAATCCCCAAAGCACTTGAAAGAGTACCGTAAGCCTTTCTTACGTTGGGAGAAGAAAAGCTTTTATAGTCAGGGATAAAAAGCCTTGCTAAAACAGAAATCATAATAATCACCGTCCATAGTTTTAGGATATCATTTTTTCGGAAAATGTCAACATAATTATTGACAAGTTTTTAATTATAGAGTAAAGTATAAATGTAAAAAAGATAAATGGAGAGATGTATATGCTTAAGGTATTTATCTATGATGAGCCCGAGGTTTTTTTCGCTCTTAACAAGAAAATAAACTGGAAAAAACAGGGCTGTGAAATCTTTGAACCTGAAGTTAAGATAGTAAATATAGTAGATTTTACAATAAAAAATAATATAGATGTTTTAATAGCCGCCGGCGAGAAAATGACGGAAAAGGCAATTAAGGATTTGACCGAAAACGCGCCATATCTTACAGTTGTAATAATGGGCGCGGTTAAAAATGCAGAATTAAACGGAATAACAGTTGTTGAAAAAAAGTTTACACCTGAGGGTATAGCTGTTATAACAGAGAGTTTAAAGGCTGCCCATAAAAAGAAGGAAGAACTTGTATTTGTGGCAAAAATCCTTGTTGACAGAAAGTTTGAAGAAGATTCCCTCCGTGCAATGATGAAGAATGAAACGGGATTTTTCACAGGAATATTCAAGGAACTTAAGGCGAAGGAAATAAGCGGAGAGAAACTGATTTTAGTTTGTATGAAGCTTATAAATGTGCTTTATGACTATCTTGAAAAGCTGGGCTTTAAGAATGCAAGGAAACAGAGAGAGGGCGCTGACGCAGTTATTCTTTCTATGAATTCTGCAAAGAGAGTCCTTGAATATACAGAGGAAAGATATAATAACTTTCTCCGTTTTGATGAGGGCAGAAAGGCAGATTATTATAACTCCATTACAGAAAGCATACGCGAAACTGTGCAGAATAATTACGGTAAATCCGATTTCGGAGTGCAGAAAATTGCTGAAATTTTCAAGTTCTCTCCAAACTATATAAATGATATTTTTAAGCAACACGCGGGAATTTCAATTCCGAAATATCTGACCTCTGTAAGAATGGAAGCATCTAAAAAGCTCCTTGCAGAAACAGATATTCCTATAAATGATATAGCGCTGGATGTGGGCTATACAAGAGTAAATTATTTTTCAAGAGTGTTTAAGAAAGAGTTTGGGACATCTCCGATTGATTACAGAAATAAGAACGGCAAGAAAAAGAAAGGGGAACAGAAATGAGATTTACGGAAGACAAGGTAAGGAAAACAATACAGGTCATCGAACAGCAGATGACAAAAACTCTGTTTGAGATAAAGGATATAACTTACACAGAGTGCGGATATAAGGAGTTTGAAAAGGATAAGGAATATGATTTTAAGCCTTTTGACCCTGAATCGTTTAAGTTAAACACAGACGGAGAGGCGCATTTTTGGTTTAAGATGAAGGTTAAAACTCCTGAAAAGCAGGCGCATAAGGCACACTATCTCCGTGTTGTAACAGGCCCTCTTTATACATGGGATGCTCATAACCCACAGGGACTTATTTATTTAGACGAGGAAATGACGCAGTCTTTTGATATCAATCACCATTATGTGCACATCGAATCAGGCAGAGAATACGACGCAAAGATTTATTTCTATAAGAATGGTGCAAACAGCGCTCTGAATTTCATTCCACAGGTTCTTGAAATTGACGAAAGAGTTGAGGCACTTTTCTATGATATGAATGTGCCGTATCTTGCAGCTCTTGAATTTGACAAGGAGTCAAAGGAGTATATTGAACCAATAAAGTATCTCTCTGGCGCCTGCGACCTGCTTGATTTAAGAAACCCGGGGGATGAAGCCTTTTTTGAATCAGTTGAAAAGGCAAGAAAATTCTTAAAGGAAGAATTTTACGAAAAGGTTTGTGGAAAGTCAGAGGATACAGTTTACTGCATCGGCCATACACATATTGACGTTGCATGGCTCTGGAGACTTAGACAGACCTGTGAAAAGGCACAGCGAAGCTTTGCCACAGTATTAAATCTTATGAAAGACTACCCTGAATATAAGTTTATGTCCTCCCAGCCACAGCTTTATAAGTATGTGGAAAAGGAAGACCCAAGACTCTTTGAAGAAATTCAGAAAAGAGTTAAAGAGGGACGCTGGGAAGTAGAGGGAGCAATGTGGCTTGAAGCCGACTGTAACCTCTCCAGCGGTGAAAGTCTTATAAGACAGATTCTCTACGGAAAGAAGTATATGAAAGATAAGTTCGGGGTAGACAGCCGTGTACTCTGGCTCCCTGACGTATTCGGTTATAGTGCAGCTCTCCCGCAGATTCTTAAAAAATCGGGAGTAGAAAAGTTTGTAACATCAAAGATAAACTGGAACGAAACAAACCAGATGCCATATGACACATTTATGTGGGAGGGCATTGACGGAACAGATATCTTCTCATATTTCCTGACCTGCTGTATAGCAAAGGAATATAAGGCAGGAAAATTCTATACTACATATAACGGAGAGGTTACTCCTGACCACATTTTAGGAACATATAACCGCTACCAGCAGAAAGAATATAATAGGGACACAATTATTACATTTGGTGCAGGAGACGGAGGCGGCGGTCCAAGAAGAGAACAGCTTGAAACCTTGAAGAGAACAGAAAAGGGGCTCCCTGGCGTGCCAAAGACAAAGATTGCCTTTGCAGGAGATTTCCTTGATAAAGTTGAAATGAATTTTGAGGAAAGCCAGAAGTTCTTTAAGGAAATGCCACGCTGGGTTGGAGAGCTTTATCTTGAATTTCACAGAGGTACATATACTTCAATCGCCAAGAATAAGAGAAATAACAGAAAGAGCGAATTTTTGTGGGAACAGAACGAAACATTATCTGTTATGGATATGTTAAAGGGCGGAGATTATCCAAAGGCTGAAATTGATAACGCCTGGGATACAATCCTCGTAAACCAGTTCCACGATATTATTCCTGGTTCATCTGTTCAGGGCGTTTATGACGATTCAGACGAAATGTACGGAGCGATTTTCGAAAGCGGAAAGAAGATAGAAGACGAAAAGATTGAAAGTCTTATGAAGAATGTGAAAACTGATGGGGGACTTTTCGTTTATAACCCTAATTCATTCGTAACAGACGGCATTGTTGAAAAGGACGGCAAAAAAGTTTATGTTTCTGATATTCCTGCCTTTGGTTATAAGGTTGTAAAGGAATTTAGGACAGGCAATGAAATTTTTGCCTCAAAGGAAAGACTTGAAAACGACTTATACAGAATTGAATTTGACGAAAATATGAATATTAAGTCCCTCTTTGATAAGAAGAATAACCGTGAGGTTGTTCAAAAGGACAAGGTTATTAACCAGATTTGCGTTTACGAAGATTTCCCAAGAGACTATGACGCATGGGAGCTTAGCGCTTACTACGAAGAAAAAATGTGGCCAATGGATAATGTTGACAGCGTTGAGGTTATAAACCGTGGCGACGAAGCAGGAGTTAAGATTACAAGAAAGTACGGTAAGTCCACAGTAACTCAGGAAATTCTCCTCTACAACGGCGTTGAGAGAATTGATGTAAGGACTGAGGCTGACTGGAAAGAGAGCCACGTTTTTGTTAAAGCGGAATTCCCTGTTGATGTTCACGCAAGTGAAGCAACCTATGAAATCCAGTTCGGTAACTTAAAACGCCCTACCCATAGAAATACAACCTGGGACGATGCAAAGTTTGAGGTTTGTGCTCATAAGTGGGCTGATATTTCAGAGGATGAATACGGCGTAAGTATTTTAAATGACTGTAAGTACGGTTACAGCGCCAAGGGTAATAAGATCACACTTTCCCTTATCAAGTGCGCAACATACCCATACCCTGAGGCTGATAAGTGCCACCACGAGTTTGTTTATTCAATTCTCCCTCATACAGGAAGTTATAGACATAAGACAGTTAAAGAGGCTTATGCTTTGAATAAACCGCTGATTGCAAGAGAAATGGGCAAAACAGAGGGTACAGAAAAAGAAGTATGGTCTCTCCTCTCCTGCGACAAGGAAAATGTATTCATTGAAACAGTAAAGAGGGCTGAAAACAGCGACGATATTATCGTAAGACTTTACGATGCTTTCGACAGACGAGGAACTGTAACCCTTAATACAGCTTTCGATTTCAAGGAAGTATATCTTTGCGATATGCTTGAAAATGAACTTGAAAAGCTTGAAACAGCGGACAATGAAGTAAAAGTACCTGTAAAGAACTTTGAAATTGTAACCCTTAAATTCAAAAGATAATAAAAAAGGATGAAGATTATTCTTCATCCTTTAATTTTTTTATTATATAGTCATAGCCGTCTTTCTGATGAGGCACAAGACAATGACTGCAATCCTTAATGTCCTTTCCGTCGGCAGATTTGATAATTTCAAAGTTTCCGCCACAGTCCTCCATATTGTAAAGTGGACAGAAACAGAAAAGACAGTTTATAGAGTCTGTTTTATGACAGGGATAAAATTCACATTCCCTGTTTTCGAAATACCTAAACCCCATTACTGCACGCTGAAAATTACGTCGCCGTAGGAAGGCATAGGCCAGAATTCTCTGTCGCAGTTAACTTCAATTTCGTCAACAATAGCGCGGAGTGCCTCCATATCAGGAACAATTTTGTTCTTGTAATACTGTGCAGTTTCAAGAGGTGTTGTGTAAGGAACAGTCTTAAGTGCCCCTTCAAGCTCTTTAACGCGGATAAACATCTCGTCGCACTGACCTGCCTGAGTTTCAAGGAGTGAAATTTCGGTTTTGCAAGGAATTGATGAAGAAACAGCCTTTTTGGAGTTGATAAGGTCAGCAAGCTTCTTTGTGTAGTCCATAACAGCAGGAATAAAGTCCTTTCTGACTAAATCAACCATAGTAAGTGCCTCGATGTTGACAGTCTTTGAATATTCCTCCAAAAGAATGTCCCGTCTTGAACGGACTTCCTTTTCAGTGTAAATTCCGTGATGCTTAAATAATTCAATATTTTCAGGGCGGGTGTAAAGCTCAAGGGCGTCAACTGTGGTCTTAAGATTGAGAAGACCGCGTCTTTCAGCCTCTGCAACCCACTCTTCTGAGTAGTTGTTTCCGTTGAAAATAATACGCTTGTGGTTTTTGTAAACCCTCTTAACAAGCTGATGAACAGCCTCGTTAAAGTCCTCAGCCTTTTCAAGCTCGTCAGCATATTTTTCAAGAACATCTGCAACGATTGTGTTAAGCATAACGTTTGTGCAGGCGATTGAAGCAGAAGAGCCAAGCATTCTGAATTCAAACTTATTACCTGTAAAGGCGAAAGGTGAAGTACGGTTTCTGTCAGTTTTATCCTTTGCAAAGCGAGGAAGAACGTTTACACCAAGCTTCATAACTTCCTTTTCCTTGTCGGAGTATGGTGCGTCAGCCTCAATGGCGTTTAAAACTTCCTCTAAATCGTCTCCGATAAACATTGAAACGATAGCAGGAGGCGCTTCGTGAGCTCCGAGTCTGTGGTCGTTGCCTGCGCTTGAGGCAGAAATTCTTAATAAATCCTGATGCTCGTCAACAGCCTGAATAACTGCAGAGAGGAAAAGGAGAAACTGTGCATTTTCGTGAGGAGTTTTTCCAGGATTGAGGAGGTTTTCTCCTGTATCAGTAGAAATAGACCAGTTGTTGTGCTTCCCTGAGCCGTTAACCCCTGCAAAAGGCTTTTCTGCGAGAAGACACTTCATACCGTGTCTGTCAGCCACCACCTGCATTCTTTCCATAGTAAGCTGGTTGTGGTCAGTTGCAATATTTGTTTCTGTGAAGATTGGCGCAAGCTCGTGCTGTGCAGGAGCAGCCTCGTTGTGCTTTGTCTTGGCATAAACTCCAAGCTTCCAGAGTTCTTCGTCAAGGTCCTTCATAAACTCGGCAACTCTCGGCTTGATTTTGCCGAAGTAGTGGTCGTCAAGCTCCTGCCCCTTTGGTGGCTTTGCACCAAAGAGAGTTCTTCCGCAGTATATAAGGTCCTTGCGCTTGTTGAATAATTTTTTATCAATCAAAAAGTATTCCTGTTCAGGTCCAACAGTTGTAATAACTCTCTTTGCGGTAGTGTTGCCGAAAAGCTTGATGATTCGCATAGCCTGAATATTTATTGCCTGCATTGAACGAAGAAGAGGAGTCTTTTTGTCAAGAGCCTCTCCGCCGTAGGCTAAGAATACAGTAGGAATACAAAGTGTGTCATCTTTAATAAAGGCGTAAGCTGTAGGGTCCCATGCGGTGTAGCCCCTTGCTTCAAAGGTTGCACGGATACCGCCGGACGGGAATGATGATGCGTCAGGCTCACCCTTAATAAGCTCCTTGCCGGAAAATTCCATAATGGCATTTCCCTTTCCGTCAGGAGCGATAAAGCTGTCGTGTTTCTCGGCAGTAACCCCTGTCATAGGCTGGAACCAGTGGGTGTAGTGTGTAACCCCCTTCTCAATTGCCCAGTCCTTCATAGCGTTTGCTGTTTCCTTTGCCACAGCCTCGCTCATAGGCTTGCCGTTTTTAATGGTTTCTATAAGAGCGTTATATGTATCTTCGGATAAACGTTCCTTCATAACCTTTTCCGAAAAGACATTACAGCCAAAAGTTTCGGGAATATTACTCATAAAAACCTCCAAATAAAATATAATAAAAATTTGTCAGATTTTGTCCATAAATACAAGTGCTATTATACCACCAATGGCAAATATCGTCAAGTTTTTCTTGACAGAAGGGTCAAATCGGTATATAATAGTATTCAATACTAGATGTTACGGAGATGACGAAATGGAAAACACAAAAAAAGTCAATAATCAGAGCGTGGGAGAGGAAATTGCAAACTCAATAACCCACGGAATAGGTGCTCTTTGTGCAATTGCCATGGCTGCAGTTGCAATAGTTTATGCTGCAATAAAGGGAGATGCAATGTCGGTTGTGTCTGCCTCTCTTTACGGTGCAAGCTTAATAATTCTCTATCTTTGTTCCACTTTATATCATTCTTTAACTCCGTATAAAGCTAAAAAAGTCTTCCAGATTTTAGACCATTGCAGTATTTTTATTCTTATTCTCGGTTCATATATCCCGATATGCCTTTCACTTATCAGAGGTGCAATGGGCTGGACCTTGTTCGGAATAAATGCGTTCTGCACAGTTTTGGGAATCGTACTTAACTCCATAAATCTTAACAGATGGCATAAATACTGTATGGTGCTTTATGTAGTTATGGGCTGGTCAATTATCTCCTGTATAGATACAGTGGCAAAATTAGTTCCAACTCCGGGAATGATTCTTCTGGTAACAGGCGGACTTTCTTATACTTTGGGTATAATTTTCTTTGCAATAAAAAAGCTTAAGTTTGCCCATTCAATCTGGCATCTTTTTGTTCTTGCAGGAAGCATACTCCAGTATTTTGCATTTCTTTTCTATGCACTTCCTGTCAGATAATTTCCCAGTCAACAGGCTCTTTGCCTACAGAGGCTAAAAATTCGTTGGCCTGAGAGAAATGCTTTGAGCCGAAAAAGCCGTTGTAGGCAGACAGTGGGCTCGGATGCACAGTAGTTAAAATCTTGTGCTTTGGATTTGTGATAAGGGACAGCTTTTCCTTTGCGTTTCCGCCCCATAAAAGAAAAACAATAGGCTCTTCCCTGTCGTTTAAGAGGGAAATAACCCTGTCGGTGAAAATTTCCCACCCTTTTCCCTTGTGAGAATTGGCGTGGCCCATTCTGACGGTCAGGACAGTGTTAAGGAGGAGTACCCCGTTTTTTGCCCATTTCGTAAGCTCCCCGTGTTCAGGGATAGGATGCCCAAGGTCAGAATTGATTTCTTTGTAAATATTTTTAAGTGAGGGAGGAACTTTAACTCCCTTTTTTACTGAAAAACAGAGCCCGTGTGCCTGATTTGGCTCGTGGTATGGGTCCTGACCGATAATAACAACTTTTACGTCCTTGTAGTCTGTATATTTTAAGGCGTTAAAAATGTCGTACATATCAGGGAAAATTGTAAATTTAGAGTATTCTTCTTTGAGGAATGCTCTTAATTTTTTATAATAATCCTTTTCAAATTCGTCTTTTAAGAGAATGTCCCATTCATTTCCTATGTTTACCATAAAAATCACCCATATAAATAATAACATAAAAATTCCAAAAATAGAATAGAAAAGTAAAAATTAGTAAATAATTTAATAAGTCTTGCAAAAATTTCATAGATATAGTATAATGAAGTTGCTTTAATGACCGGAATAAACTTAAAAGAAGGAGGTAAATTGTGCATAAAAATAATAAAGTTAAAATTACGCCCCTTGGCGGTCTTCATGAAATCGGAAAGAATCTGACAGTATTTGAATACGAAAATGACATTTTGATTTTAGATTGCGGACTTGCATTTCCAGATGAAGATATGCCTGGGGTAGATATGGTTATCCCTGATATAACCTATCTTGAAAAGCACAAAAACAGGATAAGAGGAATTGTGCTGACCCACGGCCACGAGGACCATATCGGAGCAATTCCCTATGTGCTTAAACAGTTTAATGTGCCAATCTACGGCACAAAACTGACTCTTGGAATTTTGAAATACAAACTTCAGGAGCATGGAATTTTAAATTCTACAAAATTAAATGTGGTGAACCCCGGGGAGAGCTTTAAGCTTGGGGAAATGAAGGTGGAGTATATCCGCTCCAACCACAGTATCGCCGACGCAGTTGCTGTTGCAATCCACACCCCTGCGGGAGTAATTCTTCATACAGGAGACTTTAAGATTGATACAACCCCAATTGACGGCTCAATGATTGACTTAGCAAGGATAGGTGAGCTTGGGAAAAAGGGAATTTTAGCCCTTATGTCCGACAGTACAAACGCTGAAAGACCTGGCTTTACAATGAGTGAAAGGACTGTAGGAAAGACCTTTGACCACATTTTTGAGGGCTGTGAAAAGAGAATTTTCGTTGCAACCTTCGCCTCAAATATCCATAGAGTACAGCAGATTATAAATGCTGCGGTGAAGTTTGGAAGAAAGGTTGCAGTATCAGGCAGAAGTATGGAAAACGTGCTTTCTGCGGCAATCGAGCTTGGATATATGAAGATTCCGAAGAATACACTTATTGATATAGATGAAATCGGAAGATATCCAAAGGAAAAATTAGTTATAATAACAACAGGAAGTCAGGGCGAGCCTATGGCTGCTCTGTCGCGAATGGCTTTTTCAGGTCATAAAAAAGCAAACATAGAGGAGGGGGACCTTGTAATAATTTCTGCAAGCCCAATCCCTGGAAACGAAAAAGCGATATCAAACGTAATAAACGAGCTTTTAAAACACGGCGCAGAGGTTGTGTATGAGGCTTTGGCAGACGTCCACGTTTCAGGCCACGCCTGTCAGGAGGAACTTAAGATTATTTTAAGCCTTGCAAATCCAAGATATTTTATTCCTGTTCACGGCGAATATAAGCATCTATATGCTCATAAGGAGCTGGCGAGAACAGTTGGAATACCTAATAAAAATATTCTGCTCCTTGAAAACGGAAAACAGGTTGAGCTTTCCTATAAAGAGGCAAAGATAACAGCCACAGTCCCTGCAGGACGGGTGTTGGTTGACGGACTTGGGGTAGGAGATGTAGGAAATATTGTTTTAAGAGACAGAAAGCATCTCTCCGAAGACGGTCTTATAGTTGTAGTTGTAGCCATTGACCGTGAGGGACATCAGGTTGTGTCAGGCCCTGACATAATCTCCCGAGGCTTTGTTTATGTAAGAGAATCGGAAGATTTGATGGACGAAATGCGTGAAATTGCTATGGATACAGTAAATATGTGTCTTGATAAAAACGCTCTTGACTGGAATACAATCAAGACAAAATTAAGGAATGAAGTAGGAGGCTTTATCCTCAATAAAACAAAGAGAAAGCCAATGATACTTCCTGTTATAATGGATGTATAAAAAAACCCGTAATACGAAAAGTATTACGGGTTTTTTATTATTTTACAGTTGCATCTGTGCTCATAATTTCTCTTGCAAGCTCAGTTGCCGCAATTTCGTCGCAGATAAAGTAGGAAACTCCGCCTACATAATATGCTTCACCAGGAAGCTGAAGAGTTTCAACGTTTTCCGTGTCAATTTTACTTAAGACCGGAAGTATAGACGCCAGGTCTAAGGCTGTAAAGTTTGTGCGGACATATTTTGAAGCCGCAGAGAAAATTGCTCCTGACTTTGCAATGTTAAGAGGAGTAACCTTCTGCTTTATAACCTCTCGGATAAAGTTCTGCTGTGCCTCAACTCGTCCGATATCCCCTGTAGGATAGCCCATTCTGAAACGAACAAAGTCATGACAGCCCTTTCCGTCAAGGTGCTGGAAGCCCTTGTTTAAGTGGATGTAGAGGTCCTGTTCAGGGTCTTCATAGTGCATATTAATAGGAACGTCGAAGTCAACGCCTCCTAAAATATCCATAATTTCGATAAACCCGTCAAAGTCAACAGTTGCAAAATAGTTAATCGGAATATCGTCAAGGAGGTCCTTTACCTTTGAGATAGGGTATTCTTCAGGCTCCTCAAGACGTCCTTTTTTAACTTCCTGTTCCCCGACTCCGATAGCAGAGTTGATTTTTGCGTGGTATGAGCCCATAGAAACTCTGGTATCTCTAGGAATGGAAATAACAGTAACCTTTCCTGTCTTGCTGTCAAGACTTGCCAGCATAATAGTATCGCTTCGGTATCCGCCGTCATCAACGCCAAGGAGAAGAAAGTTTATTTTTCCGTCAACAACCTTGTCCATAGATTCTATAACAATGCCCTGTCCGAAGAATAAACCGGAGAGGTAGTTAGCTGTAAAAACACCTAAAAGACCGGCTATGACAAAGAATATAATCATTATAGTAGCATATTTTCTTGTTTTTCTTTTGCTCATTTAAGACAGACCTTTCAATAATTTAGCAACTTACATTATAACAAAGATTGCATAAAAGTCAAGAGGGACTGTCCATTTGAACAGTCCCTGTAATATTATTTTAATATTATTGTAAAATATACACTTTAACGTTTCTTCTGCCGAACTGAAGAGCCTCGGCGTTGGAGTCAAAGCATAAGTCGATTCGGTTTCCTTTGATTGCACCGCCTGTGTCGGCTGCAATAGCGTATCCGTAGACATAGCTTCCGTCGGCGGAGGTAATATAGAGCTTTGTGCCAAGAGGAATAACTCTCGGGTCAACAGCTACAACACCCTTTGTTGCATATCGTCCTGTTGCGGTAATACCGTAGGCAGGGTGAGAAGGGCTCTTACCACAGCTTGAAATGTCATAGCCTGTAGCGTTCATGGAAAGCACTTCTGAGTAGTCTAAATTTCCGCTACGGGAAACTGAAACTCCTGCAGAGGCAATAGCGTAATTTGCCCTTGTTCCCACTTCCTTAATTTCAGGAACGGAAACCTTGGTTACCTTTGAGGAAACGAGAATTCTGGAAACTTCTTCGCCATCACGGTATGAAACCTTGTATGTGGCAGTTCTCTTTCCGTTTTCACCCTCCTGAGTAACAGCTCTCGCGCCCACAGATGCGTTGCTTGAGAGAACAACCTGTGTTTCATAAGGGATTTCCTCGTCGATTGTAATAACCTTTGCTGTGGTTTTCATAACAGCAATAGAGGAGTAAGGAGAGATTTTCTTGTTTCTCTTTGGAGAAACAACGTCATCTTCGTCAACACCAAGGTCGAGCTCGGCGAGAATGTCGCCTACAACTCTTTCAGTTGTGGTGTATGCCTTTGTGCCCTCTGTTGTTGTGATGTATACCATCATAGCACGGTTTACTTCAATATTCATATTATCGCTCAGGAGAGCACCCTTTTTGTGGCTGAGTCTATCCTTTTCGGATAAAACGATGCCTTGTTCGTCAAGAGCTCCCTGAACAGTCATTTTATAAGTTGTAATCTTAACAGGCGCTTTGTCGCCGTCGCAGATTGTTATGGTATGAGCTGATGAGTGAACAGCACTCACAAGGCTCAGAGCGAGTATAATAGTGCAGGCACTAAATACTATAATGCGATTCGCTAAGGTCAATTCACTAAAACGCTCCCTTAGTCGATTAAACATTGAACCACCTCACTTTAGGAAAGTCTTACACATTTTAACACCCTTTTTCAATTTTTGTCAAAGAGGATTAAAGCCAATTAAATGGAATTAAACTGAAAAAACGGAGAAAACAGGGGGCTAAAAATGGATAAAACTCTCTAAAACTTCCAAAAACGCCTGATTTCTCTCGAATTCTATTATATTGGAAATAAATGGTAGCATATTTTGGCAAAAACAAGAAGAAACTTTACGATATTTTTATAAAAATGTAACTTGTCTGTAATAAATCTGTAACATATATATGCTATAATCATTATGAAAAGAAGTGAAATTCTAAAATTACGAAAGGAACGGTTAAGATGAAGAAGATTGTATCCCTGGTTTTAATATTGGTGCTTTCTTTAAGTGTAGGTATGGTTTATGCTGCTCCTGATACAGTTTCTCCTGAAGATTTGGGAACTACAAATAACTTAATTTCTGTGCTGACACCTGAAAATCTTAAGGACTCTACTGCTGACGAAACATATATTGTTTCGGGCATGGGTGTTACAGGCGCCGTTCTGACTTTCTATAAATATGATGAAGTAAATAAGGTTTACACAAAGATTTTTGTTCCTGTTTCTTATGTTGACCAGCTTGGAACAAGCGTGGTTAAGTATAACGAAGCCACAATTACAGTTGGGGAAACAGGCCGTTTTATAAATACTGTAAGCCTTGTAAACGGCAAAAACAATATTTTAATAAGAGCAGAGCATAACGGTTTTTACCAGATTGTAAAGCTTGACCTTACAAAGAACTCTGCGTTTATCGAAGCAATTAAGAATTTACTTTCAATCTAAATACGGCGAGAATAAAGGGCGACGGAACAGGTCGCCTTTTTTTAATCGGGAGGCGGGAAGATGAAGAAGAAAAAAGTCAATAAAAAAGAGCTTGTAAAAAGCGTTGTAATCATAGTCCTGGCTCTTGGCATTTTAATTTTACTGGGAAGAATTCTTAAATACCAGAACTTTGAGAATGATTATACAGACTGGATTGGAATACAGGAAAAGGAAAATGATTATTATACAGGAAAAATACAGGAGGGCTTTGAAAAAGCAGTAGAGCCTGAAAGTATAATAATCTCCACAGAGGGAAAAAGCGCCTGTATTTTTAAGAGCGAAAGAAGATATGAGGATACTCTGACAAAAATGAAGAACGCCTTAAATAACGCAAAAACAGAGTTAATGGGCGAAGTTACAGCTGACGAATGGGTGAGCTACGCAGGAAAGGGCGGAATACATCTTCGTTTTATGTATGATTTAACTGAGGAAAACATAGATGAAATCGGCATAAGAAAGGATACTTTCGCAAAGGAAACAGAAAGCTTTTGTGAAATTCTTGTTTCAGTAGAAGATAAAGCTTTGCTTCTTGGCACAAGGGACGGCAAGGGCTATAAATTCAGTTTTGAATATGAAAAACTTGAAACCCTTGACGATTTCAATATAGAAAAAGGCACTTGCGAATACAGAAAAGGAATGGGTCTTGGTGCCGTTCCTGTTGTAGAATATAAATTGCCGATTCTGACTTCGGCTGTACCGTCAGTTTATAAGGATAATTTAAGGATTGATAAAATTACGGAGAGCATGGAAAATCTTCTTCCTGTTTACGGATATGATGTAACAACTGTCAGAAGATATTCCGATTATAATAACGCGCTGATTTTTGCGGATGCCACAAGCAGTATAAAGTTTACCTACGACGGAACAGTGGAATATTCTGCTGTTAATAAGGAAAACGGAGTTGAAGTAGGGCTTTTATCTACTGTAAGAGGAGTTCACGGCATTATTTATAAAACCCTTAAAACCTTTGGTGTAAATGTAGAGGGAGATATGGGAATAAGGCTGACCAATATCCGCACAGAGGGAGAAGAAATCTGGTTCAGCTTTGAATACACCTATAATGGCATAACAATAATAGAAGAAACTCCTGCGTTTACAGCCGTAGTGTCAAACGGAAGAATGACAAAGCTTTATATGAGAGTAAGAGGCTATAACGAAAAAGGCGGAGAAACAGCCGAAAATAAAGTAAGCGGAAACGGAAATATACATCTTATATACAGGGGCGAAACAGAGAAAAAAGGAATCTGGACAGAGCTTTAAGAAAGGAGGGGCAATATGGATTTAAGAAGAATAAAAACTATTACAATAGCAGTCCTTCTTATAATTTTCATTATGCTGAGCGGATTTTTAATAAGTCTTAACAGGCGTGATAAGGCAATTGAAAAAGAGGCAAATGAACAGGTCGTTGCCCTTCTGGGTAAAAGTAACATAATTCTGGACAAAAACCTTATTCCTGAAAAAAATGAAAGAGTAGAAGAGAGCTATGTGGAGAAAATTATTCCAAATGACCCTGTTTTTATTGAAAAGCTTTTAGGAAAGGGCTATACAAAAAAAGAGGGACATCTCTACGAAAACGAAAATAAGAGAATAATGATTGAGGGCGCCTCTTTTAGCTATATGGCGGGAGAAAGCACCGACAGCGTTAAAATAAATGATAAGACACAGGTTGAAAGCTACTGCAGGGAAAAGCTTAAGTGGTTGGGCGCAGACGAAAAACTGTACGCCTTCAGCGGTGTAAATATGACAGATAATACCGTAAAAGCACTGTTTAGCGGAAAGTATGAAAAATATGAATATTTTGATTCCTTCATAACCTTTGAGCTGACAGAAAAGGGTGTAAAATCCGTACAGGCAAAGAATCTTTTATCCTCAAGCACAGCCTCACAGGAAAAAACCTCCCTGTTTAGTATAAACAGCATTTTGCTGGATATAGCAGGCAATCCTGAAATGGATAAGGAGAAAAAGACCTCTGTTATAAGTATCGCCAAGGGGTATTATATTGGAAGAGAAAGCGATTATAAAAAGACTATGGCAGTTCCCGTGTGGCAGATTGCCTTGGATGATGGAACAATAATGTATTATGATGCGCGAAATGGTAATTATATAGAGATGTAATTGACAACCCCCGAAAAAAGTGATATAATCACAGATAACTTCGGGGTGTGGCTCAGTTTGGTAGAGCGCACCGTTCGGGACGGTGAGGTCGCGTGTTCAAATCCCGTCACCCCGACCAAAATCGACAAGATTCATACGAGTCTTGTCGATTTTACTTTTTACCTATTCACTATTTTCTGGAATCAAACTTGTCGATTTGAAGTAATAAGTAATATGTAATAGTGAAGAAGAGAGGTGCAAAATCGCAAAGCAATTTTTATTTATTATCTATTGACTATTTCCTGGAATCGGTTCCGTTAATATTGCTTCTTGTGCTTGATGAAATAATATACTTTGGTCGGCCTTTAATTTCCTCGTAAATACGGGCAATGTAATAACCCATAATACCAAGAGAAATCATAATTATACTACCGATAAAGATAGTGATAATTATAACAGTGGTCATACCTTCTAAGGCTCTGCCTACAATTTTATCTATAAGCGCCCATACACCAAATATGACTGAAATTATAAGCATAATAAAGCCAAGAACAGTTACAGTCTGCATTGGTGCTGTGGAGTATGAGGTAATGTTTGAAAGGGCGTATTTTATAAGGCCTGTGGAAGACCACTTGGAAACGCCGTCAACACGCTCCGCAACATCGTATTCAACAGTAGCCTTGTTATAACCGACCCAGTATGAAATGGCCCTGAAAAAACCTCTTTCAGGCATATTGTTAAGGACGTCCACAACCTTTCTGTCAAGGAGTTTAAAGTCAGAGGAGTTTGCCATATCGAAACCTGCCATACGGCTTATAGCAGAATAGAAAAATTTTGCACCGGCTGTATACATCATTTTTTCCTGTCCGCGGGAGCTTTTGATTCCCTCGACAATTTCGTAGCCTTGTTCCCAGAGGCGGTACATTTCAATTATTTTTTCAGGCGGATGCTGCAAGTCGCAGTCAAGTACAACTGCACAGCTTCCGTTTACCGCCTGAAGCCCTGCTGAAATTGCAGACTCTTTCCCGAAATTTCTTGAAAAATGCAGTCCTACAATGTTGTCTTTTTTCTCTGACAGTTCACATATAATTTTATAAGTTTCGTCATTTGAACCATCATCCACAAAAATAAATTCACTTTCGATATTGTTTTCGGCAAGAAGAGAGTGTATACGGCTATAAGCGGGAACAATACATTTCTCTTCGTTATATGCAGGAATAATTACTGATAACATAAAATCACCTTATTGTTAAAATAATGTTTCAAGCTGTGTAACAGGCATAGGCCGATAGAAATAATAGCCCTGGAGCAAATCACAGCCTGACTCAGCCACAATCTTTCTGTGTGCTTCAGTTTCAATACCCTCGCACAGTGTCTTAAAGCCTAAATCGTGGGCTGTTTTAATAATGTTTTTAAGGATTAAAAATCCGGTTTCTGTCAAAGCGCCCTGTGTAATTGCCTTGTCAATTTTAACAATGCTTATGTCGAAGTCTGCTAAATCTCCAAAGCTTGTATAACCCTTGCCAAAATCGTCCAAAAGGATTAAGATTCCCTTTTTCTTAAGGCGTTTTAGGTTTCTAATCATATCATTCTTTTCTTCTTCTCCAAGATTTTTGTCTTCGAGAATTTCAATTGCTATGCAGGAGTAGTCAACACCGTATTTCTCTGCAATTTCGATGATATTGTCAGCAAAATCAGGGTGGCAAAGGGTACTGCGGGAGAAGTTGATTGTGTATACGTATTTAAAACGGTTTTCCTTATCGTTTGAAATCCATTTACAGTTTTTCTCAAATATGTAATAGTCAAATTTCCCTGAAAGTCCAACGTTGTTAACAGCTGAAAGAAAATGCTTTGGCGTTAAAATCCCCTCTGTGGGAGAGTTAAGTCGGGACAGCACTTCTGCACCCACAATTTTGCTTGTTTTAGCGTCAATTATAGGCTGATATTCAAGGAAAAACCTGTTGTTATCGATTTCGTTCTGAATATTGTTTTCAATTTTCAATTTTCTTTCAAACTCTTTTCCGTTTGAGTTGTCCCATCTTTGATAAAGTATATCCTTGTCCTCTGCCATACTGCATGCCTGTTTTGCACGGGCGAGAGCAGTCTTAAAGGAAACTTCTGTTGAGCTTGTACAGTGATAACCAAAGCTCACTCTGGCAACATTCACAGCACCCTGTTTGGAAAAAATCTCGCTGATTTCCCTGAAACAGCTGTCTATGCGCTGTTCCATGCTTTCTGGTTCAAGGCTGTTAAGGGCTACAAAGTTTTCCTGACCGTAGAGAGAAATTTCTCCGCCGATGCTGTGGCAGAAATGGTTTAAGAGAATTTTCCTGACCTGTTCGTAAATTCTCATAGCCTTTGATTCGGAATATAATCTTTTCATACTGTCCAAAGATATAGAAATATATACTAAACAGCGATTTTGTCTGAGAGTTCCTGCCTTTTCAAAATCAGTTTCAATTTTACCTGTACCGCAAAAGCTTTTTTCGGCTGTGCCCTTTGCTGTTTTTACAGATTTTAAAGTAAAGTACAGACCGATAAGGCCCATTACAATAAAGATAAGCACAAGTACGGTTATAATTACGTAAGGATATTCTAAAAATTGCATTTTATATTCTCCTGTTATTTCTCAAAAATTGGGTAGTCCTTTGTTCCTGCAGTCTGTGTAAGATGTAGCTTCTTTGCAACGCACATACATCTTTCAATGTCTTTTGAAGCCATATTTTTTCTGCGAAGAATCTCTTTAATCAAAAACCATGGACTAAAGGATAACATTCCCTTTATAATATCTTTCTTTGAAATTCCACACCTTTTATATTCAGCCAGAATTTCAAAAAGCGCATAGTTTAAAGAGGATTTGTTAAGTCTGCCTTTTGTCTGTTTCTTAAGCCATTTTGCAAAACCTAAATACTTCCCGATATCAGCCTTTTCCCTGAAATAGATACCGCTTATATAAAATTCTTTAAGCTCGTCATTAAGTCCCCTTAAAAGCGAACTGTAATATTTTTCCTGTATTTTAATAACTTCGGTATGCTGTCTTTCAAGTGTAGTGCTTGTAATCTGTTTGTCGTGAAGCCTGTAAATAAGCAAACACTCAGGAAGAATTTCCATTTTCTGATTATTCGACGCCATTCTTGTCCATAGCTCAAGGTCCTCTGTGCAGGTGAGAGTGGTGTCATAATTAAACTCTTTCATAACCTCTGCTTTTGCGAAAACCCCAGGGTGCAGAATTGGATTTGACACGAGGAGCATAGCTTTAAGTGCCTCTGAATCACAGCGTCCCCCTGCTCCGCCGGGTGCATAAACGCCGTTTTTAACAGTCATAAATTTACAGGAGGATAGCTTAACATCGCTGTTTTCCTCCATAAATTTATACTGTTTTTCAAGTCTGTCGGGAAGACAGATGTCGTCTGCGTCCATTCGCGCTATGTATTTTCCTGTTGATAGGGAAATAGCCTTGTTAAGTGATGCAGGGAGCTTTAAGTTTACTTCGTTTGTATAAACTTTTATTCTCTCGTCTTTTAATGCAAAATGAGCAAGAATTTCTCCTGTAGAATCTGCGGAACAGTCATTTATAATTATAAGTTCCCAGTTTTTAAAGGTCTGGTTTATAACGCTGTTTATAGCTTCTTTAAGGTATGTTTCCCCGTTATAAACACTCATAATTACTGAAATTTCAGGTTTCATAAAGCTACCCCCTTCCGATTATATCCTTAAATTTTCTGCAAAGATTGAGGAAATAAAAAGCCAATCTGTAACAATTTTTCTTCATAAGAAAAATCGAAATTCTACTTTTTACTGAAATGCTATCAAAATCAGCAGAAGAAATTTTTTCTCTGTGAACTGAATTTAAAATACATTCCTTAATGTCATTTATATTTTTGAAATAATTTCCCTCTGCAGCCAAAGCTAAAATTGCAAAGCACATAAAACAGGAATAACGCGAAACCTGTTCCTCAAAATCAGCCACCTTTGACATATCATAAGAAGAAATTTCCCCTAAAACATTTTCAACAAGGCTAATCTGCTTTGTGTTAAAGTCTTTTGAAATAGAATCCCCTCTTACAGTATATAAATAGGCGTCCTTTTTGCTTATATATACGCTCTTTGCGTTAACATAGCATTGGATTGTGCAACACAAATCCTCTCCCAAGGAGATTCGTTCATTTACATTAAGCTGGTATGGAGTTACAAATTCTCTTTTAACAGCTTTCCCCGAAAGATAATAGGAAATATGATTCATATTTTTGTCCATCAAAAGTTTTGGATAGATGTGCTTTTTGATATCATCTTCAAGGTACAGCCCTTCCTCAATGCAGTCGTCAGTTACCTTAACGGTATCTTCTCCCTTAACCCATCTGTATGCGAAAGATACAATTTCACAGCCTGTTTCAGTTATCTTGTTATAGGCATATTCCAGAGTATCTTCTTCGATAAGGTCATCGGAGTCAAGGTTAAAAACATATTCTCCCTGAGCCACCTTTATTCCTGCTCTTCTTGCGCTGGCAAGACCTCCGTTTTCCTTATGAATAACCTTAATTCGCCCATCCTTTTCCCCATAGCTGTCGCAAATTTGCGGACAGTTATCCGGAGAGCCGTCGTCAACTAAAATCAGCTCAAAATCAGAAAAAGTCTGACCTAAAACACTTTCTATACATTTTGGTAAATAGTCTTCCACCTTATAAACAGGTACAATTACTGAAAAAAACATTATATCACCTATCTGTTTCTTAATCCAACAAGTATTTTCATTATAAAATACAGTCTGTATTTTATTGCCATAGCAAACACCCTCTGCATAAGAGGAAGTTTTTCTATTGGAAATTCTTTAAGGGCACTTACAGTTAAACTGTGGGTGCAAATTTCCTTAAGTCTTTTCTTTACTTCGAAAAACTTAATTTTGTTTTCTTTTCCATGGACAATTTCCTGGGAGCATAAAACTCTGCACATAGCCTGCCAGAATCTGTTCATATATATTTTATATTCTTCTGAAGTAGCATTTATCTTAAATCTTTTTTCAACCTCCGATACAAAAACAAGGCTTTTTCCAAATCTTTCCTTGTTATAGGATTTTGAAACAGATTCTCCGTTTCTGCAATAATTATAAAAAGCCTCTTTTATGCCTGTTGCTTTTTTAATGTGGGATATAAAATCCACCATAAACAGCGCATCCTCCGAGTAAACTTCTCTTTCAGACTGAAAAGTAAGATTATATTTGGTAATTATCTCGTGTCTGAACAGATTTTTCCAGATGCTCATACCGTATTTGCTGTCATCTGCATCTTCAGGCATAGAACCAACAATCCCCATTTTAAGCTTTTTAAGTTCTTCCTCAGTTTCAAAATGAGAATCCCTGTCAAAATATGTTTTAATCTCGGTTTTTCCTTTTTCGCTGAACATATTTCCGTCAACGAAACGAACCCCCGATAAAACAAGGTCGGAGTCATATTCCTTAGCCTTTTCATAAAGCTTTTCAAACATATCATCTTCCACATAATCGTCAGAGTCCACAAAACCGATATATTCTCCCTCTGCAAGAAGAAGCCCTGAATTTCTTGCCATACCTGCCCCTGCATTCTCCTGATTTATAAGAATTATGCGGTCATCCTTTTCGCTGGCTTTTCTGCAAAGCTCAGGAGTAGAATCTGTGGAGGAATCGTTTATTAAGATAATTTCAATATCCTTAAGAGTCTGATTTCTCAGGGAATTTATACATCTTTCAATATATTTTTCTGAATTATATACAGGCACAATAATGCTGACTTTTGGTTGCATAATAGTTTTACCTCGCAATTAAATTCTCGTATTCCTTAGTTAAAATTTCACAGTATGTTTCAACGCTTAAAATATTATCTCTTTCCTTTTTGCAGTTCTCCCTGAGGCTATTGTAGTATTCGTTATCTTCAACTGTTTTCCTTATTGCCTCTGCAATTCCCAAAGGAGTACATTCTTTCGCCAGAGCTCCTGTAACGCCGTCCTTTACAAGCTCAGCCATACCCCCGTTGTTAATTGTGATAACGGGAACGCCCATAGCCTGTGCCTCGAGAATTGAGAGAGGACAGTTTTCATACCAGATTGACGGCACAAGAATTGCTTTTGCATTTCCCATAAACTCTGTAAGCTTTTCGCCTGACAGGAAGCCTATAAGCTCTAAATTTTCAATATTACAAAGGATATCCTTGTCAGGCCCGTCCCCTGCAACCATAAAATTATATTCAGGAAGAAGCTTTGCAACTTCTCCTAAATACTCTACGCCTTTCTCCTTGGAAAGACGCCCTGCAAAAGCAATATAATCCTTTGTTTCTCTGCCCTCACAGGTAAATTTTTCTTTATCAATAAAATTATGTATAGTTTTTACCTTTCCTTTATAAAGGTCCTTTGCAGATACAAGCTTTTCTTCTAAAAAGTAGCTTGGGCTTATATACAAATCAACCTTTTTATATGTTCCTAAAAGCCCATATAACCACGCCTCAATAGCTCCTAAAATGCTTTTTAATTTTGAGCCGTGAATACATTTATTTTTAATACAGTTCCCCAAAGAACCCTTTATACACTTTTCGCAAATCTCATTTTTTTCAAAGTTATAAAGAAGATGATTAGGACAAATCATCTGATAATCGTGAACAGTCTGAACAAGGGGAACGCCCTTCTTTTTTATTCCGTAAATTATGGAAGGTGTAAGCTGGAAATTGATATTATTCATATGAACAATATCAGGCTTAAAATCATCTATAACCTGCATAATTTTTTTCTTTGCCTCAAAGGAATAGATTATCTTAAAAGGATATAAAAATCTGCTAAGACCCTTAGAGTGAAAATCCATATTGAATGTGTATTTTCCGGCAGAGTTCTTAGCTGTATTTTTCTCGTCATACATTCCAAAATACTCTACCTCGTGGCCAAGTTTTTTAAGATGCTCACCAAGATAGAGCATATAATTCTCGCAACCCCCACGGGAATATAAGAATTTATTTACCATAAGAATTCTCATAACAACGAATCCCCTTTTTCTGTGTTTTCCTTTGAAACATATCCAAACATTTTCTGTTCTTTTTCTCTTACATTTTCATCAAAGCTGTGTCCCATCATAAGTATTGCAAGAACTCCCGTTAAAAGCGGATAGTTCATAGTGTTATCAGTTGTAGATACGATTATAAGGTACAAAATAAGCATTAATGTAACAATAGCGTTGTCTACATTTCCTTTTTTCCCGAAATACCATACACGAACCAGTGTCATAGATATAAGCCAGATAATATAACCCCAGAATCCCAAATCAATGAAATGCTGAAGAAAATCGTTATGAACGGAGGCTACATCCATATCCATAAAGGTATTGAGCTGATAAGTTAAAAAGCCGATTCCGTTTCCTAAAAATCCTGGATTAAATTCATAAAATTCGTCCACAGCATTATAAATTTCAACTCGTCCGCTGGTGTTAATACCTGCCTTTTCAAGAAGCTCAAAGGCGTCAGCGTTAATAAGTGCAATATAGGATATAAGCAAAATAATTATAACAATCAAAAGTATTGTAATAAGTACGCTTGCAGATTTTTTATTATATTTTGCAATAAACTTGAGTAAATAGCCAAAAATCAAAGCAATTGCAATAGCGATAATTGCAATTCGCTTAAAAGCGGACAAAAAGCAGAACAAACTTAAGAAAAGTAAAATAAAATACACAATACTTTTCTTCGGTTTATAGAGCATATAAATAAGGTATGCTCCCAGACAGAAAGCAAGCTCGTGAATTTCAGCCTGAATAATAATATCACCTGTTACACCTGCAAAGGTGGTTATAAGGGTAACAAATTCAGACATATATGCCCCGAGTCCGTTTTGTGCTATAACAGTTACAATCATCAAAATATTTGCAATTAAAATTGCAATAAGGTTATACCATATTCCCTTTGAACCGAAGATATAGAGCATAGCCCCTGCTCCAAGAGCAAAGGAAAGCATATTCATATAAATAAATGAGCTTGAGAGTCCTCGGGAAATAACCCCTGTATCCACAGTTCCCATAAACCATATAAAAAGAGATACAACTGTTGTAACAAGGAGCGGAACGCTGTAAATACAAGCGTCCTTAAAGGCGGTAAAGCCTCTTGCGATATTTGGCTTATACATAAATAACAGTATAGCTGAACAGGCAAGAACAAGAGTAAATGCGTGGCGGTATGTAATGAAAATGCCCATTTGAATTTCTTCATTGAGGAAATAATACATCATAATAGCTACAATAATGAAATATATGTCTATAGCCTTTTTCAGAAGCTTATTTTCCACGCATATTCCCCCCCTAATTAAATTGTGCTTTTTTCTTTTAAGTCAGATATATAATCTTTTTTACTCATAATTGCTTCAGAAAGCAATTTTCTGGCTGTTTTGTTTTCCTTAAAGGTTTCAGCAATACCAATCTTATATTCGATAACAATATCTCTGCGTTCTTCTCTTTCGTCGAGACGGAGTCTGAAAAGACCCATTATATCTTCAACAGTAATAAAATCGGATTCCTCTGTAAGCATAACAAAGCTGCCGTTTCCGTTGTAGATATATTCTGTTTTTGATTTGCCGAACACTTCTTTTATAAGCTCTGTAAACATCTTGATAACTTCGTCGCCCACAGTTCTTGAATACATACCGTTGATATGAACAAGGTTGGATATATCAAGCATACAGTATACAACGCCTTCGTCTAAAAGCTTCTTATCCCTGGCTTTTAAGTATTTGTCAAGGTATGCTCTGTTGTTAAAGCCTGTAAGATGGTCTGTGTAGAAGATATAGTTGATAATATCTCCGGCTCTGCCCAGGATAATTGCACCGCCACAGCAAAGAACCATAAGGAAGAAGAAGGCGATAATTGTGTAAAGAATAACATTTACGCTTTCTCTGATTGACGCTGACGAAAGAACAGAAATATAACTTGCACCTAAGTATTTGTTATATTCGTCATTGGTCTTCATTGTTGTGTCATAAAGAGCTGTAAGTTCCTCAAGAAGTGCATTGATTTCACTTTCAACTTCAGCCTTCATAGCTGTATATTCAGCATCGCCAATAGCGGAGCAGGTAAGATTTGAGGACTTGCATTCCCCACCGCATTTACCTGTACAGTTTGTAAAGGTGTCAATTACGTATGTGCAGTACGCAGAGTCAATAATAGCGTGCTCCTTGCTTTCGTTGTGTTCTCTCCAGCTGTAAATAAGCTCATCGTAGGTTACAGTCTGGTCGCCGTAATAGTCCTGCACATTTCTTTCGTGAAGATTGTCGAGAATATATTCATAGGTTATGTTAGTGTTCCCTGAATCTCTCATCTTTTTTACGTAGGCATCAATTATAGTAACAACATCCTCAACCATACTTTCTTCTTTTGTGTTGGAGATATTGTTGTTATCAATTCTTGTTGTATAGTCTGAAACAAGCACAGACTTATTCTTCGTAATCTGATATTTATAAATTTTTGAGAAAAGGTCAGAAACCTTTACCTGTCTTAAATAGTTAAAATCGTTGGCAAGGTCGCTGAAGGATACCCCTGTTTCAGTTGACCTGTAATAGTGATTCTGGTCCATTCTCTGATAGAGTGTTGTTAAAGTGCTGTCGATACTTGTATCGATAAGCTCCATCATTTCAATGTAATCATAATTATTTTTATCAAGATTTTCTATTGTGTTATTAGCGTGAGCCACGTTAACATATTTCTGACTGAACTGCTCGAAATAAACATCGAGAGTTTCGTCAAGAATTGTTCGGGCAAATTCAGGTCCTTCACCGCTGGATGATGCAAAAGAAACTATGAATGTGCTTGGTTCATATATGTATTCTTCGCCCTCCTCAAGCATAGCCTCTTTCTGAGCAACCTTATCTGCATCCTCAATAGGAGTGATGTTAATTCTTGAAATAAGGCTGTCAACGGAGTAAATGCCTGTGAGTCCCATTTTGTCAACAACCTTTGACATTACAGCCGAAGATTTAATTTCGTTTACATCAAGCTTGTCGCCTGTTGGAGCAAGCCCTTTTTCAGCCTGTTCGTCATTATAATGGATAACCTCTGACGCAATGTAGGTATTTGATGATGAAAGCTTATAGTAAACACCATAGGTTGCCAAAAGACAGAAAGCGATTATCAACGGCAGAAGTTTTTTAAGATATCTTGTAATCTGAAAGTTTTTCATCTTTATCCTCCTTTGATAATCTATGCTTTTTTAGGAAATTTTTCAGAAATCTGCTTAAGCATAAGTGCCGCATACATAAGACCTGCAAACATCACAAGAGTTTTAAGCTCGTCCATAAGTGAAACACCATAGATGCTTACAGCAATGCACTGATTCATTTTGTGGGCAGAATACTCACGGCCTGCCATTATAGCTTCCTTTTCAAAGCCCTTAATGCTGTCATAAATGGATGCTATCAAAGCATCAGCCGATTCCGAAGTCTGTGAACTCTGACTTCCTGAAGAAATTTTATTAATAATTAAATTATTATCCATAATTTCTCTTTCATTGGAAGCAACATAGTTACTGTAATTTGTGGCTAAAACAGAAAGCTCGTCAATTCCGACCTTAGTTCTGCCCATATAGTATTTACCGCCCTGGTCCCAGGTAGGAACCAGTACAATCCTTGTCATTTCTTCGCTGTACATATCAATTGCCTCGTTGCAGAGCCTGTATGATGCATCGTTTTTGCGACGGTCAAAATCAACATTCTTGTTCTGGTAGGACAGTCTGTCAACATAATCATCTCTGTCTTTAACAATACCGTGCTGAAGAATGAGGGACCTTAAATTCTGGTTTATCTGTGTTTCCTTGAACTGATAAACTTTACCTCCTATGGAGTTAAAGGTACTTCCGTCTGAGGTTACAAAGCTTGAATTCTTTTCAGCCATACCATAAAGATAATTGAGAATAGCGGAACTTTCCTTGTCTAAAAATGCTACTATGTCCATATATTCCATATTCTCAAAATCAGGTTTTTCAGCATCAAGCCTGAAATTATCAGTATATTTTTCTATGTAATATTCCTTATAGGCAGTAGTTATAAGCTGTATAACATTTTCTGAGTCAAGGTGGTCAGTATGTTTGGATGCGTGGTATTCCACGGCAAATTCTGTTGAGATGTGGTAGTTTGCCTCGTCGTCAACATTACCCTGAACACAAGGATAAACCGAAAGACAGTTTTTAAGCTGTTTAACTGTAACATCCTTAAGAGCACCTTTTTCGATAGCTCTTGATACAACCTCATCACATAAAATTTCAGCAGGATTGTATCTTGTACCGTTGGAATTCTGTGCCTGTGATGCCTCTGAGTAATTCAGTGAAATAACAGCATAAACAGACTTTTTAAGTTCAAAGTGATTTACAATTCCGTAAACCATGGTTGTAACAAAACACAGGAGGATTATACCTGCATTAAAGTATTCAGCTGTTTTGAAAATTTGTTTACGTTCTGTACCGTTTATATTTTTAGCACGGAGAACAATTATTGCCGCTGACCAAAGAAAGACTGCGCCGACAACTAAAACAAACAATTTCTGTAGTATATCAGTAAACATTTGCTTTTTCCTCCCTCAATTAAAATTTGTTAATATCTATAACAACCAATTCAGGCTGGTTATTTACACGGAAAATTATTTTATTTTCCAAACCACCGCTTACGATAAGCGGTTTTCCTGCAACATCATGTCTTCCGTAGGCGAAGTAGTCCCTTCTCTCAGGGAACAGTATTCCCTCGTGAGTGTATAACGGACCGAGAACAGGAACCCTTACAACTCCGCCATGGGTGTGTCCGCAAAGCATAAGGTCGCCCCAGAATTCAGGCTGAAATTCCTCAAAAATAAACGGCTCGTGAACAGCAGTAATCTTGAGATTGTCGGGGTTCTCACTTATATAATCGTTAAAACTCTGTCCTGAATAAGACCAGAATGAAGATGGATTTGAGGTCAGGACTCCGTATATGTCAACTGTCATATTTTTAATTTCAATGGTGTCCTTTTCGTTTTTAAGTATTTTAATTCCTGTCTCTTCAACCTTATTCTCAAAAACATCTTCCAGCTGACGCAGTGCGTTTTCATCACGTGTTCCCTCTGTGAAGCCAAGCTTTTCATCAAGAACATCTTCATTCAGCGGGAATTTATAAATAGCGTCTACTTCGTTGTTTCCGTAAACGTAGTAGGAAGGAGCAATTTTTGTCAATCCTTTTCCTAAAGTTACGGCATATTCAATATCTTTATCTGAATAGTCTGATAAACTGCCCGTTCTGTAATCCACAATATCGCCTGTACAGATTATAATATCAGGTTTAAGCTCCTCAACACGCTTAAGAAGTTTGCTGTTATTTTTTCCGTAGGATGTACTGTGTAAATCAGAGATGTGAATAACTCTTATACGGCTGTCAACCTTAAGACTGCTTGTGCTGTAAAAGGTTTCCTTAAAATTTCTGTTGCCGATATAGTTAAAGAGGATTATAACAACAGCAGTTGCAATACAAACAAAGGTCATACCGAGAGCAAAGAACTTTAAAGTTCGGATATTTTTCTTGGTTTTAGGGCTTAGAGCATTATAGCCTTTATTTTTGGAGAATTTAACTTTTTTCCCTCCGCCCATTACCGAAAGGACGCAAGACATAAGAATTTCCTTGCATTCAGCCTTAAACTTCTTAATTTTTTCCTCACCGCGGTAGTTAACCACAACCTTTTTTTCGTCAATATACTCAACATCAAAGGTGTCAGCCCATCTGTCATATACTTCAGGGGTTGTAAGCTCCCTGAAAAGTTCTTTAAGCTGTTCCTGATATCTGTCATTTTCAATAAAAATTTTTCTAATTGCCATATCAAACAAACCTTTACTTTTATTTTTTATACAGTTTTATGGTTGACTCAGCAACCTCCTGCCAACTATACTTGCCTAAAATAAATTCTGACGCTCCCTCACGGTAGCTTTCCACAAGGGAGGAGTCATCGCATAAGGACTGAAGCTTATCCGCCAAATCCTCAATATTACTCTTTTTAAAGTAAATTGCCTTATCCTCTGCAACACTTTTATTTTCAGGTATATCCGAGCACAAAAGTGCGTTGCCGTATGCCAGAGCCTCTAAAAGACTTAAAGACATTCCCTCAAGGTCAGAGGGAAGTACAGTGAGATAAGCGTTTGAATAAATTTCATTCAAGCTATCTCCCGACACAAAGCCCGTGAAAATTATGTTTGGGTTGCCCTTTGCCTTTTCATAAAGCATTTCAACATAATCGTCCGTATCGCTTGTATCTCCTGCGATAACAAGCTTTTTATCTGTTTTAATTTTGTTATATGCGTCAATGAGATAATGAATGCCTTTTTCAGCGGTAAGCCTTGACACAACTGAAATATATCCGTCTTTTGTAAGTCCGTACTTTTCAGTTATAAGCTCTGGATCTTTCCTTTCAGGGCTAGCTATTCCATTATGAATAATGGTAGTTTCCCTGCCGTAGGTTTCCTTAAAGTAGTCGTAAGCCGACTGACTTAAAACAATAACCTCATCTGCATATTTCGCAAGGATTTTTTCGCCAAACTTTATGTATTTTGAAGCAAAACCTTTCCCCCACTTTTCTCTCTGCCAGTCAAGTCCGTGGACTGTGGCTATACATTTCTTTCCGAAAAGCTTAGGAATCCACAACGCTGCGCAAGGGCCTTCTGCGTGGAAATGAATAACGTCATAATTCTTAAATGAGGCTGAAATTGCAGCCGTAAAGGAAGCAATCATAGCGGCAAAGCCACGAACGTCAAGAGTCCAGGCGTTTTTTATTTTAACGCCCTTATATAATCCCTTTTCCACTGTGCCCACATATTCATTTTCAACCTTATCTGAAGAACGGTTGTAACAGGTAACGTCAATTCCCATTTCCACCAGTATAGGACACAAAGTGGTTAGTACATTTTCAATTCCGCCACGGCGTGAAGGGACAACCTTGTGCCCAATCATTGCGACTTTCATCATTTTCACTCCAAATCAGTTTATCTGCCGGTAGCTGTAAGCATAACTATCGGTGTTTTAAGCATAATCTTTAAGTCATTAAGATATGTTCTTGTCTGTATGTATTCAATATCCATTTCAACCCACTGTTCAAAAGGAATATCGTTTCTGTTTTTGGAAATCTGCCATGTGCAGGTAATTCCGGGAGTTACAAGAAGACGGAGCTTCTGGTAATCTGTATAATACTGCACTTCTCTTGGGAGAGGCGGTCTTGGACCTACCAAAGTCATATCGCCCTTGAATACATTGAAAAACTGCATAAGCTCATCAAGAGAAACTTTTCTTAAGAATTTACCAACTCTTGTAATACGCGGGTCCTCTTTCATTTTAAATACAGGACCGTCCATTTCGTTCTGTTTTACAAGCTCATCAATCATTTTATCAGCGTTAGCCTTCATAGTTCTGAATTTATACATATAAAATTCTTTTCCGTGGCGACCAACTCTTATCTGCTTGTAAAATGGGCCTGCACTTGGGTCGTCAATTACAATTACAATTGCAATTATAATCATAAGAGGTAAAAATCCCAATAAAATCAAAGTAGCAAAAAATATGTCAAAAAGTCTTTTCTGCTTCCAGAATGTTGCATAAGATTTTTCAATAATAGCTTCAAGCTTAGCTCTGGTTTTTTCATCAACCTTGTCCTGTTCAATATAAGGCATTATCCTACACTTCTTTCTTTTATGTTCATTACAGAATCAAATTCTGTTTTTCTGTTTTCTGATATATAAAATTTACTGAAAACAATATTTTTGTTTTCAAAATCAATTTCCTTATCTAAAAATCCCGGGTGGAATAAAACTTCAATATCCATTCCCTTTTTGTCAGCCATTTTTATATACTTTGGCAAAACTTTTCTTACTCTTTTTTCGTCCATTCTCCCCGAAAAAAGAATTCCCATAAATAAAGCTGTCGGAATTTCAACTCCCCTTGCTTTATTTTTATCAATAATCCATAAAAACTTCAGTAACCACTGTTTAATTATATTCACAGGGCTGTATGTAAAATACAAGGAAGGAGTTTTAATATACGGCATAACAGGTTCAGCGGGAATCCTCATATATTTAAGCGAAATATTTTCTTCCCTTAAAACCTTTATAAGTGTCTTAAAAACAGCAGGAATCATATGTGTATGCTGATGACTGTCAATACAAAAGGATGCACCATCGGGCAAAATATTTTTCCAATAAAGCACCTGTGCCCTGATTTCCCTGTATAGCTGTTCTTCAAGTTTCTTATTCTTAAACAGCCAGAGCTTGAAAAGACCGAAAAAGGTATGCCTGAAATTACCTTTCTCATCTGCAAGTAAATCTACCTCATAAGGCTCAGCCATACACCTGCCCTCAACAAGATTAAGGTGCAGGGACAAACGAATATTTTTATTTAGAAATTCATCCATATCAACCGAATCAAGATTAGGATAAACACTGACCTTGTTCAGTCCGCCACAGTCCACACACTCCTTAATACGCATTGACGCATTGGAGCAAAGACCGTAGTCATCAGCACAAAAATATATCACTTTATTCACCTTCTGAATTAAGCTTAATTACAATAACATCATCTATAAGAGAAATACACTCCACAGAAGGCCATTCCTTCATAGCCTTAACTTCTTCCTTTTGGAGAAATTCTTTCTTTTCATCACCGCTTAAGAACTCATAGTTCTTATCACAGTAATCGTTAAGGGCACTGCAGAGCACACTCTGTCCCACAGTTTCATCGTCAGCACGGATAATGTATCCGTCGGTTATACCTGTAATGTCAGGAGTAAGGTTTACGCTGTAATCACCGCTGTTGTCCAGAGCACCGATAACTAAAATTCTGCTTGAGTCCTCTGCCCCCTCTGTAAACTCAATACGGTCAGCAATTCGCATAAGAGCGCCATAGGATTTTTCGTAGGCAATCTGTGCCTTGTGATAGCTTACATTTGCAATAACAACCTGATTTAAGATTATTGTAAGCCCCACTAAAAGCACGGTCCAACGTTTTCCGCAGGTATGAACTTCGTTTTTATCGGTTCCTCTTTCATAAAGCACAATAAAAAACAGATAAAAAACAGAATAACCCATAAGCATAAGATTGTGGTAGTCAATATCAGCATTCATAAATGCAAGAGCTCCCGCACCGAGAATAAGCAAAACTCCTAAAACTGCAAGGAACAAGATGTTAACAGGATTCTTATAAATCTTATTTACAATTATGTATTTAACATAGTGCATAAGTGTAAGACTCAAAGCTATAACGTTAAGCACTACATAAACATTTACACCCTCTGAAATGTCAAAGAAACAGTCTAAAAATGTTTCCTTTATGGAATAAAGAGAACCCCATATATTAAGGGCTGACATTGATGACGCTCCGTTAATGCCCTGATAGTCAAGAAGCTCCATTGAAAATACACCAAGTAAAATCTTGAGAATTCCGTAATAGATAGCTACACCCGCAATGCCTGTCAAAAGCATAAACACGCTTTTTTTAAGTACAGCCTTAAATGTTGCATTATTATAAATAATCTCATCAATAAGCTTAAGTAAAATAAGCATAATTGTAACTGTAATATATGCCTGATAAATTCCGCTGGACAAGGCAATAAGCACTGCCGAGAGAATATATCGTGGCTTTTCCCTTGTTAAATACAATGCAGCAAGACAGGAAAGGAAAAACGCAATACTGTAACCGTCAGCCACATAGTTATACATCATAACTGAAGTAACTGTAGGAAAAGAAACGATTACTGCACCAATTAAGAATGCTGTGATATTTTTTTCAATATTTAATATTTTACAAATACAAACTCCGCCTAAGGCATGGAACAAAATTGCCATAAGTCCGTTTAAAAACGGCAGGTCATAGAATGAACTGAAAGAACAGACAACAGGCAAAAACCATCTGCCAAGACCAAGCATATTCTGGGAATCATATCTGAAGACAAGGGAGTCCCAGTTAGGAAGCCAGTTTGTTATTTTATAAAGATGTGCAATAAGTCCTACAACGAGGGCTGAAAAGAAACAGACCCACAACTGAGGAAGAATACTTTCTTTAAGTTTTCTGAGTACCTTTTCAGGCATTTTTACCACTCCAGCCATTTAAATCTATATAAATATTTTCCGTATAGCTTGTTATACAGCTTTACCCCCAGAATTCTTTTTGCAAAGGTTGTGCGTTTAGCTGTCGCCGATGTCCATGATGCACAAAAATGATGTATGGAATATGTGTTTTTTGTTATCACTTTCTTGCCTGTGTAATACTTCACAGGGCAAAGATAATCTTCGGGAAGCATCTTAATTCCCATAAAAATCTGGTCTTTGTTTTCCAAATCCATTCCAAGCTCAACAAGAGTTTCTGTGTTTCTGTCAGGGCATGGGGTTAAATCCAAACTTCCGTCAGGAAGTATAAAGGAAATGTCAGCATAATCCTTAAGGAGACTGCCCACAAGCTCGTTGCCCTTTTCACAGGCAAAGCCAAGTCCTGTTGAAACAATTCCGTTGTCGTCAAAGCCCATAAATCCGCCGTCTTCAATAAGATTATCAAGAGGCTTTATAAGTTCAACATCAGTATCAAGATAAATTCCGCCATTTTCATAGAGAACCTTAAGTCTTACATAATCGCTTACAAAAGCCCATTTTTTTGCATCGTATGCTTCACGGGCATATCTGTTTTCATTTATGTCAAAGTTATCTTCATTCCAGCAAACTATTTCATAGTCAGGACAAAACTTTTTCCAGCTTTTTATACATTTCTTTGCAAGCTTAGGCATATCTCCCCGCCCGAACCAGCAATAATGAATTACTTTTGGAATACTCATACTTTTTTCCTCCAAAGCTGATAAAGTGTTATGAATGCAGACTTGTTAAAGAGGAAGTTCACAATAAGGAATAATGCTACAATCCATATTGAATGAACAGCGCCATACATTACAAGCTTTAAAAATGACATATTGCTGAATGTATCAACAAAGAATATTGCCATAATAACTGCAAAAACAAGACCGTTTGAAATCCATAATTTATATGTTGAGAACTGACTTCTTCCGAGAACTTCTTTATTGGAATAACGGATTGTTACAACACCACGGTAGAGAAGAGCTGCAATAGTTCCGAAAATTGCACCGCAGATTCCGAAATAAATAATGGAAATTACAGAAACAACTATGTTAATAATCATTTCGAGTACTGCATGGTGTCGGGTTTTTTCAAAGCCTCCTGCATATTCAATTACGCTTGTAACAGGAATTTTCCCGTTAGACATAAAGTTCATTATTACAAAAAGCAATACAAGATACACATTTGTATAGTTAGCGTCATTGATTCCCCTTGTGTAAATCTGTATAAGAGGCAACAGAAATACTGCCATAAGAGTAAAAATTATACAGGTTGCCATTATATAAAAGGTTTCATAAAGGTCAAAGAGTTTATCAAACTTTTTTCTGTCGGTATGAAACATCTGCCCAAGAGCAAAGTTGAATGAAGTGGTAATACTTGTGATGAAATTCTGCACCTGGGAGAAAAATATGTTATAAATTGCATAAATACTAACAGCCTTAAAGTCGCAGAGAATGGAAATAAGAAGCACATCAGTGTTATTGAAAACCATTCCTGAAATCTGATGAAGAAGCACAGAATTTTTCTGCGCAATAGCCTGAAAGTCTGGTTCAGCGCTCCAGTCCAGCCATTTATATCTGCCCTTTGCATAGAAATACAGGTATAAAAGCTGAATTAAAGCGATTATACAGTAAACAAGCTGAATAAGAATAAGGCTGTCGGTTAAAAGGAGAACAAGAATTTTACCTGCGTTTGATGCAAGCTGTAAAATTGTCTCCGAGTTGTTAATTACATATTTTCTTCCGTCAACCTCCATAAGAATTCTGTATTTTGCCTGAACAAAATAACTGAAAAGGGACGGAACAGCGTTAAGTAAAATCAGGATAAAAAGAACATTGCTTTCGATTGCCGTCGGAATTAAATAGGCATAAACCAAAGCAATAACAAGAACGATTGCAAGGTATATAAACCCTGTCTTTATGTAATAGGAACGGGTAGCTGTAAGGACAGAGCTTGCGCCTTTATAGTCCTTTTCACCGATTCTTTTATAAAGAGCCTGAGTTGTAGCAAGACCTACCCCTGCCTCCAAAAGAATCATATATGTAAAAATCTGTTTAATTGTAGATAATACGCCGTTAACCTCCGAGCCAAAGTTTTCAAGGTACAGCCTTGGCAAAAGGAAGCTTAAGGTGATGAGTACAACCTGATAAATAAGAGAAGATAAAAGGTTGTTTTTAATTCTCGAATCTTTACCCTTCAATTTAATACCTCCGTGCATTAAAAACACATTTATACTCTGTTGCAGACATACCCCTCTGTTGCATTCTCTTTAGGAATAATCCTACCGGGGTTGCCGATTACAATGCTGTGGTCAGGAACGTCAAAATTTACAAAAGTAAGGGGTGCTATAAGCACATCGTTGCCGATTCTAACATTTCCCACGATAACTGAGTTTACTCCAACCCAGACGTTGTCCCCGATAACAGGAGTCCCCTTTCTTTTTCCGCGGTTTTCAACGCCAATGGTTACACCTGTGCTGACATTAAAGTTTTTCCCGATTATAGCATCAGGGTTAATTAAAACTCTGCCTAAATGACCGATATAAAAACCCTCGCCTATTTGAGTTCTGGCAGGAATCTGTATCTGCGTCTTTCTGGAAAATAATAAAAGTCTTAATTCATAAAAAAGCTTGAGTGGCAGGAACCTACAGCCATTCGCCTTTCTGTAAAGCTTTATGTATTTTAATTCAAGGGGTCTGAAAATCCTTTTTAAGAATGGTTCGCCCTCTTCTCCGTAATATCTGTATAAATCTTTTTTAAAAATGTTGTTCATAATTTCACTCTCATTTTTCCTTTTCTTCAAGGAATATTTTTCTTGTTATAAAGTTGTAGATTGGCACAATCACCATAGCGAGAAATTTTATCACAAGATAATAAACAGAGGTAAATGTAACGCCAATCCACAGGATAAGCTGATTAAGACCAAGCCCGCCGATGCTGAGCAATACAAATATAATAAATTCTTTTACTTTACTTTGCTTTTTGCTTTTAAATACGAAAGCCATACTTAGAATGTAGTTTACAGTAACAGAAACAGAAAAGGAAACTGCAGAGGCAATAAGTACATCAACGCTGAAAAGTTCTTTTAAGAATACAAGAACGCCAACGTCAACAAAAGCAGCGATAACGCCTACAATTGCGAATTTGAGAAGCTGAAAAACCACCTTGTTTCCCTCCCTTTTTCGGTAAATCTCATATAAATGGACATAATTAACCTATTATATATTTATAATCTGTTTTATTATATCACAAAAGTCCTGAAAAATCAACAATTTCAGGCGTTTATTATAAATTTAATTAATACAGACCG
This sequence comes from Clostridia bacterium, assembly GCA_017622215.1. Taxonomy (GTDB): domain Bacteria; phylum Bacillota; class Clostridia; order Monoglobales; family Monoglobaceae; genus RGIG8709. Next base: position 104,500 of record JAGARO010000008.1, read on the forward strand.
AGAAAGAATTGCGAGGATTTACAATTTTTCAGGGGGTGCTTGAAAAATATATGTTTTTATGATAATATTATGAAGAAAATATAAAGAATCAGATAGATTTTTGACGTAAAGTACGGACTGGAAGAAATGACAGAAAGAAGGAAATTTATGAAATTCGGAATAGCTTTAGAGGGCGGTGCAAGCCGTACCCTTTTCTCCTGTGGAGTGCTGGATGTACTCTTGGAGGAAAATATTGAGGCAGATTATATAATAGGTGTTTCTGCGGGAATAGCCTTTGGAACCTCCTATGCAAGCAAGCAAAAGGGAAGAAACCTTGAACTTGCAAGAAAATATATGGCAGATAAGCGTTATATGGGTGCAAGACATATGTTAAGACCTAAAAACAGGAGTTATTATAATCTTGACTTTGTTTTTGATGAAATCCCGAATAAATATGTGCCCTTTGACTTTGAAGAATATAAGAAATTCAAGGGAAATGTAGTAGCAGGGGTTACAAATATGGAAACGGGCAAGGCTGAATATATTGAAATCCCAAGGGGAGATAAAACAAGCACAGCTCTCCGTGCCAGCTGTGCCCTGCCTCTTATGTTCAAGCCTATAAAAATCGGCGGGAAATATTATGTTGACGGAGGAGTTGCAGACCCGATTCCATATAAAAAGGCGTTGGACGACGGATGCGATAAAGTTATAGTAATTCTCACAAGGGAAGAGGATTATGTAAAGAAACCTGAGCCGACACAGAGATTGGTTGATATAGCATACGCTAGATATCCACAGCTTTGTAAGACCATAAAAGAACGCCACGAAAATTACGAAAGACAGCGTGAAGAGCTTAAAAGGCTCGAAAAAGAGGGAAAGGTCTTTGTGGTTTATCCAAAGGACACAAAGGGCTTTAAGAGAACTGAATCAGACCCAAAACTTCTTGAGGGAATTTATAACCAGGGTATAGAAGTAATGAGAGAAAGAATAGAAGAACTTAAAGAATTTTTAAATAAATAACGCAAAAAGGACCGTGGGGAACGGTCCTTTTTGCATTCGGAAAATTAAAAATATAAAAAGGGGGAAAAGTCAAATTTGCTTACGCAAATAAACTTACAACATAGATAATTGTGAAAAGGATTGAGCCTGCGGACTGAAGCCACATAAAGAACTCAAAAACAGAGTCCCATAATGTCCATTCCTCTCCGTCAGTAACCTTGAAGAACATCTTAACGAAGTCCCCTGCCCAGAGGAAAACAAGAACGTATGCACAAAACTGCATAAAAAGAGATGTGCTTTCTAAAGCTGATATGGCGAAGAAAATAATTGTAAGAAGATTTGTTACAATCGCCATAATGCTTGTAAACACAGGGTTTACGCCGTTGTCGGACAATTCCTTTTCAATAAATTTTTCTGCCTTTTCATCAGAGGAAAAGTTAAGAACCCAAAGTCTTTTAAAGGTTTTTGCAGAAAACATAAGAATAATTATACCCATGAAAAGGCAAAACATCTTTATATTTATGAACATTGTAAGAAGTGAAATACAGGTTGCAGGAAATAATACTGCCATCTGAAATTTAAGTGCCAATGTACTTGCCTCCCAAGATAATTCTATGTATCTATCATAACATAAAAAAAGTTTAATTCCCGATTGTAATAGGAATTAAACTGTTCTTTAAAAGAAAATTAACTTTTCTGTAATTTCCGCGTAATATTTCAGGCAAGGTTTATAACCTGAATTCCCTGCTCTTTTGCGTATAAAACAGTGCTGTAAGTACCGCCGCGGGCATTTTTAAGGTAAGCGACGCAGATTGAGGAGTTGTTTATCATAAAACGGTTCCTGATTTGCATACAGCCCTCAAAATAATTTTCTGAAATGTATTCAGTCTGGTCGCAAAGAGAGAGAATGTTTTCATATCTTTCCTTGTCGGCTTTCCCCCAGCCCTGTGTCTGATTTCTGCAAGGCAAGGCCATAACAAGCCTTATGTGGGGGTGAGTTTTCTTAAGTGTTAAAATAGCCTCCGCTGCAAGCAGGTCAAAGCCTCTTGCCCCACCTGAGATAAAGGTGTCAAAGCCCTTTTTGATAAGGTCTTCGCAGGTATCCAGAAGACCTGACATAATCTTTGGCGAGGATAAAGAATCTACAATTCTGTGGCCTGTAAATGAACAGGTCTTTGATTTTATAATTTCCATAATAATTTCCATAGCCTTTACAATTTTTGTAGTTTGTGATATATTAATTTACGGAGGGACCGTAAATGAAGAAAATTGACAAAAAATCAAAGAAAAAACTTGCCTTTTATCTTGTTCTGCGAATTACAATTTTCGCAATACTTGTAGAACAGATAAGACTTCAGAATTTTCATAACGTATTTTTATGTGTACTCTCACTGGGAATATTTTTTATGCCTGCAATTGTGGAAAGGAAGTTTGATATAGAGCTTCCTGACGTTTTAGAGGCAGTCATAGTCCTTTTTGTGTTTGCAACCCTGATTTTAGGGGAGATTGAGGAGTATTATGTGAAGTTTAAATACTGGGACACAATTCTCCATACCCTAAACGGCTTTCTTATGGCAGCCATCGGCTTTTCTCTTGTGAATATACTTAATAAAAGTGAAAGGATTCACCTTACAATGTCCCCGGGCTTTGTAGCCTTTACAGCCTTCTGTTTTTCCATGACAGTAGGAGTAATGTGGGAATTCCTTGAATTTTTTATGGATATGGTTACACAGTCCGATATGCAAAAGGACACATGGTTTCCCATTATAAGCTCTGTAAGTCTTCATCCCGAGGGAGCCAACAGCGCTGTTGCCCTGCAGGTAAAATCCCTGACAGTTGAGGGAGTTGCGGAAATAGACGGCGTTATGACACCATACCTAAAAACCTTTGAAAGCTACTTAGACCTTGGAATTTACGACACAATGATAGATATGATAGTAAACTTTGTAGGAGCTTCAGTATTCTGTATTTTAGGTTATCTTTATAAAATAGGAAAGGGAAAAGGAAAGATTTTCCGAAACCTTGTCCCGAGATTTAAGAAGAAAAATAAGATTAACACACCTTAAAATAGGTGTGTTAATTTTTTTATAGGGTTTTAATAAGCTTTTTATAGAGATAAACCATTGAAATAGCAGTAACCACAAGTGAGCCGATTTCAGCAACAGGAAATGCCCACCAAACCATATTTACATTTCCTGTAAGGGACAAAAGATAAGCCACAGGAAGAAGAATTATAAGCTGTCTTATAAGCGAAACAGTAGTGGCGAGGAAACCTCGTCCCACAGCCTGAAATACTGAACAGCCCACAATACAGAATCCCGCCGCCAGCCAGCTTATTGTAATTGTGCGAAGTGCAGGAACACCGATTTTGAGCATTTCCTCCGATGCGTTAAAGCACATAAAAATTTCTTCAGGGAAAACCTGAATGGCTGTAAGTACAACAAGCATAATGCCGATAGCATAATAGATGCTGTAAAGCACAGTCTTTTCGATACGCTTTCTGTTACGGGCACCGTAGTTGTAGCCGATAATCGGAACCATGCCGTTGTTGAGACCGAAAACAGGCATAAAAGCAAAGCTCTGCACCTTGAAATATACCCCAAGAACTGCAACGGCAGTTGAAGAAAATACCATAAGAATACGGTTTAAGCTAAAGGTTGTAACAGAACCGATTGAAGCCATTACAATACTTGGAATACCAATGCCGTAGATTGGTCTGATTATTCTCCAGGAAGGCCTGAAACCCTTGAAGTTTATAGTTATTTCCTTGTTTTTTGTAAGGTTAATTACAACTGCAAGAATCATAGCCGCAATCTGTCCCACAACGGTGGCAACTGCAGCCCCCTTAATACCCATTTTAGGTGCACCCCAGAGGCCGAAAATAAGAATCGGGTCAAGGATAATGTTAATAATTGCACCAACTCCGTGAGTTACCATAGTGTAAATGGTTTTGCCTGTTGCCTGAAGAAGTCGTTCAAACATAATCTGTCCAAAGATGCCGAAAGAATATGCCATACAGATTATAAGATAGTCATATCCAAGCTCGGCAATCACAGTTGATTCAGTCTGAAGATTGAAGAAAGGTCTTGCCAGGAAAATTCCTAAGATAAGGAATAAAAGGTAGTGAATAAATGCAAGAAAAATGCCGTTTGTAGCGGTCTTGCTTGCTTTTTCAGGGTCCTTTTCTCCAAGACTTCTTGAAAGGAGCGCGTTAACACCAACCCCCGCACCCACAGCCACAGCAACCATAATGTTCTGGGCGGGGAAAGCCAGGGAAACAGCGGTGAGAGCGTCCTCGCTGAGACGGGACACGAATATACTGTCCACCACGTTATAGAGTGCCTGAATGAGCATTGAAATCATAATAGGCACAGACATTGTAATAAGTAATTTGTTTATGGGCATAGTGCCCATTTTATTTTCTTTTGCCATTATAAACCAAATCTTTCTTTAAGTATTGCTGAAAGCTTCTCTGCCACAGTTCTGTGCCCTGTTCTGTCAGGGTGAATAGGCTCAGGAGAAATCCAGCCTTTAGTGCCGATATAGAAAATATCAGTGTTGTTTTTCTCGTTGTATTCTTTGATGATTTTTTCAATAATCTCGTCAAATACACCGCAGAAAGGAGTAAGGGCGATAAGCTTTGAAGTGGGATTTTTCTCACGGATTACGTCTAAAGCGCCGATATATTCCTTTTCAAAAAGGTCAAGTGGTGCAAATCTGTCGTTTGTACCGTGATTGAACACAATATAGTCAGGGCTTTTGTAGGTAACAGGAGCGCCTGAGAAATTAAATGGATAAGCTTCGGAGGCCTTTGGTACCCAGCCACAGCCCCCGTGTGTTACACCGACAGCACCATAGCCCATAATGTATGGTCTTAAGTTGAGGTTTTGCGCTGTAAGATAAGCGTAGGTTGCGGTAGCGTCGTCCTGCAAAGGTCTGTCCTTCTGGTCGTCAGTATGAAAGCGTCTGTTCTCGTCGATAACAACACCCTCTGTAATGGAATCCCCTACGAATTCAATAGTTTTTCTGTTGTCTTCAGGGAGAGGGAGAAGCTCTCTGTCGATTTCAATGCCAACAAGGATAAATGCACTTTCAAGACGCCAAGACCATCTTGACTGCATTTCCATAGCACCCTTTGAAATGATTTTTACGTGATGAGGCTTGCCGTCAGCAAATTCAAAACGCATATATCTGTCAATAGGAGTTTCAACCTTGTATGTATCGTCAAAAATTACGTAGAGATGAGGACGTGGGTAGCCAACTTCAGTAGTGTCAAAGTGAAGCACGAACTCAGACGCGTCAGTCATAAATTCAAGGTAACTGCCCTGTGCTGTAGAAACAGCACGGTGTTCATCTTCTTTCCAGCGTCCTGTATATCTTATATTTTTATCTCCTGCATAAATAAACATAATATGCCTCCTAAGTTTTAGTCTAATAACTTAATGTTTTTGATAGTGCCTTTGCCTGTGGCAGTTCCATCATTGTAGATGTCGTTAAAAACTATTTCGTGAATGTAGTTTTCGGTATTTTCAGGGCTAACCTTTACGTTTTTAAGATAGATATTTTCAACTGTGCAGTTAATGTATGGGTCAAAAAATTCAGATTCCCAAGCTCTTACTGATTTGGGGCCGACACAAGCTAAGAATGACATGGGAAATTCGTCTCTGTGGAGAGTGATGTCAATGTTTTCAAAGTATAAATTTCCAATGTTCGCACCAATTTCAAAACCTGCAATACTGCCTGTTACAGGGTCTGACTCAAGATATTCGCGAACCTTGTCGATAGGCTCTGTAAGATCAATTACAATGTCCTCAAAATAGATGTTGTCCCCTGAACCTACGTCCCCTTTTTCGGGGGATTCAGTAAGTTTGTAACGAGGGGTCTGGAAATAGAGTTTGAAGGTTTTAATTCCTCGTACAGTCTTAATAACTGCGTCATTAAGTGAGCAGTCAACAGCATCTCCGTTGTTGTAATAGTATGTACCAGGCTCAATTCGCATAGCCTTGTAGCCACTTTCAGGATATAAGTTAAGGTCTTCGCACCATACAGTTTTAATTGGGCCGAAATCAACAGAAGAATCCTGCCAATCATACATATTGAGGGCAACCAGGTCGTCTCCTACATGGCCTTCAACGTGGTTTATGTAGATACATTCTGTGTTTCCGTTTATGTGAATTCCGTCTGCGTAACAGCTTTCAAATTTAATGTTGCGAATTACAACATTTTTAACGTTTCCCATCTGTATTCCGAAACCGCCTGCGTGTGAGAATGTGAGGTTTTCAAGGATAAGATTTTCAATGTTGTTAAAAAACATACAGGTAGAAACGCCATAGAAAGTTCTGTTTTCGTCGTACATTCCAGAACTGCCGTAGCCTTTTCTTGATTCATGTTCTTCTTCCCACTTTCCCCCGTAAATATGGATGTTTTTGTCGGGATTCTGGAAAGTTTCTTTTTTGTGAGTGCCGTCTTCATTGTTTTCGTTTCTGAAAAGGAGTGTTTTTGTGCCCTTTTTTAATCGGATACAAGCTCCGTCCTCTGCTTCAATGTATCTGTCAGAAGGGATTAAAACAGGCTTGTCTATGTAGTATGGCGTATCTGTTGCAGGAATAAGAATATGTTCATTCTCCTTTATAGCTGCGGAGAATGCCTCGGTCCAGATTTCCCTGCCTTCTTCGTCTGTATAGACAAGGTTTGAGTAGTTTGTGACAGAAACGCTGTCAGTATCCTTTTTTGAATTATGATACACAGCCTCCATCATAGAGGTTGTTTTTTTAAATATTTCATTTTTTGTCATTTTAATCATCTCCATGGAATTGTAAACTAAAATTATAAAAGTTGTAACCATTATAGCATTATAAAATTTATAATTCAATACCTAAACAGTTTTTACTGTGTTGCAATCCCAACTTTTTTGTGATATAATTTGTTTTATTATAAGGAAAACAACCGAAAAGAGGTTTTTATATGAACTTGTTTGGCGGAGTTGTATCTCTAACAGGGGTCGGCTTCTTTATGTTCTGCCTTTTCGCAGTCATCTTCACGGGACTTGCGCTGGGACGGGTAAAAATTAAGGGAATAGCTTTAGGCGACGCAGGAGTTTTTGTTATGGCGCTCCTTTTCGGAGCTTTTTTCTATCCCTCTCTGGAAAGTCAGCTTTCTGTAAAGGGCGCATATAACGTAACTTTAGCTGAAAATGCCCTTGAAATAATTGAAACATTGGGACTTTGCTTTTTCGCAACCTCAATCGGTTTTATTGCAGGCCCGAATTTCATTGAAAATATGAAGAAAAATTGCAAATCTTTTGTAGCTCTTGGAATTACCTTGATTTTTCTCGGCGGAATGTCAGCTGTACTCTGTATTTTTATCGGAAGAACAATAGGTTTTGGCGGTTCAATCAAGGAGGCAGAGGGCTTTACAGCTATGATTTCAGGTCTTATGTCAGGGGCGCTGACTTCTACACCTGCCTTTTCAGCGGCAAAAGCCACAGTCCTTGAAAAATACAGGTCCCTGGTTTCCGTGGGATATGGAATTGCTTATATTTACGGCGTAATCGCAAAGGTGCTCTTTGTCCAGCTGATACCGAAAATTACAAAGGCAGATATGGAAGAGGAAAGACGGAAGATTGCAATAAATAATCTGTCGAATCGAAAAACAGACAAAAACCTGTTAAACCTTGATAAAAACGGCATCGGAGTTTTCGCCCTTGCAGTTTTCATCGGTGCATTAGTGGGCAGAATAAGAGTGCCGATGTCCTCGGAGGGACTTGAGGGAACATGTTTTTCTCTTACAACCACAGGCGGTTGTATGCTGACAGCCCTGGTTTTAAGCCATTTCGGAAGAATTGGAAAGCTGAATTTACGCCCTGACGCCAATGCCTTAAGACTTTTCAGGGAATTAGGACTGGTTTTCTTCCTGATAGGCGCAGGAATCCCTGGCGGAGCAGAGTTTTCGGCAAATTTCGACCCGATGTACTTTGTTTACGGTATGATAATGACAACTCTCCCACTTATTACAGGCTATCTTTTCGCAAAATATGTGTTGAAAATGGATATGCTTAATATTTTAGGCGCAATCACAGGCGGAATGACAAGTACTCCGGCTCTGGGAACGCTGATGGATGTAGCAGGCACAGAGGATGTAACCTATGCCTACGCTGCAACCTACCCAATCGCCCTGATAGCGGTAGTCCTGGTGTCCCAGTTTATAATAATTTTGTTCTAAAACAAAAAAGCACTCAGAATGAGTGCTTTTATTATGAGAGAGCAGAACTATAGAGATATTTATGTTTAAGTGATATTCCAACTTCGTTGGAGTGATATTGAAACCTTTCGGTTTCAGTGATATTATATTTGCCTTTGAACTGTGCGAAGCACAATATCACTCGGCACAAGCCGAATATAGCTGCGTAGCAATATAACTTGCCAAAGGCAAATATATACTGAAAAAGACATCCGATTGGATGTCTTTTTCTGGTGCCGGTGGTGGGGGTCGAACCCACACGATGTTGCCATCACGGGATTTTGAGTCCCGCGCGTCTGCCAATTCCACCACACCGGCCCGACAAAACACAGTATATCACATAAAAAATGATATTTCAAGTGGTTTGGAAGAAAAAATGGTATAAATATTGACTGTTGGAAATCACTATGTTATATTATATATAATATATATTAATAAGGAAGAAACTCCTTTTTGAATTAAAAAAAATTAAAAAAATTAATAAAAATACCTTGACAGAATAGCCGGAAAGTATTAAAATATACAGGTCGGTCTATGGGTTTTTGCGTCAAAAACCCTGTAAATACGGCGTTTTTGCTGTAATTTTGTCCTAGTGTTAACAGAAAATATCAGTATTGTTACATTTTTATTACATATTAAATTTTCTGTTGACATATAAAAAATTATAGTATATAATCAAGGTAAGTTAAAGGGGAATAGTCCGTCTTTAACTGCATTCAAATTTGTAAAAAAAATTAAATATATATTATTAAGGAGGAATTGAGACATGAAAAATCTCAAGAGAATTATTGCTTTAGTTGCAGTTTTCGCTATGGTACTCACAACAGTATCTTTCGCAGCTACATACACAGATATTCCTGCAGATAGCGATTACTACGAAGCAGTAGAAACATTATCCAAGTTAAACATTGTTGAAGGTTACGAAGATGGCGAATACAAAGCTGATCAGAACGTAACTAGAGCTGAAATGACAGCTCTTATCGCTCGTGTATTAGGCATTGGCGAAACAGCAAAGAACCAGATGGCTACATCTTTCACAGATGTTCCTGCTTCACACTGGGCTTCAGGCTTCGTTGGTTGGGCTAGCTCATCTAACGTAGTTAAGGGCTATGGCGACGGCACATTTGGTCCTGAAAACAACGTATTATACGAAGAAGCTGTTACAATGATCATGAGAGCACTCGGTTACGAAGTTGTTGCTGCTGGTAAGGGTGGTTACCCAGGTGGCTTTATCGCTGCTGCTATCCAGTCAGGCGTTACAACAGACGTAAAGAACGCTGTTCAGGGTACATTTGCTAACAGAGGTACAATTGCACAGCTCCTCGCTAACGCAATTGACACACCACTCGTTGACCAGTTCACATGGAACTCAGACGGTACAGGCGAATTCATTAAGTATGATGGAAACGGCTACTATGATTATAAGACATTAATGAGCGAATACCTCAATGTTGTTAAAATCAAGGGTGTAGTTACATACACACCATTCACAGCTGGTACAGCATACCCATACAACATCGATGATGTTGAAAAGGTAGGTATCGTAGTTACAGATACATTTGAATCAGCTAACGCAACAGTTCGTTCATGGGCTGAAGCTGTAGAAGTTGAAGAAGACGTATATGAAGTAGAACCAACAGTATTCAACATTGCTGGTACAGACGCTGCTGATTACGTTTCACGTTCAGTTCTCGCTTACGTTCATGAAAATGAAGATGACGAATGGGATATTATCACAGTTGTTCCTGACTCAAGCAGAGCTGCTGAAATCGCATTCTCAATCGAAAACCTCGCTGACCCAGTAGTTGCAGACAGCGAAAAGGTTAGATACTACAAGAACGGCGCTGACAAGAAGACAAACATCAACTTAGCTGAAGAGTTTGTTATTATTGTTGACGGCGACGTTGTTGACGATATCGATCCAGAAGATTATGAAGATGTTAACGGTACAGTTACAGTTATCGATAACGCAAAGACAGCTGGTTACGAAGTAGTTCTCGTTAACACAGTTGTAACAGACGTTGTTGAAGACGTTACTGCTACAAAGATTAACTTCAAGAACATCATCAGCCCAATCAAGTACGCTGACGATGATATGAAGGTTGTAATTAAGAAGAATGGCGAAATCATTGAAGCTGCAGACCTCGTTGAAAACGATGTTGTTGCTGTAACAGGTAACGAAGCTCTCAAGGTTATCGAAGTTCTTACAAAGACAATCGAAGGTACAGTTTCTGGTACAAAGGCTGCTGACGATTCAGAAAGCGGCAAGGCATACAAGATTGACGGCGAATACTACAATGTAGCTGCTGGCGTATCTGAAGATGACTATGCTAAGCTTAAGAATGGTTACGAAGGCACATTCTACCTCGACAAGTTCGGCGAAATCGTTTACTTCGTAGGTACAGCTGACCTCGGTAAGATTGCTTACGTTCTCGAAGTTTCTGAAATCGACGAAGATAAGTGGGGCAAGGACGGCATCGAAATTAAGTTCTTAACTGTTGATGGTGTTAAGACATATGCTATGGCTAACACATTCAAGATTGACGGCGAATTAGCTGGAGAACTCGATGAAGATTCTGATGCGGCTAAGGCTGCTCTTGATGCTCTCGTAGATGATGTTGTTAAGTTTACACTTACAAACGACAAGGTTGCTAAGCTCTACACAGCTAACGAAGATAACAACTTTGAATATGTAACATCATTCGAAAAGGAATGGTCTGCTGAAGATAAGGCATTTGGTAACAAGGATATCGATGCTAACGCAGTTGTATTCTCAATCAACGTTGAAGACCTTGACGAATCATTTGCTACAACAATTGCAGATTTCGTTGATGAAGATGAATATGTAGTAGACCTCTACGCTACAGCTGATACAGACGCTGATGCTGACATCATCGTTACAGCTGGTCTCGACATGATGATTGCTTCTAAGGCTGAATACGCTATCATTACAGATGTTGAAGAAACAGAAAACGAAGACGAAGAAGACATCTTCGAACTCACACTCATGTTCAAGGGCGAAAAGGCTACATACAAGACAACATCTGAAGTTTATGACGCAATCGAAGAAGATGTTGCTATCGGTGACGTTGTAAAGGTTAAGATTAACGCTGAAGATGTTATCACAAACATTGTATGCGATTTGAACGTTGTAAGATACAACGATGGTTATGCTCCTGTATTTACAGATGGCGCTATCGTTGAAGATGCTGAATACATGCTCGCTGGTTACGCTTACTACAAGAGCGGCAGCAAGGTTCACATCCTCTATGACGAAGATGAAGATCCAGAAGTTGTTAAGTTTGACAAGGCTAGAAGAATCTACCTCGTTGAAGCAACAGGCAGAAACAAGGATGGTATCAAGGTTACAGAAGCTTCTGCTAACGATATCCTCTGGGATAAGGATCTCACAATCGAAATCGACGATGAAGAAGATGAATACGATGGTAAGGACGTAGCTGATGTAACAGTTGAACTTACAAATGATTCAGAAGCTGAATTCACAGCTGCTAACGTATTCACACAGATTATTGCTACATTCACAGATGAAGGCGATGTAGACATGATCTTCCTCATTGCAGGTGAAGATGACTACGAATTAGCTGACTAATTCTAAGTTAAAGCTTATTAAAAGAACACCGGATTTCCGGTGTTCTTTTTTTTCGCCCATTTTTATTTTTTGTCCTACATACACTCCTCCTTAAACGATTCCCCCCTTGTCTAACTTTCTACTTGAACTGCTAACATATTTATAAATTCTCTCGACCCTGCCCTCTCTAACTACTGGCGCATGTGCTGTGAACCTAATTCAAAGTTTTGCTTTGCCACTCCCTGATTCCGTCATCTCTGAACGGTAAACCAATCCCCTTCATTAATCCTCACTGCCCCTGCCCTCTCTACCTGCTGGCACATGTGCTGTGAACCAATTGCAAAAGTTTTGTTTGCCACCCTTGCCCCGCCGCACTACCCCATCTAACTTCGTTCTCCGGGCTGCAAACCAACCTCGAAAATTTCAGCCCCCACAGGCTCGGTGTAAACAAAAAAACTGCGGAGTGAGGTGACGTGAAACAAACCTAAAAAACCTAACCTCGCCCCCGCCGCACTACCCCATCTAACTTCGTTCTCCGGTTTGCAAACCAACCTCGAAAATTTCAGCCCACATAGGCTCGGTGTAAAAAAAACTGCGGAGTAAGGTGCCGTGAACTAATTGAAAAAGTCCTTCCTATCCGCCGCTGCACATTACCTCCTATCTATTGCATCCATCACCATTTAGACTGCAAGGAGA
>JAGARO010000009.1 GCA_017622215.1 Clostridia bacterium
AACTTTGTTCTCCGGTTTGCAAACCTACCTCAAAAATTTCAGCCCACACAGGCTCGGTGTAAACAAAAAACTGCGGAGTAAGGTGCCGTGAACCTAATTTAAAGTTTTGCTTTACCACTCCCTGATTCCGTCATCTCTGAACGGTAAACCAATCCCCTTCATTAATCCTCACTGCCCCTGCCCTCTCTACCTGCTGGCACATGTGCTGTGAACCAATTGCAAAAGTTTTGTTTGCCACCCTCGCCCCGCCACCCTCGTCTGCCGCACTACCCCATCTAACTTCGTTCTCCGGACTGTAAACCAACCTCAAAAATTACGCTGCTATTGACTTTTAATTAAAGTTGACAAACAATTCCTTCCGTGATATAATAAAGTGCTATGTTAAATCGGGAGATTAGTGGTCTCTTGTAACCCTAAACCCACTATAGAGGGGATGAAAACTTGAGCTGAGGGATTAACAGGATTGGATTGACTTTGGTAAGTGGTGTTGACGGTGCGGTCCTGCGCAATCGGAACCTGTGAACCATGTCAGGGCAGGAATGCAGCAGCATTAAGCAGTTCTTTTCGATGTGTTGCAGGGGTGCCGTGCCTGAGCTAACTGCCAGAGTAACAACGATTTTGTTTATTTCAAACTCAAGCACATAGCTATTTTTTTATAAGGTGTGGTGAAAAATTTGTCTGAATACAAAGCTCTTTACCGTAAATGGCGACCTGTAAAGTTTGAAGACGTAGTGGGACAGTCCCACGTCGTTGACTCTCTTAAAAACAGCATAACGACAAATCGTGTAGGCCACGCCTATCTTTTCTGTGGCACAAGAGGAACGGGAAAAACTTCCACAGCGAAAATTTTTGCCCGTGCCTTAAACTGTGAAAACCCACAGGATGGAAATCCATGTAACGAATGCCCTACCTGTAAGGGCATAATTGACGGCTCAATTCTCGATGTGTACGAAATTGATGCTGCAAGTAATAACGGTGTAGATAATATCCGTGAAATCAGGGACGAGGTAATTTATGCCCCTGCTCACTGTAAATATAAAGTATATATAATTGACGAGGCTCATATGCTTACAGAAAGCGCATTCAACGCTCTTCTTAAGACTCTCGAAGAGCCTCCTGCTCACGCAATTTTTGTTCTTGCGTCAACAGAACCAAACCGTTTCCCGATAACAATTCTCTCCAGGTGTCAGAGATATGACTTCAGGAGAATTACAAATGACGATATTGCAAGAAGATTAAGTAAAATTGCACAGGCAGAGGAGATAAAAATCACTCCTGATGCAATTGAGCTTGTAGCTGAGCTTGGAAACGGCTCGATGCGAGATGCATTAAGCATTCTCGACCAGTGCAGAGCCTTCAGACCTGAGCTTAAATATGCTGATATAGTTGATATTGTAGGGATTGTTGACGAAACAGTTCTTTATAAAATTGCAAAATCCATTTCGGAGGATAATACTTCCGACGCTCTTAAAGAATCAATCGGGTTTTTGGATATGGGTAAGGACTCAATGAGCTTTCTTGATGATCTCACAACGCTTTTTCGCAATCTTCTGATTTGCAAAACCACAGATTCTCCTGATGAGATTATTGAAAAATCTGCAGAGAAAATAAAACAAATGAATGAGATTGCAGAGGGCTTTTCCAAGGAAAGAATAATGTATTCAATCCGCACTTTAGGGGAATGCTACGGCAGTGCAAAGCATATGTCAAACCCGCAAATCGGGGCGGAAATTGCAGTTGTAAAGCTATGCAACCCTGAATATTCATCGGAAATTGATGCATTGAGAACAAGACTTGAAAAGCTTGAAAACAGGGTTAAAAACGGTGCTTTTGTTGAAACAGCGAAAGCTCCTGATGTAACTGAAAGTAAGGCTAAAAAGACAGCAGAGCCTGAAGTAAAGCTTGAGAAAAGCTTGACAGGCGGTCAGGAGTGGAAGAACTGGAAAAAGGCTCTTGACTCAATCAAACTTGAAAGCAAAAAGCTATATACATATATGTTCTCGGCAAGAGCAGAACTTGACGGAGATATAGTTGTTATATATATAGGAAATAAACTTGCCTATGATAAAGTTTCAACAGCAGAGGGAAAACAGTATTTTGCAAATGTTTTCACAGCGGTTGAAGGCAGACCTCTTGGGGTTGAAGTGCTCCGGGAGGGCGAAGAAAGAAAGAGGGAAAGCACAATTTCAGACTTGCTTATGAAGAAAGAAAGTCTTGGAGATGTGATTACCATAATTGACGAGGAGTGATAATATGGCAAAGGGCGGATTCCCAAGAGGAATGGGTGGCGGAATGCCAAATATGAACCAGATGATGAAACAGGCTCAGAAAATGCAGGAGCAGATGCTCAAGATGCAGGAAGAGCTTGAGGAAAAGATGTACACAGCAACATCAGGCGGCGGTGCAGTAACAGTAACTGTAAACGGCAAAAAGGAAATTGATGAGCTTGTTATTAAGCCTGAGGCAGTTGACCCTGATGATGTAGAAATGCTTGAAGACCTTGTAATTGCAGCGGTAAATGAAGCATTGAGAATGGCAGACGAAAGCTCTGCAAGTGAAATGAGTAAATTAACCGGTGGATTAAATATCCCGGGGTTATTTTAAGGAGGAATAAAAATGAGTAAGGCTGATTTTAATTTTGACAGAACACAGTTTATGGCAGTTGTTGACTACACAAGTCAGACAGGTCAGGCATCAAGTGCAAGAGTTACATTCAATGCAAGCAATGTAACAAGAATTTATTTCAGAAAGTGTAAAGAAAGAAAATTTATGTTTTTTGAATATGATTCAGAACAGATTGAAATTAAGGCAACAGGCTGCGGTTTCCCTGTAGTTTTCTATAAGTCAAAGAATGAGAAAGAATGGGAAATGTATAAAGAACAGCTCAGAAAGTTCGCTGCTGAACACAGAATTACAATCGAAGAAGAATAGTCGAAAAAATGTCAATAGTTTTCTATATTTTTTAATAGAAAACTATTGACAAACCAATAATATTAGTATATAATAACAGAGTTGTCGCGATTTTCGACAAGGTTTGAAAATATTTGAATTTTTTGAAAAATTTTTCTAAAAAAGTATTGACAAGGCTGAAAAATCGTGATATACTGTTAAAGCTGTCGCAAGACAGTGAGTGATGTTTGAAAAGTAAACAGTGATAAAGCGGTAATATACTTTAAGAATAAAGATATTACGACAATTGCACAAGGTGAAATCTGTATTGGATTGGAACCTTGTCAATTCCAAAGGTTTTAACGAACTTTACAAAAAACGTTAGTATTCAAAATTGAGCTAATCAATTTTCGGAAATTTTTTCGAGAGTTTGATCCTGGCTCAG